>NZ_CP191258.1:1230693-1846040 GCF_050410795.1 Fontivita pretiosa | reverse complement strand
AGCGGGGCAGGCGGCTGCGGGATTCGACACGTTCATGCGCCACGTTGCACTGATCATCGAAACATCGATCGCCTACGGTCGGGGGGTATTGGCGGGGATCTCCAAGTACAACCGCCGCCACGGGGGCTGGCTGACCTATTTCCACCCGCGCGGGTTCGGGGATCCGCTGCCGGCGTGGCTGCGCGACTGGCGCGGCGACGGGATCATCGGGGGCATTGGCGTGACCGTGCCGGCCGACCTGCTGGCCAGCTTCGGCGTGCCGGTGGTCAACCTCCGCGCCCGCAGCGATCCGCGATTTCCCAGCGTCTGTGCCAATCACAGCATGGTCGCCGAAGCCGCCGCCCAGCATCTGCTGGATCGCGGGCTGAAGAACTTCGGCTACTGCGGCAAGGGGTTTGCCGGGCACGCGTGGTTCGACCAGCGAGGCGAGGCGTTTTGCCGAGCCGTGCAGCGCGCGGGATATCACTGTCACATGTTCACGCTTTCGCCCGAGCAGGCCCGAAACGCCGTCTCGCTGGAGATGGTTGGACTGGAGGACTGGATCCGCTCGCTGCCCAAGCCGGTGGGGGTGATGACCTGCAACGACGTGCGGGGGTTGTACGTGCTGGACGCCTGCCGGCGCGTCGGCGTGCACGTGCCCGACGAGGTGGCGGTGGTGGGCGTGGACAATGACCAGCCGCTGTGCGAGCTGTCGATCCCCCCGCTCAGCAGCGTGGACGTCAACGCCGAACAGATCGGCTACGAGGCCGCGGCGCTGCTGGATCGGCTGATGAACGGCGTAAAGCCGCCGAAAAAACCGATCGAAGTCGCCCCCCGCGGGGTGGTGACGCGGCGATCGACGGACGTGCTGGCCAGCGAAGACGAAGAGGTCAACCGCGCCGTGCGCTTCATCCGCGAGCACGCCTGCAACAGCGGGGGGCTTCGCGTCGAGCAGGTGCTGGCGCACGTGGGGCTGTCACGCCCGCTGCTTCAGCAGCGAATGAAGCGAGTGCTGGGACGCACGATTCATCAGGAGATCGTGCGCGTGCGGATCAATGCGGCCCGGGAGCTTCTGATGGTGCCGGAGATGACGATCAAGGAGATTGCCAGCCGCACCGGCTTCAGCAGTGTGCAGCACCTGACCAACGCCTTCCGTACCGCCGTGGGGGAGACGCCGGCGCGCTACCGGGATCGGCGGATCACGCCGGCGTGATGCGAGTGTCGGGCGCAACGGCATGACACTCTCGAGCGTCTGGCGGCGGCCAGCAGCGCTGCCAGGCACGCTCCGACGCCGCCGGGCTCGGGAATCACACCCGACTGAACCGCTCGCAACGCCGCAATGTACTCGCCGTCAAACATCCGGGCGTGCTCGGCAATGAGTGCTTCAGCGAGCGGACCGGCCTGATTGACGTAGGCATTGTCGATCAGGGCGTAGTCCGTCGCGTCGATCGAACCGGAGTAGTCGAAGTCTCCATTGATCCAGCCGGTCAACGTGTTGACGTACCCGTTGTCGATCAGCGAATAATCGGTGGCGTCGATCGAGCCAGACAGATCGGCATCACCGAAGTACGTGAACTTCACCAGAATCTCATTTCCGCTCAACGTCTGTCCGGCGAAGGTGGTATAGATCGGCCCACTGCCTCCCACCTGAGCCAGATCGTTCAGCACAACGCCCAGACCATACAGAAAGCTTCCAGCCGCGATGTTGCTCGCGTTGGCCTGCGTGCTGGCGATGCCATAACCCTGCCAGTCGAATTGGCCGTTGTTTTCCAGGCCGTTGCGGAGTTGCGACGTGATCGTCGCCAATGTCGCGCTCTGGACGATCAGGGCGTTGTCGTTGAGGTCGAGCCGTCCGGACCCGTTTGCGTCGGCGCTCTCGATAATTAATGAGTCCACGCGGCTGGTGCGGCTGTCGCCACCGCCGACTTCCACACGCGCTGCACCCCGCACGATCAACCCGTGTTGCCGGATGGAACTGGCCGACAGAGTCGCGTCCTTCTGGACGATGCTGGTTCCGCTGTTCAGCAGGGCGCCGGCGCTGGCCAGACCCTCGAAGATCGTCGTGCCGCTGCCGGTGATGGCGCCCAGTCCGCTGACGGCGCCCAGGAACACGGCGGTGCTGCCCGCCGAGACGCGCAGCTCACTTCCGGTGGCGTTGCTGACCGCGTCGTGGAACACGCCGGTGGCGCCGCCGGTCACAATCAGTCGGCCGTCGGCTTGATTCGACACGCTTCCGAAGATGTCCGAGACTCCCGCACTGAGAGACACCGTTGCGCCGTTGCTCAGCCCGTCGGCTCCGAACAGCATCGCCCCTCGCCCATCGATCGCGCCTGTGGCGGAGTTGATCAATCCCTGCGTGAACTGAACCGTCCCGCCCAGCAGGTTGATTCGTCCCTGGTTGGCAGAGCCGCTGGAGGTGAAGCGCAGGCTATGCCCGGCCTCGATGCGCACTTCGCCGCCGGGGGTGTTGAGCAGCGGCCGGGCGACGGTGCCGTCGCCGACGATCAGGCCGCCGGCCTGGTTCACCAGCATCGCCTGGCCACCCAGACGCGATGCGTCCTGCAAGCGAATCTCGCCGGCACTTTCGATGGTCGCGGCGAAGCCGAGCGCGCGTGCCGGCGCGATCAGCAGCATGCCGCCCTCAGCCACCTGCGCGTTGTTGGTCACAGCGGCGGCACCACCGTTATAGACGTACTGCCCGTCGATCCGCAGCCAGCCCGCGTCGATCGATCCGCCAGACTGCGTCAATTGCCCGTCGCCGCCGATGCTCAAGGTCGCGCCCACGCCCAGCGATCGCCCGGCCCCCAGCTCATACCAGGCTCCCAGAGGATGTCCGGAGGCGATGCTCAGCCCCGCGCCGCCGCTGACCAGAAGCCGGCCGGATTCGAACTGGAGCACGCCCACGCCCGCGAGTGTGCCGGTGCCGAAGGTTCCCCCGGCGATTCTCAACACCGACAGTCCGCCCAGCTCCGTCGTGCCCGCCGCGTAGAGCGCGCGGGTTGCGTCCAGGCTGATGCTGCCGCCCAACAGGCCACCGGGGGCGATCGACAGGGTGTAGTTCTGCGGAAGCGTCAGCGTTCCGGTGGCGAAGTTGATCGTGCCGGTCGATCCGGGCGCGAACTGGCCGATGCTCATCGCGCCGCCGTTCATCTGGACGATCCCGCCGCCGCTCATCAGCAGGGTGGCAGCATTGAAAGCTCCGCCACTGCTGAGCGTCAAGGTGGCACTGTGCGTGCCAGTGCCGAGCTGCGCCACACCGGCCACGTTCAGCGCACTTCCCGGCCCCCAGACGTTGATTGACGCGCCAGCGCTGGAGACCAGTAGCAGGCTCGTGCCGACGTTCACCCTCGCGCCTGAGAGGATTTCCATGAGCCCCAACCCCGCGGTCGTGCCGGGCCGCGCGCCGACTTCCAGCTCGCCGATGCTCGCGGTCGCGCCGGCGGTGAAACTGACGGTTCCGCTGGCTCCGCTGATGGCGCCGACCACCAGCCGCGGCGCCGACAGGTGCGATCCGGCGCCGCCGACGCTCAGTCTGGCCGCCGTGGTGGTCGAGCCCATTCCCACGGTCAGCGAGCCGCCGCCGCCCACATCCAGCCGCGCCCCCGAGCCGACCGCCAGCGTCCGTCCCGCCGCCATCGATCCGCCATTGATCAGGCTCATGGTTCCGCCCTGGCTGATGGCGATGTTGGCGCCGCTGCGGGGCAGATCCAATGCGCTGAGCAACTGCCCGCCGGTGATCGTGATTGATGAGGTATTGATCGTTCCGGCGTCGAGCTCGACGCGTCCGCTGGTCGCGACCGCGAGTCCGGCGGCGCCTTGGATCGTGAGTGTGCCGCCGCTCAGGCGCAGCGTCGCCGATCCGCCGGCGGTCGCGTTATTGCCGACGATGATGCGACTGACGCTCACCCGCGAAGCGGCGCCACTCAAAGTGACGGTCCCGCTGCTGCCCTGAACGGCTGCGACATTGAGTTGCCCCAGCGTCAACGACGCGCCGCCGTCGATGCTCACCACGCCTCTTGATCCGCTTTGTGATCCTGCGCCAACGTGCATGACGCCGTTGATGGTCGCAATCCCGCCGGTCATGGTGAACGATCCAGCGGCCCCGCCGGCGCCCAGCGACACCGGGCTTGTCGTCAGCGCCGACAGCGCTCCGCCGGTGATGCTGATCGTGCCGTCGGCGCCTGCGCCGATGTCGAGCGTGTTGTTCACGCTGAGCGTGGCCCCCGAGGAGATTGCAGCACCGGAGCCGGCCAGGCTCAGTGGGGAATTGATGGTCGCGCTGCCGCCGCCCTGGACGTGCAAGGTTCGACCCGCGGCAAGCTGGAACACCGCCGCCGGATCCGTCACATCCAGCCGGGCGCCACTGGCGACGAACAGATCGCCATTGGCGTGGAATCGCGCTGTGCCGCTGCCGCCGAGCACGTGGATTCGCCCGCCGGCGGCGATCGAGATCGATCCCGTGCCGCTGGTGAAGGTTCCGGCGACGATCGTCAGTGCCGAAGAGCCGCCCACCGCCAGCCCCGACTCGCCGACAAGCGTTGCGCTGCTGGTGTCGCTGTTGAGCGAAAAGGTTGCCACGCCGCCATTGCCCAGTCGCAGGCTGCCCAGTTGCACTGATGCGCCCGAATCGACGCTCAGATTGACGACCGAGCCGATGCTGTTGGCCAGATTCAGATCTCCCAGGGAGGCGGTGGCGCCGTTGCGAAAAGTCGCCGACACGTCCGCGCCGCCGATGCCCCAGGCGGAGGCGAACCCGGGCGGCGCCGCCGCCGACAGCGCCGATCCGGCGCCATCCACCACCAGCGTCATCGTGCCCGAGGCAATCGCGGCGTCGCCAAGATCGATCGAGGATCCGGCCGCCAGCACCCCGCCGGCGCTGAGCGTGATCGTTCCGCCGCCGAAGCTCAGCGAGCCGCTGCTGCTGAGCGTCCCGCCGTTCAGCACAGAGACCTGAATGGCCGGCCCGGGCAAAAACGCCCCGGACTTGCGGTTGAGGTGTCCGCCGTCGATCGTGAGCACGTTGGCGATCGCCGCGCTGTTGCCCGCCAGCGTCAGCGATGCCGACGGGCCGATCCAGACCGGCCCGCCCGCGGCGAAGCTCAGGCCGGTGCCCAACGTCGCCTGCCCGCCACTGAAGATCGCGCTGGCGACATTGAACGATTGGGCGGTGGCGGCGGCGAAATGCACGATTCCGGACTGGAAGCTCAGCGTACCGGTTGTCGTCGGCGCTGACAGCGTCACCGTATAGGTCGAGTTGAGGTTGAAAACCGACGTCTGCGAGGAAAGGGTGGGCACGCCCAGAGGCGTCCAGTTTGTCGAGTCGCTCCAGCTTCCGCCGGCAGGGTTGTTCCATACAAAGGTCTGTGCATCGGTGGGGCGGGTGCTCAGCAGTGATGCCAGCAGCAGGATCACACCGCAGGCGATGAGTGCCCGAGTTCTCGAAGCTGGAAGACTCCGGTTCACGCCCGCCCCGGCGGGGATGCGGTTCATGCCCCTCTCCTTGTGGATAAACGGCAACCCACGAAGAATTGTCGAATAAACGAAGGGTTCAGCAGATTGAGGCGAGCACTGTACGAACAGGTCGGCAGATGATGCAAAATATACCCCAATTCGCGACGCACCTGTGGCGTATCGGCGGGCGCGACGAATTGGCCGATGCGCAAAATCGTAACATTATTCCGCAAATGTGTAATGCGGAACGCCCACTGACGGTGTAGGAAACACATAGTACCGCATGGTCGGAGGGCCAGGCGGCACGTCCGACGTTGCAACAGGGTTGAGGGGGACAGTTCAGAGAGGAGCGAGAAAATGCCCAACGCATGTCATGTGCGCGGCCAGAGCCGCGCCCGTGGTCGTATCGGCGACGCCCACGTCAGGTGGATGGCTTGGACTGCCGCAGCGGCCGCGCCGGTGCTGATGCTGCCTTTGAGTGCCCGGATTGCCTCCGGGGCGATCGTGACGCCGGCCACCGCTGACGCGGAAATCCGCGAGCTTCAGCCGGAGTTCACGCGCGGCGCGCCGACCATCCCGCCGGGGTCCGGGCAGCACGGTGAGCTTCAGATCAGCAGCGCCCCGTCCGGTACGGGGAACCGCAATCTGGCTCTGATCCGCTTCAGCATTCCGACCTCGATCGCGACGCGCGCTGATTTGCAGAACTACGCGGAGATGCGCCTGTTCTTCCGTCACCAGAGCATGAACGGGACGGGTTCGGTGCGTCTGTACGGGCTGAGCCCGACGCATCCGTTGAACGCGACCTGGAACGAAGAAGAGGTGATGTACCGCGATGCGGGCAATCACCAGGACATTTTCCCGGTGATCGGCAGCGGGCAGTCGCAGACGCCGGCCGATGGCCAGCCGCGAGTGATCCGCAACTGGGGCACGAACGCAAACGTCCCGATGCCGAACCTGATGGCCACGGGCGCTGCGCCGCCGGTTCCCGCCGCACCGGCTTCGGGTCCGGGGTCGGGATTCTATGGCGCGGATCCCAATCATCCACGGCGGGCGCCGGGCATCGTGTATCAGGACCCGCCGCTGAGCAATCAGGTCGTGGCGGAGAACACGGCGCGCTATAACTACAACCTGTCGCAGAAGGCCGCCTACGACGCCGACATCGCCGACGGCACGCTCGATGGCACCTATGCCTACCTGCCGTACATCAATCAACCGGCCTACAACATCAGCATGACCACGACGCTGGCCGTACCCGATGCGGTCTCGGTGGGCGATGGCAATCCCAACACCGTCAGCGACGGGTTCAGTGACATCTACTCTGATATTCCGGAATCCAACCGGCCGTTCTTCTCCGGGCCGACGGATACATATCTGGACGATCTGGATACGGCCAACGTGCGGTATCTGGGATTTTCCCAGGTGACGTTCCCCGGCAGCGCGGTGTACCTCGGGCGGCATATCTCGATCGGTGCCAACACCGATTCGCTGGTGACCACGCCGCTGTCAGAGGCGAATGCGGCGATGGCCGAACTGCTCGATTTCATTGGCGACGCGCTGGATCTGGGCTATCGCGAGCTGACGTTCCTGGTTGGCCCCGGGGTGGGCGCTGTGGGTGGCGGGCTTGACCCGGTCAACAACGTCAACCTCCAGATCGCGTCCAAGGAGTACAACAACAGCGCTCCGCCGGCCGGGTTCCCGGTGATCAACTTCGGCGATCTGGCGCCGGTGCTGGTGCTGGCGCCCGAGCCGGGCAGCATCGCCGTCGCGGCGCTGGGTCTGGCGGCGTTGGGTCTGCGTCGCCGACGGTCGTGAATCGCCGCTGCCGGCTTGGCCGTCGGCAGCCGAGATACGACTGACGCTGAATGGCTGGGGCAGAAGGATGAGTGCGGCAGAAGTCTGGCCGCATCATCCTTCTGCCCTCATGCGCGCCGCCCGTGCGCAGGTCGGCATATATGCAGAATGGTCCATGACCTTTTTTGTTAATGAATCCGCCATTTCCTGAAAGGCTTTTGTAGACCACTCGGGGACGGCAACGGGTACATTCTTGGTCTGAGCCGCCGTGCTGCCGGCACAGCGGACACTTCAACAGTTCGCAGCCAGCTCAATGGGCGAACGAGATCGCCGGACATCGCGCCGGCGGATCGAATTGGTCAGATTATCGTCGGATCATCTCTGCGGAGGTCCGAATGCATCGCAACCGCTTGATCGGCTGGGAGATTCCACCAGGCTCGGCTCGCGCGTTTACGCTGGTGGAGCTGCTGGTGGTCATTGGGATCGTCGCGATCCTGATGGCATTTCTCCTGCCCGCCCTGGGTCGGGCCAGGGAATCCTCGATTCGCATCAAATGCGCCAGCAACCTGCGGCAGATCGGTCTGGCGGCCATCAACTACGCCGCGGAGAACAAGGGCTGGCTGCCGGACAACCGATCGGCCCAGCCGCACTATGTCGCCAACCGTTCGGGCTTTGTGGGCTGGTATGACTCGCGCCCGATGTGGCAGAAGTACATCAAGGACGTGAATTGTTTCTACTGTCCCGGCTTCGCGGGGGATATGCAGGGACGCAAGGTGGTGGCACAGCATGCGGACGACCGCAGCCAGGCCAACGCGCCCAAGGATCCACAGGTTGGCTGGCGTGGCACGCCGCTGGGAGTGCCGGTCGATCTGTACGTCAGCATTCACTACAGCATCCTGGGCGGATGGAGCAGGCCGGGCACGCCCAACCGCCGCATCGTGCTGCTGCTGGGTCCGGATGAGCCAGTGCCGGACACTGATCCGCCGCTGGCCTCGCGCCCGATGCTGCCGGCGCGGATCGGCGCCCGCAACTCCAGCCAGATCCCCCTGGGCGCCGACGCCACCCTCCGCGAGCCAACCACACCGATCGCACTTACACAGGGCAGAATGCTGGCGCAGGCCGCGGCGCTGGGACCGGACTTCTGGACCAGTCACCGACGTCGCGGACGCTTCGATGGGCTGAACGTGCTGTTCCTCGACGGCCACGTAGTGTGGCGCGGCGCCGAAAAGGCCCGCCCGCGCATGACCTACAACACCGGCACAAGCAACTACGACTATCTGTACTGGTATTGAAACAAACCAACATCCTGGAGGTGGAAAACGCCATGCTCGTGAACAACTTGCCCAACAGGAAGCATCGACGATTGGCACTGGCGGTGGCCGCGGCGGTTTCCGCGTGCTCAAGCTGGTTCCCGGGCGCAGCAGTCCGGGCAGTGGATTACACATGGATCCCCACGGCTGGCGGCAGCTACGACTGGGGGCTGGCATCCAACTGGAACCCGCTCGGCCCGCCCAACAGCAACAGCGACAGCGCCAACCTCTCGATCGCCATGACCGGCAATCAGACCATCAGTCTGAGCGCCGATTACACCGTCGCCACACTGACATTGGGCTCCACCGGCGCGCCGGTGGTTACCCACATCGCCACCAGCGGCGGAGCGAACCTCATCCTCGAAGGCGGCGGCGGGACAGCCAGCCTTCTCAGCAACGGCGTGGCCGGCGCGGTCAACCGTATCGGCGCCGCCATCCGGCTCAGCAGTCTGCTTCAACTGGAAGCTTCCAGCACCAATGATCTGACCATCAGCGGGCCGATCACCAACTTCGGCGCCAACCGAAACATCAACAACCTCTCCGGCAAAGTGCTGCGAATCACCGGGCCGATCAGCCTGGCCGAAGCAGGCGCCACCGCGGCGCGCGGCATCTCCTTCAACCGTGATCCGAGCAATACCATCGTCGATTTCGGAAACATCGAAA
Source organism: Fontivita pretiosa (assembly GCF_050410795.1). Classification (GTDB taxonomy): domain Bacteria; phylum Planctomycetota; class Phycisphaerae; order Tepidisphaerales; family Tepidisphaeraceae; genus Fontivita; species Fontivita pretiosa. The sequence goes on along the minus strand of NZ_CP191258.1, from coordinate 1,836,846 downwards.
TCAGCGGTGACATCAGCGACGGCGGATTTGCCGGCGGGTTTTTGGGTCTGGGTCCGATCGGGCTTAATCCGCTGGTCCGCTCGACGATCACGCTCAGCGGAAACAACACCTTCAGCGGCTTTGTCAATGCCAACCGCGTGAACCTGGTCCTGGGCAGCAATACGGCCCTGGGCACGGGCACTTTCTTCCCATCCAGCCAGACCGGCGCCTACGGACCGGTGGTCATGTCCAATGATGACGCGCGCACCATCGCCAACACCACCCAGTTCTCCCAGTTCTGGATCGTCGGCGGCGAGCATTCACTGACCTTCACCGGCCCGGTCATCCAGGCGAACAACCGCGCCGTGACCAACCTCTTGCCAGCGGGAAAGACGCTGACTTTCAACGATGTTTACGGCGCCAACTCCGTGGCCGACAACCGCAATTTCATCTTCGATGGTTCGGGCAGGACGATCGTCAACGGCAACCTGCTGGGCACCAGCACCACGAGCTGGTCTGGAACCACAGGCCTGGAAAAGCGTGGCACCGGGACGGTGACGATCAACGGCTCGGCGGCGATTGGAACCAACAGCTACAACGCCGGAACGCGCGTTCGCGGCGGATTGCTGGAGTTTTCCCAGTCGCTGGCGTACGGCAATACCACCGGCATCACCGTGGAGGCCGGTGGGGCGGTCGGGCTGCTCACCGGCTCGACCAACCCGGCCTTTCTGACCCTGCTGGCCAACGGTGGCGGTAGTGGCCCGCCACAGAACCCCACCGCATCCGCCGGCGCATTGGCCCTGGCGCCAGCCGACGCGGCGGTCAATCTCGACTTCGTCTCGGGCAACATGGCCGCGCCCAATACGCAACGCATGGGTGTCGGGGCTGTCTCCGGCGGCGTCACCTACACCGGAACCATCACCCCCTTCGCCAACACCTATAAGCTTGGTGGTGGCGGGCCGATCACCCTGCCCAACAACTCCCAGCTCACCGGGGCCAACAGCGTGCTGGCCGACAACGGCGGGGAAGTCATCCTCACCGGCGCCAACAACTACACCGGCTCGACCACCGTCGGCGGCAACTACATCAACGCGACACAGGTTCTGGGGCAGCTCGGGATCGGCACCAGCCTGATCCTCACGCCCGGATCGGTGCGGGTCAACTCGACGCTGACGGTCAACAACCTGACCAACGGCGGCAGCCCCAGCAGCATCGGGGCCTCCTCCAGCGCCGCGGGCAACCTCGTGCTGAACGGCGGCACGTTGCGCTATTCCGGCGCCGGCGCGAGCTCCGATCGGCTGTTCACGATTCAGCCCAATGGCGCGACGATCGATGCCTCGGGCAGCGGGCCGATCAACTTCTCCAACCCCGGCGCGATCGTTTCCGCCGACGCCGCCACGCGCAGCGGCACCATCGACCCCACCCGGCCCAGAGTGCTGTATCTGGATAACGTCGCCGATCTGACGCCGGGCATGACCATCTCCGGCGCCAACATCACCCCGGGCACGACCGTGGCCGCGCTGATGCCACCGTCCTTCGGCAACTACGGTCAGACCGGAAACAACGGGCCGTATCAGATCATCCTCAGCCAGGATGCTCCGACGCCCGGCGGGGCCGCCGGTCCGTTGACCTTCGGCCAGCAGCACCGAACCCTCACCCTCACCGGCAGCAACAGCGGCGACAACACGATCGCCGGCGTGCTCGGTGATTCGGCTTCGGGCATGCTCGCCATCGTCAAAACCGGCCCCGGCAAATGGATCCTCAGCGGCGCCAACACCTACACCGGCGGCACCACCGTCAACGCCGGCACGCTGGCGGCGACGCGGCTGGCCAACGGCACCATCACCGTCAACGCAGGCGCCGTGGCGCAGATCACCGCCAAGGGCACGGCCAACTCCCCGGCCGGCACCTCACGCACCGCTTCGCTGAACCTGGCCGCCACCGCAAGGCTGGACCTGAACAACAACAGCCTGATCCTCGACGGCGGCAACCTCGCCACCACCACCGCTCAGCTCAAGACCGCCCTTGAAAACGGCGGAAACTTCGACTGGCTCGGCCCGGGCATCGGCTCGACCCAGGCCAATGTCCAGAACACCACCGCCGGCAGCTTCCTGTACGGCTTGGGCGTCGTGCTGAATGACCTGGCTCAGGTGGGAGGCAGTGGGCCGATCTACACCGATTTCGCCGGTGTCAGCGGCCTGGTCGGCACGGAGGTGCTGGTGAAGTTCACCTACTTCGGTGATGCCGACCTCAGTGGCTCGATCGACGCCACCGACTACTCGCTGATCGACAACGGGTACGTCAACAGTCTCAGTGGCTGGATCAACGGGGACTTTGACTACAGCGGTGTGATCGACGCGACGGACTATGCCCTGATCGACAACGCGTACGTGAATCAGGCCGGTCCGTTGGCCGAGGCGCTCATTGCCGAGCACACCAAGCTGTTCGGCGGGGAGTACGTTGCGGCGCTGCGGGCGGTGCAGTCGGGCGTGGTTCCCGAGCCGGCGACGATGGGTCTGTTGCTGGGCGGCGCGTTGTTGGTGAAGCGGCCACGTCGCAGACACTGATGATTCGGCCAAGCTCACTGCCTCTCCCCAAGCTCGGGGAGAGGCGGTGGGCAGGCCAACGCCACGAGCATTGCCAAACCTGAACCCGGATCACAACAGGCAAACCTGAGGAGGATGAATCCCGGTGAGCGAGTCCGCCGCCGCGCTTTCATGCAAACTGGTATCCACTGTCGTAGAGGTCAACAATTTCAGGCTCGCCGTGGACGATTTGCGCGCAGCCGCGCCGGCGCGATCGCTGTCGTCGGGAGCGTCCTGGGGATCGGCCGACGCTTCAAGCGCGCCATCTATTGCCTGTTGCTCCTTCTGCTGTTGCTGATTGCGATGGGCCATCGGGGCTACATCGCGCGTCTGTGGCGAGCGCGGGTACACGCCGCCGCCATCCTGCTGCCTCTTTTCGCGTTCATCGGTCACTACAACTGACGGGTTATCGGCAGCGCGATGCAGTTTCCGAGTGTGACGCTTCGCCAATCGTGTTTGCCCGCGATATGGGCCCGCAGCACAACGCCGAGCTGCTGGTATATTTCCGCGATCGCCGCGCCTGGCTCATGGATGTCAAGCAACAGAAGCTCACGGAGCTGGGAGCGGCCGCTGGCCCCTGATAGCGTTGTGCGGTCATGATGCTTGAGGCTGTTCACATCGCGCCGTGACGGAGGATGATGAACAGTGATCCGCCTGCGACGGCGGCGGCCAGCGCGACGTAGGCGACAGCCAGCCACGAGGGGATCGTGGCGCGGCGGTTGGGATCGACACTGCGTATGACGGTGGGGCGCGTGGCTGCGGGCCGACGCGGCGGCATGGGTGCTGCCCGGACCGCAACGGCCGAGGCGCCATGCGCCGATTCGTCCGCCGCCGCGGCGGGCGGCGCGCCGCTGGGCGCTGTGGAAGGAGCATGCGCCTGCCCTGTCGGCGGCGATGTTTTCGCCTGCTCGCGATTGTCCTGCGTCGCCGCCGATTCGCCCGTCTGCCCGGTCAGGATCGAGTCCCACGTGCTGGAGGTGATCTGGGCCACCAGGGCGTGCGCGGCGTCATCACGGTAGGAGGCAGGCTCAGCCGGCCGCGGGCGCGGAATCGGATGCCCGCTGAGCCGCGCATCCTCCTCCATGTCGAAAAGCTGAAACCCGAGTACGGTTCCGGCCAGGGATTCATTGGGATCGGCCGGTCGATGGCTGCGAGGGCCGCGGGGGCGCGGCTTGAGCGATTCGGCCGGCGCGGGGACGAAGGCGCCTTCCATGAAGGCGATCTGCGCCCGGCCGACGCGAATCACCTCGCCATCGCGAAGCACGTGCCGGGTGATCAGTTCCTGCCCAACCCGCGTGCCGTTCTTGCTGCCCAGGTCGCTGATGACCCATCGATTGTCAAATCGCTCGATCCGGCAATGCCGCCGCGAGAGCAGGATATCTTTGATCACGATGTCGCAATCGTGCGCGCGGCCGATCAGCAGCGGGCCGGTCAACTCCCGCCGCTCCAGCTCTCCGTTGCGATCGGCCACGATGATGTAGGCCATGGCTGTCGTGCCTGTCAGTAATACGGATTATCGAGCATCCGGGTTGGTAGCCTCAAGGGACATTGCGATGAGGATTGCGGCCCCGCCGACGAACGTGGCCGCGTCGGGGCGTTCCCCGATCGCCAGCCAGACCCAAAGGGGATTGAGCACTGGCTCCAGCAGGATCAGCAGGGAGGCATCGACAGCGGGAACCCGTCGCAGGCCAAGCTGGAACAGCACATAGGGAATACCGAGCTGGACGACTCCGCACATCAGAACCATGCCAACCTGCCATGGCATCGCCATGATGGGTCGCGCCAGCAGCAGCATCACGCCAACCAGCAGGATCGCGCAGCCGAGGTTGTTGAACGCGACGATGGCGAAGGGGTTGGCCTGTCCACCGGCCAGACGGTTCAGCTTCTCCAGGATCAGGATCAATGCTCCGAAGGCGATGCCGGAGAGCAGCCCGCAGACCGGCCCGACCCAGCCGCGCGGGAACTGACCGCCGAGCATCATGATCAGGATGCCCCCCGACGCGATCGCAATCGCCAGCCACGTGCGCCCGCCTATGCGCCGGCGCTGAAAGATCCAGGCGAACAGAGCGCAGAAGACCGGGCCGGTGTATTGCAGGAGGATTCCGACGGCGGCGGTGGCGTCGGTCATCGCGGTGATCAGCAGCGAGACGACGGCCGCGTAGACCACGACCGACAACAGCATCCACCGCAGATCCGGCCAGGGCTGGCGGCTGAGCCAGATCAGCGGCAGGATCGCCGCACCCGCGGCCAGCGATCGCCAGAACGCGAACGCGATCGAGTCGATGTTGACGGTCTTGACGAAGATGCCGCTGAGGCTCCACAGGATCGACGTCGCAACCAGCAGCGCGACGCCAAAGGCGCGGGAGCGAGAGGTTGTGGCAGCGTGCGCAGTCTGGCCCATGCCGTGGCGAAGTCGGGCGACTACTCCAGTGCCGTCACTTGTTCATTTCCGCCGGGGCGGTCGCCGCCGCCGTGCCGGGCGCCGCGTGCTGGGCGGCCTGCGCTTTGGCAAGCTCAGCCTTGAGCGCTTCGATCTGTATCTTCAGTTCCGCGACCTGTTTCCTGGCCTCCTCGAGCTGCGCCTGTGTGGACTTGAGCTGCTCGGCGAGCTGCTGAGCCTGTGCCTGCGATGCTCGCGCCGCCTGCAACTCCTGCTGCGCCTTGTCCAGCTCCGCCGCCAGGGCGTCGAGCTTCGCTTTGGCCTGCTCCTGCTGTTGTGCCGCCTGTGCCGACGCCTGCGACAGGCTTTGATTCAGCCTGTCAACTTCGCTCTTGAGCTGATCGCGCTCCTTCTGAACTTCGTCCAGTTGCCAGGCCAGTCGGTCGCGCTCGCGCTTGGTTTCGCGCAGGCGTTTGCCGGGCTGGCAGCCCACGAACATGGACAGTGCCGTGACGATGGCGATGACCGATAGAATGCTTCGATTCATGTCAGGCTCCCATTCTTCTCAAGTGCGGCAGATGTTAGACGACCGGGCGATCCGGTACAAACTCCGCAACCTTGGCGCAACAGACGCGTCTATCCGGATGATGAGATATACATTGCCGGTGCTGGTGTTGTTGCCGCTGATGCTCGGCGTCGGCCCGGCCAGCAGGCCGGACCCGATCGCCGCTCAATGCGCCCAACTGCTGCAGGGGTGGAAGGATCGGCTCAGTGCCGAGCGGCTGGAGGCGCTTCTCGCCCCGCCGTTTGTGCTGGCCGGCGACGGCGGGGTGCGCAAGCTGGAGCGATACCGCGACGGCACCATCCTCGCCGCCCAACGCGCCTTACAGGCAACCTACTTCGACACCCAGCCCCAGGAGCCGATCCTCATCTTCCTGTTCGAGTCGGCCGAGCCGTACCAGCGCCTGGCCAGACAGTGGTTTGGCGAGCAGGACGTGCCGCACTTCGGCTTCTACCGTCATCGTGACAATGTCATGCTGATGAATGTCGGCACGGGAACCGGCACGCTGGTCCATGAACTGGTCCACGCCCTGATGAAAAGCGATTTCCCCGACGCCCCCGGATGGTTCAATGAGGGTCTGGCAAGCCTCTACGAGCAGTGCGCGCTCGATGGCGACACAATCACTGGCCTGAAGAACTGGCGGCTGCCGGCGCTGAAGAAGGCGATCCAGCAAGACCGCCTGCGACCGCTGAGCGAATTGATCGACGATCCGCGCTTCTATCGCGATGACCTGACGGGCCTGAACTACGCCCAGGCGAGATACCTGTTGCTGTACCTTCAGGACAGGGTTCTGCTGCGCGAGTATTACAGGCGATTTCGCGCCGCGCGTGGCGAGGATCCCACTGGCCGAAAGACCCTGGAAAAGCTGATCGCGCCGCAATCGCTCGACGACTTCGATCGCGCCTGGCGCGCGTGGGTGTTGGCGCTGTGATGAGCGAGACTGTGGGGCGCCCGTCCTGGCCGCGATCGCCTGCGTCCTCGGCCCAGCGTGCCCAGAGCCAGGACCACCGCGCCAGTGGGTTCGGGGAGTATCCCCGATCGGATCGCGCGCAGCGCCGCTGTGTACTCTGCTCCGAACAGCCTCGTATGCTCGGCGATCATCGCCTGGCCCAGCGCGGGGTTCTGATTCACGTAGGCGTTGTCGATCAGGGCATAATCGGTGGCGTCGATGAAGCCGCTGTAGTCGAAATCGCCACTGGTCCATCCCACGAGCCGGTTTACGTAGCCGTTGTCGATCAGGGAATAGTCGCTGGCGTCAATCGCGCCGCTCAGGTCTGCATCGCCGTAAACGGTGTACTTGATCAGCAGGGCCGAATCGTCCACGAAGATGTCCTCGAACACCCCGCCGCCCGGGCCGAACATGTCCGACGCCTCGGCATAGCCCAGGCCGGTCATGCGTGAGCTGTCCAGAGCGGCGGCGGCGCTGCGGATGCCCGGGCCGTTCCAGTCTCCGTTGGCCAGCCCGCTGGCCAGGTATCGCCGGATATCCGCCGCGGGCGAAGCGCCGCTGTCGTAGTCGATCACCAGCCGATTCTGTCCCAGATCCAAGGACCCGCGGATCGTGCTGCCCATCTGTTCGAACCGCAACTGCCTGATCCGACTCGTGGTCTTGCTCATCGCGATGGAAGAGAAGCCGACGTTGGCGATCGCGATCTGCGCGTCCGCGCCGATCAGCAGCGCGTTCTGGCGAATCCGCTCAGCGGTGAATGACCCGTTGCCGCCGACACTGATCGTGCCCGCGCCGTCGAGAAAGTCGCTGAAGCGCACCGTTCCGCCGGTCTGAATGATCGTGCCGCTGTTGATCGAGTTGGACGCCACGCCAAACGTCCCGCCGGAGATGTTGATGATCCCGCTGCTGGCGCCGGCGAGGTTCGACTGGAGCTGGCCGATCTGGGCCAGACCTCCGCTCTGCGCGAACATCCCCAGCAGTGCGTCCTGCGGCGCCAGCGTCAGTCCGCCGAGGGACAGTGTTCCGCCGCCGAGCTGGTAGTATCCACGTTGTCCCTGTCCCTGCACCGGCGCGCCGCGCACCAGCCCGGCAAAGCCCCCCAGGGTCATTGCGCTGGCCTGCACCAGTCCGCCGCTCTGATTGATCGATCCATCGGACAAGGCCCCGACGCCGATGCCGCCGAAGTTGGCCGATCCGCTGCCGCCGAGACTGTACGTCGCGGGCCCGTTGTTGCCCGATCCGACCAGCAGCGAGCTGCCCTGCAATCGCCCGGCGGTCTGGATCCACGTCGCGCCCCCGCCCATGTTCACCGTCGGAAAACTGCTGGACAATCCACCCGGCGGCTGGCCGCCCACAAAGCCGCTGTGCGTCACCGTCCCGCCGATCTGCGTGTAGTCGGCGTCGGTGAAGATCGTCTGGCTGGCGGGAATGTTCAGAGACGATCGATTGGTAACGTTCCCAAGGAACGTTCCATTGCCGTTGACGATGAGCCTGCCGGCATTGACGTGCCCGACGAACGTGCCGACGTTGTTGATGAACGTGCCGGCGTTGACGATCCCGACGCTGCTGCCGATGCCGGCAAATGAACCGCCGTTGGCGGCGTAGGTGCCGCTGAAATTCATCGTGCCGCTGCTGGTGATCAGCCCTGCGCCCTGGGTGAAGTTGCCGCCGCTGAAAAAGCCGCCCAGCGTGAGCGTCCCGCCGTTTTGAGTGAAGTTGGTGCAGGCCATGGACGCGCCGGCGGCGACGGTAAGCGTGCCCTGGGCGTTGAGCGTGCCGGTGCTGAACCTGCCCCGCCCGCCGAGCAGGCTGTATTCCCCCGGCCCGCCCAGCGAGATCGTCAACTGCTCGGCGCTGAGCGTGAACTGCTGCTGCACGATCGCGATCGTTCCCGCTCCGCTCTGGTTGATCAGGATCGAGTTGTAGTTCCGCACGAACGGCGAGCCAGGATCGTGCGAGGTGGCGATCGGCGAATCGTCGATGTCGAAGATGACCACGTTGGCGTTGGGGTTCACCGCGGTGACAAACACGTCATCGCCACTCTGTGGCGTACCCGTCGGCGACCAGTTCGCCCCGTTCGACCAGCTTCCCGTTCCGCCGGTCCGAATCCAGACACGATTGATCGCGCCGGCCGGCTGGGTGCACAGCACGATCAACAGCGCGATTGTCCTGCTGATCCAGACACGCCGGCCGTATCGATTCGACGAATGGTAAAGCTGAGCCATGCCATCATGCTCCAGACAGAACAGGATTGCCAAGACGCAGGAGTACCCGGAGATCACCCTCGCCCCCATGACTCAATAGCACAGATCCTCTCCCGCGCCAGCGCGATTCTGTCTGCTTTTGTTACAGTGATGCCTATGAAAGATCGCCTGATCACCATCGTCATAACGGTAGTCACCACCGTCCTCACCATGAGCCTTCTGGATCGCCGGCCCGTATCGCCGGCCGTGGCGCAGCAGCCGCCCGGATCAATGGATGAATTGATCGTCAATCGGCTGATCGTCCGCAATGAGCTGATCGTTTCCGATACGGGCAAGCCATGGGAGGAGGGTTTCGAGAAACACAACATCCCGCGCGGACTGGTGGCGCGGGCGCGCGGCGGAAACGTCGGTGACGCCGGGCTGTGGGTCCGCGGCCGGTTGATCAAAACCGAGATCGATGATCCCTTCGACGATCGCTTCCACGCCATCAACCGCGATGGCTCCGTCTTCCGCGCGCCCGGGCACATCTCCTGGAATGTCTGGCTGGGCAACGCCTGGCGGCAGGTCGCCATCATCCAGGGCGAAGCGCTGGAGAACAGCGAAGTCAAAGATGGCTTCAGCGGCGGCAACCACCCCGGCCGGCTGCGCTTCCAGTCCTTCCGGCCGCACCATCCCGAGCCACTGACCGATGCGATCATCGGGCAGGGGATGATGTCGATCGGGGGCGGCGGTTACGGCGGCGGGGGGCTGCCCTATCCCTCAGAGGTACTGCAACTCTGGGGCGGAACCATGACCCAGTCGCCCGTGCAGACACCCCAGCCGCCGCAAATCGTCAGACACGACGGCTCCGGCAAACACACCTACGCGCTGATCGCGCTGGGCCCGCAGGGCGCCCGCAGCAAACCCTCGCCCGCCGTCGTCGCGGATGGACTGGCGACGCTCTCCTGGGACAGCCTCGCCGGCGCCGACAGCTACATCATCCTGCGAGATGGCAAGCAGATCGGCCCCCTGCGAATCGAAGGCGCTCGCAAGCAGTGGACCGACAGCGGCTCGCGATAGCAGGCTTGACGGATCAGATTCACCCACGCCCGCAGGCGCGTCGTGGCCGTTTCAGCGACCAGGCGATCAGCGCCGATGCTGCGAGCATCGCCGGCTCGGGTATGACCCCGGACTGAATCGCCCGCAGGGCGGCAAGATATTCGCCGCCAAACATCCGGGCGTGCTCAGCGATCATCGCCTGCGCCAGCGGTCCGGACTGATTGACGTAGGCATTGTCGATCAGGGCATAGTCCGTGGCGTCGATGACGCCTGAGTAGTCGAAGTCGCCGTTGATCCACCCCGTCAATCTGTTGACGTAGCCGTTGTCGATGAGCGAATAGTCCGTCGCGTCAATTCGGCCAGACAGATCCGCGTCGCCGAAGTAGGTGTATTTGATCAGGATCTCGTTGCCGGTCACGCCGATGCCGGAGAAGCTGGTATAGATCGGTCCGCTGCCGCCGACCTGCGAGAGGTCGTTGCGGATCACGCCCAGGGCGAACAGGAAGCTGCCGCGGGCGGTGTTTTCGGCGCCGGCTTTGGAGCTGCCGATCCCGAAGCCGTTCCAGTCGAACGCTCCGCCGTTGGTCAGCCCGTTCTTGATCAATGTCGTCACGGCGGCGAGGTTGGCGCTGGAGGCGATCATGTCGTTGTCGGCCAGGTCGATCCGTCCGGTGCCGGTGACGGCCAGCGCCCCGGTGCGCAGCACCTTGTTGGCGCCGGAGGTGAGGATGAGCTTTCCGCCGGCGACATCCAGCGTGCCTGCGGACAGCGAGCCGCCGTTATAGTTGACCGAACCACCGCCCCAGATCCGCAGCGTGCGCGCGATGTTGAGCTGAGACGATGCGCTGGCGAGCGTGAGTGTTGCCGCTCCGCCGGCGCCGCGAAACGTCCCGCCGACATACACGCTGCCCGCCACGTTCATCGTGGTGGCCGCTCCGATGGTAAGTCGCCCGAAGCTGCCGCTTTGCTCGGCCAGGTTTACCTCGCCGTCTCCGGTCGTGTTGATCACACCGTTGGTGAAGGTGAGGCTCGCGTCGTTGCCGCTGTAACGTCCAACGGTGATCGCACCCTCGAACATCGAAGAGGTGAGGGTATAGACCGACCCGCCGAGATTCAGCGTCACGTTCCCGCCGCGCGCGACGAGCTGGTGGTTGGTTACCGCGCTGCCGAAGGTGATGGTGTAGGTCCCGGGGTTGCGGAGGCCGACGATGTCGCCGGCGCCGGGCACGCCGTTGAGAGCAGTGGGTCCCAGTGCCCAGTTACCGGCGGTGTTGAACGAGCCGCCGGAGGCGCTGTTCCAGGTGTGGGCGATCTGGTCATCGATCCAGACGTTATGCCGCGAGACGCGGATCCAGCCCATGGCGTCGGAATAGCTGGAGTTGCCCGTGCCATCGCCCGCGGGCGGATCAAATGCCGCCACGAACGACGTGATCCCCGCCAGGTACCATCGTCCGTTCACTTCGACATAGGTTCCCGAGCCGCTGTCGCCCAAAGCAGCCAGACCTTCCAGATTCTGCGGCGTGGTTGAGCCCATCGAGTTCAATCCGTCGGCGTTGGACGGATCATCAAAGTCGGACAAGGCCATGCGATTGTTCCAGCCCACAAGAGTGCCCAAGGCGTCGATGGTGTTCTGAATGCCGCGCCTGGTGCCGAAAGGAGTGCTTTGCCCGCTCAGGCCGGTGCCCGACATGCCGTAACCCACTGTCGTGCCGATCATCCCGACTTCGTTGGCGTCGAAGAACCGGCTGGCCGGAACGACGCCAGCGACGGCGCTGTTCAAGCGGACCAGGGCGATGTCGTTGCCGGCGGAAATGTCGCCGCTGTAGCTCGGCTCAACGAATGCCTGCGCCGCGGTGTAGGTTTGCCCGTTGCTCGAGGTGGTTCCGCCGATGTTGAACTGGAAATCCCCGCCGTCGGCGATCGAATGTCCGGCGGCCAGAACCCACTTGGGCGCGATGAGCACGCCGCTGGCCGGTTCGGTGGGGAACGCCCCGACCGCCTGGTATTTCGGATCATTGCCCAGGGCGGTGTAGCTGGAATCGCTGCGATCGTGGCGAATGGTTCCGGCCAGTGCCGGCGAGAGCAAAACGGCGGGGGACGACAGCAGAGCGGCCGGGCCACTCGCCCCGACCAGAACTGCCGTCGCCACCGACCTGAACAGCGAGCGGACAAGCCCCTCACGTGCGTGCGGCCTGCCCGCGCTGCAACCGAAACCCGACTTTGTCGCAACGGGCGAATTGCAACATCCAGCCGAACGCGACCTGCTCATCTCCACCATCCGGAAGACAGAACCGACCCCGCTGTCGTCCTCGCGTCCTGGCTCGATTGCGCTGCAATGCGCACCGCGCGGTTCGGGCCCAACTGCAAAAGCTCCAACGGCTTCGACAAATCCAAAATCGGCAACTGCCCAAACGTGTCAATCGCTGTTGCCACGAACCCAATGTGTTATTCATTCCTACCATCGCGACAGGCCAAATGCCAACAAAAAGTGCGCGACGACAAATCAATCCGCACAGTCTTCCTATCTTCACGCGATCCAAGCCCACAAGATTCGGCCAACTCAGCAAACCTGCGCGAAAACCGCCCGCCGCTATTCAGCCGCCGCGCCGGCGCCCGGGACGCAGCACGATTGCGGCCCAAGCTGTCACACCCACGAGAAACAGTCCAGGTTCAGGAAGCTGATTTGCCGGCAGACCGAGCGCCGCCAGCCGCTCATACAGCAACTGCGACGACGGCTGCCAGTTCTGCGCCAGCAGGTACAGGTCGCGGAGGTTGACTACGCCGTCGTACGTAAAGTCCCCTGCGGTCCAGAACGCATCGGTCTGCTGCCAGCCCAGCGACAGCGCCTCTAGATCGATCGCATCAACAAGCCCATCCAGATTCGCGTCACCGGCGGCAGCCGTCTGCACCAGCAGCGCGGTGCCAGCCGCTTCGATGTATCCGATCCGCTGGGTTGCCTGCGCTGTTGAGCTGAACAGCGCCCCGCTGAGCAGCAGTTGGCGGACGGATCGGATGGGCGACGTCCCGTCGTAGTCGATTCGCAGGGTATTGTCGGTCAGATCAAGCGTGGCTGAATCGATGATGGACAGTGCCCGGACGGTGACCGCCGCCGGCAATGTGGGGCTGAGGATGACCCTTGCCGAGCGGGCCGCCAGCAATGTGCCGCCCTGCACGGCGTTGGGGTGCGCGACGTGCAGGGTGCCGCCGTAGATTTCGGTGCCGCCGGTAAACGTGTTTCCCGCCGCCAGCACCAGCGTCCCTTCGCCGCTCTTGCTCAGCCGTCCGCTGCCGCCGATCGCGCCGCCGATGAAGCTGTAGGTACCGGTGGCGTTGCTGATCAGCACGGCGCCCGGCGACACGCCCGAGCTGGCGATTTGCACGACTCCCACGCCAGCATCGCTGAAGCGTACCACATCTCCCGCGGCGAACGCTGCCGTCGCCGCGCCCGTCACCGTGTCGATCCATGTGTCGGAGCCGCCGCTGTGCCAGGTCGCGCCGCTTGCACCGTTCCACTTCAGCGTCCGCTGTGCCGACAGACGGAAATCGATCACCAGCGGAAGGTGGTCGTAAGTGGCCCCTGCATCGTCCAGGATCGAATCGAATGGTCCCAGGTTCGCCGCCGCCCGATCCGACGACGACATCGCCACCGTGTTCAGCGCGAATCGGTGCGGGCCAAGCATCGTGCTGTCGGTGTAGAGGATGAAGTCGAGCCGACTGGGCGGATAGATATCCAGGTCGTTTCGCCAGGTGTACTGCTCGACGCCTGCGGCGTTGTGCGTTGGGGCGGCGTCGATCATGCTCGAGCCATCCCAGTCGGGGGGTGAGTCCGGGCCGTAGGTCGTTTCGTTCTGAATGTCTCCGCTGAGCAGCGTCGTGACCGGCTGGAAGCTTTCCACGATGTTCAGATCACCGAGCACGACCATCGGCGTGCCCGCGGCCAGCGTGATGCTTCCGCCGGCGCTGCGGGCATCGCGCATCCAGTTGACGAAGGCGTCGGACTGCATCTGCCGCTCGGCGTCGAAGCCGGAGCAGCACTTGTAGTGAGCGTTCATCAGGTACAGGTCGCGGGCGAAGCTGGCATCGGGCAGATTCACCAGGGCCATGGCCACGGCGCGATATCCCGGCGGGGAAGTGTTCGATGCCGTCAGCGACAGCGGGTACTTGCTGACGATGGCGTGTTCGCCGCCGCCCTTGTACACGAACCAGCTCGCCCCGCCCGGCAGCGGTGCGACGCTGTTCATCATCTCGCGAATCTGCGTGGCCGAGTGGTTGTAGATTTCCTGGAAGTTCCAGACATCCGCATCGACCGCGCGAACCACCCGCCCGAACTTCTGGGCGCGCGAGGGGTTCACGTCGGCGAAGATCGAGTCGTTGTGGATGTTCCAGGTTGCCACTCGAACATCGCCGGGCAACTCGCGATCCAGGACTGTCCCCGTCGCCGCCGACAGCCATCCGCATCCGATCGATGCCACGATGCTGCCAGAGCTGGCGACGATCGCCACCATTCGCCACGCTGCACGCGCCATGGGCTGCTCGCTCCCGCTTTCCTGTTGAACTGTTTGTGCCTGTTGTGCCCGGTAACAGGTATCCTACCACGGGACCTTTTAAAACCGCGTCGGTACAAGATGAACCGACAGGCGGGCGTGTGAGGCGGCGTGGCGGAGGAAACATGGTGAAGCTGCGCCGGCTGTTCATGCTGGCACTGGTGCCGCCAATCCAGACACGGGTCGGGTTGAAGGTCTAGAAAGGCAGTCCGATCTGCCGGCGGATCTGGTCAAGGACGCGCATGTTGCCCAGCGTGTGCTCGGGCGTGACTCTGGGTGGGGCGCCATCGCAAACGGCGGCGGCGAAGTCGTCGGCCTCCAGGGCGTAAAGCTCGGCATCGGCCTGGACGGTGAACTGCTGCCTGGGTGGAGGTGCTGCGCTGTGTCCGGGGCGCGCATCCTGTCGCGGCGGGATGCTGTGGCCGATCGTGTAGCTGGCCTGGCGTTGCGGCTTCCATGGCCAGCCGATCTCGATGTACCCGTCGCTGCCGCAGATCGACGCCGTATTGTCGGCTTGAACGGTCATGCCACACACGAACGTGCCGAGGATGCCATTGGGAAAGCCCAATGTTCCTGCGGCCCACTCATCCACGCCGCTTGCGTGAAGCGTTCCCGCCGCCAGCACGCGATCCGGCTCAGCGCCGGCGACGAGCCGACAAAAGCTCAGGCAGTAACAGCCGACATCCATCATGGCCCCGCCGGCCAGTTCCGGGCTGAAGCGAATATTGCCCTGGATGCGGGTGGTGCGGTAGCAGAAACTGGTTCGGATGACCTTGACCTGCCCGATCTCGCCGCGGGCGATGGTGTCGAGAATCGCCTGCGTCTGCGGGTGCGACAGATACATGAACGCTTCGACCAGCACCAGCCCTGATCGCCGCGCCACGTCGAACATTTCCTCGGCCTGGGCGGTGTTGACGGCGAACGGCTTTTCGCACAGCACGTGTTTGCCGGCCCGCAGCGCGCGGATGGTCCATTCGTGGTGCATGGAGTTGGGCAGCGAGACGTAGACGGCCTGGACGTTGCGGTCGCCCAGCAGCGCCTCGTAGCTGCCGTGGGCGCCGGGGATGGCAAACTGCCTGGCGAAGCTGGCGGCGGCATCGTGGCTTCGAGAGCCGACGGCGACGATCCGCCCGCGGCGCGCGCTGCTCATGCCCGCAGCGAACTGCCGGGCGATGTTGCCCGTGCCCAGGATCCCCCAGTTCAACGAATCGGGGTTTTGACTTCCCTGTTCGGACATGACTTGTTTCTCCTGTGCCCGACAGCATATTGTGTACGCTTCAAGAGAGGAAATTGCCCGATGTCCCAGATGTCTGAACAGGCCACGCAATCGATGTCTTATACGCAGCAGGTTCTGGAGCGCGCCCGCAAGGTGCTGATCCCCAACTACGCCAGACAGCCGGTGGTGATGGCGCGCGGCCAGGGCTGCTGGGTCTGGGACACCGACGGCAAGCGCTATCTGGACCTGTTTGCCGGTTTCGGCGGGGCGATTCTGGGGCATGTCCATCCGGCTCTGGTTGCCGCCGCCACCGAACAGGCCAATCGGCTCTGGCATGTCGGCAATACGTTTCACACCGAGCCGCAGGTGGAGCTGGCCGAGCGGTTGAACCGCACCGCGTTTGGCGGACAGGCGTTTTTCTGCCACAGCGGCGCCGAGGCCAACGAGGCGGCGTGCAAGCTGGCTCGGCTGCGCGGCAGTCCCAACAACCGCTGGAAGATCATCTCCCTGAACAAAAGCTTTCACGGACGCACGCTGGCGATGATCGCGGCGACGGGCAACCCAAAGGTGCGCGAGGGGTTCGGACCCGAGGTGCCCGGGTTTGTGCGCGTCGAATTCGGCGACATCGACGCGCTGGCGCAGGCGATCGACAGCGAAACCTGCGGTGTGATCCTCGAGCCAATCCAGGGCGAAGGCGGAATCAACCTGCATCCGCCCGGATACGTTCAGCGCGTGCGTGAATTGTGCACCGAGCACGGGCTGACGCTGATTTTCGATGAGGTCTGGACCGGCTGCGGACGAACCGGCAAGTGGTTCGGATACCAGCACCTGACCGATGCTTCGGGCCATCCGATCCAGCCAGATATCCTGACGCTGGGCAAGGCGATCGGCGGGGGGCTGCCCGTGGGCGTGATGTTCGCCAAACCGGAGCTGGCCGCCCTGATGACGCCGGGCAAGCATGGCTGCACACTTGGCGGAAACCCGATCTGCATGAGGGTGGCCACGACGGTTTTCGACGTGATCGAGCAGGAGAATCTGCTGGATCACGCCGCGGCGATGGGCCAGCGCGCGATCGCGCGGCTGCGGAACGAGCCGAAACTGGCCTCGGAGGTGGCTGAAGTCCGGGGAAAGGGCCTGATGCTGGGCATCGAATTGACCCGCCCGCCGGAAAAAATCGTCGAGAAGGGCCTGGAACGGGGTATCATCCTGAACCTGACGGCGCAGAAAGTGATTCGCCTGGCCCCGCCGATCAATATACCGGAGCACGAATTCGATCGCGGGCTGGACCTGGTGATTCAGACGATCCTGGCCGCCCGCGCCGCGTGACAGGTTTACAGCGATGAAAGGCGTCGATCGATTCCGGGTGGCGGTGGCGCTGGTTGGTCTACAGGCCATCGCGTGGCTGGCGGGGTGTTCGCCGCGGCAGCCGACCGGCGGCGCATCGCGCGAGCGCAAGCCCGTGATCGCCATTACCCAGCCGCCGGGGCAGGCGGCGGGCGGCAGCTCGCCCGGCCTGGATGCTTCACCGCCCGATCCGCTGCGCTTCAATATCGAGCTGTTCGTGCTGAGCGTTCCGCACGGCGCGATTTCCGGCAACGAGCAGTTCTGGAAACGAATCGACGAGCAGGTCTTCGACGTGCCCACCGCCGAGCTGCTGGACAAAAACGGCATTCGGGTGGGGGTGGCTGCGATCGGCGAGATCCAGCATCTGGCGCGTTTTCTGGACGAAGCCACGCCGGCGCAGCGGCTGAACATCGCCGGCCCGGAGGCGCGCGACGCCGAAGTGATCATGAATGCCGATCTGCCTGAGCAGGTCGTTTTCCATTTTGACGCGCGCAATGTTGCCGTGGGGCGCAGCTATGACCGGTGCGAGAACGCGATCAATCTATCCTTCCAGCCGGCGCCGCGCAAGCCCGGATACCTGCGATTGAAGCTGTGCCCGATGGTGCGGACGACGCGCAAGCGGGTTCAGTTCACGAAGCTCAATGACGCCTACGAGCTTCAATTCGTCAGCCCCGAGATGTTGTACGACTTGAACTTCCGGGTGGACCTTTCGCGGGACCGTTTTCTGGTGGTCGCGCCGTCGCAGAATGCGATCCTCCGTCCGACCAGCGTGGGGGGCTGCTTCCTCATCCGCAACACGCCGACGGAGCGGGTGGAGCAGGTGCTGATTGTGATTCCCCAGGCGTACCGTCCGCGCACGCCGCCGGCCCAATCGCCGCAGGTCAGTCTCCGATAGGCCTGAGCACGGACTATGACTGGGCTATGGCGATTGCGCGGCGGATGCGCGCCAGGGTGCGCTGCTTGCCGAGAAACTCCAGGCTCTGAAAGATCGGGGGGCTGACCGTCCCGCCGCTAACCGCCACGCGAATCGGCTGCGCCACCTTCGCCAGCCCGAGCTGCTTTTCCTGGCAGTATGCATTGACGGCGGCTTCCAGGCTCTGATGGGTCCAGTCCGTCAACGCGCTCAGAAGCGGTTCGATGTCGCGCAGCACCTGAAGGCCATTCTGCTGCTTGAGCACCTTCTCCACCGCCTGCGGGTCGTAGACGATCTGCTCATCACTGAGCAGCAGGAAGCGACTGGCCTGGTCCACCTCGCGCAGCACGCGGAAGCCTTTTTTCATCGCCAGGATGGTGGCGAGCTGCTCATCGGTTGCCTGATTCAGGGGGGAATCGGGGTTGACGCTCAGGTAGTCGCGCATCGCCGCCACAAGTCGCTGCGGCGAGGCGTTGGCGACGGCCTCGGTGTTGAAGGCCAGCAGCTTCTGACGATCGAACCGTGCCGGAGCCTTGTGGACCTGTTCCAGGCTGAACAACTGGATCATTTCCTGAAGGCTCATGCGCTCGCGATCGCCGCCGGGGTTCCAGCCCAGAAGCGCCAAAAAGTTCAGCAGCGCCTCGGGCAGATAGCCGTTTTTGCGAAAGTCGTGGACGAGGATCTCGGGAAGGTCCGACTCCTTCAGCCCGATGACCTGCATGACGCGCTTCTGCTCGTCCAGATCGAGCTGGCTCTGTTCATCTTGCAGCCAGGTGTTGAGTCGCCCGACCTCCAGACCGCAGGCGGCGGACAGGTCCTGGACCGACTTGCCCGTGCTCCTGAGCCAGTTGCGTGTCTGCTGGCGGATTTTGCGGTCGCGGTCGCGTTTGCCCATCTTCTTGCCGTCTTCCTTGTTGAGGATGACCGGCAGATGCGCGTAGATCGGGCGCGGATACCCCAGCGCCTCCTGAAGCGCGATATGCAGGAACGTGTTCAGCGTATGTTCCTGTCCGCGGATCACGTGCGTGATCCCCATCGCCGCGTCGTCCACCACCACCGCCAGGTGATAAGTGGGCATCCCGTCGGCCTTGCGGATCACAAAATCCTGCACCTGGCTGGCCGGCAGGTCGATGCGTCCCAGGATCTTGTCTTCAAAGCTGTAGTCCCTGACGGGCATGGCGAAGCGGACGACGTGCGGGCGGCCCTGGGCTTCGTAGGCGCGAATCTGCTCGGGGCTGAGCCTGGGGCGGCGATAGACAAACGACTGCTTGCGGCTCTCGGCTTCGCGGCGCATCGCCTCCAGCTCCTCGGGCGTCTCGTAGGCGCGATAGGCCATGTCCTTCGCGATCAGCTCGTCGATGACGCGGTTGTAGATGTGGGTTCGGCGGGACTGAAAGATCAGCTCCTGATTGTCCCACAGCAAGCCCAGCCAGCGCAGATCCTCCAGAAGCTGGGCCGTGGCCTGTTCGGTGCTGCGGGCCAGGTCGGTATCCTCGATTCGCAGCAGGAACTTTCCGCCGGCGTGCCGGGCCAGCAGCCAGTTGTACAGTGCGGTTCTGGCTCCGCCGACGTGAAGATAACCGGTCGGCGAAGGCGCGAATCGGGTTACGACGGTGCTGGGCGAAGATTCGGGCATGGTCGGGGTGGGATTATCGGCCTGGGGAGGATTCAGGCAAGCCCGCGTGGGGCGAGGCCGCATCGGGCGCGGGCGATGTTGCAGCGCCGCCGATCGCCCGGGGTCTGATGCGCAGCCACGCCCAGCTCACCGGCCCCCACAGTGCGTACGCCAGCGTGCCAATCCCAATCACGTATCGGTGGGCCAGCACGATCAGCAGAAGCAGTCCGACTGCGGCGATGAGCCTGCCGATCGAGCGTCTGCCGCGCAGCCAGCGGTTGACGATGTGCGGATAGCGGAAATTGCTGATCATCAGCAATCCGGTGATCAGCACGACGATCGGCAGGAGGATCACGCACACGAAGGCCAGTTGCTCCAGCCCCTCGCGTTGCAGGTCCTGCTGCATGAGGATCACGCCCACGACCGCGCCGGCCGCGCCGGGACTGGGCAGCCCCAGGAAGCTGAAGTGGTGCTGTTCGCCGTGTTCGTTGGAGACGTTGAACCGCGCCAGGCGGATCGCCGCGCAGGAGAAGTACAGCGCGCCGATGGCCCAGATCAGCCGGGTCAGGAACAGCCGCAGGTCTTCAGGCCCCTGGGCCTTGAATAGCAGCAGCGCGATGAACGCCGGCGCGGCGCCGAAGCTGACCACATCCGCCAGGCTGTCCAGTTGCCCCCCGAAATCGGTGGTGTGTCGTGTGAATCGCGCCAATCGTCCGTCCAGCGCGTCGAAGACCATCGCCAGGATCAGCAGGTACGCCGCGACCAGGAACTTGTTGGCCAGCAGCGCCTTGGCCCAGGGATCGTTGCCGACGTTGCTGGCGTCAAAAGCGGCGACGTAACAGGCGGCAAAACCGCAGATCGCGTTACCCAGCGTCGCCAGGCTCGGCAGAAAATAGACCGAGCGGATGTAGGCTCGTCGTCCGTGGCGGCGAAATCGCCGGCGGCGGTGCGCGCGGTGAGGGTCAGACTTCCGCGCGTCGGCGCCAGCCGCGGACAGTGTGGAAGGATTGTGCCGGTCCTGATTCATCCTGGATCACTCTGCTGCTCCACCTTCCCTTGCCGCTTCGGTGCCTGGCGACCTGTCCTGGCAGCCGCGCCTCAGGCGGGCGTCTCGCGCCCGACCAGCGGCTCGAACTCCTCGTCGTCGAGCTGCCTGACCTGTCCACGAATCGGCTGGCCCAGCGTCGCGATCACGTCCGCCGCACCGCGAACCGTCTGCCCGACCTTGACGGTAATCGTCGGCTCCAGCCATTTGGCGATGTACAGCTCGGTGCGGCTGCCGAACTTGATCATCCCGATGCGCTGTCCGCGCACCAGCATGTCGCCCCGCTGCGCCGTGAACACGATTCGCCTGGCGATCAGACCGACAATCTGCTTGACCACGGCGATGCGTCGCTCGCCTGCGGGCTCGGCCAGCACGATCGTGTTCGATTCGTTCTGCTCCGATGCCTGAGCATGCTTGAGGGCACTGAGGAACTTGCCGCGTTTGTAGATCACCTCCACAACCCGCCCGTCGCAGGGGGCGCGATTGATGTGCACGTTGAACACGGACAGGAAAATCCCCACCCGCACGCACGGGCCGCCCAACAGCTCGTAATGCGGCAACTCGACGATGTCCGAGACCCTGCCATCGGCCGGGCTGACCATCACGTGCTGGTCCGCCGGCACCACCCGCTCCGGGTCGCGGAAGAACGCGAACAGCCAGACCAGCACCGGAAGCACCACCAGCGCCAGCGGCCACCACGCCCACCCCAGCCCGATCGCCACCACGATCAGCACCAGCGAGCCGATCAGCATCTCACGAAACCCATGACGGGTGAAACGCACCATCCGGTTCAGGCTAGACTCGTGCCGGATGGGTGTCAACGTGAGGATCGGCGCGATCATTCGAGCAGGACAACCCCGGCTTCTGTCACGGACAGCGCGACGGCGGCTTTGCTGCCGCCGATCAGGCTGTATGATTGCCCCGCCGCGGTGGCTGGCGGAGAACCTACGCTGATGGCTGTGGATGTGGCAGACTCAAGAACTGGCCCGGATCAGGCTCGGCTCGAGCCGCTGGCCGGGCGCGCGCAGCCGCTGCGGCGGGCCGTCACCTGGCGGAGCGTGCTGGTCGGATCGCTGCTGGCCGTGCTGGTCTGCGGGCTGTCGCCGGTCAACGACTACGTCGTGGCCAACAGCTTCCTGGTCGGCAGCTATCTGCCGGTGGTGATGGTCGTCAGCTTCTTTCTGCTGGTGGTCGTTTTCAACGCGCTGCTGTATCGCTTCGTTCCGCGGCAGGCGCTGCAAACGCCGGAGCTGGCGGTCATCCTGCTGATGACGCTGGTGGCGTGCAGCCTGCCGGGACAGGGCTGGCTGCGATCGTTCCTTCCCCTGCTGGTGGCGCCGTTTCAGCACGGCAAGTCGAATCAGGTCTTCTGGAATGCGTTCGTGAATCTGCACCTGCCGGGGTGGCTGTTTCCCGTGGAAAGCATTCCCGAAGGCCGCAACAGCGACATCGTGCATTTTTTTTACACCCGCCTGGAGCCGGGGCGGGCCATACCCTACGGGGCGTGGGTACTGCCTCTGCTGGGATGGGGGGTGTTCATCGCCGCCCTGTTCGCAACCCTGGTGTCGCTGGCGTGGCTGGTGCGACAGCAGTGGGGCGTGAACGAGCGCCTGGCGTTTCCGCTGGCGCAACTTCAGTTCTCGCTGATCGAACAGCCCGAGCCGGGACGCTGCCTCAATTCGCTTTTCCGCAGCCGATCATTCTGGATCGCGCTGGCGGCGGTGTTCCTTATCCAAAGCGTCGGATCGCTGCACGACTACTGGCCCAAGAAGTTCCCGCAAATCCCGCTGGAGTACGACCTGTCGGGAGTCATGTCGCAGCCGCCCTGGAGCTATCTGCCGGCGCACATCAAACGGGCGTCGCTGTTTTTCACGTTTCTGGGCGTGGTGTACTTCATCCAGGCGCGCACCGCTTTCAGCATGTGGTCGATCTACCTGATCATGCAGCTCGTCGGCACGTACATGCGCTGGCGGATGCAGTCGGACGTGACCACCGCCGCCTGGCGAGATCAGCACCTGGGATCGGCGATCGTGTACCTGATCGGGATCATATGGGTTGGCCGGCTGTACTGGGCGGGCGTGCTCCGCAACGCGTTTGGCCTTTCCGACGCCAGCGGCCGTCTTCGCGGCGCCTCGACGCGCCACCGCGGGGCGGTGTTCATCGCCATCGCGGGCGTGCTGGTCATGTTCGCCTGGCTGTTGCTGATGCAGGTCAGCCTGTGGGTCGCGGCGCTGATCATCTTTTTCCTGCTGCTGCCGCACATCGTCACCGCGCGCATTGTCGCCGAGACCGGCATGCCCTTCATTCGCTCGGTCACCACGATGATGCAGTTCAGCACCAACCTGCCCGCCACCGCGCTGAGCGGGCGCGACATGTTCTTCACCGGCGTGTTCACGATCAACGGCGCCAATACGACGCGCGAGAGCCTGCTGGCCTACACGCTGCACGGGATGCGCAATGTTGATCTGGCCGGCGGGGATGAGCGCCGCGAGCGGACGGGTCTGGCGCTGGTCATCGTCTGGACGCTGCTGCTGGGCTTTTTCGTCGCCACCTGGTCGTCGCTGTGGTGTTATTACAGCTACGCCACGCCGATCTCGCACTCCCGAAACGCCGAGGAAGTGAGCATCAACAGCCACGGGCTGTACGTGCTGCCGCGCGAGGAGCTGGTGGATCCGATGACCCGCTGGGCCGAAAAGCGCTTCCCGCCCAAGACGCACGACCCGCTGGTTCACTTCGGATTGGGGCTGGGGATAACGGCGGGGCTTCAGGTGGCGGCCTGGCGGTGGCCGTGGTGGCCATTCGTCCCCGTCGGCTACGTCGCCAGCACCGCCCAGTTCATGCAACTGGCCTGGTTCAGCCTGATGCTCGGATGGCTGGCCAAGGTGCTGATCCTGCGCTTCGGCGGGGCACGGCTGTTCCAGCGATCCAAGCCGGTGTTTATCGGGCTGATCTTCGGCGAGGCGCTGGCGGCGGGATTCTGGCTGGGGGTGAACCTGCTGCTGGCGTGGCTGGGGCTGGACTACGAGCCAATCCGTTTCCTGCCCAGGTGATCCAGGAGGCAGGCTGGGCCGATAACGTTGACTGCTTTGGAGTTGATCAGCCGGTTTTCAGCGGTTTGGCGCTGAACCTGTGCGGCGGCTTGGTCGATGCTAGCGGTGTGGAGCGGGGTTGGGAACGCAAACGGGATTGGAGCGGAGGAACATGTCCGCGGGCCGGATTATTGTCGCCGACGACGAGAGTTACGTGACCACGGTTGTGGCGGGGAAACTGCGCCAGCAGGGGTATGAGGTTCTGATCGCCTGCGATGGCGAGGAAGCGCTGGCGCTGGCCGTGGCCAGTCCCCCGGACCTGATCGTCACCGACTACCAGATGCCGGTGATGAGCGGTTATGAGATGTGCGTGAGGCTGAAGCAGGATGCGCGGACGGCAGGCGTACCGGCGATCATGCTGACGGCCCGCGGACACCACCTCTCGGCGGCCCAGCTTGCCGCCACCAACATCCGCTTCCTCCTGTCCAAGCCGTTCAGCATCAAGGAACTGCTGGCACGTGTGGGAGATGTGCTGGCGTCGTTGCCTGCCTCCGGAGCCTCCGCCGCATGACGGAACTGTCGGTCTCAGATCGTTCGCCGGCCGTGTACGAACCGCTGTCGCGGCGCTGCGCGGAGCTGGGCATTGCGCTGTGGCACTGCGACGCGGGCGGCAGAGTGCTGGCCGAGCCGCGGCAGTCGCGGCTGGGGCCGGGGTTGCGGCAGTGGCTGTGCTCGGCGCCGGTGCGCCAGCGCATCGAGCTGGTGGCGGGTCTGCTGAGCGAGTCCCGAACCGTCGGCGTTGAGCTGCCACCCATCGAATCGTTGCCGGGGCAATGGCTGCTGCCGCTGGAACAGCGTCAGGGTATCCGCCGTGCCGCACTGTTCCTGGCGATGGTTTTCACCAGCGACGCCGCGGCGTTGCCCGCGGACACGGTCGTGTATCGCGCCGCCGACATTCCCCGGCTGCACCGCACGCTCCGCTGGTTCTGCGAGGATCTGGAGCGATCCGAGCGCGACGGTCGCACCATCGATCAGTTCAGCGAAAAGCTCGGGCAGGCGTATGAGGAGACGCATCTGCTGTATCGGATGGCGCGGCTGATCAACTGCGTCAGCGACGCGGCGCAGGCCGTGCAGAGCATCGGCCAGCAGCTTCAGGAGGTGTTGCCGTTCAGTTGGCTGGCGATCCGCTTCAGCCAGCACAGCCGCAGCGTGCGCGAGCTGAGTGGGCGGACGCTGATCGCCGGCCAGCCCCCGTGCGATCCCGAGCAGATTCGCCTGCTGTCCGATCCACTGCTACAGCAGCAAACCGAAGCAGGCTGGAAGAAGCTGCTGCGCCCCGACGACAATGCGCTGGCCGCCGCCACCGGTGCCGAAGTCCTGGCCGAGCCGATCACCCACGATGGGCAGGTGATTGGCGTTCTGCTGGCCGGCAACAAGCTCGGCCCGGACCCGGAGCTGTCCAGCGTCGAGATGCAGTTTCTGGACGCTACGGCGGATTTCCTGGGCGTGTTCCACGAGAACCTGGCGCGATTCGCCGAGCAGCGCGAGATGTTCTTCGGCACGCTGCGGGCTCTGACCGCCTCGATCGATGCCAAGGACCGCTACACCGCCGGCCACTCCGAGAGGGTCGGACTTCTGGCGTCGAAACTGGCGGCGGCGATCAACCTGGATCGCAGGCTCATCGAGGAGTATCGCATCGCCGGCATGGTCCATGACGTGGGCAAGATCGGCGTGCCGGAGGCGGTGCTGTGCAAGCCCGGAAGGCTCACCGCAGACGAGTTCGCCCAGATCAAGCGACACCCCGAGATCGGGCACCGAATCCTCAAGGACATCCCCGCGCTGGCCGGGGTGCTGCCCGGGGTGCTGTGGCATCACGAGCGATGGGATGGCGGCGGATATCCGCATCAACTGGCGGGGCAGAAGATCCCCCTGATCGCGCGGGTGCTGGCGCTGGCCGACACGTTCGACGCGATGAGCTCCACGCGCTCGTACCGTCCGGCGCTGCCGAGGCGGCGGGTGCTGGAGGAGATTCGCGCCGGCGCCGGCACGCAGTTCGATCCGGAACTGGTGCCGCTGTTTGTCACACTGGACTTTGCCGACTTCGATCGCGCACTGGAATCTCACCGAATGCTCGAACAACGCGCCGCCTGATGCTTCGGGCGCATGGGGTGTTACCATTGTGCAGCTCGGTGTGACGGGCGCCCTGCCCCTGGGCCGATCGCCCGCACGGGCGGGACGCCCGTGACATCGGGCTGGCCCCGCGCCGCGGTTGCCAAACGACTGGCGGCGGGGATGATCGATGCGCGATGTCCGAGCAGCAGCAAATCCACGGCGAGTTTTTGCGGCAGTTGGTGGCCGACGGGCTGACCAGTCCGCGAGCGACGCTCGTGCCGCTGGCGGGGGGCGTATCCAGCGATATCTATCTTGTCAGCGATGTCGAGAGTGGCGGAGGCCACACGCCACAGCGCAGGTTCGTCGTGAAGCGCGCCTTGGCCCGGCTCAGAGTGAAGGATGACTGGCGCGCGGATGTCGGGCGGAACATCTCCGAGCAGAACTTCATCCGATACGTGAGTGCGTTTCTGCCTGATGCGATGCCCCGACTGATCGCCGGCAGCCAGCAGCACGCCTATTTCGCGATGGAGTGGCTGGACGATCAGCGTTTCGCGAACTGGAAGACGCTGCTGATGCACGGCCGAATCGATCCGAGGCACGCGGCGATGGCGGGAAGCATACTGGGAACGATCCACGCGCGCTCGGCCGGCGATCCGCACGCCGAACGCACCTTCGCCACCGACCGCAATTTCCACGAGCTGCGAATCGAGCCGTATCTGCTGACGACCGCCCGGCGGCATCCGGACCTTCAACCCGTCATCGACGCCGAGGCGCAGCGGCTGGGCCAGACGCATGAGGCGCTGGTTCACGGCGATTTCAGCCCCAAGAACATGCTCATCGGCGGGCCACGGATGGTGCTGCTGGATTGCGAAGTCGCCTGGTATGGTGATCCGGCGTTCGATGGAGCCTTTCTGGTGACTCACCTTTGTCTCAAGGCGTTGTACCACGGGCGACACCTTGACGAGCTGCGACAGTCGATCGATCGGTTCATGTCCAGTTACGCAACCTCCCGCGACGACGATGCGGCGATACAGCAGTTTCAGCATCGTCTGGCGCGGCTGGTTCCGATGCTCCTGCTGGCCAGGCTCGACGGCAAGTCGCCGGTCGAGTATCTGACTGATGAGAACCAACGGCAGTGGCTCAGGGATCTGGCGCGCGAGCTGATCGCGCGGCCGGTGGGGGCATTTGATGACGTTGTGCAGCGTTACTTCACCCGCTTGTGCGATACGGGGTTGCGTCGATGAGGATCCGATCGATCGATGCCTTCCAGATCTTCGATTCGCGCGGGAATCCGACGCTCGAGGCGGTGGTGCGCCTTGAAGACGGCAGCGTCGGGCATGGGCTGGTGCCGTCGGGAGCATCCACGGGGCAGTTCGAGGCGCTGGAGCTTCGCGATGGTGATGCGTCGAAGTTCGGCGGCAGGTCGGTCTTTCGCGCAATTGAAAACGTCCGCACGATCATCGCGCCGGCGCTGCTGGGCGCGGATGCATCGGACCAGGCGGGTATCGACCGGCGGCTGATCGAGCTTGATGGCACGCCCAACAAGTCGCGGCTGGGGGCCAACGCGATCCTGGGGGTGTCGATGGCGACAGCAAGCGCCGCGGCACGGGCGCGCGGCGTGCCGCTGTTCCGACATCTTGGCCGGGGAACGCTGCTGCCCCTGCCCGAGATCCAGCTCATCGGCGGCGGGGCGCACGCGAACTGGCGAACCGATGTGCAGGACTACCTGCTGATTGCCGTCGGGGCCACATCCTACGCGCAGACGCTGGAGATGACCTGCAATGTCTATCGCGCCGCCGGAGAGCTGCTGGCCCGGCAGAACCTGCGATTCGGCGTGGCCGACGAGGGCGGCTACTGGCCACAGTTCGACAGCAACGAGGCGCCGCTGGAGCTGGCCGTCCGCGCGATCGAGGCGGCGGGTTACGCACCGGGGCGCGAGGTGGCGCTGTCGCTGGACATCGCCGCCAGTGATCTGTACGACGAGCAAACGAACCGATACCGATTCGACCTGGATCGGCAAAGCCTCACGTCCGAGCAGTTGGCCAAGATGCTGGATCAGTGGTGCCAGCGATATCCGATCATTTCGATCGA
This sequence comes from Fontivita pretiosa, assembly GCF_050410795.1. GTDB lineage: Bacteria > Planctomycetota > Phycisphaerae > Tepidisphaerales > Tepidisphaeraceae > Fontivita > Fontivita pretiosa. The sequence goes on along the minus strand of NZ_CP191258.1, from coordinate 1,809,240 downwards.
AGACCCCATGGCCGACGTCGATCTGGATGGATGGCACATCATCGCGCAGATGCTGCGGGACAGGATCCAGCTTGTCGGCGACGACCTGTTCGTCACCAATCTTGAGCGAATTCGGATGGGCATCGAGCAGAAGCTGGCCAACTCGGTGCTCATCAAGCTGAATCAGGTAGGGACGGTGACGGAGACGATGCAGGCGATCCGGCTGGCGCAGTCGAGCGGGATGCTGCCAATCGTCTCGGCGCGGTCGGGGGAGACGGAGGATGCGTTCATTTCGCATCTGGCGGTGGCGACGGATGCAGGCCAGCTCAAGGTCGGCTCGTTCGCGCGAGGCGAGCGGATGGCCAAGTGGAACGAGGTTCTGCGGATCGCGCGCGAGCTGGGCGATGTCGCCTCTTTCCGCGGCGCAGCGATCTTCACCGATGCGGGGCTCAAGCCACCCTGAGATGCCCTTGCATTCCCTTGGGCGAAACCTACATTCACGTCAGTGGAATCGTCGGTCTGCTGTAAGCTCGACGACTGTCGGGAAGTTGGGCTGTCACACTCGCCATGAGCCAGCCAGCGTACACGCTCGAGTCTGTTCCCACGCCGGCGGTGGTCATCGATCTGCCGACGGTGCGACGGAATATTGCTCGGCTGGCGGAGTACTGTCGGCGGCAGGGGCTGGGGCTGCGGCCACATACCAAGACGCACAAGTCGTTGTTCATGGCGCAGCTTCAGATGCAGGCTGGCGCGATCGGGCTTACCGTCGCCAAGGCCGGGGAAGCGGAAGTGATGCGACAGGCCAGCCAGGACGTTCTGGTGGCGTATCCGGCGCTGGACGCGGCGCGCTGCCGGCGTCTGGCGGAGCTTGCGGCCGATGGCACGATGGTGCGGGTGGCGGTCGATTCGACCTTCGCCGCCGATGTCATCGCCGAACACGCCCGCCGGTACAACAGCCAGATCGGGATCCTGGTTGATCTGGATGTTGGCTTTCATCGCACGGGGGTGCAGTCGCCAGAGGCGGCGACGCAATTGGCGCGGCACGTCAGCCGCACGCCAGGCCTGCGGCTGGATGGCATCATGATCTATCCCGGCCACGTTCACGAACCGGCCGACCAGCAGGGCGACGTTCTGCGCGGCATCAGCCAGCTTCTGATCCACACGATCGAGCAATGGCATCGCGCGGGATTGGAGACGAAAATCGTCTCCGGAGGATCGACGCCGACGGCCTGCCAGTCGCACCTGATTCCACAGCTCACGGAAATTCGCCCCGGGACGTACATCTACAACGACACGAATTACATGCGTGGCGGGTACTGTGGGGTTGAGGATTGTGCCGCCCGCGTGGTGTGCACGGTGGTCAGCGACGCCGTGCCGGGCAAGTTCGTCATCGACGCCGGGAGCAAGGCGCTTACCAGTGACCGCAACTGGAAAGATCCTGACAGCGGTTTCGGCCACATTGTGGAATACGCGCAGGCGAAGATCACGCGGCTGAGCGAGGAGCATGGCGAGGTCGATGCCTCGCGATGCGACCGCCGGCCGAAGCTTGGCCAGCGGGTAACCGTGATCCCCAACCACATCTGCCCGTGCATCAACCTGCATGATGCGGTGTGGCTGAAGGACGAGAATGAAACAACCCTGCGCCGCCTGCCCGTGGATGCGCGGGGTCGGGTGAGTTGATGATACAGAGGCAGCCGGTCACAGAGTCGCGCAGGACACGCAGAAGGCTCAGTGAATGAAGCAGGTGGAAGCGTTCTGCGTTTCCGCTGGCCCTGTGGCGGAGAATCAACAGGAGCTTGATATGAAGATACGAGACGCCAAAGAATGCAGGTTTGATCTGGTTTCACTGGGGGAGTGCATGATCCGTCTTTCGCCGCCGCAGCACGGGCGAATCGAGTTTTCTCCGGTGCTGGAAGTATGGGTGGGGGGCGGGGAGTACAACGTGGCGTACGCGCTGTCGCGGCTGGGGCTGCGGACGGGGTGGATCGGCGGGCTGAACAGCTCGCCGATGGGCGCGATCATCCGCAATCATGCGCGTGCGGTGGGCATGGACGTCAGCTATGTGGTGGAGCGCAAGTACGACGGGGTGGGCAAGAAGGACCGAATCGGGCTGAATTTCACCGAAGTCGGCGTTTCCAAGCGCGCCAGCGTTACGCTCTACGACCGCGGGCACTCCGCCACCGCAGGCATCAAGCCCGGAGAAATCAACTGGAACAAGCTTTTCAAGCAGGACGGCGTGCGATGGCTGCACACCGGCGGAATCTTCGCCGCACTCAGTGAGAATACGCGCCAGGTCGTCGCCGAAGCCGTCAAGGCCGCGCACGAGGCCGGAACGATCGTTTCTTACGACCTGAACTTCCGTTCCAAGCTGTGGACCAGCCAGGAAGCGATCGCTACCACCAAGCCGCTGGTGCCGTACATCGACTGCCTGATCGGCAATGAAGAGGACTTCCAGAAAGTGCTCGGCTACGAGGCCGAGGGCGTGGACGTGGAGAAGGCCGGCAGCCTGGACGTCGGCCCGTTCAAGAAAATGGTTGAGCGGGTGGTGAAGGATTTCAAGAACATCAAGGTGGTGGGCACGACGCTGCGGGGCGTGAAAACCGCGACGGTGAATGACTGGTCGGCGATCATGTGGACCGAAGGCCAGTTCTACGACGGTCCGAAGTATGAGAACCTGGAGATCGAGGACCGGGTCGGCGGCGGCGACGGCTTCGCCAGCGGGTTCATCTACGGCTTCCTCACGGGCAAAACGCCACAGGAATGCGTCAATCTGGGCGTGGCTCATGGCGCGCTGCTGATGAGCACGATGGGCGATACCAGCCAGATCACGCTGGAAGAGCTGCTGCACATCGCTGGCGGCGGCAGCGCGAGGATCAAGCGCTAGCGCTTTGGCCGCCGACCCCCTTCGGCATCCGCTGCATCGCACTCATGGTGATGCCCTGCCTCGATGAGACAGACCCGGACTTGAAGTGTCTGTCCCGTCGGGCAGGGCATCGCCAATAATGCGCACCGTCGCCTGGCGCACCGTTGGTCAGGCGAGGTAGGCCTTCTTCTTTCGCCCGCTCAGGTAGCTTTCCATGATGCACGAGGCCAGTTCGGAGCTGCTGGTATAGAAGGCGACGCCCCTGGTCAGCTTCGTGAGTTGATCGACAAAGCCGACCCAATCCATGCCCCAGTAGTCCTCGATCAGCGCGAAAGTGGAGATGCGGCATCCCTCGCGAACCGCCAGCACCGCTTCTTTGAGTGTTGCGATGGTGCTGCGTTTGTCCGGCGGATACAGCAGGTAGACGAAATCGCCCTCGACATGAGCGGTGGGCTGCCCGTCGGTGACGATGAAGATCTGCTTGTTCTCGCTGGTGCGTTTCTGAAGGATTCGCCGGGCGAGCTGTAGCCCCATGTGCAGGTTGGTGAAGTGCTGCGGGGCCTTGTCGAGCTGGTGGATCGGCACGCGCAGGCGAACCTGGTAATCGTAGATGGTGACCGGTTTGGGCATCGCCAGCGGAAGCATGATCTCCGGGATCTTCGACGCGCCGGAGTAGAACCCGACGAAGTCCAGAGAATCCTGCGGAAACCGCCCGCGGACCAGCGCCTGCATCGCCATCGCGACTTTCTTGGCGGCCAGGAATCGACCATAGCGCATCATCGACCCGGACATGTCCAGCAGCACGACCGTCGAGCAACTGGTGGTGCCCTCGTGCAGGTGAAGCTCGAAGTCGTGCTCGTCGAATCGGATCTTTGACTTGCAGTCCTGGAGTTGCGAGCGGTCCGGCAGCCCGTGGCGCGCCAGCGCGTTGCGAAGGGTCTGGTGCAGATCCAGCTCGCTCACCGGGTCGCCATACTCATAGGGCTTGGTGCCCTCGATGCGTTCGCCGCCCAGGCCGGCGGTGATCTTTTCGTGGCCTTCACGTTGTCCCTGACGGAGATTGGCGAAAACCTCCAGCAGGGCCTTGCGCTGCATGCGGCTGATGGCGCGCGGGGTGAGTCGGAGTTTGCCCTTGCCGTCCTTGTCGAACATGCCTTCCTGGAGCAGTTGCTCGAGCATCTCAGATTGCTCGGGCTTGTCCGGGTCGTTGAGCATCTGCTGAATCGCCTTCAGCGCCTGTTCCCCATGCTGCATGATGAACTGCATGAGCTGGTCGAAGCTGAACAGCTTATCCTGCGTGGGGAACTCCGAGCCGTCGTATTCGCCGTAGTAGTATTTCATCGCGGGCCATTGTATCCCCCGGATCAGCACGTGCAGAAGGAAATCTTGAACCGCGGTGCGGGGGCACCTATCATCCGGGCTTTGGATCCGGCAGCCAGCCAATGACTTCCACGATGACACCCGCCTCCCAGCCTCAGCCGCCGCAGACACGTATCACGATTCACCAGACGTTTGCGGAATTGCGCGCCCGGGGGCAAATCGGCTTGATGCCCTTCGTGCCGGCGGGGTACCCGGACCTGGCCACGACCGAGGCGCTATTGCCGGCGTTGCAGCGCGCCGGAGCCAACGTGATCGAGGTCGGCATCCCGTTCTCGGATCCGATTGCAGACGGGCCGGTGATTCAGGAAGCATTCACCGCGGCGCTGTCGCGCAAGCTGAAGCTGAACGAGGTCTTCACGACCATCGGTCGGGCGCGGCAGAGCGTCTCGATCCCGCTGGTGGCGATGGTCAGCTACAGCATCGTCTTCCGCTATGGCCTGGCGCGGTTCCTGAGCAATGCGAAGCTGGCGGGATTTGATGGGGTGATTCTGCCCGACCTGCCGCCGCCCGAGGCGCAGGGCGTGTGCGATCAGGTTCGTTCGGCGGGATTGGACACGATCCTGCTGGTGGCGCCGACGACACCGCCGCAGCGGCGGGCGCAGATCGCGGCGATGTGCAGCGGGTTCGTGTATTACCTGTCGGTGGCGGGCATCACCGGCGAGCGGCAGCAGCTTGCGGCGGACCTGCGGGAGAACGTCCGACAGCTCAAGAGTCTGACGGACCGTCCCGTGTGCGTCGGCTTCGGCATCTCCCGGGCCGAGCACGTCAAACAGTTATCGGAACTGGCCGACGGAGCGATCGTGGGCAGCGCGGTGGTCCGTCGGATCAAGGAACATGCCTCAAAGAGTCCCGAGTTGATTGGGCAGGCGGTGGCGGAGTACTGCCGGGAGCTGCTAAGCCTTGTGAGGTAAGAGGATTATCGGAGCAGGGCGCGGTTGCCAAGTCGGCCGCGCACTGCCGCAAACGCCTGCCGGTCGGGGACTGCGGTAGAAACAACGGCCATCCCTCTAACGACCCTAGAGTTAGAGTGTCCAATCCCATGGAGCCCAAGGCGAGCGAGCGAGCAACCGGGCCGTCGCACCGCGAGCAACCGGGGCAACCGTCCGACGGGCTGCTCGTGCGGCAGGTGCTTGCCGGGCAACGCGACGCCTTCGACGTGCTGATCCGTCGATATCAACGTCAGGCCGCCGCCGTCAGCTTCCGGCTCCTTGGGAACATGCAGGACGCCCTGGAGGTTACGCAGGATTCGTTCCTCAAGGCCTACACAAGTCTGGCCAGCCTCCAGAAGCCCGAGGCGTTCGGCGGCTGGCTGATGCGGATCGTCTCAAACCTGTCGCTGAACTATCGCCGCAGCCGAAAGGTCCGTTCGCAGCTCCCGCTGGATGATCTGCTGGGGCCGACCGATGCTCAGCAGGTTGACCCCGCCGCGGGAGGCTCCAGCGAATGGATGAGCCGGGATGATGATCCGGCGCATGCGCTGGAAAGCCGGGAGATGGGCAAGCGGCTCCAGGAGGCGTTGAATGAGCTGCCGGAGAAGCAGCGACTGGCCATCGTGCTGTTCGCAATCCAGCAGATGCCGCAGAAGGACGTGGCCGAGGCGCTGGGATGCAGCGTCGAGGCGGTGAAGTGGCACGTGTTTCAGGGCCGTAAGAAGCTCAAGGAGTTGCTCAAGGAACATTTGTGATTTGTGACTTTTGAACTTTGATTTGCGATCCGGGTGCCTCAGATCGCAAATCAAGCATCGGAACGGCTCATGACCCGCGAAGAACTTGAATACTCGATCAGCCAATACCTCGACGGCACATTGCCGCCGCTTCAGCGCGATGTGCTGGACGAGCGGTTGGCCAGCGACGCCGAGGCGCGGGCGATCCTGGCAGACTACCGGCGGCTGGACACGCTGCTGAAGACGCATCTGCCGGGAATGCCGCAGCTTGCCTGGGACCGGCTGGCGGACGAAATCTCACGTGCCGTCGCGGCGGAGGAACCGCCGGTTCGACATTTCTCGATCCGTGCCATCGGCTGGACGGCTCGTCTGGCGATTGCGGCGGCGGTGCTCATGGTTCTCAGCCTGGCGATTTTCTTCGCTCGCGGACCGCGGCACGAGGCCGGACCCGCGCCCCAAGGCATTGCCGTCGTTTCCGGGCCCCAAGTCGAACAATCCGCCGGACCCGTGGTCTCGCAGATCTCGATCGGACCCTCGCCGACGTTGGCGAATCAATGGCGCGGCGGCGAGGAGATCGTCTCCCGTCCGACCGTCGTGTTGATCGATCGGGTGAACACGGGCCAGGACACTGATTCGAGCTTATATTGACCGATGGGACACGAAGGCGCAAAAAGCGCCTCCATCATGGTGAAACCAGCAACAATGAGCCTTTGCGGGAATCCATCAGGCGACACTTGCGTGTCACGGGCGTCCCGACCGCGCGAGCAGAGCGCGCACGGGCGGGACGCCCGTGAAAAAGGCAGATTGGCCCGAGCAGGAGTCCATTGGCCGCGTCTTGACGCGCTTGCGGCAGCTTTCTCTTCATGCCTTGTGCTCGTTCTGCTCGTCAGCTCGGCTCTTGCCCAGAACAGCTCGGCCCTGATCAACGAGGCCCTGGACAAGGTCTTTCCGCTCGAGCTGAACACCACGCCCCTGCCCATCGCAATGCGCGCGATCGGCGAACAGACCGGCGTGCGCATCGAGGCCACGCCCAGTGTCTGGGAACTGCTCCCCTGGGGCGATCAGACCACCGTCACCGCCAAGATCGAGGGCAAGACGCTGCGCGAAGCGCTGGGCGATATCGCCCGCACACTGGGCCTCGTGGTCGTGCTCAAGGATGAAGCCGTCGAGCTTCAGCCGATGCCGGCGCTGGTGCGGCTGGGGCGGCGATCGACCGTCTCGGAACTGGTTGCACTGGATGTGCTGGCGTCAAATCCGCTTGCCCTGAACACCGAGCGCCCGACCCTGCGACAGCTCGCCGAAGCCGTCGATGCCAGGCTCGAAGCGATCGACGAAAACCTGAAGAAGGCGGGTAAAAAACCGCTGGGGCTGGCGATCGAGCTTCGCGTCGGCGACGCGGTTCGTTCAGATCAGACGATCTTCGTGCCGCGCAACGCCACGCTCGCCGAGGCACTGGAAGCGATCCCCAAAGAGACGCGCGCGACATGGCATCCCTGGGGCAAGAGCATTCTCATTCGCCCCAAGGAAGATCAGATCCGCGATCAGCTCTCCAAGACGATCACCATCCGCTACAACGGGGTGGAGATCGGTCAGGTTCTCAGTGAGCTTTCGCAGCGCAGCGGAGTGGAGTTCACGATCGAGCCTGGCGCCATACAGCGAATCCCAACTGAGTTCCGCACCGTTCGGCTCGTGCTGGACAACGCGACGATCAAGCAGGCACTGGAGAACATCGCCGGCTTCACCGGGCTGGGGTACGTCGTGAACGATGACGGGGTGTATATCTGGAACCAGCAGAACACGCCCGCCGGGCCGATGCGCGATCCGATTGTCGGCACCATCCGGCTGGACAATGGCATGGAAGTTTTTGTCCGGCAGTCGGAGGTCGCGCCGGACATGCTGGAGTACCTCCGTGCCCGCACGCAGCGTGAGCTGGGCCGGATCCGCCAGATGATGAGCGAAGAAGGCTTCCGTCCCACGACCCGTTCCAGCAGCACTGCGCCGAGTTCCCCGGACCTTTGAATCCGCCTTGCGGGGACAAATCCCTTCCCGGCACGCTCTCCGCGTCATTCCGCGGATTGATCAATCGCCTGAAGAAAATGCACTGGAAATCGTCCGAACCGGCCGGTCAACTGAAGCGTAACGCGCGGAAGACCAACCATGCCAAGACGCAAGCGGCCGGTGCTGGGGATCGATTACATCATCGACACCGATGGACGCGCGCAGTTTACCCGCGAGTATCTGCTGAAGCTGGGCACCTGCTGCGGCAACCAGTGCCGATATTGTCCCTACGAAAACAAGTGTAATGCGGAGGCGGAGACGGCTGCGCCAGCGGCTGCCGCAGCCGCTGTCGGTCACTCGGCTCGCGTGCAGGCGGTCAGTGGAAAATGACCGACCCGGCCCAATAAGCGACAAACGTGACCTTGCCGCTGTTCGGATCCGACTCCTCAAAACCGATAGCGATGTACGCCTGCTTGCCCGCCGAAAAGCCGCGGAACTCTGAGCCGCGCAGCGTCCGCAGCGTCGCCGGCTGAAGCTTGACCATCGCTGGCTGTGTCCGCTGGGGCCAGGCGATCGTGTACACTCCACGGTCATAAAGCATCTGGGCGGCGTTGGGCGGCCGCAGCAGCCGCTCCGGGTCGTTCAGGGGCATGTTCCCCGCGTGCAGGACCAGACCCGCCGACGCACGACGCGCTTCCAGCACGTACGGTCGCCCGCCGCGGCGCGAATCCAGTATCGAATGCGCGGCATCCGCGACCAGCACCGGCAATCCATCGATCACGGCGGGGATCGGCTCGCCACTGGATGAGTTATGGGACGTGCCTGAGGATGAGGCTCCGGCGCTGCGAGGGTCACACCCGCTGCAAAGCAACAGCACGCAGCTCACAAGTGTCAGCCCCAACAGGCATGTGCCGCCTGCGACCACCCTTTTGTTTCTTCGATTGTTCGTCACGTACGTCACCCCGCCGAACAGACGCCTCCGGTATGTCGGCACGATTACATTCGTGGTTTAGCTCACCTGAACAGTCGCCCCGGGCCGTCGCCGCTGGACGCGCCGCCGCACTTTTCCCGCCGCCTGCGAACCGATATCGTCTGCACCCGTGCACGAGCTGACTTCGATCCTGCTGAACATCCTGTTGCCGATCCTGATCCTCATCGCGCTGGGCGCGTGGTTGCGAATGCAATTCAACGTGGACCTGGGGACGCTGGGCAAGATCAACATCTACCTGTTCGTTCCCGGCTTTGTTTATCAGAAGGTGAGCACCAGCTCGCTGCCATGGAGCGACATGGGCGGGATCATGGTCATCACCGTCACGCAGGTGTTGGTGCTGGGGGCGGTGGTGTGGGGGCTGGGCAGGCTGCTGCGCGTCAACCGAATGACCCTGGCCGCCGTCGCCATCGCCGTCATGTTCTACAACAGCGGGAACTACGGGCTGCCACTGGCGGAACTGGCCTACCCGGGGCGCGACGGGGTGCCGGCCGCCAGCACCGCAACATCAGCCGACGGGCAGTCCACGGCCGGGCGCGGCGCACAGGCGAGCGGATCACCCCAGTCGCCCGTCGCCCAATCTGTAAAGAACGGCGGCGCCGTTCAGGCGTTTGTCGTGCTCACCCAGAACGTGCTGACGTTCACCGTCGGGCTGAGCATCGCGGCCTGGGCAGGGGCGGCCAGGTGGACCGAGATCTTCACCAAAATCTTCCGCCTGCCCGTGCTGTATGTGCTGGCTTCGGCACTGCTGACGCGGTGGCTGATCAACGGCGATGCGTCGAAGCTGCCGATCTTCATCGCCAAGCCCGCCGAGTACCTGGCCGCCGGGCTGGTCCCCGTCGCCCTGGTCACGCTGGGCGCGCAGCTCGCCGCCAATCCCCGCTGGCCACGTTGGAGACCCATCGCCTTCGTGCTGGTGCTGCGACTGATTTTCGGCCCGATCCAGATGCTCACCATGCTCTGGGTCTTCCACAAGCTGGGAATCAAGGCGCTGGATCTCTGGCCCTGGCCGGCGGAGCTGCTCATCCTCACCGCCGCCGTCCCTACCGCGGTCAACACGCTGCTGATCACGCTGGAGCTGGAAGGCGACGCCGAGCTGGCCGCCGACTGCGTCTTCTGGACCACCATCTTCTCATGCATCACGATCGTCGGCTGGCTGCTGCTGCTGCGGGCGTGGTTCTGAGCGGCGAGCCGCCATAGAATACCGACCGAGGACGCGATGAGCCGCACGGCCAGGACAGAGTCGACGCTTCAGATCACAGGCCTCGCCAGGCAGAAGGTTGCCGCCCTGCGACGGCACGCCCAGTCGCTTGGGATGACCGCCGAGCGCTATGCCAGGGAACTGATCGAGCGGGGATTGTCGCTAGAGCGTCTGGCACGCAGCAGCTCGTTTGAAGAGTTGTTCGCCGCGGTGCAGGCGAGGTTCCGTACGAGCGGAATAACCGAGCAAGACCTGGACAAGCTCGTGGATCGGGCTCGCACCCGTCACCACAGGCGCTCGTCGAGAAAGCGCCGATGAGCAGTGCGCAAACGCGGATTCGCGCCGTTATGGATACCAATACGGTGCTGCGCGGACTCGTCTCCAGTTCATCAGCAGCCGCCAGGGTGCTTCGCGCTGCGGAACAGCGCCGCTTCATTCCATTGCTTAGCAAGCCAGTGCTCGACGAGCACAGGGCCGTTTTAAGCGATGAGGAACTTTGCCGGCGGTTTCCGCAGATTACTGCCGAGCTCGTCGAGGTGACGATTCGTCGGCTGCGTTTCGTGGGCGACTATGTCCGACATCCTCGCGCCTCTTTCCAATTCCGGCGCGATCCACGGGACCAGAAATTCGTCGAACTTGCCATTGCCATGCACGCCACGCATGTCGTCAGCCTGGACGAAGATCTGCTGTCTTTGCCCATCGGCCAGACGGATGCGAGCCGGAGATTTCGGCGACGCTTGCCTCAGGTGAAGGTGCTCGACCCGGGGCAATTCCTGCTGGAAATCGCCACGACTCCGAGGGGCTGGGCCAGACCAGAAGACGCCTCCTGAGGCCTCCGGGAGGTTGCGCCTTCACCTGGCCCGCTGGTATTCCGGCCTTTGGGACAGCAGCACGAGCCTGGCCCACCAGCGCATGAGCTGGACTGAGAGGTACGCCACGGGTAACAGGAGCAGCAGCAGGGCGGCGGGCCTCCAGCCGACGTAGCCGGCGACGAAACTGGCGTCGTAAACGATCAGCCACAGCAGCCCGGCCAGCATCAGGTTCCGCCCCGCCGCGCGGTAGTTGACCCGCATGCGATAGATCCATACCGCGATGATCGCAAACGCGATGATCGCGATTGCCGGCCACAGCAGGCCAGGCGTGACCCACAGGCTCTGGACGAAACCTGTGCCCAGTCGCTGCTGCCGCCGCCAGTAGACCAGCCCGATGCACATCGCATCGACGATCGCCAGTCCTCCCAGCACCGCCCACCAGTGCAGTCGGGTCAGCCGCGGGCGTTTCTGTTCCAGGGCATAGCAGATGGTCGAGAGGATCGCGACGTGATTGAGCAGCAGCAGCGGATGCCACAGCAGCGGCAACTGCGGTGCGGGGATCGTGGCGTGGAAGAAGCGGATCAGTCCCAGCGTCAGCAGCCCCGGCGCCACCAGGTACTTGCCGGCAAAGTCGTAGAACGTGATCAACGCCGCCGTCCAGATCAGCAGCATAAAACCCAGCGGCCCGGGCGAACGGAATCGCGCCAGGTACGCTCCGGCGACGATCGCCGCCAGAACCAGCAGCGCGCACACCACGTGCGCGGCCAGCACGCCGATGCGCCCGCTGGGCAGCGGACGATCCGAAGCGATCTGCGTATCCCGTCGGCGGTCGATGATGTCGTTCAGGCTCATCCCGTATCCGTACAGTCCGATCGAAACGATCGCCACCGCCAGCATCCGCCCCACGCTGAGGTAATCCAGATAGCTTGTCTGAGCCTGCTGGGCGTTCCACTGGGCCCACAGCAGCACGGCGCAGAAGCTGTCGGCGATGGCGGTGAAGACCAGCGCCATCCGCGTGAGCTGAAGCACTGAGAGCAGCCGATGTGAAAACCCGACCGGCATCCGCGATGAAAGATATCGCGCGGAAGCCTCCAGGGGGAGAAGGGAACAAAGGACCGAGGTTACAGGTCGCCGTGGTCGAGCCCCTGGCAGCCCATCTTCCGCAGACTTCTCCCGTTCCAGCCACGTCCCGGCTAAGCTATCGGAATCATGAGCACTCAGGTACCCAAGCCGACGATGGCGCCCGGGGATCTGCCGCCGGATGCCAAGATCGGAATCGTCGCCGCCCGATTCAACGGGGCGATCGTGGACGAATTGCTGGCCGGCTGTCTGCGTCGGCTGGCGGAGCTGAACGTCGTGGAGACGAACATTCAGGTGCATCATGTTCCCGGCGCCTTCGAGTTACCGCTGGCGGCCAAGCTGATGGCTCGGACCCGGCGATTTGATGCGATCATCTGCCTGGGCTGCGTGATTCGCGGCCAGACGCCGCACTTTGACTATGTGGCCGGCGAATGCGCCCGCGGGATTCAGCGTGTGGCGCTGGATGAGACGGTGCCGGTGATCTTCGGCGTGCTGACGACCAACACCGAGCAGCAGGCGCGCGAGCGTGCCGGCGGATCGCACGGCCACGCGGGCCAGCGCGCCGCCGACGCCGCCGCCGAGATGATCGTCCTGGCTCGAACCCTGCGGAAGTATTCATAACCCGCAAGCGAGAGCATCGGCATGTTCAGGTGCTTGATACGCGAAGCAGAACCAACCAAGCCGTGAAACTGTCCAGGGGCAGCATCGGATTGGTCCCCGCTCGGCCGACAGTCCTGGCGATGATAGTGCTGATCGCGGGGGCGATCGTGATCGCCGTCTCTCGGCTTCATACCTACCACCAGCCGTTGGATTGGGACATCGCCACCTACGCGGTCATTGGGCACGAACTGGTCAATGGCGAGCGGTTGTATTTGGATGCCTGGGATGTCAAGCCGCCGCTGCTGTATGCGACGTACGCTCTTGCCGAGCGCATCACGGGGTATGGGTTCGCTCAGGTCTATCTGCTGGCGGTGGTTTCGGCGGTGGGGACGATGCTGGGGGTGGCACGGGCGGGTTGGGCGCGAGGCGCGGCGGCGGGCGGCATTGCGGCAGCGGCACTGGCGATCGTCGGTGGCGATATGGCGCTGGACGCCAACCGCCCCAATACCGAATCGTTCATCAATGCAACCCTGGCCTGGGCGATGGCATTGCTGCTCAGTGCCGATCATCGCCTGGGGCGATATGGACTCATCGGGCTGCTGTGCGCCGCGGCATCGCTTTACAAGCAGGTAGCCCTGGCGCCGGCGGGGCTGATGCTCCTGGCCCACGTGCTGTTCCCGCCCGCGGGAATCTCCCGCCGGCGGGCGCTGGGGCAGGCGGGGATCGTCGCGGCGACGATCGCGGCGGCGTGGGCACTTACCCTCGCTTACTTTGCCGTGACGGGGCGAGGCCGAATCTTCTGGCTCACCGCGTTCGTGTACCCCGGATACTATGGCGGCAGTCTGCTTCAGAACCTCCTGCGCGCGGTTCATCCGGCGCGGCTGGCGCCGGCGGCGATGTATACGCTGTTGCCATGCGCAGCGCTGGCGCTGCCGGCGATTCTTTTTCCGCCGGGCAACTCCCGGCAGCGGCGGGAGCTGGCGATTCTGGTGGCGCTGATCGCGGGCACATTCCTGGCCATCGCGCTGCCGGGGCAGTTTTTCACACATTACTATCAACTCTGGCTGGTGCCGGCGACAGTGGCGGCGGGGTGGGGCGCGGCGGCATTGCGACAGCGGCTGGCGTCGCGGCCGGGGCGAGGGTGGCTGGCGCAGCTTGCGGTGGCGGTGGCGCTGGGGGGGATGGTTGTGCTTCAGGCGCCGGCTTACCGGATCCCGCCCGAGCAATGGGCCGAGAGGAATTACGGCCCGGTGCATGCCTGGCTTCAGCCGCATGCTCGTGAGCTGGCGGCGCTGTTGCCGCCGGGGCAGACGTTCTTCCAGTGGGCCGACGAGCCGTGGCTGTATTTTGTTGCCGGGCGGCGTGCGCCGGCGGCGGCGCTGTGGCGGGCGCACACGATCGCCGGTCCGCAAGCGCCGTGGCTGACGGCGCGAACGCTCCAGCAGCTCGCCCAGGATCCCCCGGCCATGGTCGTGGTCTGGGGGCCCAATCCGGCGGACCTGGATCATCCCATCGCCCGCTGGATCGCCGAACACTATGAGCCTCTGGACCACAAGTTCCGCGACGAGCTGGTTTTTCTCCGCCGGCGGGAGGGGAATTGAGTCCTGGCTGCGGGATCTGCCGCCGAGCAGGCTCGCCCGCGACGCGGCCGGCTCGGGCGACGGTTGCTGTGCTCGGTGACGGTCCTATACTGTGTTGCACGGATGTTGGACCGATGTTGAATCGACGCAAGACACGAGAGCTGGCGCTGCAACTGCTGTTCGTGTGGGATGCGCACGGCGGAGACGTGGACGAGCAGATGCTCCAGCAACTGACCCACGAGGCCAGCGACGACCCGACGATCCGCCAGCAGGCGCTTGAAATGGCGCGCGGCGCCTGGCAGAACCGCCAGGTCGCCGATCAATGGGTCGAGCGGCTGGCGCCGCAGTGGCCCCCCAGGCGCCAGCCCGGCGTCGATCGGTGCATCCTGCGACTGGCGATTTGGGAACTGACCCACACCAACACCCCGCCGAAGGTCGTCATCGATGAAGCCATCGAGCTGGCCAAGCGGTTCTCGACCGAGAACAGCCCGGCGTTTGTAAATGGGGTGCTGGATGCGGTGTTGAAGGAAATCAAGGTATTGAAAGAAGGGATTGAACCACGAAGACACGAAGACACCAAGGCCTGATGATCAGGGCCGGTAATCGCTGGGTGTCATCGCGGTCTGATGGTTCATCGGTTGTATGGGGTTTTTTTCCAAGACACTCGACAAGCTCAAAGGCGCGCTGAAGAAGACGGCGCAGGTCCTGAATACGGACGTGCGCACGCTGTTCATCCCCGGGCGGCAGATCGACGAGGCGTTCCTGGCGGAAATGGAGGAGAAGTTCATCCGCGCCGACATGGGGGTGAAAAACGTCGAGAAGCTGGTAAGTGAGGTTCGCGAGCGCTGGCGGCTGGGCAGGATCCGCAACGGCGCCGACGCCGAGGCGACGATCAAGGCCGAAATGCTCGCCGGCTGGGGTCCGCCCGAAGAACGCGAACTGCGCTTTGCGCCGTCGGGGCCGACGGTGATCCTGGTTGCCGGCATCAACGGCGCGGGCAAAACCACCAGCATCGCCAAGCTCGCCTGGCTGTTGAAGAACCAGGCCAACAAGAAAGTGATTGTCTGCGCCAGCGACACGTTCCGCGCCGCGGCGGTGGATCAGCTTACGATCTGGGCCGAGCGGATCGGGGTGGAGATCATCAAGCACAAGATGGGCGCGGACCCGGCGGCGGTGGCATACGACGCGTGCGAGGCCGCCAAGGCGCGCGGGGCGGATGTGCTGATCGTCGATACCGCCGGGCGACTGCACACCCAGGAACACCTCATGCGCGAGTTGACCAAGATCCGTGATGTGGTCGCCAAACGCATTGAAGGCGCCCCACATGAAGTCCTGCTGGTCCTGGATGCCACCACCGGACAGAACGCGATCCTCCAGGCGCAGAACTTCAACCGCGCGATCCATGTGACCGGAATCATCCTGGCCAAGCTCGACGGCACGGCCAAGGGGGGCGTGGTGCTGGCGATCCGCGACCAGCTCAAGATTCCGGTGAAGTTCGTCGGGCTGGGCGAAACGCCGCAGGACATCGAAACGTTCGATCCGCAGCGGTTCGTCGATGCCCTGTTTGGAGGCACGTGAACAGATCCCTCTCGGCAGTCCTCGTCCCGCGACTGGGCAGGGGGCCTGAGCGCGCAGGATCCACCGATGGGGCGCGTCTGGCCCGAGTCTATGTTATCGAAGCGCTGGCTGCGGTCGCCGCCAACCTGCTGACCCTGGGCATCTTCTTTTTCACGAGTGTCCGCTTCGGATGGTCGCTGTGGCAGAACCTGATGCTGTCGGCGGCGATGGGAGCGCTGTATACCCTCAGCGCGCTGTCGGCTCATCCACTGACGCAGCGATTCGGTCGCATCGGGCCGCTGACCGCCTGTTTTGTGGTCATGTCTGTGGCGACGCTGGTGGCGGCGGCGATTCCCACGCCCCTGGTGGTGACGATCGTATTGCTGATCGACATCACCCTGGGCACGGTCTGCTGGCCGATCCTGGAGAATCTGGTCTGTGCCGGACAAATCCCGCCGCAGGAGCTGTCCCGGCGACTGTCGATCTACAACCTGGTGTGGGCGGGAATCAGCGTGGCGATCGTCGCGGTCAACGGGCTGATCATCGAGCACTGGCCCGCCGGGGTGTTCGTGGTGTCGGTGCTGGCCAGCGGCCTGGCGGGGCTGATCGCCTGGTTCGGAGGCGTGGATGTGTCGGCGGCGGGGGACTCGTCCGAACTATCATCCGGCAGACACGCCGATCCCGAGCCGCAACTTCTCCGCCAGCGACTCACCGCGTTGTGGCTGGCCCGCGTGTCGGTGCCAGCGATGTATGTGGTCACGTTCGCGCTGGCGGCGATGATGCCCCTGCTGCCGCTGGTGCAGAGCTATCGTCCGGCGATGCAGACTGTCTTATGCAGTGTGTGGCTGGCGGTGCGGTGGGTGGCGTTTTTGGCGCTGGGAGCGACGACGTTCTGGCACACGCGCCCGCGTCTGCTGCTGGGCGCCGCCGCGGCACTGCTGGTGGCGTTTGTGTTGATCACGGTTCGACCCAGTGAGCTGCTGCCCGGGATGACGGCCGGCGCCGAGGTCATCGACCTGGCCGGGCTGATTCTCGGACAGGTGCTGCTGGGCATCACCACTGGACTGATCTACATGGCCAGCCTGTATTTTGGCATGGTCCTGACCGAGGGCAGCGCCCGCAGTGGCGGGTATCATGAGGCGATGATCGGGATCGGGATGACGCTGGGTCCGGCGACGGCGCTGGCGACGCAGGCGCTTTGGCCGGGGCAGCAGCGCCCCGCGGTTGCTGCCGTCGCCAGCCTCATCGCCGCCAGCATCGTGCTGGCCAACATTGCCGCCTTACATCTTCGCCGCCGGCAGGGTTAGAATGCCACACGACCTCAACCAGGACACGACAAGTATGACGGGCAACGTCATCAGCCGCTTCAACGTCCTCAGGCTCATCTTGGTGTTTGTGCTCGGCGCCGGATTTCTGGTCGGATCGGGCGGGTGCACCGTCACCGATCGTCAGGTGATCTCGCAGGCCGCCAACGTCCACAAGGAGCTGGAGCCGGCGGTGATCAGGGATCCGGTGCTGGCCAATTATCTTCAGGAGGTTGGCGATCGGATCGTGCGCGCGGCGCAGGAGCTGAGCCGCGAGGGCTTTGGCCCCAAGAGCCACAAGTCCGGGGAGGACACGTCGTGGATGTACCAGGACATGCAGTTTCACCTGGTCAACAGCAAGACGCTGAACGCATTCACGACCGGCGGCAAGCACATGTACATCTACACGGAGCTGATGCAGCATTGCCGCACGGAGGATGAGCTGGCGGCGGTGATGGCGCACGAGTACGCGCACGTGTACGCGCGACACGTGAAAAAGGGCATGGAGAGGCAGTACACGATGCTGGGGATCGCCGCGGGCGCGGGAATCGCCGGCGCAGCGGCGGGATACCAGGCGGACGACACCGAAGGCGCCCTGACCTACGGCTCGATCGCCGCCGGCGCCGCCCTGGCCGCAGGGCAGTTCATCGGCATGGGCTACACCCGCAAAGACGAAGACGAGGCCGACAAGCTGGGGTTCTGGTTCTACTGCCGTGCCGGCTGGGATCCGCACCAGTTCGCCGGATTCTTCCAGACCCTGATCGACAAGGGCTACGACAAGACACCGGAGATCATGAGCGATCACCCGAAGCTGTCGCATCGCGTGGCGGCGACGCGGGGGCGAATCAAGCAGTTGCCGCCGGATGCGGAGCGGTGGCGTCGTCCGCCGGTCGCCGATCCCAGACGCTTTGCTGAGCTGAAGGAGCGTGCGGCGCGTGTCGGCAAGAGCATGCCCAATGATCAGTCGCTTCAGCAGGCGCAGCTTCTGCTCGCGGCATTTCCCAGTTGCGTGACGCCGGAAGATCAACCCGAGCAGAAGCGGGCAAGAAGTATCGTTGCCAGGGCGATCCAGCAGGCCAAGCGAAAGTAACACCTCCAGGCGCCAACGGATGCGGTTGGTGCCACAGGCCGCACGTTGATCCGCCGCCGTGCACGAGAAGTGGCGTGTTGTGCGGTATAATCGCCGGCAATGCCCGGGGAATTCGACTTGATTTCGTGGATCTGCGCGCAGCAGCGGGCTACGGAGCTCGTGCGCGTTCCCGCGGGTGATGATCTGGCTATTCTGAAGTGGGACGCGCAGGATCTGCTGCTGGTCGGGACCGATCAGGTGCTGGATGGCGTGCACTTCGACTCCAGGATTCACTCCGCGCGGCAGATCGGTCGTAAGGCGATGAACCGCAACCTCAGCGACTGCGCCGCGATGGCCTGTCTGCCTGCCGCCGCCGTGGCGACTGTCGCTGTTGCGCGCGGGACAGGCATGGAGTATGCAAGAGAACTGTACCTTGGCATCGCAGAAGCGGCGGATGCGTTCGCCTGCCCGATCGTCGGCGGGGATACGGCATCGTGGGACGGTCGGCTCGTGGTGACGGTTTCGATCCTCGGACGCAGCGCGGGCATCGAGCCGGTGAGGCGCAGCGGCGCCCGGCCCGGAGACTTCGTCTATGTGACCGGTCCGCTGGGAGGCAGCCTGCTGGGGCGGCACATGAGCTTTGAGCCGCGCATCGCGCTGGCCCGGCAGCTTGTGAGCCTGGCCCCGGTCAGCTCGATGATCGACCTGAGCGACGGGCTGTCCCGCGATTTGCGGCACATCTGCCAGCAGAGCAAAGTCGGCGCGGTCATCTACGCGGAGCAGATTCCGATCCATGACGATGCGGTCGCCCTTGGCATGCGAGATGGAACGCCTGCGCTGGAACATGCCCTGCATGACGGCGAAGATCACGAGCTGCTGTTGACCAGTCCGCATGAATTCGCGCCGACGATCGCGAAGCGCATCGGGCGCATCGTCGCGGAGCCGGGAATCTGGCTGGAAAAGGACGGGAAGCGCCAGCCTCTGGAACCCAGGGGCTGGGAGCATACCTTTTGACGATGCTGCAATCCTACAGCTCTCACAGTGTTGGCCAGACCGAGCAGATCGCCGCCGAGCTGGCCGCGACGCTTCGTGGCGGCGAGTGCATCGCGCTGGAAGG
The DNA here is from genome assembly GCF_050410795.1 of Fontivita pretiosa. Taxonomy (GTDB): domain Bacteria; phylum Planctomycetota; class Phycisphaerae; order Tepidisphaerales; family Tepidisphaeraceae; genus Fontivita; species Fontivita pretiosa. The sequence continues at coordinate 1,790,049 of NZ_CP191258.1, read as the reverse complement.
GGATCTTGGCGCGGGCAAGACGCAATTCGTGCGCGGATTGGTCAAGGGCCTGGGAGGAAATCCGCATCAGGTCAGCAGCCCGACATTCGTTCTGCTCAATGTTTACGAGGATACGCGGCTGAAGGTCTTTCACCTCGATGCGTACCGCATCCGATCTGCCGAGGACTTCGAGGCGATCGGATTCGCCGAATTGCTGGAGCAGGGCGGTGTGGTGGTGGTGGAGTGGGCCGAGAAGGTGCGGGAGCTTCTGCCGAGCAGCCAACGCATTGACGTGAAGATCACCATAACGGGCCCGCGGAGCCGGCGAATCGAGATCGATCGCAGCCGTGAGGCCAGTCGGGCGATCGACTCGTAAGAAACGGCGGCCTGGCGTCCCCCCCGGGCGCCAGATCGCCGAATTACTTCCTTTGACGGTCAGGTGGTTCGTTTCTGCTGCGGCAGCCAGGCGGCGTCGTCTTGGGCGCCAGCCGGTCGAGGTCGCAGCAGGCTCACCGCCGTGCCGATCGCCAGAAGCGCAAACGAGGCGACGACAGAGAGGATGCCCCAGTTTTTCAGCGAGCGCGGCAGCAGTTCGCCGACGCCGCGACCGGTTCGATCCGCCGTGGCTACGATGGTCTCGATGATGCGAGCCGGGCTGTGGCCCAATCCTGCTGCGGCCAGGCACATCGAAGCCGCGATGCCAAAGTAAACGTGACGATGTATCAGCAGCCCGTGCAGGTAGACCAGGGCGGCGGCCAGCAGCGTCAGTCGCAGCGGCGAGATCGGCACGTCCTGTATCGCGAACAGCAGGCTGGACGTGTGTTCAGTGGCGAGGATGATGGCCAGGGCCGGCAAAAGCAGTTGGCTGCGCATGCGCGTGCTCAGGCTGCCGACGTGCCGGTCTGCCATGCCGATCGCCGCCGACAGACCCAGCAACACAGGCGCGAGGTTGGCCTGGGCCCATCTCACGTTATAGACCCAGTTGCTGGTGCACAGATGCGCCAGGATGGAGATGCTGACCAGCACGACGAACGTGCCGACCAGCCTGCGATGCCGCGTTTGATCGGCCCCGCGCGTCAGCAGCACGTGCAGCAGCGGGATCAGCCCCACGATCCACCACATCCCGTAGATGGCCAGTGCCGGCACGGCGCCATTGCGCCCGATGGAGATCTGCTTGAAAACGCCGGGGATCGCCAGCAGCAACACCATCTGGATCAGGATCAGCGGGTATCGACGGTCGGCGATGGACAGCCCCAGCCCGCGAAAGACCATGGCCAGTTTCACGGCTGCCAGTGCAAGCAGCGCCGCGTTTACCGCCGTGCCCATCGGCAGGTCGAAGCTGAAGACCTCCGAGTTGAGAAAGCCTGCATCGACCAGGAAGAAGGCTTCGAGCACGAACAGGGTGGTGGCGTCGCGCATCAGTCCGCGGCAGGCCAGAAACACTCCCACCGCAATCAGCACGAACTCATAGAGGTTGAGGGTGAAGATCAGAATCAACAGGTTGGCCACGGGCAGGGGGCTCCAGTCCAGGGAATTGTTCAGCGTGAAAAGCCCGGCCAGCATGCACAGGCCGCTGAGCAGGTAGAACGGGTTGCATCCCGCAGGCGATGGCGGCGGGCCGGCCGGGCGGTACAGCAGTGCGACGGGCGGATCGAGGGTTGGCGTTGGTGTGTGACGAGCGGTGTGAGGGTGATCGTCGTTCATATCCGGTCTCCGCTGGTGGGTGGCAGAGGCGCGTGCGGTGGCGGGTCGGCGCGTGCCCACGAACGTAGACACGTCGCTGCGCACCGCCTCCGCCGATGCAGCGCCTTGCCCTGGTGATCAGATCCGAGACACCCCGCGGCCCGGAATCACCGGCCCCCTTTGCCGCGGGAACGAACGAGCAGGTCTTATGTAATTCTCAGGCGGCTTGAGTGCACCTCCTTCCGTTTTTCTCTCGAGCCGCCCGCTCGTCCGTCCACCGGATATGTACGGATGGATGATTGCTGTATAGGGATCGGGACAGAGTTCCGCGGGCAGAGGGACCCCCAGAACCAATCAGGAGCATGGGAAGCTGCCGGTTCAACTCAGCACCCTTAACCGGATTCTCCCGCGCCCCTGGCGCAACGCCAAGAAAAATCCGCTTCAGGAGACGGGAAGGAAAAGGAGTATGCCGGATATGACTCAAGTACCTTCGATTTTTGATCATGGTGGGCTGGTTTACAGAAGGGCGGATCGGTATATTGGACGCTGGTTCGATTTTCGATCTTGAGGTTCGGACCATACCTGTCGAAGAAAACACGAGCAGCGCGTCGCCGCGCACAACCGCCGCAACGGGGGTCGTACACCGCCGCGCAGGGGTGGAATCGGTCTGCCGATGCCTCGGTTGTCCGTCTCGCGGCACGCGGGTGATGGTCTTGAGCGTGAGCTGGCGCGCCCGGGGCGATGGATCGCCGCAGCACGGCACGCACGGCGGGCGCAGATCCTGATGTGGCAGCGAGGTGAAGGGCTATGGATCCTCAATCGAGCAGGGCGGCGGAGACGGGGACGTCGGAACGTGGGTTGAGACTGAGTTACAAGTTCCAACGACTGCGGGAGAAGCTGCGCGCCGCCATCTCCTCGGGAGAACTCAGCGGCAAACTCCCCGGCGAGCGGCAGCTCGCCAAACGCTTCCACGTCAACGCCAAGACGCTCAGCAAGGCACTGACGGACCTGGCCGCCGAGGGTCTGCTGGATCGCAGCATCGGTCGCGGGACATTCGTCCGCCCGCGCGGAACGCAGGCCGATGCCAGCAGCGAGGCGGCCTGGCGCGCGGCCACGACGGGCGAGCGGTGGCTGGCGATCTGCGACCCGGCGCAGCTCAACTGCGGTCTGCTCCAACACCTGCGGCAGGTGAATCCCAATCTTCAAATCGTCACTGACACCAGCTCGCTTCGCCCAAGTTTTCTGAGCCCGATGAGGGCCGTGATCGATCTGTCACCGCGCACGCCCGATGCGTTCATCCGTGACCTGATCGTTCGGGGAATCGCGGTGGTGATCGTGGATCGCGAACCCTCGACGTATTCGGTGAATGCGGTGCTGATCGACCGGGCGCTGGCGGCGGCGCACCTGAGCCGCGATCTGATGCTGCTGGGACACCGGCGTTTTCTGACAGTGGAGCGGCGAGGCCAGACGTGCCTGGCGGATGCCATTCGCCGAACCGCGCAGCGTGTGGCGCCGGACGTAACGGTGGATGGCGCTTTTGCCAGCGATGCCCTGGCGGCGGTGCAGAACAATGGGATCACGGCCATCGTGTGCGACTCGTCCGCCGCCGCCGCCCAAGTCCGCGACGAACTGACGCGGCACAACATCGACGTGCCGGGACATGTGTCGCTGGCGGCGGTGGGCAGCGGCCAGCCCGGCGACTGCCCGTGCAGCGGGTACTTCATCTCCGAACAGCAGGAGGCGCAGACCGTCGCGCAGGTGCTTCGCGAATCGCAGCTCAGGCGTCCGACGACGCTATGGCTGACCGGGCAGTTCGTCGATGCCGGCACGATGGCCCCGCCTGCACGGGTGTTTCTGCCCTCCGATCGCGATCAGCCAGGCGCACAGGTCCAGCCACACGCCGCGCAGGTCCGCCTGAGCGGCGCGCCGGCATGACGGTGCGGCCGTCGGAGTAACCGCGACATATCGCGCCGCTGGGCTGCTCCGCACGCGCAGCGGTGCTACCATCTGGCAATCCAGATGAACGCCACCCAAACCGTCAATTCGAGCGGCTCAAACGACCTGAGCAACTGTCGCTGGTTGATCTCCGGCGACCACGAGCAGCGTCTGCGCGCGGTCGTGGAGATGATGCGGGAGGTCAGCCGGCAGACCGATCCACAGCAGATGGTGCAGGCGTACAGTCGCCGCGTGCGGCAGATCCTGCCCGCCGACGGCAGCCTCTCGCTCAGTCGCCGGGACCTGGTCCATCCCTATTATCGCATTACGCGATCCAGCCGATGGCACGATGCGCCTGATCCGTGGAAGTCGCCGCAGCGTCTGCCGCTGCTGAAGGGCGGTCTGTTGGCCGAACTGATCTACGGCGAGGAGCCGCGGGTCATCGACGATCTTCAGATCGACGCGGACGATCCGGCCGCGGAGTACTTGCAGGGCCACCGCTCGCTGGTGGCGATCCCGCTGTTCGATTCCGGTCGGGCACTGAACATGGTTGTGCTGCTCTACAACCAGCCCAAGGCCTACTGCCGGCAGTTCCTTCCCGAGCACACGTGGATGAGCAACCTGTTCGGCCGGGCGACGCACAACCTGGTGCTTTCCGAACAACTGCGGCAGGCATACGAGGCGGTGGACCGCGAGCTTCAGATCGTGGCCGACATTCAGCGGTCGCTGCTGCCGGTGCAGTTGCCGCAGATTCCGACGCTGGAGATCGCGGCGCATTACCAGACATCCCGCCGCGCCGGTGGGGATTACTACGATTTCTTTGCATTGCCGGACGGGCGGTGGGGGATTCTGGTTGCCGATGTCGCCGGACACGGCACTCCCGCCGCCGTCATGATGGCCGTCACTCACTCGATCGCCCACACGCATCACGAGCCGCCCGAGCCGCCGAGCAAGCTGTTGAACTTCATCAATCGTCATCTGGCGGCGCGGTACACCAGCGGCACGGGGACATTCGTGACGGCGTTCTACGGGATCTACGACCCGGGGACGCGAACGATCACCTACGCCAACGCCGGCCACCCGCCGCCGCGACACCGCCGCGCCGGAGGAATTGTGCTCGGCTCACTTCAGGAGCAGGTCAGTCTTCCCCTGGGGGTGGAGATGGCCGAACACTACTTTGACTGCACCCAGCAGTTTAGCGCGGGCGACGCGATCATTTTCTACACCGATGGAATCACCGAAGCGCGCAGCGCCTCCGGCGAGATGTTCGGGTTCGAGCGCCTGGACCAGGTGCTGCTGGCCGGCGATTCAAGCGCCCGACAGATTCTGAGAAGGACGATTGCCGCGGTGGAGGAATTCACCGGCGGCGCCCCGCCGGGCGATGATCGCACGCTGCTGGTTGCGCGCGTGACGTAAGCCGTCGGGTTGATGGAAGCCGCTGGCCTGTTGCGCCGCACGCGCCCGGCGAATCACAACAGCGGCAGACCGGTTGGATCCAACTGCGTGACGAATGCGTCGGACACGCCCAGGCCCCTGAGGCGGCGCACTCCGCCCGCGGTCGTGTCGAAATCCACCAGACCCCGGAAGCGTCCGGTGGCCAGGATCGACTGATCGGGCGCGACGCTCAGACCGGAGGCGAAGTCGTCGGCGTCGATGCCCAGCGTGCGGACCCACTGCGGCGAGCCGGCGTTGCTCAGCTTCCAGATGAACGCGTCATAGCTGTGGCGGCGATCCGAGTCGTTGTTGTCATCAAAATCGCTCAGCCCGCGCACACTTGAGACCAGCGGCCCCAGTGGCCGCGAGGCCCCGAACCGCGCACGCCCGTAGAAGCTGCCGGCCAGAATCAGATCGTTCGCCGAATCCAGCTTCATGTCACTGATGAACTCGGTTCCCGTGCCGGCCAGTTGCTGGAGCCAGACGGTGCGTCCGGCGGCGATTTTCTGCACGAACAGGTCGGTGAAGCGCGGATCGTCGCCGGCTCGTTCGGGCGTGGCGGCCAGCACGCGCCGCCGCGGGCCGGGGTCGGCGTCGAAATCTTCGCCCTGAAAATACCCGGCCACCAGAACACTGCGATCGGAATCCACCACCACGTGCGTCAGAGCGTCATATCCTTCTCCGCCCACGCTGCCGGCGTACAGCAGCCGGCCAGCGGCGCTGTACTTGGCCAGAAATCCGTCGGTCTTGTCCACACTTGTCAGTACCGTGCGCAGCGAGGCGGCGGGATTGAAATCCACATCATCTCCGACAAACGAGCCAACGGCGTAGACGCTTCCTGCGGCATCGACGGCGACATCGTTGACAGCGTCGCGTTCCGCGCGGCCGACCGCGTCTCCGCCCACGCTGTTCACCCACTGCACCGTTCCGTCGGCGGCAAGCTTCATGACATATCCATCGGCCCGCCCCACTGCGGTGCGGACGAAGCGGCGATGGTCCGGCGCGAAGTTCACCGTGCGGGTGAACAGTCCGCCGACGATGATGTTGCCCGAGGAGTCGATCGCCAGCGAGCTGGCGGTGTCGCTAAAGCGGTCGCCGAATCGCTGTGCCCAGAGCAGCGATCCATCGTTCGCGGCAAGCTTGATCACGAAAGCGTCGTGAAACTCATCATCCGAAGTGGCAAAGACGCGCTGCGCCGGGCCGGGATCGAAATCGACGCTGCCGATGAAGCTGCCGGCCAGCACGATCGTGCCATCGGGCGCGATGCCCAGGTCGTTGATGTACTCGGCGGCGGCGCGGGGATCGGCACTGACGCCATTGATGAACTGACCACCGGCGCGGCGGGGGTCGGCGGCGATGTCGATCACGTCCTGGTCGTTGATTGCGTCCTTCCACTGCTCGTCGCCAAACTGATCGACCCACTGAAGCTCGCCGGCGGAAGAGAACCTGGCGACGAAGATGTCGGTGTCGCCGCGCGAGCTGCGAAGCGTCCGCCCAGCGCCGGGGTCGAAATCGACCGTGCCGGCGAACAGTCCGGCCAGCACGAACCCGCCGTCCGGCGTGTGCGCGATCCGTTGTCCCATATCCAAGCCTGCGGCGCCGAGCTTCAGGGGCACGCCCGCGACGGCGAGCAGCCGGCGGGGTTCCAGCATTTCAAATGATGACATACAGCTCGGGTGCGTCGATCCATGACCGCTGGTGGCGTAGGTCCCATTCATGGCGGCAAAGCATAGTAGCTGGCGCGCTAGGACGGAAGAACACAGGCCCTTCGGTGGTGCGATCTGCTCGCGCCGGGACGGGGCGGCCAGCCTGGAGCCTTGCAGGCGCAACAAGTTTCCCGGTTTGAGGGGCTGAGACGCTCGGGATGTCGTGTCGGGCCGCATTTTTTGCCGCCAACGCCCGCAGGCGCGGTAAAAACGCCGCTGCCATGAAGACCCTGCGGTTTCTGCCATTGGCTTTCATTGCCGGAGCGCATGGGTTTCCCATGTTTGTGTCCTACCTTGCGGTGCTGGCGGCGGTGGTGGGGGTGGTCAAGCTGTTTCGCTGAGGCTTCGCTGCACGTCCGCCACCGGCCACGCCACACCTTTTCATGACAGCCCATCCCAGCGTTCAGGCTCTTCGTACGGGTGCTCGGCAGCGTACGGGATGGCCAACGCCTCGCCGCTGCCCGCGGCCCGCGCCCGGGGCAATACCTGCGGTTCTTCGCGTCCAGCGGCGGCGAACTGAAGCATCATCAGCAGCGTCAGGGGCAATCGCGGATCCGGGCCGGCAGGGCAGTTAAGCAGGTTCATGTTGGGTTCTCCTGTGTGTGAAGCAGGATATCGGAAGATACCGAACAGTATCCTTACTTTTTTCGAGTAAGCGTACTGGTAGGATCGGCGTGGACGGGGCAACACCATTAGTGGGGGTGCATCCGACCGATAACGTCGCGCCCAACCCCGTTACCCGCTCGGCGGACGATCCGATGTGGCTTTGAACCAGCTTGCTGCCGGAAGGACGCTCAGTCCTGATGAACGCCGGACTCGTGCGCGTGGCCGTGCGCCAGCTCTTCGGCGGTGGCGTCGCGGACGCTACGGACGCTGACGTCGAACTTGAGCGTGACTCCGGCCAGCGGATGGTTGGCATCCACCTTCACCGAGTCGTCGGCGACGGAGACGACGGTGACGATCTGCTGCTGTCCACTGGCACCCTGGGCACGAAACTGCATGCCAGGCCTGATGTCCTGCACGCCCTGAAACGCCCGGCGAGGAACGTCGTGGACCAGCCGTTCATCCCGCTGGCCATAGGCCTGCTCGGGCGGAATGGTCACGCTGACCTGATCGCCGACGCGTTTGCCCTCCAGAGCGCTCTCCAGCCCGGGAATGATATTGCCCATGCCGTGCAGGTAGGACAGGGGCTGTCCTCCGCGCGAGCTGTCCAGAATCTGCCCCTGGGGATCGGTCAGGGTGTAGTCGATGGTCGCGACCTTATTTCGGGTGATCTGCTGCGATTGTTGCGGCTGCATGGGCGCCACATCCTTTCCGGAAAAGTGTAGAAAGATCGAAGTTTAGCCGCCCCGGGCGGCGAAAGCGACCCCCAATCATCACAGAAATTCCTCACCGGCAGGGGTGGCATGACCTGGAGAATTGCCCCGGGTCTTGTATCCCGGCGGCTGCTCAGCGGTTAGCGGGTATCGATCTGCACGGAGGCGGCGATGCGCTTCAGCAACTCGCGGCCGGATTCCACTCCGCGGGACTGCATCTGCCCGGGCACGATCAGTGTCAGCAGCAGCACTCTGCCTCCCGGCAGGCCGCGCGACACCGACAGGCGATAATAGTCCTGCTGGTCATCGACTTCGTGGTGAATGCTCAGCACACCCTGATCGTCGCCGACCTGGATTGGTTCGGTGCGTCGCCCCGCAGCGCTGCGCGGCTCGGTGCTCAGCCCGAGCAAGTCCAACAGGCCGATCGCGTGCTCCGAGACGATCAGTTGGCGCTCGAAGACCCGATCCCAGGCGACCAGCATCACTCTGGGATCCTCCGAAGAGTCGCTGATCTGCCAGTCATCCGGCAGGCGGAGCGTGACCTGGCCAAAGGTTCTGGGCTGGCCCAGCGAGGGGTTGAGATCTTGTCGTCTGGCGTGGTTGACAATGGCGGCCAGGCCGACGGTGCCGGCCAGGACGATCCACATGATCGCCTGCATCATGAAACGCCGAAGCCGACTCTCCGCCGCCGCGCGTGGCATGGTGGGGATTGTACCGGTTGAGAAACACAATTCGCAAAGCCCGGCAGAACACGGATCGGCGGAGATGGCTTACTTCTGGCCGGGTTGCGGTGTCGGCGCGGTGGTGTGCGACATTCGCTTCAGCGCTTCGCGGTAGATTCCACGCAACGGCTCGGAGGTGATGTTCAGCCCGCCGTCGGACTCCAGTGTGATGGTGTACAGCTTATCCGGCTCGAACGGGCCCCACACGCCCTGCCCGTTGGCCACGCGCACGCCGTGCTGGGCGCGGTATTGCGGGTCGTCGGCCAGTCGCCAGAAGTCCTGCCAGAGCTTTTGTTCGAACTGGCTGATTTGCGGGTCTGCGCCACGGTAGATGTCGGGGATTTTGCCCGGCTCGTCGATGACATGCCCCTGGTCGGGTCGCTGCGCGTCGCCGTAGATCCGTGTGAACAGCGCGATGCTGTGCCCGCGCAGCGGGTCGCCTTCGCTGACAAAGTGCCGCTCGAACTTGATCACCATCGCGTCGATGTGGGCCATCGTGCCCTGGACGGTGAAGCTCCTGGGCGGCAGGGGATTGCCCTGTCTGTCGTACTCGACAAACAGCAGGTCGGTATGCAAGACGCCGTCGATGGTTCGTTGCCCGGTCACCAGCACCTCGGCGACGCGCTTCTCGTCGCTGAGCCGCTGCACCACCTGCGCCAGCACGCGATTCTGCTCCTCCAGCTTCTGGATGGTTCGTCGCGCGGAGAACTGGTCCTGGTAATACCAGATCCCCAACGACCCGGCGGCGATGAACACCGCCAGCCCCGTGATTCTCAATAGCCAGCGAAGCATGATGCCTGACCAGATTATCGGCCAGAACGACCAGATGCATTGACGACCGTGGGTCCACTTCATGTGGGCCGCGATTTCGCGGTCGTTGCGGGCACACTCGCCGTCGCCTGGCACCGCCTCACTTTTCCTCGACGTCGCCCGGTCTGGTCAGATTGGCGTTTTTCCAGATCTGCACCAGCGTGGCGGCATCGGTGGGGACGGTGACGGTTTTGGTCTGTTCCTCGAAGCTGCCCAGATACTTTCCCTCCGGGCTGAAGTAGTGATTGGTCGTCGGTCCTTCCAGGCCGATGCGGTCCAGGACGGTGACGGCGCGCACGCGTCGTCCCAGCAGGTTCACGTCGCGCTCCGGCAGCACGTCGATGTAGCGATACATGAGCTGCGACGCCTGCGGAACCCACGTGGCGAACAGATAGGTCTTGGGATCTCGCCGCGGAAGCACACGCGGCAGCAGATGTCCCAGTGCCTGTGGCAGATAGAAGGGCGGCAAATCCCGCACGATCGGCTCGGACGAGGCGTTGCGGTCCAGCTTGGTGACCTCCAGGCGGTATTCCTCGGTGAGGCTGACGCCGCGCTTGCTGCCGATGTCCTGCCCGGGATCCGGCACGGGCTTTTCCCTCCATCTGGCCACGCCCAGCTCACCGCCGGTGGTCTTGCCTCCCTGGGCATCCGTGGCATAGGTCAGTGTCGCCCACGACTCGACCTTGCGATCGAAGGTGTTGAACATCCAGGTTTCCGAGTCGATCTGCACGCCGGGCTGGGGGATCATCCGCGAGCGAACGCCGACAAGAATCCCGTGTGGTCCGCCGGCCGGGGAGCGTTCGATCTTGCCCTTCCTCGGCAAATCCCGCGCCACTTCTTCGACGACGTAGCTGTAGCCGATATCCTTGCCTTCTCGGATCACCCGAAACCACTGCTCGGGGATCAACGCCTCGCGGAGCTTGCGTTCGGTGAGGTTCACGTAGAGCGTGCGCGTGCGGAAGAGGCGGTCTTCCTGATCCAGCTTGAGCTCGGTCTGATCCAGGAGTCGAATCGAGCTGAGCATCTGCTGAAACGTCTCGGCCGCCAGTACCACGTTCGGATCTTCCTCCAGATCGCCCGTGCGTGGCGCGGGGCTGGTCATGGAGATCACGAAGTAGACCAGCTCTCCGCCTCGAACAATCGCCTGCTGGAGCAGGTTGGTTTCCAGCGCGAAGTTGTACCTGGCGACCAGGATTCCCACGTCGGCGTCGGCGATGTTGGTCGTGTCGGACCTGAGGATTTCATGACTGGGGTTATCGCGTTTGAACTGTTCGGTGATGGATTCGAGCATGCCGGGGCGTTCGACGCCGTCGGCGTCCTTCCAGGTGGTCAGGGCCAGGGATTTTTCCAGGATGACGCGCGTGACCCGGACCACCCAGCGACGCTCGTCATGGACAAAGCGGACGATTTCATCGCTGCCCAGCGCGCCGCGAATTTCCCTGGATCCGGCCGGCGGCGCCAGCTCGATCCCCGCCGCAAGACTGCGGAATCCCGGCCCCAGCAGGTTTTGCGCCGGGAGGGTACTGGGCGCCGAGGCGGCGGGCGGCTGCGCCCCGGCAACGCCGACCCACAACACGCACAGAGCCATCTGAACCATCAAGCGGCGGATGAACGTCATGGTGCAAACCTCGTCAGGTGCGATTCCGGCCAATCTGCGCTGCGGGTTGCGACTGCGTTCGCCAAACCCCGCCGCTGCACACGGAAGATGTTAGCCTCAATTCCGCACCAGCCAAAGTACATGCCGGTGAATAGCAAACGGACATCGGCGACGAGCCGTAGCCTTGCGAGGACCGGGCGGCGAGTCTACTCTCGCGGGGCGTGGTCCAACAGACAGATCCGCTCAAGCCGCTGCTGCGCGAGCCGGCTGAATCGCACCGGCCAACCCCCACGCCCGCCTGGGTGCCGCTGCTGACGGCATGGCTGGGGCTGATCATGCTCGTTGCATCGATCGTGCTCATCTTCCTGCCCGGCAGCGTCAACCCCCGCGAAGAGCTGGAGCACGCCCGCGAGTATTCGGCGGCGGACAGGTTTCTGCCCGTGCCGATCTATGGCATTGCCCTGACCTTGTTTCTGGGGATCGTCGTTCTGTGGCAGATGCGCAAGGAACCGCGTCCGCTGCCTGCGGCGCTGGTGAACCAGCGCGTGCAGGCGTGGGTGGGCATTGTGCTTGCGCTGCTGGGCGCCGTGCTGATCTACGTGTGGGTCGGACTGCGTGGACCGGGTTGATGGCGTATACTGAACGATGTGATGACCGTCAAAGTCAACGGAGAACTACGCGAGCTGGAAGAAGGCACGACGCTGCGCGCCCTCATCGAGCGATTCAAGCTCACGCCCGACAAGGTCGCCATCGAGCTGAACCGCCGGCTGGTCCGCAGTGAAAACTACGATACGCCGCTGAAGCCCGGAGACGAGGTGGAGATCGTAACCTTCGTCGGTGGGGGATAGCCCGGATTTCGCCACGCACGCCCGAAGGCACGAAGGAGAGAAACGGGTATCATTGGCTGGTTGAGCGAACTGGATTGTGTGGGCCTTGGGTCTGCGGGTGCCGGTGATTCGGTGGTTCAGGTGGTAACTATGGACGTTCTTCGCATTGGCCAATTCGAGGTTCGCAATCGCCTGTTCGTCGGGACGGGCAAGTATCAGTCGTATGAGATCATGCAGCAGGCGCTGGAGGCGTCGGGATGTCAGGTGGTCACCGTCGCGGTTCGTCGCGAGCGCTTGATCGACAGCCAGGGGCGCAGCCTGCTCGATTTCCTTGACTTGGACAAGTACATCATTTTGCCGAATACGGCCGGGTGCTTCAGCGCGCAGGACGCGATCCGCGTGGCGCTGCTGGGGCGTGACCTGTTGGAGAAGCAGGGCAACAAGGGGGCCGGGTGGGTCAAGCTCGAAGTGCTCGGCGACAAGAAGACGCTGTTGCCGGATCCGGTTGGCACGATCGAGGCGACGCGAGAGCTGGTGAAGGAAGGGTTCACGGTTCTGGCGTACACCAGCGACGACCCGCGATCGGCGGTGCGGATCAAGGAAGCCGGCGCCGCCAGCGTGATGCCCGCCGGATCGCCAATCGGCTCCGGGCAGGGGGTGCTCAATCCGCTGAACATTTCGCTGTGCCTGGAACTGCTCAAGGAGGATGATCCGACGTTTCCGGTGATTGTTGATGCGGGAGTGGGAACGGCATCGGATGTGACCATCGCCATGGAACTCGGCGCTGACGGTGTGCTGCTGAACACGGGGGTGGCTCACGCGAAGGACCCGGTGAAGATGGCGGCGGCGATGAAGCACGCGCTGGAGGCGGGGCGGCTGGCGTACCAGGCCGGCCGAATCCCCAAGAAGCGCTACGCCACCGCCAGCTCGCCTTTCGAGGGCGTGATCAGCTACATTCCCGGCGAATGAAAAAGGGGCCGGGAGTGTTTTTCGCCTGCTGCGGAAAAGACTCCCGACCGGCTCAGTCTCGACCCTCTCCAAGTTCGGCGCATGTTCGGTAGCGCCACGCCGATGCAGTGGGTACAAGCTGCGGGATGGAAACATCTCGATCACCATGGAAGGTCCTGCGGCAGGCCCATGAACTGGCCCTCCGCGTCTGGCCGGCCTACTCCTGCGACTGCAGCCGCCACGACTTCACGCTCCCGCAACTCTTCGCCTGCCTCGTTCTGCGCGAGCAGCTCAAGCTCAGCTATCGCAGGGCCGAGCAACTGCTGCGCGACTCGCCGCAGTGGCTGGCCGACCTCGGCATGTCCCGCGCCCCGGATCACAACACCCTCTGGCGGGCCTTCGGCACGCTTCTCAAGACCCGGCGCGTCAACCGCATGCTCGACCTGCTGGCCCAGCTTGCCGCCAAGGCCAAACTGCTGCGTAAGCTCGACTCGAGCAAGCCGCTGACCCTCGACAGCACCTGCTACGAGGCGCGTCACCGCTCACGCCATTACGACCGCGTCTGCCGCAAGATGCTCCTGCGCGATGGCGGCAAATACACCGAAAAAACCGATGCAGACGAGGTCAATCGCTCACGCTCGCGCCGGGCCCGGCAGATGCCGAAGCTGGCCCTGGCGGTGGCCTCGGCCTGTCACCTCATCCTGGCGGCGCGGGTTCATATCGGCTGCGGGTCCGATGCGCCGGACTTCGCGCCGCTGTTGTACCATGCGTGGCGGCGGGCCAATGTGAACGTCGTCGTCGCCGACGCTGGATACGACTCAGAGGCCAACCACCGCAGCGCCCGCCTGGACATGGGTGTGCGCTCGGTGATTCCCACGGGCATCGGGCGGCCGTCGAGCAAGCCGCCCGGCGGTCGATATCGCCGGCTGATGAAGCAGCGGTTTGCCCGCAAGGCGGACCGGCGAACCTACGGCCAGCGAGCGCAGAGCGAGACGGTCAACAGCATGATGAAGCGGAACTTTGGCGATGCCCTGCGTTCCGTGCAACGCCGCCGTCGCCGGCAGGAGATGCTCTTGCGGACCCTGACGCACGACATCATGATCTACGCCAATTATGAGGGTCGAGACTGAGCCACTCCCGACCCCTTTTTCAAGGGAAAAGCCCCTTCAGGCGGCAGGCTTCGGCGACGCGGTCGATGGCGATCGTGTAGGCGGCGGTGCGGTAGTCGCAGTCGGCTTCGTCGGCCTTGGCGTTCACCGCATCAAACGCCCGCTCCATGATCTTCTGAAGCTCGTCGTCCACTTCCTTCTTCGTCCAGAAGTAGTTCTGCAACCCCTGCACCCACTCGAAATAGCTCACCGTCACGCCGCCGGCGTTGGCCAGAATGTCCGGGATGATCGTCACCCCGTTTTCGTTGAGGATGTGATCGGCTTCGGGAGTGACCGGGCCGTTGGCCGCCTCGACAACCGTGTGCGCCTTGATGTGCGGCGCGATATCGGCATCGACGGTGTTCTCCATGGCGGCGGGGATCAGCACATCACAGTCGTAGGTCAGCAGTTCTTCGTTGCTGATCCAGTCTCCGCCGGGGAAATCGCGCAGCGTGCCGTTCTGGCGGTAGTAGAGTCCGGCGGCTTCGACGTCGATTCCGGAGTCGTCGCAGATTCCGCCGGCGCGTTCGGAGACGGCCACGATCGTCGCGCCGCGTGCCTGAAGCAGCCGCGCGGTGTGATACCCGACGTTGCCGAAGCCCTGTATGGCGACGCGCACATCGCTGAGCTGTTTGTTCTGTGTCGCCAGGAACTTGCGCAGCACGTTCATCACGCCCCGCCCGGTGGCTTCCTCGCGTCCGACGGATCCTCCGACGCTGACCGGCTTGCCGGTCACGACGCCAAGCTCCTGGTGCCCGACCATCATGCTGTAGGTATCCAGCACCCAGGCCATCACTCGCGAGTCGGTGCCCAGATCCGGCGCGGGTATGTCATGGTTGGGACCGATCAGCGGCAGCAGCTCGCTGACATATCGCCGCGTCAGTCGCTCCTTTTCCCCCATCGACAGCTTCTTGGGTTCGCAGACCACGCCTCCCTTGGCTCCTCCAAACGGAAGATCCATCAGCGCGTTCTTCCAGGTCTGAAGCATCGCCAGGGCCATGACCTCATCGCGGTTGACCGACTGGTCGTAACGGATGCCGCCCTTGAAAGGTCCGCGGGCGTTGTTGTGCTGGGCGCGGTATCCGGTGAAGACCTGGATGCGTCCATCGTCCATTCGGACCGGACATGAGACGGTCAAAACCCGCTTCGGCGAGGAGAGCACCGCCCGCCACAGCGGGTCAAGGTTCATCGTCTGGTAGACGCGGTCGAAGTACAGGTGGGCGTTCTGCCAGAATTTGGAATGCTGTTCAGCGACGGGGGTAAGCAGGTCTGTCGGGTGGCTCATGAACGGTGTTCTACACAAGCGAATGGCCAAGTGCCAAAGCCCGGGCCCTGGAAAACCTCCATGCCCAGGCTCCGATGCCCAAACTCCATGACCCTTGCGCGACAGGCATGGTTCATTCAAGGATCATCGGGGTCTGGTGACGGGTCAATTTCATCTGGACTGTCTGCGGATGGTCATATCGAAGTTTTTCACCATCGACTTGTACATGCCCCAGACGACGGCGGCGTAGACGGCGGTAGAGATGAAGGCGGAGACGAACATCAACGCCCTTGCCTCGGCCCCGCCGCTGAGGTTCCCCGGACCAAACGTGCGTTCGGCCACCGCGTAGGGGTCGATCAGCAGCGCCAGCAGCGTGAAGGGACTGAAGCCACTGAAGATGAACTCCGGGCCGTTGCCGCCCCGGCCGGCATTGAGCAGCCCCTGCCCGCAACCGACCAGCACGGCGCAGATTCCGGCGACGATGCCGACGCTGCTCATCACCGCCCGTACCGTCGTGCGACAACGCAGCGACATCTGCATCCCCAGAATGCTCGCAAATGCCGCCACGATCACCAGCGTCGGCGGCATCACGAAAATCGCCTCGGGAAACACGATCCACTGGAAGTTGACCTGCGAGCTGCTCAGCCGCCGCACCAGATCGTACAGCACGAAAATGGCGACGCTGAAGACGGGGACGGCCACCAGCGGCAGCACGAAGCTCACCAGCCCGCGAAGCTTGCCCCAGATGTAGTAGCGGCTGGTGATGGGAGTGGTCAGCAGCAGATCGAGGCTGCCGTCCTCTTTTTCGCGAGTGACGGTCGAGGCGGCGGCGTTGGTGACGATCAGGAGGATGACGGCGAATTCGAGCATCACCGCTCCGAGCAGGAAACTGCGGACCTGCGAGGCGCTGAGCCGCCGCGGGATCTCGGCAAGCTGGATCGTGTCGATCTGGCGCGTGCGGCGTGGCGTCAATTTCGTGGTGAAGCTGCGCACCTCGAAGTGGCCAGCCAGAAGTTCGATGCCGCCAGTGCGGTTGCCCTGGCGCTCGTCGATAAGTGTGACCTGCACATCGGGTCGCACGCCGTAGGTCGTGTCGCCATGGATGAACAGCGTGCTGCTGCCCGGATCGAAGCTGTTTGGGGTGATGTACTTGCCGGGGAGGGCGGGCGTGGAAGCATACATGACCAGCAGCACGATGGCACCGAGTGCGCCGGCGAGGATGAACGCCCACCGCAGCGCCGACGCGCGGGCGGCGGAGGCTTTGGTCTTGGCCTCTCGCCAGGCGATGGGGTTCTGCCAGACCGTGCGAGGTTTTCGCGTGCGATCGGATTTGACGATCCGCAGCCTGGTCAAAAGCCACGTGCGAACGGTGGTGGTGGACTGCGCCAGCCGACGCAGCATGACGATCGAGGGAATCACCAGCAGCGCGCTGAGCAAGCACGTGAAGCTGATGTAGAACGAAGCCGGACTCGTCAGGTACCAGTTGATCGGCCAGACGTTGGTCCCCTGCGGAAGCAGGCCGTGGTCGGGCGGCTGATAGGTCGGATCGCCCAGCACCACGCGCAGGGCCAGGAATGGGTGAACGCCAGTGAACCAGGAGATGTGGGAAGCCTGCCCGCCGGCGGTCTTGGGCCCGGCAACCTGAAAATAGGGCAGCTTGTCCAGCAGCCAGATGCCGACCAGGTAGATGACGATGAACAGGTAGAAGCTGAAGATGGTTCGTCGAGTGCCGACCTTGAAGGTCGCGATTGCCATCGCCAAAGCACCGGTCACCAGCGCGGTGGCGGCGGCGATGGCGAAGCTCATGACGATGCTGCGGATGGCGACCCCGCCGAAAATCTGCGTCACCGAAAAGATCGGGATCCCGCTGACCAGCAGGGCGATGACAAAGAACAATCGACTCATCAGCGAGCCCAGGACGATCTGGGCATTGCTCAGGGGAGTGGACAGCAGGATGTCGTAGGTCTGGCTGTCTTTTTCCTGGGTAATGGCGCCGGCTGTGAAGATAGGGGCCAGCAGTGCCACCAGCCCGAGCTGGAGGTAGCTCATCTGCCGGAAGATCGTGCGGCTGGCATTGGACAGGTCGGTAAGGCTCTGGCTGCTGGTGACACCCTGTGTGGTGAACAGCGAGAAGATGACGAAGAACACGAGCAATCCGAGATAAGCGGAGCGGATGAACAGGTCGCGTTTGCGCTTGCCGGCGGTCTGCACCACGCGGAGCAGAATTGGATTGCCCGGAATCAGCCGCCAGAAATAGTTGCCAACGCCCAGCATCTGTGCGAGCTTTCCCGCTCTGCCCGGGTATGGGCACAGGGAGTCAAGGACCTTACTGTACCATGCCCTTCGTGAGCCTCATGAACGCGGTCTCAAGGTTGACTTCCTCTTCCTTCAGCAGCGTGAGCTTGAACCCCGACTGCACCAGCCGGGTCGGCACGAAGCTCCAGTCCTTTACGCCGTCCTTGAGGCAGACTTCCATGTAGCCGTTGCTGGCCGAGACGTTGACAACGTTGGGATCCTGGCTGAGCAGGGCGGCGGCCTGTTCCTGGTTGTTGGCCACTCCCACGTGCAGCACCAGGCCGGTCCTGGCGCGGCGGAGGATGTCGGAGACCGGGCCGCTGTACAGCAATTCGCCACGCTCGATGATCCCGATCGTGTTGCACAGGTCCGCCAGCTCGGGAAGGATATGGCTGGAGATCAGGATGGTCTTGCCCATCCGTCGAAGCTCCTTGAGCAGCTCGCGCATCTCGATGCGTGCACGGGGGTCCAGATTGCCCGCAGGTTCATCCAGCAGCAGCACCTTCGGATCATGAACCAGCACGCGGGCGATGCTCAGCCGCTGCTTCATGCCCCGGCTCAGCCCATCCACCAGAGCGTCGCGCTTGTAGCCAAGGTCGGTCAGCTCCAGCACGTCATTGACGATCCTGGTTCTGGCTGCGCCGTTGATGTTGTAGGCCGCCGCGAAAAACTCCAGATACTCCTGAACCACCATGTCCTCATAGGCGCCGAAGTAGTCGGGCACGTAGCCGATCAGTGGCCGGATCTGCCGCGACTGATAGCCGACCACGTAATCGCAGATTCGCGCCTCGCCCCAGGTCGGCTGGAGCAGCGTGGCCAGGATTTTGATGGTCGTGGTTTTCCCTGCGCCGTTGGGGCCGATGAAGCCGAAGCAATCCCCCTCCTGGATTTCGAGGTTGAGGTTCGACAGCGCCACGAGCGTGCCGTAGCGCTTGGTCAGGTTGACGGTTTTGATCACCGTAGCAGCCATGCAGTGCCACGGGCGTGAGGCCCGTGCCCCCTATTCTAACACCGACGGGCGGCAAGCCCGCGCTGCGTGCTGGCGAATGCTCACTGGCTATCCTCCGGCTGAGTGGCGGGCGGCCCGGCGATCGCGCTGCGATCCAGCGGAAGCACGCACTGATAAAAGTTCGTCCCCTGGCCGCTGACCGGATCGCCCTGAACTTCCAGCGTAAACGGCAACGGCCCGGGCGCTTCGGCCAGCACAACCAGCGCTCCGGCCGCCAGCGACTGCGAGACATCCAGATACCGCGCCCCTCGGCGAAGCAGCTCGACGCGGTCCTCCCGCGCGTCGCGCTCGTTTCGCAGCGGCGGCAGACGGTCGTAGAAGCTGAGGATCGGCAGGCTTTTGCGCAGCGGGCGGGCACTGTCGTCGAAACTGTCGGCCAACGGGTTGCCACGCAGCTCGCTCAGCCAGTAGCGCTGCCAGTCGTCGTGCAGCCGCGCCCGCACCTTTCGCCGCCCGTCCATCGGGCGATTATCCGTGAAGATGGTCGGCAACGTGCCACCGTCTTCGCTTCGGTTGAATTCCCGGTTCAGCTCCAGCGTCACGCCGTCCTTCCATTCCGGAAGGTACAAAATCCAGTCGCCGGCATTGAAGCCCGTGCCGGGATACGCAAAGGCGATGTAGATGTTCCGCAGGTCCTGCCCCGTGCCGTTGGTGACTCTGCCTTCGATGTATCCTTGCGTGGGATCCAGCAGTCTGGCCGATCCCTGAACCGCCCGCTCGATGGTGCCGATCCAGGTGGCCTGAAACTTCTTGAGCGTGCTGCGGTAGGGCACGCGAATCGCCGCCGGCTGTGCTGATGTCACGTCCATCACCGGCACGGTGTACTCCGGGCCATTCTGTTCCGGCGCGCGGGTGAGGTAGTGAGGATGGATCGGCAGGGCGGTGATCGTGCTGACGTGATCCGCCGCCGTGTCCTTCAGCTCGATCCGCTGCGGGCCGTCGCGCGGAATGTACAGCCCCAGCCGGCTGATCACCACCGCCGGCTGATCCGGCGCGATCTTCACCACGCTGAAATGCCGCAATTCTGGCGGGCCACGCAGCACCAGGCGCACCATCAGCACCGTCAGCGCCGTCGCCGCCACCGCGCACAACGCGAAGGCAAACCAGTTCAGGTGGCTCTTGCGCTTCGCCGCCAGATACGTGAACGTTCCCGGCCCGGCAATGATCCAGTACCCGATGAAGAACATCACCGCCAGCGTGATCAGCCAGGCGCTCTTGCTGGACAGGTCCATCCCCCCCAGAAGCGATTTGCCCACATCCATCACCGAACCGTTGCGCCAGGGTCGCTTCAGCCCCTCGGGCGTGGCGTCGCCCAGCACCAGCGGGGAGTTCTTCCAGTCGAAGACCCGGTCCCAGACGTTGGCCCAGACCCACCGGGGCGTGCGAACGAACATCGAATCGCCCAGGTCCTGGGCCACCCACGTGACCGATCCCAGCCCAAGCGGCATGCGGACCAGATACGGCGAGACGTCCGCGGCGGAGTTCCAGGTGATCCACTGCTCGACGATCGCGCCCGGCCGAGGCGTGGCGCGGGCGAAACGGAACGGCGGCTTGACCGACGCGAACGGATCGCCCGAAGTGCCCGCCGCCGGATCCTCCAGCGGTGTGCTTCCCGTGCGTGGCCGGGACAGCGCCCGCAGCGGCATCAGGTCGTCCTTCTGTTCCACGCCCAGGATCGTCACCGGCAGGAGCTGGCCGAACCCCAGCGTCTGCTGCCACTCGGTGGGCTGGCAAATGACCAGCCTGCCCCCGCGACGCACCCACGCCTCGAGGGCGCGAAGCTTTTCATCCCCACCGGCCCGCAGCGAGGCCGGGTCGGCGTCGTGCCAGATGATCGCGTCAACTGCCTCGTATCCCAGCACGTTTTCCGGCAGATCGAACGGCTGAACGCCGATGACCTTCACGTCCTCCATCACACCGGCCAGCGGCGTGACACTGTTGTCGGGATAGATCGCTTTCTCGTTGGTCTGGCTGACCGACAGCACGAGCTTGGCGCCGCGGCGATGGCTCCACGGGCCGGGCTTGGGGTCCAGGTTGAACAGCGTTCCGGTCAGCGGCAGGTCGCAGATCCACCTCCCGCCCGGCGAGGTGTGCAGCGAGACCTTCAGTCGATCCTGCAACTCGCGCAGAGCCCCGGGGTCGCTGGCGTCCGGAAGCCCGCCGTCCGTCGGCGGAGGGATGAAATACATGCGGAACTTCTGCTGGCGGCTGGTGCCTTCGGCGGCGCCGGTGACGGAGATCGTTCGCGTGAAGATCGGCAGGTCGCGGTCCAGGTCCTGGAGCTTGACGTGAACCTCGTAAAAGTCGGTCTTGCTGGTTTGCGGGTTGACGACGATGACCATCGGCGTCCAGCAGTCCGGGCGGTAATAGCTGCCGAACCCGACGCTCTCGACGCTGCCGCTGAGCTGCCCCAGCGCCGCCGCCCCAGGGGCGATGAGCAGGCCGAGCAGGCTCAGCAGCGTCCGCAGGATCAGCCCCGGCCGGCGGCAACCACGCATGACATTAGGCTAAGACCCGATCGCTGGCGCGTCAATGTAAACCCGATCCGCTCTTCCGGTACGCCGGAAGAGGCACAGCGCGGGCTACATCGGCCCGCGTGAGCAGGATCGCCTGGTCATTCATGCGGATGATGCCCGCGTGCTGGCCGGCCTCAGCAAGCGTCTGGATCAACTCCTCGTCGTCGATGCTTCGCCAGATCCGCGGCCGGTGCGGATCGATGGCCAGGCGATCGACCAGGGTCGGATCGGTTGCAATCCAGGTGATGACGATGGCGTTAACGGGTGTCGCCGTCGGGGATGGAAGTGAGTCGGGTTGATGCACGATTGGCCCCGTGGGGCGCGGTTGGCGAGCGGTGGGCTTCGGGAACAACTGCACGTACAGCGTGACGAGAATCGCCACGACTGCGATCACGTCGCCGCCGCGCAGCGCCCGCCGTCGCCAACGCCGCCGCCTCGCCACTCGCCGGGCGGCGGCCAGAATCTGTTCGCGCCGCCGCAAGCCTTCGCTCGAGAGCGGTTGATCCCAGTTGCTCATACAATCACCCCAGTCGTATCACCGGCGTCCTGCCTGTCGTTTATACACATCTCGGACCATCCGCGGGTTACGCTCAGACTCGCAGGTGCGTGTGGTGAAAGCCCAGACGAGCCAACTGTGGCATGGCCGTCCCGGCCATGCAGGGTGCACTCGAATTCGAAAGTCCGACGTCCGAGCTGTTCATCGCGTCATGCCGCTCAGCACGGGCGAGACGCCCGTCACACACGAGTTCATTCCAGCGGTTCCAATTCCTCGGCGGCACGCTCACGCAGCTCCTGAATAGCGCGTCGCAGCCGGCCATCGATCGTGCCGATACTCAGGCCGAACAGCTCGCCAATGCGCTTCAATGTCCATTGCCGCTCGAATCGCAGCTCGATCATCTGCACAAGCTGCGGGTCAAACTCCTCCAGCCGCTCTTTGAGCCACTGCTGCTGATCGTCATCCCACAGGCCATAGGGAAAGTCGTCGCACGATCGCAGCTCGATCATTTCGGCCTCATGGTGCACGCGGCGGCGCTCGATGCGCAGATGGTCGTAGGCGGTGGTCTGCACCACCAGCCGCAGCCACGCGAGCAATTGTGCTTCGGTCTGGACCGGCCTGATTGTGCGGATGATGCGCAGGACCGCATCCTGGACGACATCGAGACAGAACGACTCATCACGCCAGGTGATTTTCCGCGCCAGCGAATAAAGGCGATCAAAGTAGGCGCGGTAGAACTGCTCGACGGCGCGTTCGTCTCCCGCGGCCATGGCGGCGGTCAGCGCCGCGGTCGTGTCTGGCGTGGGCTGGGCATGCTCGTCGCGCGGCTGCGGTGGCATCGTCGCCTTCGTCAGCGTCGTGTGTGGGGTCCGGACCGTCGTCACCTGGCTCGCTCAACCTTCTGTTCGGCCTTGAAGGGCGCGCAACGCTTCTTCCAGCACAAACTGCTGAGATTCTGTGCCCTTGAAGATGAGCGTCAACGTCGGCTCGTGGACTTTGAGCACCGGCTGCGTTTTTTCCCCGGCCTGTTCCAGTGCCGCCTGGACGACCGACAGGACGTGACTGATCGCCTGGGTCCTTGCGGTCGTCCCGTCAGCAGGCTGGGTGGTGGCCGATCGGCTCTGGCTGATCAGAGCATCCGTGATCTCCCTGAGGCGATAAACGCGGACGATCGACTGCGGCCGCGCGGGAGCATCGATGACTGGCAATCCCGGACCGCCGGAGCGGATCTGCACGACATACAACGGGACAAATGGGCCGGGGACGAGTTTAACGGACACGTTGGCAAACGACTCGCCGATGAAGGTCATGAATTGACCGATGGTGACGTTTCTGAGATCCAATTGCGGGAGGGTCGGATAATCATCCGGCACGCCAGCCTCGCGGATGACCACGGCGTTGAAGTCGGGGACGCGATCGCGGATGTAGTCCAGCACGTCGTCCAGCCGTACATTCCCAAGCCGCTCGCCCGGAAACAGGCGGGCTTCGACGGGCAGGTTCTGGTCCGTGGGCGCGGTTGTCGGCTGCGTCTGCTGGGCAGGCGCGCTTACAGCGGAAGACAGGACGAGGATGGCGGTGAGGATGCTGCTGGTGAAACTTTTCATGGGTTCGACTCCTTTCCCGGAGGGTTGAGACGTTGCGTCTTTTGGACTCACACGACATCACCCATACGACGCTCGCCTCGCATTTTCGCGCGCGTTGTTCCCTGCGTGAGCTTGCACGAGCGCGGCCACATAACGACTGTAGCGACTCGTCGGCGATTGCCAACGGCAGGCGAAAGGGTGGCGGGGACGCGGTCGCGGGATAGTGTCGGCGGCCTCATCCCCTCTCCCGGTACTCCGGGAGAGGGTTAGGGTAAGGGTTCTGCGGGTCGCTCCAACTGGAAGCGGGCGGTGCTACAGTAGCATTGTCACCTGGGATGTGACAGGGATATGACTGAGCACACGAATCTCCAGAAGCTGGTTGGCAACCAAGAGGCGTTTCCCATCCTGGGGCGGTGGGACTTTTTCAACCACGCGGGCGCTTCGCCGCTGCCGCGCGCCGTGGCGGAGGCGGTGCGGAATTATGCTGCGCACGCTCAAACTGATGCGTATCTCTTCTCGGGCTGGACGCAGGAGCTGGAGGACCTGCGAGTCTCGATTGGCAAACTGATCAACGCCCATCGCGACGAGATCGCGCTGCTGCCCAACACCGCCGAAGGCATCAGCATCGTCGCGTTCGGCGCGATTCAGTGGCAGCCGGGAGACGTGATCGTCACGACGGGCGTGGAGTATCCGGCCAACGTTTATGCCTGGATGGAAGTCGAGCGTCGCTTCGGCGCCAAGCTGGTGATGGTGCCGGAAGAGACGGACGCCTCCGGCCGGCGCGCCGTGCCAGCGGAGAAGATCATTCAGGCCGCATCGGATCCGCGCTGCCGGCTGGTGACGCTCTCGCACGTCGAGTACGCCAGCGGCCAGCGGCACGATCTTGCGCGCATCGGGCATTTCTGCCGGCAGCGCGGCATCCGCTTCTGCGTCGATGCGATTCAGAGCGTCGGGGTGATTCCTGTCGATGTGCAGGCGATGCAGATTGACTACCTGGCGTGTGGTGGGCAGAAGTGGCTGCTTGGCCCGGAGGGGGCGGGCTTCCTGTACTGCCGGCGCGAGCTGATCGAGCAGACGCGGCCGCTGGCGCTGGGCGCGATGAATGTCATCAACCCTTATCGTTACGGCGAGTATGACTACACGCTGCGGCCCGACGCCGGACGATTTGAGTGCGGCACATACCCGATGCCGAGCCTGCTGGGCTTGAAGGCGGCGATCGAGCTGTTGCTGGACGTGGGCATCGAGCCGATTGCGCAGCGCGTGCACGATCTCACCCGTCGATTGATCGAAGGAATTACCTCCAGGGGATATACAGTTGTCAGCCCTCGTGACGGAGAGCAGTGGAGTGGGATCGTGAGCTTCACCACCGCCGCCCATGACCCGCACGCGATCGTGCGGAAGCTGCGCAAGGAGCATCGGGCAGAGATCGTCGTCCGCGAAGGCCGGTTGCGTGCGTCGCCTCATTTCTACAATACCGAAGCGCAGATCGACCGCCTGGTCGAGTTGCTTCCCGCACATTGAGAAGAAAGGAACCACGGATGAACACGGATAAACACGGATCCTGGATTTGTCTGCTGCTCATCTGTGTTCATCTGTGTTCATCCGCGGATTCATTTGCTTTGGAGGTCAAAGGCGTGGCGTTGGCGAATCTGCATCGCGGGAATGTCGGCTATGGCAGCGACGATTGCCGCCAGCAGCTCAAGGTCATCGCCGAGCTGGGCGCCAACTGGGTGGCGATCAGCGAGTTTGCGTACATGCCGCAGGTCGATCAGCCGAGCGTGCAATACCGCGCCGACCGCTCGATGGATCACATCGCCAGGACGATCAGGGACGCGCATGAGCTTGGGCTGAAGGTGATGCTCAAGCCACACCTGTGGTCGCGGACGTTTTATACCCAGGGCAAGTGGTGCGGGGACATTCGCATGCACAGCCAGGCCGACTGGGAGCGCTTCTTCGCCGAGTACGGCGAGTTCATCCTTCGCGACGCGCGGACTGCGCAGCAGGCGGGCGCCGACGCGTTGTGCGTCGGTGTGGAGCTTCAGGCCGTCACCACCACGCAGGAGGCGCGCTTCCGCGAGCTCATCACGCAGGTGCGCGCGATCTACAAGGGTCATCTCACCTACGCCGCCGCGTACGGCGAGGCGCCGCAGATCCGCTTCTGGGATGCCCTGGACTGCATCGGCATTGATGCCTACTACCCGATCGCCAGCAGCGAGCTGGCGACGGAGGACCAGCTTCGCGCCGGCTGGGCCGGGGTCTACCAGCAGCTCGAGGCGATGGCGAAGCAGTGGAACAAGCCGATCTGTTTCACGGAGATCGGCTACACCGACTCGGCGACGGCGGGGATGGAGCCGTGGCGCTGGCAGACGTTTCGTCCCAGCGCCGAGTATCAGGCGCGACTGTACCGGGTGGCGGTGGAAGAGGCGACGAAGCGCGACTACATCCGCGGCTTGTTCGTCTGGAAGTGGTTTACCAGCGACCGCTGGCGGCAATCCGAGCCGAATGAGAGTTTCTGTGTGCAGGATCGACCGCTCGTGCTGGATGTGTTGCGTCAGGCGTGGCGGAGTGAATCGCCGTGATAACCAGTCATGTCGCGTGATCGCGCACTCAGTGAAGCATCACTTCGAGGAACGCTGGCACCGGCTTTGCGGCCCTGTCGAAGGTGTGGCGCCCGGCGAGATCCCTCGCCTTCGTGCGCCCCGCCCTACGAAAGGAGACGACACAATGGCCGGTAAACGCAAGCGTGACAGGGAAGCTGACACCAATCAGGCAGCCGAGCAGGCCAATGCCGACCCGATCAGCGGCGCGCCCGGCTCGCATCCGGTGGGCACGGCAATCGGAGCGGCAACAGGCGGGGCGGCGGGAGCGGCAATCGGCTCGGCAGTGCCCGGGCCGGGAACGGCCGTCGGTGCCGCCGTCGGCGCTGTCGTCGGTGCCGTTGCCGGCGGACTGGCGGGCAAAGGCGTCGCCGAAGCCGTCAACCCCACCGAAGAGGAAGCCTACTGGCGCGAGCACTATCGCCACCGCCCCTACATCCAGCCAGGCGCCGACTACGAACTGTACGAACCGGCGTATCGTTACGGCTACAGCTCCTACGCCCAGCACCCTGGCCAGCAGTTCGAGGACGTGGAATCCGATCTCCAGCGGGACTGGGAACAGGCGCGCGGACAGTCCAAGCTTGAGTGGGAACAGGCCAGACACGCTACCCGCGACGCCTGGCAACGCGTCCGCGACAGGCTCGAGCGCGCCGCGCCCGGTGATGCCGACCGCGACTGCAAGTAACCGATTGCGCGCGTGCTACTGCGGCGGATGCTCGGCCAGATCCTTCTGCGCCTCCTGAAGCGCCAGCACCACATACGCGGTGACCAGGATCGGGTTGTCTTCCATCCAGCGCTTCTCGCCGACCCAGCTTCCATCGGGGCGTTGAAGCGAGGCCAGCCTGTCGATCAGCTCGACTCGCCAGTCGTGCTGGTTGCCCTGGGGGTCGGTGATGATCGGCTGATCGTATTCGTTCAGCGCCCGGGCCAGGGTGTGATAGTAGTAGTAAAGCCCCTGGCGGGCGTTGTCGGGATTGCCGGCGCGCATGCCGGGGTTCTCGTCCAGCGTCCAGTTTCGCGTGATCCAGTCCCACGCGGCACGCACGCGCGGATCGTCTTTGCTCAGCCCGGCGTAGATGAAGCTCTTCAGGCCGGCGTAGGTCATCGAGCCATAGCTGCGCAGGCGTCGCTGCCCGTCGGGGGTGGTGTACTCGCCGGCCATCGACTCGCCGCGGCGGTTGTCGCTGGGGCCGTAGACGAATCCGCCATCATTGCCGGCCCAGGGCTGATCGTTGGTCTCCGAGAAATTCTGGAGGCGAGTGACGAACCTGAGGGCGGCCTGGAAGGCCGGGTCGTCGGGCTTGAGTCCGGCGTCGTGCAGGGCGTCCAGCGCCATCTGGGCGTTGGACAGGTCGGGCCTGCCGCCGCCGCGACTGCGCCCGCCATAGCCCCATCCACCGTACCACGGATCATCCGGGCCGCTGAGCTTTTCCCCGTCCACGCTCGTGGTCATGTCGGTCCACTGCAATCCCTTCAGATACGCCACGGCGCGGTCGATGCGATCCTTGAATTCCGGCTTCTGCGCCGCCGACAGCGCGCTGATCGCAATCGCGGTGTTGTAGCTGGCCAGCAGGTCTTTGTAGATCCCGCCATCTTCAAGCTGATACGACAGCAGCTTCTCGTAGCCTCGCTTCACGAAGTCGGTGTCGGCCGAATATTTCGGGTCCTGCACAAACGCCCGCAGGACAATGGCGGTGATTCCCGGCGGGTCGCGGTCGCCCTGCCAGCCGCCATCGGGCTTCTGCTGGGCTTTGAGATAGTCCAGCCCGCGGTCGATCAACGCCTGCGCCCGCTGCTGCGGCGATGCCGGCGCTGTCTGTTGGGCAAGTGTGGTAGACGCGATCAGCAGCATGATGCTGAGAGTCGCCAGGCAGACTCGTGTGATACGGCGCATGCTTGTTCTCCTGGAACCGAATGATCCAAAGCAATCACTCAAACAGTACGATAGCTTACTGGCCGGATGGTTTCAGCTTTCGTCTGAGTTTCTCTTCCAGCGCCTCCAGTTCCTTGCGCTCGACGTCGAGGCGGTGGCGGCGCTCTTCCAGCTCGCGCGCCAGCCGCAGCTCCGGCGGCTCATCGTGCAGGTGGGAATAGGGGACTTTGTAATCGGGCGGGAGCGTCTCGTGCCCGATCGGCGGGGGATTGCGGCGCATCTCGCGCAGGCTGACCGCCGCCAGCCCCAGCAGCAGCGCCGCCAGCATGGCCATTGCCAGCGAGATCGTCGTCAAAACGATCGAACCGGTTGTCTTGATGAAGAAAACCGCGTGAACCGTCCAGAAAAGCATCGCGCAGCCGCAGACGACGACCGCCAGCAGAGGCGAGAGGCGGCGCTGCGCCTGTAGCCCCAGCCCGATTCCCGCCAGCGCCAGGCCGAATGTCACGCCGCCAACCATACAGATGCTGACGGCGCGCTGCGCGGTGTAGCCGCCCCAGGCGATGGCGCTCAGACTCGTCTGCGTCGCCACATCCCTGGAGAGCAGACCGCTGAGGCAACAGGTGAAAAAAAAACCCAGAAAGATCGTCACGCCGAGGAACTGAAAGATCGTCCCTACGCCCTGGGTAAACGCCCGCGGCGGCGGCGATGCGGGTGCGGAATTCGCTGCGTCGTCTGGCATCAAGCGATGATGTTACCTGCCGCAGTGGTCGATTGCCTGCCCGCAGGGCCCGCTGCGCGGCCCGATGCTCTTCGCTTCCACGGCCCCGGTGGCCCGTCGCGACCTGTTGATCCTTCCGCCGGTGGCCAATGTTACCACTTTCCCCTGGCCCGCTCCCTGGCGGGCAGAATCTCCAGGCATGTCGTCCACCAGCCGCTCAGGATCGTCTGGACGAACGGCTCGGGCAACTGCTCGGCGCGCATCTCGGCGGCCAGCGACTCGTGGTCGTAGGCCAGTGGCACATACGTCGCCAGGTTCGGTTCGTCGGCATCGAGGATGATGTATCCAACCAGCGGCGTGCCGTCGTTTGGCGGGCGACCGAGCACGCCGCAGTTGACGAACAGCCGCCCGCGCGACAGCCGGCGCATCCACGGCAAACCGGTGTGCGTCGCGACGATCACGTCGGCCCCGAAGTCATCGCAGAACTTCTCCAGCAGGTGCGTCGGCGTGGTGCTCTCCCAGAGAAACTCATTGATCCTTCGGGGGCTGCCGTGGCAACACAGCACACGCAGTGGTTGCGTATTGCGCGGCTCAGACCGGATGCTGCACGCTTCGCCGGCGAGCTGGAAGCGGATCTGGCTGGGCAGCGTCCTCAGCCACGCCTTCCAGCGCGGCGAGGTCTTGCGATAGGTGTACTGGTAGCTCAGGCGCGCGTAGTAGTTGTCGGCCGGGTCGGTGTAGCCGCACTGGCAGTCGGGCAGATCGTTGCCGATGGAGTTGTCGTAATTGCCCTGCATGGTCACGACGCCCGCGT
Source organism: Fontivita pretiosa (assembly GCF_050410795.1). Classification (GTDB taxonomy): domain Bacteria; phylum Planctomycetota; class Phycisphaerae; order Tepidisphaerales; family Tepidisphaeraceae; genus Fontivita; species Fontivita pretiosa. Next base: position 1,760,776 of record NZ_CP191258.1, on the reverse strand, counting down.
CGATGAGCAGGGGAAAGACCTTGTCCGGATTCGGCCCGAAGGCGCCAAGATCCCCCAGACAAAACAGCTTCTGGGCTCCCCGGCGGCGCGCGTCCTGGATCGCGGCGCCAAGGGCCAGGTGGTTGCTGTAAACCCCTCCGAAAATGGCCACCCGGGAATGCAGCATGCGTGATTGCTTTCCAAATCTGCCCCAGTCTACTCACACGATCAAATCCTATATGTGCGTGCGAGCGGAAACCGCGTACGCGGCGAGCTCCTTGCCTGCCGCGGCGGTCGAGGCGTTGGTGCAGATCGCGCCGTAAAGCCAGCAGGTGTAGCACGCCTGGTGACGCAGGGCATAGTCCTTGCTCGCCGCTTCTTTCAATGTCTTTCCGAGGATCGAGTCGGGCTGCTCGATGAGGATGGGGCAGACGTGCACGCCGCGATCGCTGACGATCCGCGAGTTGGAGCAGATGAGGTTCGAGCTGTCATAACCGTGCATCATCTGCGGCGTGACACGTTCGTCGTCGCGATACCCGCGGCTGCGCGCGACTTCGGCGCCCAGCCGGATCGACGGCAGCATCTTCACCCGCGGGCGCGTGTAGCCCAGCTCCAGCAGCGCCTGCCGCATTCTCCGATACACAGACTCCGATTCGGAATCATCCCAGGTCTGGGCCATCGTGATGATCGGAAGGAATCCCGCATCGACCAGCTTCTTCACACCGGCCATCGCGCGGGCGAAGGTGCCCTGGCCGCGGATGGGGTCGTTGGTCGCCGCATCCGGACCATCGATGCTGACGCGGATCTCCAGCGAATAGATCGATGCATCGCGCATCCTGGCCAGACGCCGGATTGTGTTGTCGCGAAGGAGTGTACCGTTGGTCAGAACGGTCGCCGGTCCGATCGCCAGCGTCTGTTCGAGCATGTCGAGCAATCGCGGGTGCATGAACGGCTCGCCGCCGGTGAAGTAATATTCCTTGACTCCGAATTCGCGACTGTCATGCAGCGTGCGAATGACATGCTCGTAGTCGAGAAAGCCGAAGGAGTGGTTGGATGGCGAACAACTGATGAAGCAGTGGGTGCAGGCCAGGTTGCACAGTGTGCCGGTTACCTGAAACCACAGATGATCAAACGAATCGAGCCGGATGCGCGGCGTGTCGCGGGCGGGCACGGAGATCTGAACGGGCAGTGTCATCGACGGTCCGCAAGATCATATCTGCCAGTCGAAGCGGGCACAAAAAGGGACTAAAATCAACAGTAAATCGTCAAGAAGCTGTAACTTGTCCGAGGACGGCGCGTGCAGATGAATGACAGTCCCCAGCGGGACCAACCCGAACGGGGACCGAAAAAGTTCCAGACCGCTTCACCGCAAGTGACGGCGGAGCTGTTCGATAAGGCGGTGCGGCAGCACAGCCGCCGCCTGCTGGCCATTGCCCGCGCCATCGTCGGCAACCGCGCCAGTCCGGAGGACGTCGTCCAGCAGGCGCTGACCAACCTGTATCAGCACCGGATGCGTTACGACTGGCGTGAGCCGGGCGGGCTGCTCAAGCGGGCGGTGGTCAACGAAGCGCTGCGACTGTTGCGCCACCCGCGCATGTCACTGGTTGAAGAGGATCATCCCGAGACGCACTCCAACAGCCCGGTGCAGGGGATGATCGACAGTGAGCTGACCCAGCAGGTCCGCAAGGCGATCAGCCGACTTCCGGACCACTTTCGGGCGGCGCTGGTGCTGTGCGAGTACGAGAACCTCTCGTATGTCGAGATCGCCCAGTCGCTGGGCGCCAGCGTCCCGCAGGTAAAGACCTGGATTCACCGGGCGCGGCGGCAGATGGAGGAGATGCTCCGGCCATACGTCAAGGTCCGGGATTGAGCCAGCGAGCGGGAAGCAAGGAACACGATCATGACTCCGATCAGCGAACAGGATCAGGTGCTTCTGGAGCAGTGGCTGGATGGAGAGCTGAGCGAGGAGCAGTCCCAGTCGCTTCGCCAGCGGCTGGCCGCCGAGCCGCAGTTGGCCCAGGAACTGGACCGGCTGCGCAGTCAGCGCGAGCTGCGCGCCCGTTTCTGGCAGGAGATCGAACCCGGCGACCTGGAAGTCCAGACGCTCATCGACAACGTCCGCCGAGCCGTACGCCGCGAGCAGGTCTGGGCCACTCGCCTGCACACGCTGCGAAGGGTCTCGGGCATCGCCGCATCGATCGCGATCGTCTTCATGGCCGGATGGATGACTCGCGGCAAGCTTCAGTTCGGTCTTCTCAGCGCCGCCGATCCACACGCGCCGTCGCAGTTCGTGTGGATGCATAATCCGACGATAATCAATCCCTCGCCGATCGGGCTGCTGCCGCCGAACAACAACAGTGGAATTGTCCAGGCCGCGGCGCCGACCGTGGCGGCTGGCGCCCCCAGGCACGGCGGTGCATATCAGGTCTACATCGTCGATGCCTCCGGGCGAATTGTTCACACCATGCCGCTGGACCAGATGCTCGATCCACGACAGTTCACCAGCGAACTGACCCGCTGGCAGCAGCAGCAGGCGCAGACCTCCGGCGAGATGTCGGATTCCGGCGGCCTGGCGGGCAACGAGCAGCGCTGAATCCCCCCGCGCCCTGTGGATCCACTCGCCACTTGCGTCCGGGTCCCGCGGCTCCACAATGTTCGAGCATGGCACGTCAGGTGTTCCGCGTTTTTGGGGCCGGTCTTGTTCTGCTGTTTCTGCTGTGCGGCTGCGGCCTGTCCAGCGCCGAGCCCGGCAACTCAGAATCCGTCGCTTCTGTCCCCGAGCCGATCGCGATGCAGTTGCTGCGCGCCTCGCCCGATCTGAAGGGGCATCGCTTCAGCAACCTGTTGAGCTTCGAGGACGAAACAGACCTGGTCTTTCTGACCAACACCCGCCTGCTTGCCCGCCGCACACCGGATCGCATGCATACCGGAAAGGCGAGCCTGGAGCTGAGCGGCGGTCCGGGACGCATGACCATCAAACTCACTTCGCTGCTCGGATCGCAGTCGCCGTTTCCGGGTGAGTGGGCACTGGCCGGGGCGTACTTCAGCAGCGATTCGCCGGCGCGGATCACCGTCGTGGCGAACCTGGCCGCCGGCTCGACACGCAACACCGTAACGATTGCCCCCGGCCAGCGCTGGACGCCGGTCATGGTCGATCTGTCCGCCGCCCAAACAGCCGGGGATGCTTCCCAGCCGTCCACCGGCCAGGCCCCGGCGCCGACGATCACTTTTCTGATCGACTCGGCCGCAGCGGTCTGGTGTGACGATCTGGTCTTGATCGACAACACGCAATGGCTGGTCGGCGGGCCGACGGCGTCCGGCACCCAGCCCTCGGAAACCTGGTCGGTACGCCGTCAGGGCATGGACATCGTGTGTGACGCCCCGCAGCGATTCAGCATTCGTTTGCCCGCCGCCGAGGCATCGACCCAGGGCTGGCGCGTCCAGGAAGCCAACGCCCTGCGTGCACGGTTCAGCGCCGAATCCGCACGGAACCGGACGCTGACGATCTGCCACGATGGACGAAGCTTTTGGGATGGTGAGTTTCGCCCGCTTTGCTCCGAGTTTCATGCCGATCCAAACTGGGCGCAACAGCACCTCTCCCCGGCGTTGATCGAGATCGACCCGGCGATGGGGCGGATTGATCGCCGCTCGCCCGGCGACGCCAACAACGATGGCTACAACGAATCCCGCGGATGCTACCGGCTGATCGCGTCGGGGGCGCGGCTGGAATGCACCCTCGTTCCACGCTCGGCGCCGCTGATGCGCCCGATGCTGGAGGTCGCAGGTCTTCCGCCCGGCCAGGTGCTGGTGAGCATGGAAGGCCGGCTGGTCGAGCAGACGATTCGCCTGCCTGATGGAACGCTGCTGGTCGAACTGCCGGGCCGGATCGATCGCCCCACGCTGCTGAGCCTGCGCGTGCAGTAGCGTCGTTGCCCGCGAGCTTCGACTGATTTCTCATCTTATTGGACGCCGCTGCATTTTCCGTGTAGTCGGCTTAACCGGACTGCATGCCCGGTCGATAAGTCGCGCAGAACGGGAGCATCTCCCGGCGTGCGGAATGCCGCCGGCGCCGCTGGCAGTGCCGGCCTGGCACGGCACCGCAGCGCAGCACCGGTTCATCTTTCGCACATGCGCTTCGGTGCGCGGCCTGCGCGGTGCAGCTTGCCCGTTCTGCCAAAAGCCCGGCGGCTTTTGTCGTTCCCGTGGTTGTATCGTAAGTCAACAGTGCCGGGCGGCTCGTGGCATCGAGCCGGGGCCGGTAGAAAGTTCAGGCTAGGAACGTGGCAAAGCTTCGATTACTCGTCATCGAGGATGATGCGGACCAGCGCGATCTCATCCGCCAGACTCTCGAGAATCATTTCGGAAATGGCACCGTCACCGCCGTGGCCACCATGGCCGAGGCACTTCAGCAGGACCTGTGGTCGTTCGACCTGATCCTGTCCGACTACAACCTGCCCGACGCTAACGGCCTGGAGCTGCTGGGCGCCATTCGCGACCGCTGCACCACACCCATCATTCTGGTCACCGGCGAAAACGTCGGCACCATCGCCGTCGAAGCCATCCGCAAGGGAGCCACCGACTACGTCGTGAAGTTCGGGGATTACCTGTTCACCATCCCCCTGATCGTGGAGAAGAATCTCACCGTCGCCAAGCTTACGCGGGAAAACGACTGTCTGCGTCGCGAGCTGGAGCAGGCACTGGCGGATCTGCGTGATAAGAACGCGCAGCTCGAGGAATCGCTGAAGCGTGAGCAGGAGATGGCCGCCACCGACCCGCTGACGGGCCTGTACAATCGCCGACACTTTGGACGGGTGCTCGAACAGCTCTTTGCCGAGGCGCAGCGATACAACCAGGAGCTCTCAGCGGTCATGATCGACATGGACGGGTTCAAGCGGTTGAACGACACCCGCGGACACCAGATCGGCGACCAGTTGCTGATGCTGGCCGGAAAGGTGATCAGCGCGAACATGAGGCGGATGGACGTTGCGGCGCGATACGGCGGGGATGAGTTCGTGCTGCTGCTGCCGCACGCCGGCGCCCAGGATGCTGCCGCCGTCGCACAGCGCATCTGCGAAGAGTTCAAAAGCGCATCGGCCTCGATCCTCAATCGTGGACCGGGTCAGGGCGTGACCATGTCGGTGGGGATCTGTTCGCTGAATCAGCATCGTCCCGCCGGCGCCGATCAGCTCATTGCGATGGCCGACGCGGCGTTGTACAAGGCCAAAGAGCTCGGCCGAGATCGTATCGCCCTCGCGCCCGTGGGCGAATCGGAGTCCGCGGCGCTGCGCGGCGGCGCCGCCTGGTCGGCGCCCATGGCCGCGGCACTGCACCGTCAGCTCTGAGCATCGTGCCGTTCAGTCGCCGCCGCACAACTCGCCGCATGCCCGCCGCAGCCGCACCATGCCCACTCGCCCCAGCAGATCGCCCAGCCGCTCGCCCGGCTCGGCATGCTCGCGGTAGAACTGGATCGTCTTTTCGACAAGCGCCAACGCCCGATCCGTCGGCACCTCGCGGTCGGTCAATTCCCTGCCGAGCCGCGCCACGCTTCCGCACGAGCCGCCCACCAGAACCATCCATCCCCCGGCCCCACCGACAAGCCCGATGTCTTTCACCGCCGTCTCACAGCACTGATATCCGCAGCCGGAGACGCCGATCTTCATCTTGCCCGGTACACTCTGCCCGTGATAGCGCCGATCCAGCTCCAGCCCCACGCCCAGCGCATCCTGCCGGGCCTTTTTGCAGAAGTCCGTGCCGGGACAGGCGCGAATGCTGCGAATCACCGCCCCGGTTGCATGCCCGCGAGCCGCCGGGCCGTTCGGACTGCCCAGCATTTCCCAGGCTGCGTCGATGTCCTGTTCCCGCAGGCCGATGATGGCGATTCGCTGCGCGCTGGTGCACTTAAGTGTCGCCGAGAATCGCTCCGCCACCGCCGCGATCTTCCGCAGCATCTGCGGCGTAACCAGACCACAGGGCAGGTGTGGGGTAATGGCGTAGGTGGCGCCATCCCGTTGTACGATTACGCCTTTGTCGCCATCCTGGAGCATGCAGGAATCCGTTGCCGATGTGGACCAGCGGCGTCGGCTCAGGCGAGTTGCTCCATCGCCTCTCGTTTCCCGGTCTGCTCGCGGCGCGGGGTCCGCTCGGCCAGCCGCGCCAGCGCCTCGGGATTGAACACCAGTTGATTGCGTCCGGTCTTCAACAGGTTCTGCTGGCGAAGCTGGGTCAGCGCCAGGCTGACCGTCTCGCGGGCCACGCCGATCGCCTGGGCAAGCTGATCGTGTGTGATTCGCAGCACCACGCCTCCCTCACACGGTGCCGACGCCGCTGAGCGGCTGAAGCGCACCAGCGTGCGCAGCAGGCGCTGATTGCAGTCCTCGAAGACCAGCCGCGCCGCTTCTTCGTTGGCAGTCAGGAGCCGACTGGCCAGTTGCCGGCTCAGTTCCAGAAGCTGCTCAGGCCGGCGAAGCAGCGCTGCACGGAACTGGTCGATGCCGACCTGGGTCAGAGTCGCGGCGGTCACGGCCACGGCCCGCGCCTGGTAGGTCGCCTGTCCCGCCACCGCCGCCACGCCCAGCCACTGCCCCGGACCCAGAATCTCGATCAGGCGACTCGATCCGTCCTCCGCCACCAGATACAGCCGCACCTGCCCACGATTGATGTAGTAAACGTTCTGGGCCGGGGTGTCGGGCTGATAGATCACCTGCCCGGCGTTGAAGTGGACGCAGCGTCCGCCGGTCTGTGGGTCGGTGAAAATCGTTAAGCCTCCCTGGTCAGTGCCGTTGCCGTTGATCGGTGAGTTATTCATAGATCTCGCTGCTCCGGGGATTCACTTGCTCTCATCGTGCACAGCTCAACAGATAGGACACTCCCATATCCCGCGTGTTGTGTGCTACGCTCCGATAGCAAGCGCGGTTCGGCCATCGCCGCAGAGTACCTGATCTAAACAATTGGAACCCAAGTGAGACCAAGGGTTTCTGGGCGTTTTGGCGAACCTCTTTTTATATCGGAAAAGCGGGATCTGCAAACCGACGCAGGAGAATATTGCCGGTCGTATCGGCGCAGACTTGGGGCTCAGCCCCCGGTTGAATCCCCAGCCTCCAGGCTCAGGTTTTTACCTGTGTTGCCAGGATTCGCGCAATCGCCTCGCAGATCTCCGCCCGATGGATCCCATTCAACGCCAGCGCCAACTGCGTTTCCATCAGTCCGTAGGGAATCCCGGTGTCGTAACGCTGCCCCTGTGCCACCACGCACCAGTACTTGTCCACCTGCTGTCGCAAATGCTCCTGAGCGGCGGTGAGCTGAATCTCGCCCTTCTCACGAATGTCGTTTTTGATCAGGTATTCCAGGCTGTCAAAGATCCGTGGCGTGAAAACGTGCATCCCGAAATGCGCCAGGTAATTGCCCGCCGGCAGATACGGCGTGACCAGCTTCTCCCGCGCCACGTCGATGCTCGGCTTCTCCATGATCAGCTCGGCCTTGTAGATCCCCTTGGCCGGGTCGATCGGCTGACCCTTGACCACGCCGAACAGGTGCAGCAGTCGCTCGACGGTTGGCTGCACAGCCGTGACCACGTCGCATTCATACTGCTCATAGATCTTGATCAACTGTAACGCGCAGCGATCCTTGGTATTGGAAATGTAGACGTGATCTCCCAGCAGCAGCAGAAATGGCTCGTCGCCGACGAACTTGCGCGCCTGATAGACCGCGTGCCCGAAGCCTTCGGGAGTATGCTGTTCGGCGAAGCTCAGCCTCTCGCCGAATTCCCCCAGCTTTTCGCTTTCCAGAATCGCCCAATCCTTGCCGCGAAACGCCCTGACCATCTCGTCGTCCAGCCGGCGGAAGTACTCGCGATACAGCTTCTCCTCGCCCGGCTGGGTGACGATGCAAATCTGCTCGATGCCCGATTCCAGCGCTTCCTCACCGATGATCTGGATGATCGGCTTGGTCAGCCCGTCCCGATCGACCAGCGGAAACATCTCCTTCTGAACCGCGGAGGACGCAGGATACTGCCTGGTTCCCCGTCCCGCCGCCGTGATCACCGCCTTGCGAACTTTGGCCATGATGGAATGTTCTCCAGTGTGTGCGTGTGCGACCGACGTCTCCCCCGGTTGCGTCGGTTCCCACAACACAGTGTAGGGCTTGCATCGCCGCGGGCAAGACGTGCGGCCGAGGTTGCTGCCCGGCGGCAGGGAAGGTATTGGTGGAAAGCGCCGCCAGCGGTGGCTAACGTCATCTTGCCGATGCCAGGGCGCGGCGACGACGACATCGCTTGGAACTTCGCCGCTGCCCCGTCATCCACGCGCATCAGATCACGCAGGCCGATCATGACGTTCTCCCAGCTTTATGCCACGGGATCTGCGGTGATATCGGTGGAGATCTGTCCGCCGAAAAACGACCAGGAATATGCCGAGCTGGAGCGGGACTTGCCGGCCCTGGCAGGGTTGGCGGCGCCGTTGTTTCATGTGGCGTACGCGGCCAGGCCCAGCTCCAGGCGCTTTGCACTGGAACTGGCCGACAAGCTGCGGCACGTGTACGGCAAGGATGTGGCCAGTCATGTCACGTGCGTGGCCGCCACCGCCAGCGACATCGACGCGCTGCTGGATGAGCTTACGCGAATCGGCGTGCAGAACGTCGTGGCTCTGCGTGGCAAGCCGCCGCGCGGACACAGCCAGTTTCTTGCCCCGCCGGGGGGATACCTGCACGCCGAGCAGCTCGTGGCGCACATCCGCCGCCGGGGCGGATTCAGCATCGGCGTCGCCGGACACGTCGAGAAGCACCCGGAATCTGCCGATGCCGCCAGCGACCTGGACCATCTGAAAGACAAGATTCGTGCCGGCGCCGACGTGATCTTTACGCAATTCTTTTATGACAACCGCGTGTTTTATCGCTTCGTCGAACAGTGCCGGGCACACGGCATCGATCTGCCGATTGTTCCCAGCCTGCTGCCGATCCTGGATGCGGCTCAGGGGCTGGCGCTGGCCGAGGCCTTTGGCGTCTCGCTCCCGCCGGCGCTGCGAATGAGTCTGCAAACGGCGCACGACGACCCGACGCGGACCCGCCGCATCGGCATCGAACACACCATCCTCCAGGCGCGCGATCTGCTGTCGCACGGCGTGTGCGGCATCCATTTTCACAGCCTCAATCAGCCCGAGCCGATGATGCAGATTCTGTCGCGCCTGACGCCGGCGGCATGAGCCGATCGGCCAATCTCGACCTGCCGACAAGTCTTGAACGTGCGTCTTGGACCTTTGGCCCGGGCACCCTGCGCGGTGCGCACAGTCTTGATTCGTCCGCCGTCGGCCATGAGGATATTGAGCGAGACGCGTGAGCATTGTTGATGTGCCCGGGGCTAGCGCGCGGGTGGGCTGCATGGTCAAGCGTATTCTGGCGATCGTGGTTCTGACCGGCGTCGTGCTGGCGGCGCTGGTCTACAGCCAGCGCCGCGCCGCAGCATTGAAAGTCTCCGGGTTCGTCGAGGCCGACGAGATTCGCGTCGGCTCGCGCGTGGGCGGGCGCGTGGCGAAGGTGAATGTGATCGAAGGGCAGACCGTCAAGATCGGCGACGTGCTACTGGAGCTGGAGCCGTACGACCTGCTGGCGCGACGGGCCGAAGCCGAAGCCAACGTCGAGCAGGCCAGGGCGCGGCAGAAGCTGGCGCAAATCACCTTCGATCGGATCCGCACCGCCTATGCCGCCAACGCCGCCTCTCACGAGGAGATGGCCACCGCCGAGGCGGAACTGGACGCGGCGCGGGCGGCGGTGGATGCGGCACGGGCCAACGTCCAGGCGCTGGATCAGCAGATCGCCGAATTGAAAGTCCTCTCACCCGTGAACGGCACGGTGGAAGCGGTGGATCTTCAGCCCGGCGATCTGGTGGCCGCCAACGCGCCGGTGCTGTCGCTGATGGACAGCAGTCATCTGTGGGTTCGCGCGTATCTTCCGGAGAATCACCTGAACGTGCGGATCGGTCAGCAACTGCCGGTTACCGTCGACAGCTTTCCCGACCGCACCTTCGCCGCCCATGTCTCGTTCATCGCCCGCCAGGCCGAGTTCACCCCCGGCAATGTGCAGACCCCCGAAGAGCGATCCAAGCAGGTGTTCCGCATCAAAGTGACTCTGGAGGAAGGACTGGAAGTGCTGCGTCCGGGGATGTCGGCGGATGTGTGGCTGGAAGGTTATGACAGGGTGAGAAGGTGAGCACCAGCCCGGTCATCGAAGTTCGTCACCTCAGCCGCAGGTTCGGCGATCTGGTCGCGGTGCGCGATGTGAGCTTCAGCGTCGAACGCGGTGCGATCTACGGGCTGCTGGGGCCAAACGGATCGGGCAAATCCACGATCATCCGGATGCTCTGCGGCGTGCTGGAGCCGACCGCCGGCAGCGCCACCGTGCTCGGCTACGACATCCGCGCCGACGCCGAAGCCATCAAGCGCCGCATCGGCTACATGTCGCAGAAGTTCAGCCTCTATTCCGATCTGAGCGTGCGGGAGAACCTGGAGTTCTACGGGAGAATCTATGGTCTGGCTCCACTGCACCTGCGCCAGCGAATGCAGGACGTGCTGAGCCTGACGGGGCTGTTGGAGCGAATTGACCAGCTCGCCGGAACGCTCAGCGGCGGGTGGAAGCAGCGACTGGCGCTGGCGTGCGCGCTGATCCACGAACCCGAGGTCGTCTTTCTTGACGAGCCCACCGCCGGCATCGATCCGGTGGCCAGACGGCAACTGTGGGATCTGCTGTTTGAACTCAGCGCCCGCGGCAAGACGCTGCTGGTCACCACCCACTACATGGACGAAGCCGAACGCTGCACGGACATCGGCTACATCTACAACTCGCGCCTGCTGGTCACGGGAAAGCCCGATGAGCTCAAATCACTGCCGGACGTGACGCCGCCTGGAACGCGGCGATATGAGATCGAGGTTCACAATCCCGCCGAGCAGCTCAGCCGCCTGCGGCTGAATCCCGACGTGCGTGATGCGACGTTGTTCGGGCAGACGATCCACGCACTGGTTGTTGAGTCGGTGGATGAGCAGGCGCTGGCATCGCGTCTGGCGCCCGCGGCGGCGCAGATCCGACCGATCGAGCCGACGCTGGAAGACGTCTTCGTGACCCTGACCCGGCAGGCGGAGAATCGGTGGGACCAGCCGCCCGCGCCGCCGATCCAGCCGCCGCCGCAGCGCGCGCCGCCGCGATCAGGGGAGAAGGCCCGCCCGATGTGGGGTTTGCTGGCGATTCTGCTCAAGGAGTTCTCGCACATTCGCCGCCAGCCCTCGACGCTGTTTTTCATGCTGGTGATCCCGGTGATGCAGACGCTGATTTTTGGCGTGGCACTGGATACGCAGGTCGAGAACATTCCGACGGTGGTGTACGACCTGGACGGGCGGGCACTTTCGCGCGAGCTGATCGAGTCGTTCCGCAACACACGCAAGTTCACGATTGTCGATCGCGTGGTGGATGAGGAGTCCTTCCGCCGGGCCATGACCAGCGGACGCGCCAAGGTCGGCTTGCGCATTCCGCCGGATTACACCGACAAACTCATCTCCGGGCGGCAGGCGCAGGTGCAGGTGCTGATCGACGGCAGCGACTCGCAGGTCGCCACCACCGCGCAGAACGCCGCGAACTTGCTGGGACTGAACAAGTCGATTTCCCTGGCCAAGGCCAAGGGCGAGGCCGCGCAGCTCGCCGCCGCCCGCAGCGAATCAGGTGCTGCCGTGCTGCCGATCGAGGTTCGTCCCCGGCTGCTTTACAACCCCGATCTGGAAAGCTCGTTCTTCTTCGTGCCGGGTCTGGTCGGAATCATTCTCCAGCTCGTGACACTGTTTCTCACCAGCTTCTCGGTCGTCCGCGAGCGCGAGGCCGGAACCCTCGAACAACTGTTCGTCACCCCTGTCGGGCGGGCCGGACTGATGCTCGGAAAACTCGTGCCCTATGCGCTGGTTGGCTTTTTCGAGACCCTTCTGGTGCTGGCGGTGATGGTCTATCTGTTCGGGGTGCCGATCAACGGCAATCTGTGGCTGCTGCTGGGATTGACCGGCCTGTTCATCGTCTGTTCGCTGGGACTGGGTCTGCTGATCTCGACAATCGCGACGACGCAGGTATCGGCGATGCAGTTCGCCTTCATCGTCATGATGCCCTCCGTGCTGCTCAGCGGCTTTGTGTTCCCGCGCAGCGAGATGCCGTTTGTCATCTATCTGGTCACGTTCGCGATTCCGGTGACCTACTTCATCGAGATTCTTCGCGGCGTGGTGCTCCGCGCCGCCGATTTTCGCGACCTGCTGCCGCAAACCCTTGGCCTGTTGGCCTGCGGGACGATCATCCTGGGGTTGAGCATCGCGCGGTTCCGAAAGACACTGGCCTGAGCGGGCACACACGGCGCTGCCGGCACTGCGCGAAAAAATCAGCTCGAAAGTGCCGCGCGAAGATGGCCATCCGCGCGCCGCAGCAGTTCCCGTGCTTCTTCCAGCGTCACGCCGCGCTTGTGCATCACGATCGCCGCCTTCACATGCCCGTCGGCGCGTCGCAGCAACTCCATCGCCGCCTCCCGATCCAGCCCGCTCAGCATCCGGATGATCCTTGCGCCGCGATCCCACAGTTTCTGATTGGTCGCGCGCAGGTCCACCATCAGATTTTCGTAGCATTTGCCAAGCTGAACCATGCTGATCGTCGAGATCTGGTTAAGCACGAGTTTGGTTGCGGTGCCGGCCTTGAGGCGCGTCGAGCCTGTCAACACTTCCGGTCCGGTGAGCGGTCGAATGACCACATCGACCTTCGGCTCATTGGGGATCGGCTCGACGCAGGTCAGGAAGATCGTTTTGGCGCCGCGTTCGGCGGCGCGGATCAGCGCGCCGTGCACGTACGGCGTCGTGCCGCCGGCGGCGATGCCCATCACCACATCCTTCGGGCCGACGTCCATCGCATCGACATCTCGCGCCCCGTCCGCCGGCGAATCCTCGGCGCCTTCACGGGCCTGAAACATCGCCTCTTTGCCGCCGGCGATGACGCCCTGGACCATGTTCGGGTCGGTGCGGAAGGTGGGGGGGCACTCGGCGGCGTCGAGCACGCCCAGCCGTCCGCTCGTGCCGGCGCCGAAATAGATCAGCCGACCGCCCTGCCGCAGTGCCGCCACCACCAGCTCGATCGCCCGCACCACGTTGGGGCGCTGCTTTTCCACGGCTTCGACCGCGACGCGATCCTGTGCGTTCATCAGAGCCACGGCCTGCTCGATGGACATCGCGTCCAGGTTCATGGATTCGGGCAAACGCTGTTCGGTCAGCAGGTGCGAGCGGTCACGCATAGCAGGGATTATCAATGTTGAAGGCGCGGACGCAAAGCGGCGGCCAGCTCCGCTCGCTCCATTCTGCACCGTTGCCATTTGCTGTTCATACCGGCCAGGGTTTTGGAGTAATCGAACCCAGCACGACGGCGCGGCGGGCACCGGTGACCGACGGCACGTTCGACGGCACGCCATCCAGTGTCGCGGCGGCCAGCAGCGCGAAGGCGATCGCCTCCTTGGCTTGAGCCATCCGGGGATCCATCGCCACCAGCGTGGCACGGCCCGCCAGTGACTGATGCAGCAGATCCATCAGACAACGGTTGTTCACGCCGCCGCCGCTGATCAGGATCTCATCCGGCCAGCCGCGCCACCATGATCGCTCGCCCAGCTCCAGCGACAGCGCCACGGCCTGGGCACAACAGGCGCATGCCGTGGCCAGCTCATCTTCAAAGCTACCGTTGAATCCCGCCCATTGCTTTGCCCGCTCGAATTCGGCGATCATCGCCGGGCCGTCGGTGCTTCGGGGAGGCGGCCTGGTCACAAACGGGCCTTGCGTAAAGGCAAGCACGGTCTGCCGGTGGACTTGACCGCGAAGCGCGATCTGGCCCGCCGAGTCATACCCCGGGCCGGACGGGTTGTGCTTGCGACACAGGTCATCGGAGATGCAGTTTCCCGGCCCCGTGTCAAAAGCAATGACTTCGTCGATGGTCCCGCCAGCCCTCAGCCAGGTTAGATTTGCGACGCCCCCGATGTTGAGCAGCACGCGGTTTTTGGTGGGGTGGCGGAAGAGGATGTAATCGGCGAAGGGTACAAGCGGCGCGCCCTGCCCGCCCGCGGCGCAGTCGGCGCGGCGGAAGTCGCTGACCACCGCGCAGCCCACCTCCGCCGCCAGCAACGCAGGATCAAGCCACTGGATCGTGTGCGGCGGATCGTGGTACAGGGTCTGCCCGTGAGCGGCGACGGCGGCCAGATCCCGCGCGCTCAGCCGCGCGGCCGCAAGCGCCTCGCTCACCGCACGGGCATAAGTCAACGAGATCTGCCGCGCCATCCGCGCCAGATCGGATAAACCGATCTGCTGCTGCAGACCTCGTGCCGCGAAAATCAGCTCCCGCAGCGACGGCTCGTAGGCCACGTGATGGTGATGCACCAGCTCGGCGGACATGCCCAGCCCCCGACCGCCGATCCGTACGATCGCCACATCCACCCCGTCGGCACTGGTTCCGCTCATCGCTGCGGCGAGTAGTCGTTGCGGCTGGCTCATCAGACCGCTAATGTAGCAACTTCGGCTTGAAACGGGACGGGTACGGGGATAACGTCCTGAGGGTGTGGGTAGGCTGTCACATGCGCGGTGAGTGGGAGTTTGCCATGGCGGAAAAGGACGATACCACCAGGTCGGATCAGACCGAACAGCAGGGCGGCGGCGCCGCGACGGCGGTCAGGGAGGCTCCCAAGAAGGCCCCGGCGAAAAAACCTCCCGAGCATTTGCCGCCCTGGAAAGTGCTGCTCCACAACGACGACAAGAATGACTTCGAACACGTGATCCGCACGATCATGACCCTCACGCCTTTGAACGAGGACGCGGCGATCCAGCGCACGCTCGAGGCGCACAAGACCGGCGTGTCGCTGCTGCTGACCACGCACAAGGAGCGCGCCGAGCTGTACCGCGATCAGTTCGCCTCAAAGGGGCTGACGGTCACGATCGAGCCTGCCGAGTGACTCCGAGCAGGCCGGCGGCAGAGGCGGCGCGCCGGGCCGGTGCGTTGTGCAGCTCAGATCACCTGGTCCCACACGAACCGCAGCAGGACCAGCAGAGCCAGTGCGCCCCCGCCCGCGGCCAGGGGGATCGCCCATTGCGGAGGCTGATTGCGCTGCCCGTGCAGATCGATGTGAAAACGCTGTCCATCGACGCTCCAGCCGCTGACCGTGATCCGATCGAGCTGCTTGTCCGACCGCAGCCACTTGGCATCCCACACGTCCACCCGCTGCACCTGCCTCAGTTCCAGCGGCTGGGGAAGATCCCATCGCAACCCGTTGCCGATGGGCGTGTCCTTCTTGGTCTCCAACTGCGTCTGGCCCTGGGGCGTGGTGAGCTTCAGGTACAGATCGGGGTTGGTCGGATCGACGATGGCGAAGGCTTCGGCGGCCTGTCCGACCATGCCCGCCTTGGTCTTCAGCTCGATGGCGGTGACGATGCCGCCTTCCTCGACGTTGTAGTAAAAGTAGAGTCCGACGCCCAGCATCGCCAGCGCCGGGATCAACAGCAGCAGGCGCAGGTAGGGTCGGGCGCGCCGCGGCGGCACGGGCGGCTGCGGCGAGGGGTGCGTCGATGCCCCACTCGCCTGGCTCATCGTCCATCCTCCGTCGCGGCTTCGTCGAAGTTGACGCATAATCCCGCTGCGATCGACAGCAGCACTCCCAGCCCAAACAGCACCGTTCCGCCCCGGGCACGAACGTCGGCGAATTCCCCGAACTTCACCAGCACAATCATCACCGCCACCACCACAAGGTCCAGCAGCGAGTACTTTCCGCTGACCACGGCGATCGTGTGCATCCGCCGACGCCACTGCTGAGGCATCGACACCAGCCGGCTGGTTGCCACCAGAATCATCACCAGCTTCACGATAGGAAAGATCACGCTGAAGGTCAGCAGGATGGCGGCTATAAACAGATTGCCTTTGTGGAACAGTTCGACAATGCCACCGATCAGCGAGAAGCTGCGCACCTGTCCCAGCTTGCTCATGGAGATCAGCGGTACGACCATGCCGACGACCAGCACGATCATGGCCACCACCGCGAGCACGGCGGCCAGACCGTTGTGACGCAGGTGCTTTCGCAGCGGCGTCGGCGAGGCGCCGCAGTGCGGGCAGCACAGCAGCAGGCCACGCCCCTGGGGCACGCTCAGATACGGCTGGCCGCAGCGGCGGCAGGTGATCGAACGGGCGGCGATGGACGAATCTTCGGACATGTCGCAATGGCCCAATGTACCATGCCAAGTGCCGAATGCCCGCCAGAGCCTGTCACGGAAACCCGGCAGCGGTCTTTTGCGCATCACGGGTGTAATCGCCTGTCGCTCATACACATCTCGGACCACCCCGCGTTTTCGCTCCGACTCCCAGGTACGTGCGATGGAAGCCCAGACGAGCCAACTGTGCCATGGCCGTCCCGGCCATGCAGGGTGCACTTGAATTTGAAAGTCTGATCTTCGGGCTATTCACTGGGCCATGCCACCCGGCACGGGCCGGACGCCCATGACACAGGCCAGCGCGATGCTGCGGGACATTTCACACTCGACCTTCGGCATTACACGAAGCTGCACTTTCTGGATAGCGCACGCTTCAGCCGACGCATGTAGTCTTCGGCGCGGATTTCGATACAGCCGAAGCGGCGCAGATGCGGCGTGGCCGCCTGGGTGTCCAGAAGCTCGTATCCTCGCTCGCGGAGGCGCTCGACCAGCGCCACCAGCGCCACTTTGCTGGCATCGCGGACGTAGTGAAACATGCTCTCGCCGAAAAAAGCCGCGCCCAGGCTCACGCCGTACAGCCCCCCGGCCAGTTGCCCTTCCCGCCACGCCTCCACACTGTGCGCGTATCCCAGCTCATGGAGCTGGGTGTAGACCGCAATCAGTTGCTCGCTGATCCAGCTTCCTTCCGGGCGAGCCTCCATGCATGCTCGCATCACCCGCTCGAAGTCATAGTTGATGCGGATCTCGAATCGCTTCTGACGGATGATCTGCCGGAGCGATCGCGGGACGTGGAAAGTCTCCAGCGGGATGATGCCGCGCGGATCGGCGGTGTACCAGCGCGTCGTCCCGTCGCTGTCGGTCATCGGGAACGCGCCCTGCGAATACGCCACCAGCAGTGTTTCCGGATCCAACGCAACCGAACGCATGGCGAACAGAATTGTGTTGCCCTGCAAGGGGAATTGCAATGCGGCAGTGATCAGCGGACCGGCTCATCAACCGATCACTGTCTGAACGCCGCGATCTGCTCGGGAGTCAGGATCGACTGGATCTGTTTGACTCGCTCGGCGATGTCGCGCTTCGTGGGCTCCAGACTTCGCTGCCCCACCTGCCGCAAAGTGCTGATCAGCTCACGTTCGGCGAGCGTCTTGTCGGCCGCCGTCAGGTAAGCATTCCACAACTGGCTGATTCTCTGCTGATCGTCGGGGCTGACCAGAAGCGCCGAACCGCTGCCAACGTCGCGCAGCCGTTTGAGCTGCTCTTCGGTCACCTTCAGGGATTCTGCAAACCGGCGATCCATGGGCAGGCGCATCCGGGCGATCAGCGCCGCGTTCTGCTCGGCGGTGAGCAGATCCCGACTGGTGCTGGTGAAGCGAAATGTCCAGGGCTTGTCCGCAGCGGCGGGCTTGACGGCGGTCATCAACACATCGCCGGCGTGTACCTGGTAGTTTCCATTGGGTCGCTGGCGAACGCCGTCGAGCTGGACCTGCACCGCCGGGCTTGCCGCGCCGCCGCGGGCGCCGGGGCCACGCTCGGGCCTGACCTCCACCAGTTCTGAAGAATCCGGCCGGGTGAAGTGCCACCACAGCCCTCCCGCGCCCGCCGCCAGCAGCGCCAGCGTGATCGCCAGCCCCACCCACGGCGGCACCTGTCCGCGACCTGTCGGCGCCGTCGGCTGGTCTGTGATCGGTCCTGTCTTCATCGGCAAATCCCCCTATGGCTGTGGCTGAGGCTGCGGTTCCGGCAGGCGCAACGCCCAGGGATCCATTCCCGTCAGCGCTTCGCGCGGCGGCAGCGTGTCCACGTGCCAGTCCAGCTTCAGGTAATTGGATCCCAGCTTCACGCCGTGGCGGAACTGCTCTACTTTCTCGTTGAAGTCGCCTCGCTCCATGTAATAGTCTGCCTCGTCGGTGATCTTTTCGCCCATGACCACGACCTCGGGCGAGGTCAGCCCGCCGAAATTCCGCGTGCCTGCGCGAATCCGCTGGTCGGCCAGATGCTTGTTCAGCAGATACGAATGCGCCGCGGCGGGCTCGTAGTCGGCCGGGCAGAGCATGATCGGCGGCGTAAACGGCGCCGCCGGATAGAAGTCCGGCTGCCGCGGGTCAAACTGATAAGGTTGATTCGGATCGTAGGGCAGTTTGTCCGGCGGATGCTCGACGAGCTTGGGCACGCGCATCGGCCAGCGCAGGTGCGGCCAGACGTTGGTTCCATAGGTCATGGGGATTTTCGTGATCGGATCCTCCGGTCCGACGGGAAACAGCCATCCCTTGTTCTCATTCGAGTAGGTTTGCAGGTAGATCCCCAGTTGCCGCAGGTTGGACATGCACTGCACGCTCTTGGCCTGCTGGCGAGCACGCTGGAGTGCGGGCATGAGCAGGCCGATGAGCACGGCAATCAGGCCGATGACCACCAGCAGCTCCACCAGCGTAAAACCGCGCATGGACGAGGATCGGTTCATCAGGTCACCTTCTTCTCCTGGCCGCCGCCGAGCGTAAACACCCCTTGTTAAGACGCTGTCGCGGTCGATTTGTTGCCCGTGCCCCTGACATGCGCCCCTTTTCCCATCGCGCTGTTGGCTGAGGCGTTTGCCCGGGGGCTTGTTTTCTGCTCATCCACGCGTACGGTAGCAGCACGCCGACAACTGCGATGCAATCGGCTCCCTGTGCGTCAATTGCGGCATTCAGAACCCTATGAATCGAATCATTATTGTACCTCTGATGTTATGTGTATGGCAGTGCCTGGCATGGTCGCAGCAGAATCCGGGCGAGGCCTCGTCGGCCCCGAGTCGCGTGCGGATCGTGCTGGCGGGGGATTCGACCGTGACCGACTCGGCCGGGTGGGGGCTGGGCTTTGCCAAGGCCCTGAACGATTCTGCCGAATGCGTGAACCTCGCTCGCGGCGGGCGAAGCTCAAAGAGCTTTCGTGACGAGGGGCTGTGGCAACAGGTGCTGGATGCCAGACCCGATGTGGTGCTGATCCAGTTTGGTCACAACGATCAGCCTGGCAAAGGGCCTGAGCGTCAGACTGATCCGGATACCACCTACCGCGCGAACCTGGCGCGCTACATCGATGAAGCCCGCGCCATCGGCGCCAAACCGGTCATCGTCACATCCTTAAGCCGTCGCCGCTGGGCCGACGACGGCATCCACATCCGTTCGGATCTGACGGCTTACGTCCAGGCTGCCAAGGCGGTGGCGACGGAAAAAGAGGTTCCGCTGATCGACCTGCATGAGTGGTCGATCGGAGTGTATGAATCGCTTGGGCCAAAGGGGTGTGAGCTGATCAGCCCCAGGCGAGCGGACGGCGGAGTGGACGGCACGCATTTGAACGTTGTCGGCAGCGAGGTAGTCGGGCCATACGTGGCCTGGGCGCTGCGCCGGACCATGCCGCAGCTCAAACCGCACATCCGCGGATACATTCCGCCGCAGAAGCGACAGGCCAGCACTCAGCCGACGACTGTACCGACCACCGGCCCGGCTGCCGAACAACTCGCCGCCGCGGGCGAGCCGCCCACGCCCAAAGGCGCCCGGACGATCACCGTCGCCGCCGACGGCAGCGGGGATTTTGTTACCGTGCAGCAGGCGATCGCCGCCGTGCCCGACAACAACGCCGATCGAACGACCATTGTGCTCAAGCCCGGCGTGTACACCGGTCCGATCGTCCTGCCGCGATCCAAGCAGAACGTCACATTCCAGGGGCATGGCCCCGACAGAACCATCCTGACCTACGCCCTGAACGTGACGGATCCGGTTCCCGCAGGTGTGCCGAACAAAATGGGCGGCAACGGGGTGATCGTGCTGGCCGATGGGTTTGTGGCACGCGACCTGACCTTCCGCAATACCAGCGGCGACCACGGGCAGGCCATGGCGCTGCGACTCCAGGGCGACCGGGCCATGATTATCAACTGCCGGTTGCTGGGCTGGCAGGACACGTTGCTGGTTCACTCCAAGCGGCACTATTTTCGCGATTGCTACATCGAGGGTCGGGTGGACTTCATCTACGGCGCGGCGACGGTGGTATTCGAGAACTGCCAGATTCACAGCAAGGACGGCGGATACATCACCGCTGCAAGCACACCACAGGATCAGCCCTTCGGAATGGTGTTCTTAAACTGCACGCTGACGGGCGAGGGGGAAGCGGCCTATCTGGGCCGGCCATGGCGCCCCTGGGCGGCGGTGGCGTTCATCCGCTGTCACCTGGGCGGGCACATTCGCCCGGAGGGATGGCACAACTGGGGCAAGCCCGAAAACGAGAAAACCGCCCGTTACGTTGAATACGCCAACAGCGGACCCGGCGCCGACTCCTCGCGGCGGGTGCCGTGGTCGCGGCAGCTCAGCCACGAGGAGGCGGCGCGGTACACGCTGCAAAACATCCTTGGCGGCACGGACGGCTGGGATCCGACCGGCCAGCCGTGACGTCCAGCAGTAACGTGTCGTCACGGCAGTAACGTGTCGTCACGACAGCGTTGCTACCGGCGCGGCCCAGCCGTCGGGCAACGTCAACCGCCCGTGGAGCTGCTGGTGCTGGTGGCTGTGGTGGTGACGGTCTGGCCGACCATGCGGGCGCCGGTCAGTCCGCCAACCGCCGCAGCACACAACCCCAGCACAAGGGAGATCAGTGTCCACCAGGCGCCGACGGCGGCGTCACGGCGCGCCTGTTCGCTGGGCGGCGCCGCGGTGCCGGACGGCGGCTGTGCGGCGGAACTGCTGGTGTCGCCGGTATCAACTGTTCCGGCGGCCATGCGGGCGCGATCGAACAGCGTCTGCCCGCTGCGATCCAGATACACAACCTGCCGATCGCTGCCTGCGACGGCGATCTGGGCCAATGAGGCGAAACCTCCGCCCAGCAGGAACAGCAATAGCGGGATTGCCACCGCCCAGACCATCGCCCCGTTGAGCAGGCCGTTGCGTTCACCGGCGGCAGCCGCCGACCGCGCTGCAATCCATCCACCTACGAAGAATGAGATCAGCGCGCTGAGGATCGACCAGATTCCCGCGCCCCACGACCAGGCACGGATGTTCTGACCCGGATCCCAGGCCGACAGCCCGATCGCCAGCCCAAGCACGCTCAGGACAGTCAACGTGGACATGGCGGCGAACAGTCCGGCCAGGATCGGCCCCCAGCGGACGCGATCAAACGGCGTAATGAACGTCGTGGTCCCTCCGCCACTGCTCGTGGTGTACGTCGTTTGTTGAGTCATAGGGTGTCCTCGACAAGGCAGAGACTAGCGACCGGCGCGTGCCGACATCGACACGCTCTTCGTGTGGATGACAAATTGACGCACACGCCATGCGACAGAGTGACGCGATTGTCGCGGTTTTGGCCGCTTTCTGTCGCGGCGCGCACGATCCACACACCGGTCGTCCTGAGGCAATGCAATCACCGGACCAAACCGGCTGCTGCACTGGCTCCGCGTGCTGGATCAAAGGCGATGGATGCGTCAATCTCCCGACGCCACGGTCGGTTGGGTGGCTGGTGCCAGCAGCCGCGCCGCAAGTTGCGCCTGTCGCGAATAGTCGATCGACTCGCCCAGAATCCGGGCCGCTTCCTGATCGGCGTGGAAGCCCATGGAGTTCTCGGCGGCGACGAAGTCCAGCCGCCACTGCGCCTTTCGCTGCAGGCTGTAGATCGGCTGAAGCTGCTGGTCGGTTGCGCCGGCGGCTTTGGCGGCCTTGATCGCCTCGATCATGTCCACCAGCGCCGTTCCGGCGCGCTGCATGAGGTCGTGCGTGCGGTTCTGAATGGCTTCGGCCCGGGCCAGCAACTCGGTTTCGCTGACGCGGTGGCAGGTCTGGCAGGCGCGGTTGATGTTGTCGGGCAGCAGGGGGCTGCGGACCCAGTGGTCGGAGATCTTCATCGCGCCGACGCGAACATACGGCATGTGGCAGTCCGCGCACGCCACGCCAGCGCGGGCATGGATCCCCTGGCTCCACAGCTCAAACTCCGGATGCTGGGCCTTGAGCACCTCGGCCCCGGTGATCGCGTGCTTCCAGTCGAAAAACCGCGTTCCATCGGGGAACTTGTGCTGGTCGTAGGTCTTTTCGATGTGCTCGACCTTCAGCCCATTGTCCCAGGGGAAGAACAGAGTCTCCTTTGGGCCGCAATAGTACTCGACGTGACACTGTCCGCAGACGAAGGAACGCATCTCCTGGCGGGTCGCGTCCACATTCGGATCGTACGGTTGCGCCCGCTTGCCCTGTCGCCAGCGCTCGATGCTGGCCAAATGAGGCACAGGCGCATCGCTGCGAGCCAGCGCCTGGATGCCCAGGACGAATCCGGGTCGGGTGACGCGCAGCTCCATGGTCTGGGGGTTATGGCAATCGACGCAGCTTACGGGGTGGGCCTCGCCGACATGCCGGGCCAGCGCCTCGGCGGTGGTGGGGGCGGTGGCGGTCTGGAGGTTGGCCGCCGTAGTGGTGGCCAGGCTCGAGCCGCCCGGCAGCGGGCTGATCTCATGGGGCGTTCCATCGGGCGTTTTGAGCAGCTCGGCGTGCGCCTGCTCATAGGTCATGGCGCTGAGCAGCTCGAAACCCTTCATCACGCTGGGCCAGTCGAAGTCGTAGGTCTTTTCCGAAAACGGCCTGCCCAGCGCCGCGGCGCCGATTCGCCGCCAGGTCGGAACCACCGACGCATGGCAGTGCAGACACGCGCCCGGCTGCGGCTTTTCGGTGACGCGGCGGGTCATCTCCTGGTCGGCCAGCATGTACGCATGCCCGCGGCGCTCGCGGTAGTCGATCGCGAACGCATATCCCTGGAACATCGGCGTGAGCCAGGGAAACTCCTCGGCCTTCTGTCGGGGGAATGCTTCGGACCCGCCAAATCTCGTTCGCGTGGTGTCAACCGTGCGCTTGTAGGCGTCGAACTCGCGCGCCCAGTTCTTGCCCCACTGGGCCGGATCGGACGTGTTCTCATCGACTTCCACGAGTCTGACCCATGGATTCTTCGCCTCGTACTTGCGCTGAAAGATCGACATCAGCAGTCCGACAAGCGCAAAGACAATCGCCGCGCACACCACCACAATGATCGCGAAACCCAACAACGATTTGGCGCGATGCGAATCACGCGGCTGCTGTGGCTGGCCCGAACCACCGGCACAAGAGTCTTTCTCGCTCATCGCTGATCTCCTGATCTTCCCATCACCTCATCACACGACTGCTTACCTCCAGGCCCCATGCCCGACGGCGCGATGACACTGAATGCAGTTGACCGCATCCTTGGCCGTTGTGCTGCCGGCGACGATGTTGTGCACGAAGTCCTCGTGGCAACGCATGCAGTTGTCGTGCAGGATCTTCGCGTTGCGGGGCCTGATCATGATCGGCTCGTGAAAGTCCTGGAAGGTGAATCCCTTGGAGTGCCAGAAGCCGTTGTCGGCCTTGGCGATGTACTTGGGCAGCAGCTCATGGGGCAGATGACAATCGACGCAGGTGGCAAAGCCGTGGTGCGAGGCCTTGGTCCAGGAGTTGAACTGGTCGTTCATGATGTGACAGTTGGTGCAGGCGCGGGGATCGGTGGAGAAATAGCTCAAGCCTTCCCCGTAGTCGAAGGTGAACGCGCCCAGGCCGGTGATGGCGCCCAGGAGGATGGCGATCACGAGCGATGGTTTGCTGAGCCTGAACACCTGTGCACCACCAGGGCTAATGGTTCGGTTCAGAACACTGCATCAAGCGGCCGAGCACGCGTACTTATAAGTGGATATGTTTATCCTGTAAAGGCGCCATTTTGCGGCGGGCGTTTTACAACGCCGCCCGCCTCCTGTGCCAGTCCGTCGCCTGCTCATACATGTGCGCGATCCGCAGCAGTCGCTGTTCACTGAACGCCGGGCCGATCAACTGCATCCCGATCGGCAGGGGTTTCTGGTCGGAAGTGAACCCGCAGGGCAGGCTGATGGCCGGCAGGGCGGCAATGTTCGCGGTCACCGTGAACACGTCCACCAGATACATCTGAAGCGGATCCCCGGTCTTCTCGCCGATCCTGAACGCGGGCGTGGGCGAGGTGGGACACAGAATCACATCGCATCGCGCAAACGCCGCGTCAAAGTCCCTGCGGATCAGAGTCCGTACCTTCAAGGCACGATTGTAGTACGCATCATAGTACCCGGCCGACAAAGCATACGTGCCGATCATGATCCGCCGCTGAACCTCCTCGCCGAAACCTTCCGAACGCGTCTTGCTGAACAATTCGACGATGTCGCTGACCGGCTCCCGGGTGCGATGCCCGAAGTGAACCCCGTCATACCTGGCCAGATTGCTCGAAGCTTCGCACGGCGCGATGATGTAGTACGCGGCGATGGCGTATTCGGTGTGGGGCAGGCTCACCTGCACGATCTGCGCACCAAGCGACTGATAGAGCTGGATCGCTTTCTCGATGGCGCTGTTCACCTGCGGGTCGATGCCGCTGCTCAGGTCATATTCCTTCACGATCCCGATTCGCAGCGGGCGAACAGGCTCTTGCAGATCGGCCAGGTAATCAGGCACAGGCTCTGGCGCGCTGGTGGAGTCTTTGGGATCATGCCCGGCGATGACCTTCATCAGCAGAGCCGCGTCGGCGACGGTGCGCCCGAACGGCCCGATCTGATCCAGCGAGGAGGCAAACGCGACCAGTCCGTAGCGGCTGACCCGGCCATAGGTGGGCTTGACTCCGACCAGCCCACACAACGCCGCGGGTTGGCGGATCGAGCCGCCGGTGTCCGAGCCGATCGACCCGCAGCACATGCCCGCCGCCAGTGCTGCCGCCGATCCACCCGAGCTTCCGCCCGGCACGCGGTCGGTATCCCAGGGATTGCGCGTGATCTTCGTGGCGCTGTTCTCCGTCGAGCTGCCCATCGCAAACTCATCCAGATTCGTCTTGCCCACGATTACCGCGCCGGCCTGCTCCAGCTTGCGGATCACCGTCGCATCATAGGGCGAGCGGAAGCTGGCCAGCATCCTCGACGAGCAGGTCGTCAGCCCGTAGCTGGTGCACAGGTTGTCCTTGATCGCGATGGGCAGGCCCGATAACTCGCCGCCCGCCAGGTGGCTGTCCTGATCGATCTGTCGCGCCCGCTCCAGCGCGCGATCGGCCCAGACGCTGTTGTACGCTCCGATCGTCGGCTCAAGCCGTTGGATTCGCTCCAGCACCTGACGGGTCAGCTCCTGCGACGAGATCTTGCGACTTCGCATCGCGTCACGCGCGGCCAGAAGGGTATCGAAAGCCAGCATGGGCGACGATGTTAAAGCGAATCGAGAAAACGGGAAATGCCCTGCGATGTCGCGGCGTCGTTAAGGCGGCGGATGGGTGGATTCCGGGCAGACAGCCGAGCAAAAGCTTGTCCGCGGTAAAGTCACCCGGCGCTGTCCTCCTCCCCGCCAATGACCTTGGGAACCTTGAAAAACGGTCCGTCGGTCTCCGGAGCGTTCTGGAGCACTTTTTCGATCGGCAGGGCCGGTTGTGGCTGGTCGTCGCGGAAGACGTTCACCAGCCGCACCGCATGGGCCATCGGCTCGATCCCGCTGACGTCCACCTGCCCGATCTTGGCCACGTATTCCAGGATCGCCTCGATCTGCTCGGTGAAGCGGTGAAGCTGCTGGTCAGACAATTCGAGCCTGGCAAGCCGGGCGACGTGGCGAAGCTCGTCAAGGGTGATCTTGCGATCGCTGCTGGGGACATTGTCCGACATCGCCTGGGTTGTACCCCAGGCCAGCCGCACTCGGCAAGCCCCCGAACATATGCTCGCCGGGCTGGCGGCATGCGGTTTTCCAAGGCAAAAGCGGGCTGCGGCGGTGCTGTCGCGCCGTTTGTAAGTCGTTGACACTGTTAAACCGTACTGCTAGAACGCAGGGGCGTGTGGACCCCATAGTGACACCGAAGAATCGACACCGAAAGACGTAGGGGCGATCGTCGTGAGCTTGGCCTGGTGAGCTTGTCGCCGACCTGACAGTGCCTGCATGCCCGTCCAGGCAAAGCAGGCACGCGAGCCCGCCTGATCGACCTACCGCCTTTACCGAGTTTTCAGTCGTCGCGCCGCGCTGCGCGGGGCATCGCTCACAGCCAGCATCTTCATCGGGCGCGTCGCCGACGACTGTGGAGGACTACGCATGGCGTTTCGTCCGTTCCGTCGTCGCCTCAGCAAACCACGCTCGTGCCGCACCGGCAACACCCTGGCGCGCGTCGCCCGCGCGACGCTTGAACCGCTGGAAAAGCGGCAACTGCTCACCGCCCTGGTCAATGGAACCTTCCAGGGCACCGGCACCATCTACGATGGGCAGTCGTTCTTCGAGTACCGACAGCCCAACGGCGACGCGGTCATCCGCATCTCGGTCACGGGCAACATCACGGCCGAGTTCATCGGCGGACGCGTCAGCGGCAGCGGCTTTGCCCTGGACGTCACACCCGCCGACCTGGTCCCCGCCAGCGCCGAAACCAGCGATGTGTTCCTCTTTTCCATCTACGTGCTGCGATCCGACATCAACTCGGCGATCTCGATCGCGCAGATGACCGAGGGGAACAACGCGCACATGGATCCGCAGACCGGAACCATGACGCTCCGCTACGCCAACGCGATCAATTTCTCCACCGAAGAAACGCTGGAACTGACCGGCGGGGCGTTCATCGGGGCGCTGACTTCCGACCAACTGGACGAGCCTTTCGACAGCATCCCCGTGATCCAGTCCAGCGAACGCCGCTTCGGCATGCGCCCTGCCAGCGCAGGACCGCTGTACGCCGGATTACAGGTCGCCGCCGGGCAGGACCTGGGCAAGTTTTTCCTCGGCGGGACGATCACCGGGCGGGTGAACCTTGGCGGGAGCATGGAGACGTTCTACGCCAACAACATCCTCACCGGCGACGCCGCGGGCATCCCTCAGAACAGCACCAGCTCCAACAGCCGCAACTTCTACGTCGCCCGCGACCTGCGAAATCTGCTGACGCTCAACTCCTTCGGCACGCTGAGTCTGACCGGCGAAGGCGTGCTCAACGATCGCATCGAAGACTTCGTTTATAAGACCGGTTTTGATCTGGAAGTCGGCGGCAAGATCGGGCAGATCAAAGCCATCGATTCGTTCCTCGGGCAGGTCACGGTCATCAACAGCCCCGCTCGCCGTGGGCCGGGAATCAATCAGAAAGAAATCGAGCGCAAATTGCCCGGACTCCAGGGCGCACTGAGCTACTTCGATCCTTCGTTTTTTGGCTACGACATCGTGATCGGCGGCCAGACGCCGCTGGCGGCGTTCTACAACGATACCTTCGATACCGCCCAATACCTGGGCAGCACCTGGAACAGCAGCCTCCGCAGCGATCAGGTCATCGAGCTGGATGGCGTGCTCGACGGCGGCGGAACCCTCGGGCCGGCTGTGGATTACTACGCCTTTTCCTTGCTGGCCGGACAGACCGTCGAAGTGCGCGTGCTGGACACTCCCGCAGGTGTGGGCATCTACGATCCGGATGGTCGGTTGATTATGACCGACTACTCCAACATCAAGGCCGACAGCTACTGGAACCAGCCGATGCGGTTCACCGCCGATCGGCCCGGCGCCTACCGCGTCGCCATCGCCCTGCGCGGAGACATCAACTTCAACGGCATACTGGATGGCGGCGAATCGCAGGTGGCGGTGCCGCCCAACTATCGGCTGCGAATCCTCAATGTCGGCGATTTGGCACTGGGCGGGTTGATCGCCGAAAACCACATCGCCACCACCGACTTCGACAACAGCGTGAGCGTGTTGCGTGGCGATCTGGGCGCGGTGCGGGCCGGAACGCTGGGCGCCGGAACGATCTTCTCTCTCTTCGGCGCGCCGTGGGTGGTCCGACAGGGAAACCTCCGCTCCATGGAGGCCCTGTCCATCGGCATCATTCGCCAGGGCGACCCCAACCTGCGCGACTTTGTGGGTGAGTCCGGACCCGACCTGCTGGTACCGCGGGGCAGCATCGGCCTGATCCGCACCACCGGCTTGGACGAGCAAGACTCGGTCCTGACCATCAATGACGACAGGGCTCTGTTCCCCACGCCTTTCAGCAACGTCGATGCTGTCAGCCCGTCGATCGCGGTCGGGCGAAACATCCAGCTTGTCGAATCCGGCACGAGCCTGAGCGGAAACCTGCTGGCCAACGGCGCCATCGGCATGATTCGCGCTGCCCGCGTGGTGCCGCAGGATCCGATTGTCTCCCGCAACTTTGACGCGCCGGTTTGGCTGGTGAACGTGGACAAGCGCGGCAGCGACGGCATCATCGACCTGATCGACATCACGGGCGATTTCGGCACGCTTCGCGAAGGTGGACCTTCCATCGCCACCGGACCCAACGGCAACGTCCGCTACATCCGCGTGGGTGGACAGATCTTCAACGACCGCTTCTTCGGTGCCGGGCAACCGGCGCCGCATCAGTACGACCCGGGTGAAATCGCCCACATCACCGACGACTCCGGCACCGAGATCACGCTCATCCCCGCCCAGCAGGTCGGCAACCCGGACGTGGTCGGCGGCATCGGCGTCTTCGGCGGATCCCTGACCGTGCAGACCTACCCGATCCGCGGCAAGGCCGGCGTGGTCATCACCGACGTGCTGGTCACACCGGGCATCGCCGTCGGCCAGGGACAGGTCCCCCCGCCGGAAACCCTGGTCGTCCGAACCGGCGCCCGCGGACGCATCGGCAGCGCCGAGATCGGTCAGATCACCGTCGCCGCCGTCGGAACTCCCTACACTTTCAATCCGGCGCAGCGGACCTTTACTCAGCCGCTGACCGGCGTGATCCCCATCGGCGTGTTCTTCCGTGGACGTTCCCCGATCGATGTCTGGAGCATCAACTCGCCAACCACCAACTTCACCAACATCGTCAATGACACAACTGGCGAGATCGTGAACGTGCTGGCGGCGGACATCAACCTGCTGGAGGCCGAGACCATTGGCCTGGCCCGAAGCACCACGGGCGCCGCGGTCAACGGCGCAACCATCCTTACCACGCTCTATCCGTTCAATCAGCAGCGGAATCTGGTGCAGGCGATTGGTCCGACCGGGCCGCTGGAGACCGGCACTGGCGGAGACATCATCACCGTGCGTGCCCGCCGCGGACTGGGCAATATCGCCGCCAACGGAACCATCGGCACGGTCGAAGCCAATTCCGACCGCAAGAACGTTGCAGGAGTGCTGGAAGGCATCAACGGCCCCATTTTTGCCCTGCACACGCCCGGATCGCCCAACCCGGCGCTGGGCAACATCCTGACGGTCAATGTTGGCGAAGGCCTGCCGCCCAGCGGCAGCGGCGACGTCGGCTTCAGCGGCATCTTCGCCGAAAACCAGATCGACGCGGTCGTCGCCCGAGGCATGGGGCACGACATTCGAGGCGACATCGTCGCCGCCACCTACGGCGGCTTTGCCATCGCGACCGATCCGACCACCGGCGCCATCATCACCGGTCCGACCGCGGGCATCGGGCAGATCAGCCTCAAGGGCGGCGCGTCCATCATCGACGCCGACCTCATGATCGTCACCACGATGGACCAGAGCCGCGAGACGATTAACGCGACCGTCATCCCCGAACTGATCGCCGACAACTACACCACGCCCTTGTTCGACATCGGCGGCATCCGCATCGATGGCCCGGGCGGGATCATCGGCACCTACGTCGCCGCCGCCGACCAGGGCCCGATCACAATCACTGGCGGGTTCGGAGTCATCAACAGCTTCTTCAACAGCCTCGGCAGCAACGTGGCGGCAGGCATCGTCACGGACGGATACGGGATTCGCGACACCACGCTCGAGGCCGGCGGAGACCTGCGGCGCATCGTCGCCCGCGGCGACGGGCGGCTGCTCAGCACGCTGGCCTGGACCGATTCGGTCCGCCAGAGCGAAAGCGCCTACATCGACAAGTGGTCCGGACGCGCGCTGACGGGGTTGAACGACCTGCATCGCTACCTGGGGACGACCAAACGCCGGCCACGCATCGGCGGGCTGAGCGCATCCGGCGTCATCGAAGACAGCACCTTCGTCGGGGCGCTGAATCTGGGAACGGTGCAGGCGTATCGCATCGTCGCCCGCGATACCACCTTCACCGATCCGCTTACCGGGCAGCCGTTCAGTTTCCAGCCCGGCTCGCCAGATTATCCCATGCGGATCAATTTCCCCAACCACGCCGGCTCGATCGTCATCTCCGACCAGATCAACGGACTGTCGTTCGCCAGCGGCGGGCTGGATCGGCTCAGCGTTCGCGGAGACGTGACGGCGGCGTATTTCGACGTGGCCGGGCGGATCAAGCTCGTCTCCGCCGGTACGCTGCGGGGCAACAGCTACATCAACGCCAACGGGCCTGAGGGACAGATCGACGCGATCAGCACCCGCGGCAGCCTCTTTGCCATAGTCATCGCTTCACAGGACATCCACTGGATCACCATCGGACGCGACTTCGGATCGCCGCTGCTGACCTCCAGGCGGAATGTGCGGCTGCTGAGCATCGGCGGATCGATGCTTACCGGCTCGCAGATTGATGTGCGGAACACGATCTTCGAGCTGCACATCGGACGCGACATCCGCCGCGGCGCCCGACTCAAGGCCGGCGCGATCGTCACCCAGGACATTGGCGGGCAGGTCATCGGCGACCTGGTGATCAGCTAGCAGGGTTCCGGATGGCCCGGGCGATCGCGGCAGCAACCCAGCGCAGCTCGGCGCTGTCGCGGCCGGGCAGAATGTGAATCCGCGTCCCCTCGCCAAGCAGAATCTCCAGGCAATCCACCGGGCGATCACCGCCGCATCGCCCCAGCCGCAGCGCACGCACCGCCTGCTGGCCCTCTTGATTACGCAGGTCATAACCGGCCGAGCCGAACGGGCCGCTGGTTTCGATCAACAGCCGGCCCGCTGATGCCGCCAGCACGGTGTTCTGCCGCAGGGCGCGGGCGGCGGCGTCGAGTCGGCTCAGGTATTGCAATCTCCAGATCAACGCGAACAGCGCCACGCAGAAGACCAACGCCGCCACGCCCAGCGTCAGCATCGTCGTCTGCGACATGAGCCGGCGATGTGCCTGGAAGACCGCGCCGAATACCAGCAGGCCCACCAGCAACGTGATCAGGAACAGGATCGCCGCAAAGACCGCCGAGCGATGCAGCGCCGTGCGGCGAACCAGCGGTCCGGGTTCTTCGGCGGCGGCGATGATCGTGAGCACGCCATCGGAGAACTCCCGCCGCAACCGGCTGTGCGGCGGCAGCGTGTCGTAATCCAGCGCGTGCGGCATCCCGGCAATGATAGGTTCAGTCCCCATCAGTCCAATTCGCGCCGCACGTGCGGGGTGAGTCGATCGGTGCGCCTGCGCGCGGATCGACTGGGGCGACGGATCAAACGAGCGGGCCGCGGCCCTGGGATGCGCCGCGGCCCGGTTGATCTGTGTGGCTGTGGCTCAGCCGCCAACCTTGGTCGTCAGCAGCGGGAACTGTTCCTGTTCCTTCTCACGCTGAATGATGATCGTCGGCTTGACCAGGATCAGCAGGATCTGCTCGTCCTTGGCCATGGACTGGTTGGTGAACAGCCGTTTGAGGAACGGGATTTTGGACAGCACGGGCACGCCCGCCTCGCGTTCCACCTCGCCGGCCAGCGTCTGTCCGCCCAGCAGCAGCGTGCCGCCATCCGGCACCGAGACAGTGGTGCGGACCACGGTGCTCTGGATGATGGGCTGCTGGAGGAAGGCGGTCTGGGTGATGGGCGGGCTGCCTTCGGTGCCCGCCGTCAGCGCCGTGACCGGGAAGTTGACCAGATCCAGCAGGCGAGTGAGCGTGGGTCGCAGCGTCAGGGTCACGTACTTACGGTCGGAGGAGACGGTGGCCTGCACGTCCAGGATCACGCCCGCCGGTTGCACGGCCGGCTGCGGGTCGAACGCCACCGCCTGCGTCCCGACAATGGGAGTCAGGTCACTGACGTAGGCTGTGTCGGTGGAGACGGCCATGTAGGCGCGTTGTCCGTTGAACAGCGTCAGCCGCGGCGCCGTGAGGGCGGTGGCGTTCTGCGTGGCCTGCGTGGCGCGAAGCAGCACACTGACCTGGAAGTCATCCAGGAACGTCACGCCGCCGCCGGCGCCGTTGCCGATCGCGAACGTCGCCGGGATCGTGCCCTCCGTCACCGCCGACGACAGCTCGGTGGCGATGTTGCCCGGCACGCCAGTCGTGAGGTTGGGCAGGGAAGTGTAGGTGTGGTGGTCCTGAGAGACCGAGATCGTTCCAACCTGGCTCCAGAGCTGGCCGGCCGGAATCAGCATGTCAACATCGACCCCGATGTCCTCCAGGAAGTTGCGCTGGACACTGAGGAAGCGGGTTTCGACGGTGATCTGGATGGCTCGGGTCTCCCGAAGCTGTTCAAGCAGGCGCACAAGCTGTCGCTGGTTTTCGGGGGTCTGGGTGACGATGAGCTGCCCGCCAAGCTCACGCATCGAGCCGATGGTTCCACCGTTGTCTCGCCAGGTGTCGGAGGCGACAGTGTCGCGAATCAGGGAGGTGATCGCGTCCACCAGATCGGCGCGTGTGCCGGCCTCGGTCTCCTGGGCGGTGGTGCCGGTGAAAAGCTGCTGTCCGCCGCCCCCGCCGCCGACCTGCGCGCCCTGAAGCTTGAAATCGGGCGGCTGATCGAAGTCGGTGACGTTGATGATCAGGTCGCGGATGTCGTACACGCGGGTGACGACGTTGCTGGACAGATCCTCCTCGGTGGAGATCGTGATCACGCCCTCGTCGATGGTGTATCCCAGCCGCACCAGCCCGCCGCCCACGTCGCTGAGAATCGTCGATAGCGCCTTGGAGAACTTGACATCGCGGAGCCGCGCCGTGACCGGCGCATTGCGGTCGATCCCGGCTGCTTCCAGCGCTCGCCAGTTCACGAAAATGTTCGCGGTGCTCACGTCGCGCAGGAACTCAATGACATCGGCGAACGCGACATTATCGAATCGCACCTCCGGCAGCTTGCGCTCGAGCTGGGCCATGACCACCGCGTCTTCGGCCCGCTCGCCGCGCTCCTGCGCCACTGTGCGGTCGCGCGTCGCCGAAAGATCCGGCCAGTTCTCCGGGTATTTCAGGATGTCGCTGTAGGGGATTTTCTGTTCTTCGGCGGCGTTGTACTGGCGGACCACGTTGCGGTCATATCGCTCACGGTAGATGCGCTGCTCCTGAATGATCGCACGATCCTCAACCAGAGGTCGGGCGCCTTGCGCGTAGTCATTCTGCGGATCCAGCGTCAGAATCTGGTCGATCACCCCCAGCGCCTGTTGATACTTGCCTTCCTGCGTGAGCGTGCGCGCCTGGCGGATCAGGTCGCGGATGGTGCGCTGCTTCTGTCTCTCGGCGGTCTCCTGCTGCTCCCGCAACATCTGTTGGGCAGTGCGACGGGCCGCCTCCTCCTGCGCCAGCCGGTCGGCTTCGATCGCCCGATCGTACGCCAGTTGCGTCTCGGCAATCGTGGTGTCGAACTGGCGAATCTGTTCCGGCGTGAAGATGCCGGGGTTGGAGTTGCGCGCGACGCGGGCGCGCTCGATGGCGGCGCGGGCGTCGGCGAAGTTCTTGGCCTCGATCGCCCGCCGGGCATCGGAAATCGCCGTGTTGAAGCTGTAGGTAATGTACTGCTGCTGTTGGCGGATCTGTGCTTCGCGCTGGGTGAGCAGATCGGGCTGCCCGGTGGTGATGTTCAACAGCGCCGCGACCTCATCGCGGCCACGGATGGCGGCGGTGTTGTTCGGGTCCAGTTCGGCGGCGCGAGTATAGAGCGCGCGGGCCTCGTCCAGCCGATTGGCCGCCCGCGCCGCTTCCGCCTGCTCCACCAGCGCCTGCGCCTCGGCACGGCGCTTCTCGGCCTCGTCGGCCGCCGGGGCCGTTGTGGCGGCGCCCTCCTGGGCGCTGGCTACTGCCGTTGCCTCACGCTCGCGACGCTCCCGGGCGTCTATCCTCGCCAAGTAGCGTGCCGGCGAATCCTCAAACAGGCCGGGCTTGTACCCAAGATCTCGCGCCAGCTCGAAATTCTTCCTGGCATTGACCAGGTCGCCGCGGCGGTACTGCTCTCGGGCCAGTCGGTACGCGGACTTGGCATCCATGGGTCGGGCTTCGGCGGCTTCCGGCGCCGCCTCGGGGGCTGGTGGCTGCACCACCACGACCTGCGGTACGCCCGGCTGCGTCGTCGCCGCTTCGCTCGTCACCGCAGGCGGCGCGGCCGCCGGCGTAAAGCCGGGTTGCGGCTCGGCGGGTTGCGCCGGAGGCGCCACGGCCACCTGCGGCTGCGGCGGGGGCGGCGCCGCGGGCGGCTGCTGGGCGGCCGGAGTCTCGGCTACCCGCGGCACCGGAGTCACCGGCTGGGCCGTCTGCTCAGCCGTCGGCGCGGCCGGTGGCGGCGGCGCCGCAGGTGCCGGCATCCGCTTGTCGATCTCCTTCAGGTAATCCGACGGACTCTTCTGGAACAGTCCGGCCCGATAGTTGGCCGCCACCAACTGCTGGAACTTGCTGCGCGCCTCCGCCAGGTTCCCGGCCTTGTAGTCCGCCACGGCATCGGCGTACAGGTCCTTCAGGGACTGCCCGGCCTGCTTCATTGCCGCCTCGGCCACCGCGATCTGCTCGCGGGCCTTGGCGCGGGTCCCTTCGTCCACGAAGCGGTTGTTCATCGCCGCCCGGTAATGCACCAGTGCCTGCGCCGGGTTGTTCGCCGCCAACGCCTGCTCCCCAAGCTCGAACTGGGCACGAGCCGCCTTTCGCTGGGCGGCGGCGCTCTCGGCACGCGCCAGGTAATCCTTCAGATCCTGCTGATCCTTCGGACCCAGCGCGTTGGGATCGACCTGCTGGAGGTTGGCCAACGCCTCTTCATACTGGTGCTTGTTGTACTGTTCGATGCCCTTGGCCAGCCGCTCGCGGTTGCCCATGGGCTGAGCGGCGGATTCGAAGGCGAACAGCGGCGGGCGATTGTCGGTGGTCTGAAGCTGCGTGGGGGTCTGGGGCTGATCGGCAACCTGGAGCAGCGGGGCGGCGGATTGTGCCCAGAGATCTGAGACACGCATGATCGCCATCGGCGTCGTGGCCGCCGCCACCGCGCCCAGCACCAGCAACCGCCTGCGGAGCCGGGCGCGACCGACACGCTTCTGAGCCGTCGCTGAAGTTGCCGGGGATGTAGAAACAGAGCACGACGGGAACGACGAGCGGGCATCATGCGTGAGGAACACGACAATCCTCCTGGCGATGTCTAATCCTTGGTGCACTACCTTCGGGCGCAACTCACGCCGGGATCGCTACCCGAACACCACGTCTGCCTCAAGGCGTTTGGTCCAGGCACTGCTGCGCGTCCCTGCGGTCTGCTGCGACGGCGAGATCTTCGTAAACTCCGCCCTGAGCGGGTCGGAGTCTAAACGAACGGCATATCCGTTGCAAATAAAATTGATTGTTTCAACGCTACAGGCAGTCGTGGCGCGGGTCCGGATAAGCGGCATGGCGTGATGAATAGCCCGGATATCGGACTTTCGAACTCGAGTGCATCCTGCATGGCCGGGACGGCCATGCCACAGTTGGCTCGGACGTGTCACGGGCGTCCCGCCCGTGCCCAGCGGCGTGGAGTGATGAAACCCGGATATCGGACTTTCGAACTCGAGTGCATCCTGCATGGCCGGGACGGCCATGCCACAGTTGGCTCGGCTGGACTTTCGTCGCACGCACCTGCGGGTCTGAGCGAATAACGCGGGCGGGTGGTCCGAGATGTGCATAAACGACAGGCGCGGACGCCCCTGATACCGGTTGGCGTGCTCCGATCCCGCAAGCCCATCCGGGCACACGCCGGCCAGAAGATCAGCCATTTTTGTTTTGCGGCGACGAAGAGTCTTTCCTACGATCAAGCTTTCCTGGCGGGGTCACCGCATGCCAAGCGGCCGAGTTCAAGGCTCGCCATCACCAGCCCCCGTGGCCAGGCGCATCCCGCGCCCAAACCCGGCGCGCCTTGAGCCGCTGGAAGCACGTCGATTGCTCAGCGACAGCGGCAGCATCAGCGGCAGCGTGTTCAACGATCGTGACGCCGACGGCCAGGCGGATCCGGGTGAGCAAGCCCTGGCGGCTTTTCGCGTCTTTGTCGATCTGAACGGCAACGGCCTGCTCGAAGCCAATGAGCCTTCGGCCATCAGCGACGCCCGCGGGGCGTACACCATCGCCCAACTGCCCGCCGCAACCTACAACCTGACCGTCGCCGACCAGGACCTGTGGATCGAGCCGCCGGCCAGGCAGATTATCGTGCCCGAGGCAACCGCGGTCAGCGGGGTGCTTTGCGGCGTTCGCACGGCCGTCGAACAGACGACCAGCCTCCCGCGCGGTCCGGCAATACCCGTCAACACCTTTACCGCCAATGCTCAGCATTCGTCCGACGTGGCGGTCGATGCCGACGGGGATTGGCTCGTCGTCTGGGCCAGCAACCTACAGGACCTCAGCGGCGACGGGATCTACGCTCAGCGCTTCAATTCATCCGGCCAGCCCGTTGATAGCGAATTCAGAGTCAACACGGCGGTGAACGGCGCGCAGACGGCGCCGGCGGTGGCCATCGACGCCGACGGCGATTTTGTCGTCGTCTGGCAAAGCGGTCCCGGGCAGGACTCCAGCGGATACGGCATCTACGCCCAGCGATACAGCGCCGCGGGCGTCGCTTTGGGCGGAGAGTTCCGCGTCAATTCGTTCACCGATGGCGACCAGTACGCGCCGGCGGTGGCGATGGACGCGGCGGGCAACTTCGTCATCGCCTGGACCAGCAGTCTCCAGGACGGCAGCATCGCCGCAGTCTACGCCCAGCGATACGACGCCGCCGGCACGCCGCTGGCACAGGAGTTCCGCGTCAACACCACCACCGACGGCTACCAGTATGCCCCGAGCATCGGCATGGATCCGGACGGATCGGGATTCGTCATCGCATGGGTCAGCGACGGACAGGACGGCAGCGACGGCGGAATCTTCGCGCAACGTTACGATGCCGCCGGTGTGCCGCTGGGCGATGAATTCGCCGTCAACAGCTTCACCACCGGCACGCAGGATGCGCCCTGTGTGGCCATGGATTCTCAGGGCGATTTTGTCATCGCCTGGCAGAGCGGCGGGATGCACGACGGCAGCGGATACGGCGTGTACGCGCAGCGGTACAACGCCCTGGGTCTGCCGCAGGGTGGCGAATTCCGCGTCAATACCTATACGACCAGTTCGCAGTTCGATCCGGACGTGGCCATCGACGCCGACGGCGACTTCGTGATCACCTGGACCAGTCGCGGGCAGGACGGCGGCGGCTACGGCATCTATGCCCAGCGCTACAACGCCGCAGGACTGCCGCTTGATTCGGAGTTCGGCGTCAACAGCCTCAGCATCAACGATCAGCTTCAGCCTGCGATCGCGATCGATGCTGACGGCGAGTTCGTCATCGCCTGGCAGAGCGAGCTGGAGGACGCCAGCAGTTGGGGCGTGTATGCGCGGCGTTACGGTTCGGCGGTGGCGCACGCGGCGGTGGTGTACAACAACAGCGTGTTCGACGGCAACGATCCCGCCGCCAACCCCGCCGACGACGCCGCCATCGCCCCGGACAAAAGGCCACTGTCGCCCGGGCACAAGGCCAGGTTCGTCAACTACACCTCCTACTCCAGGGGGCTGAACGCGATCGTGATCGACCTGCGGGACAACACCTCCGCCCCGAACCTTGGGCAGTTCATCTTTCGCGTCGGAAACAGCGACAACTATCACGACTGGAGCCAGGCGACCGAGCTGCCGACCATCAGCTATCGCCCCGCCGCCGGTGTCGGCTCATCCAATCGCGTCACGCTTGTCTGGGCGGACAATGCCATCCAGAAGACGTGGCTGGCGATCACGATCAAGGCCGACTCCATCGCCGGACTGTCGCGCGAGCAGACGCTTGTGTTCGGCAACGCCATCGGAGAAACGG
This sequence comes from Fontivita pretiosa, assembly GCF_050410795.1. Classification (GTDB taxonomy): domain Bacteria; phylum Planctomycetota; class Phycisphaerae; order Tepidisphaerales; family Tepidisphaeraceae; genus Fontivita; species Fontivita pretiosa. The sequence continues at coordinate 1,722,705 of NZ_CP191258.1, read as the reverse complement.
GCGACTCGCCGTCGGATGCGATGGTGAACAGTGCCGACGAAACCCTCACCGCCACCAATGCCACCGCGACCGCCGCGATCACGAATCGATACGATCACAACCGTGACGGTGTGGTGGATCAGGCGGATGAGGAGCTGATCCGCGGGCACCACACGACATCCGGGGATGCGTTGCGACTGATCGACCTGGCGGCGGCGCTGCCGCCGAGCAATTCGGACCTGGCCGCCGGCGCCGCGAAGCGCCGCCTGGCTCTGCGCCTGCCGCCGATGCGCATCGCCGACAGCATGTTCTCATCCGCCGGCGACGACGCGCTGCCCGCGGCCAGCGGCCCGTGACCGCCGCCAGCGCCGCCGAGATGCTTGCCATCCGTGGCTGCTGGTGTTGGTGGAATGAATGAGACGGACGGATTTGAGATCGGTCCTCGGCGTTCCGCCCGTGGAGTCCATGGAGTCGCAAAGCCAAGGGGAGGAAGTTCACCATCTGCGACTTCATTAAGCTCGACTTTTGCCGTTTTTGAATGGCCTGTCGGGCGAAACGCCCGACATGTCGGGCATTCCCGAGGTTTTGTGACCTTCGCCCGTTTCCAGGGATCTCTCAAAACTCCTGCACGGATCGAAATCGGCTCGAAAATCAGTTGATCCTGAGCATCAGAAAACGGCAAAAGTCGAGCTAAGTATACGGGAGGAGTCTCGGCTCAGTCTCGACCCTCATAATTGGCGTAGATCATGAGGTCGTGCGTCAGGGTCCGCAAGAGCATCTCCTGCCGGCGACGGCGGCGTTGCACGGAACGCAGGGCATCGCCAAAGTTCCGCTTCATCATGCTGTTGACCGTCTCGCTCTGCGCTCGCTGGCCGTAGGTTCGCCGGTCCGCCTTGCGGGCAAACCGCTGCTTCATCAGCCGGCGATATCGACCGCCGGGCGGCTTGCTCGACGGCCGCCCGATGCCCGTGGGAATCACCGAGCGCACACCCATGTCCAGGCGGGCGCTGCGGTGGTTGGCCTCTGAGTCGTATCCAGCGTCGGCGACGACGACGTTCACATTGGCCCGCCGCCACGCATGGTACAACAGCGGCGCGAAGTCCGGCGCATCGGACCCGCAGCCGATATGAACCCGCGCCGCCAGGATGAGGTGACAGGCCGAGGCCACCGCCAGGGCCAGCTTCGGCATCTGCCGGGCCCGGCGCGAGCGTGAGCGATTGACCTCGTCTGCATCGGTTTTTTCGGTGTATTTGCCGCCATCGCGCAGGAGCATCTTGCGGCAGACGCGGTCGTAATGGCGTGAGCGGTGACGCGCCTCGTAGCAGGTGCTGTCGAGGGTCAGCGGCTTGCTCGAGTCGAGCTTACGCAGCAGTTTGGCCTTGGCGGCAAGCTGGGCCAGCAGGTCGAGCATGCGGTTGACGCGCCGGGTCTTGAGAAGCGTGCCGAAGGCCCGCCAGAGGGTGTTGTGATCCGGGGCGCGGGACATGCCGAGGTCGGCCAGCCACTGCGGCGAGTCGCGCAGCAGTTGCTCGGCCCTGCGATAGCTGAGCTTGAGCTGCTCGCGCAGAACGAGGCAGGCGAAGAGTTGCGGGAGCGTGAAGTCGTGGCGGCTGCAGTCGCAGGAGTAGGCCGGCCAGACGCGGAGGGCCAGTTCATGGGCCTGCCGCAGGACCTTCCATGGTGATCGAGATGTTTCCATCCCGCAGCTTGTACCCACTGCATCGGCGTGGCGCTACCGAACATGCGCCGAACTTGGAGAGGGTCGAGACTGAGCCGAGGAGTCTCCCATTCCGATGTTGTGCTGGCGCTCGCTACACACGAATTCGAGATGTTCGCGTTCGGAGCATCAAGTATCGTCGCGCCGCTAGGTGGGGTGGACAGCATGGCGGGCCTGTCTCGTGTTTTTCAAGACGGCGTGAATCTAAAGACCGCGCTTCCCGGAACATCTACGTTCAATAATCTCATCACTGGTCACAGCGGGCAGTTTGTCCACGCCTATCAAGATGTACAGGCCTACTGGGACCAGCTAAGATTGGATATCGCATGATTAGGCCATCGAAGATTGAACAAGCCCGGCTGGCAATGGAAGCTTCAATCTCTGACGTTGTTCCGAAGCAGTCGACGACAAGTTTGTCGGGGAGATAACATCGTGGACCCGAAAGCCGAATCGCCCGTCTCGCCGCGGTCAATAGACTACGCCAGTGGGCAGCTAACGAAGACCCGGCTCAGCAAGCTGGCGGTAGTATCACTCATCGTCGCGCTCGTGGATTCGCCCCTTCCCGTGTTGGGACTGCTTCAGGTGCTCGACAGTATCGAACGGTCCATAGAGGGAATGCCGTCATGGACGCCCGATCGCTCCACTTTCACAGGGTCAGTGTCTTTCGCTGCGCCGTTTGTCTTGATCGCAATGGCGGTTTCGGTTCTTGTGCCCCTAATGGCGATTGTACGCATACTAAATTCAAAAGCCTTGCGTGGATTGGGGTGGGCCGGAGCGGCGCTTGGGATATCGGTGCTTGGGTGGGGGATCTTGTTTTGGCTCGCGTTTCATTTTCCGCTGTCCGGCGCACGGACCTGAAGCGAGCGCGTACCGATTTTACGTTAACGCCTTCGGTGGCTGCGTTGGGGTTGGCTACTTCGACTGGTCGGCGTATCGGGCAGATTGGCCAACGGCTGCGTCAGGCACCGCGCGGGACGGTGGCGTGTTAGGAGGCAGACTGGGCCCACCCGCTGCACAACAACAGTGAGCGCGACGTGACCTACACCCCGGCCAATTTCGGCGCGGCGTCGGGGTTGGCTTGTTTCCAGACATCCGGCAGCCAGGCGCAAAGCCGGCTCATCGGCGTGTCGGGCAGATTGGTCAGCAGTTGTGTCAGGTACCGCTGCGGATCGATGCCGTGGCGGCGGCAGGTGCTGGGGAAAATCTAAGGGGTCGGGAGTCTTTGTTCGGGATGAGCGCCGCGTGTGGCCGGATCAGCCTCCTGTCGCGCTCTTTGACAAGTGAACAGGTCACGCGGCATCCTGGAGTACATCGGCAACGCCAACTGGAACGTGCTGGGGCTTCTCAGCTCGCTGCCGGATGGCGGGGTGCTCGCCGAGCGCTACGAGTACAGCCCTTACGGGAACCGGACGGTCTTAAGCCACGGGTGGCTGATCGCGGACATGAGCCACGAGGGGGCGATCGACGCGACGGATTACGCGATGATGGATGATGCGATGGTGAACCAGTCGGGTTCGCAGTGGTTCCACCGGGCCGACTTCGACGGCAGCGGCTCTGTGGACGCGACGGACTCGGGGGTACTGGACGACATGTACGTGAACCGCCCGAGCCTGCCGACGGGGGACGCGGGGATGTTGGCCAACCCCACCGCCGGCACATTCCGCGGGGTGGTGACCAGCTACGGGATCGGCTACCGTGCGCCGGGGCCGCTGAACGAGTTCGGGCACCAGGGCTTGTATCACGACGAGGAGTTCGGGCTGGTGTACAACCGGGCGAGGATGCTGCATACGGGGATGGGGAGGTTTGTGCAGAGGGATCCATCGGAGTACCGGGACAGCACTAGCCTGTATGAATACCTGAAGAGCCGACCAGTTGCTTTGTTAGATCCCCGGGGGATGTACTCCTGGAACGCGAACGGTCCATATTTTCGGTGGGACGAGCGCGACAGCACCTGCTACGTGTTCTTCACCCATGAAAAAGTGCCCGGTTGGCTTGACCGCTGGATTCCGGGTGCAGCATTGATTGACATCTATTCCTGGTTCACTACGTACGGTGCCGATTACATCAATGAATACCCATTGAACGGGGTTTCTGAAAACTGCTGTAATCTAGAAAACATGCGCAAGATCCCCGTTGCCGATTATCAACTCAGCCGCATGATGGCGGTGGAGGCTGCGCTAATTGAAGGGCTTAACAATGTTGACGTGACGGCGGCTGGGTTGGCAACGCAAGCAGCCGGTGCAGTGTTCGGTGGAATCATCAAGTTCCAAACAGCCCATGCATCCCGACACTTCACTGGCGCAGCAGTGACCTACGCGGAGGCGGAGGCCGCAATAATTGCTGACATCAAAGCGACGGTTGGCGCGAACCCAAAGCCGGGCCGTCTTCCGATTAAGAAACTATCTCATTTGACCGCTTCTGGCCGATATTCGTGGAAGGAATCTTACCACGGAGCCAAGGATGGCCAGAACCAAACGCGTTGCCGAACCCCTGCCCACGATCTGGAATTGCCCGGACGAGCTGTGGGATCTGATCCTGCCGATCCTCGCCGAGCTGGACCCGCCGCACCGCGGGCATCGACAGCGCGTGGACCAGCGCAGGGCGCTGGACGGGATCATCTATCGCCTGCGCTCCGGCTGCCAGTGGAACCGGCTTCCCAAGGAGTTCGGCGATGACTCCTCGGTGCACCGCACGCAGCAGCGCTGGATCGAGCGTGGCGTGTTCGATCGCATCTGGGAACTGCTCGTGCGCGCCTGCGAGGAACTCGACGGCGTGGACTGGGCCTGGCAGAGCGTCGACGGGGCCATGTCCAAGGCGCGTTTTGGGGGGATCATGTCGGACCCAATCCCACCGATCGAGCGAAAAACGGAACGAAACGCAGCGTTTTGACGGAAGCCGACGGCGGGCCGATCGCGGTGGTCGTGGCCGGCGCCAACGTCCACGACTCCATGATCCTTCAGGACACGCTCGAAGCGGTCGTGACCGAACCGCCCAACCCGGTGACCGAGCAGGAGCAGCACCTGTGCATGGACAAGGGCTACAGCGGCGCCCCCGCCGACGCCACCGCGCGGGTGTTCGGCTACCAGCCGCACTGCAAGCAGATCGGCCAGGAAAAACTCGACGGCCGCAACCGCAAGAAGCATCCCGCGCGGCGATGGGTTGTCGAGCGAACGCACGCGTGGCTGAGCAAGTGTCGCGGCATCCTCGTGCGATATTGTAAGAAGTCATCCAACTACCTCGGCACCATCAAACTCGCGTGCGCGCTGCTGTGGTATCGGAGGCTCTACCGGATGGGGCAAATGAGATAGTTTCTAAGACGATTACTGTGAATGGCGTGCTTGTTGAGTATCGTGCACATGTCCTGCCAGATGGCAGTATCAATGTTGACACGGCGTTCCCGAAGTAGGAGGATGATCAGGACTATGTGCGAAGACGACTTTAGAGAACCGACCAGTGGTGAGCAGGCAATGCTCATGAAACTCTTGGAACGCCCATTTCCAGGCCGAGATGCGCTGCTGACGCAGGTACCGCGATGTCGCGTTCGGACGCTTCATCAGGACGGGACGTTTGAGATCTACGTAGCTGGCGGCCTCGAGGCCGGCAATGTGAACCAGCGAGTTCCGGTTGAAGTACGTGATGCGGACGACGATGGAGTCCCTGTTGATATTCTGCTTCATGTTGTGAATGGAAGATTGGCGGAACTCGAGATCGTCAAACTGGATGGCAGCCCGATCCGAAAGACTCTGGACCCGAACAAGTGGCAACCGGTAGTGAGGTCACCCTGAATAAGGCAGCGGCGGGAGTTTCGGAAACCTAGGGACAATCACCGGTTTCTGCCAGGGACTATTGCTCATTGACAACTGAATATACGGCCTGGGGCGGCGGATCGTCAAGGACGTGCAGAACATGGCCGACGTGGACTGCAAGTACTATTACTACCACGACGGCCAGAGCATCGTGGAGATCCGCAGTGGCTCGGACGTGGCCCTGAAGCAGTTGGTCTGGGGCAGGCAGTACATCGATGAGCTGGTGCAGGTGGGCGTCAGCCAGGAACTGCTGTACTGCCCGGCCGACGAGAACCGCTGCGAGCGGTTTTTCTGGGCCTGCCGTGATGCCAACTGGAACGTGCTGGGGCTTCTCAGCTCGCTGCCGGACGGGGGGTGCTCACTGAGCACTACGAGTACAGCCCTTACGGGAACCGGACGGCCTTCAGCCACGGCTGGCTGGGGGCGACGTGAGCAACGGCGGGGGCGATCGACGCGACGGACGGCGCCATGCTAAACGAAATCTTCATCAACCGCCCGAGCCTGGCGATGGATGACGCGCGGTGCAGACCAAGCCGACGGCGGCACGTACCGGCGGGGTGATGAGCAGCTACGGCCTCCCGTTGCGTGCCCGTGCTTTTATTTGAGGCGGTCGGGAGTCTTTCTTGCGATCACCTGCCGGTCATGCCGAAGTAGGCGTTCCATGCAACCTGAACGATCGTCTCATCGAGCCTGAATGGCTGGCGGCACAGACGGCAGATGTCGCGGGCACGCTCGATCAGATCGCGCGGCTCGGAACATCGCAGCTCACGCTGCTCGGCGGCGTATCGGTTCAAGAGATTCTCGATCAGCCCTGGCGGAACCTGCACACCGACACCTTCGGCGTAACGCCGGAAGATTTCGGCCCAGGTCTGCGGCGTCGGGGTCTCCAGGTGCAGGCGATAGCCCATCCGTCGCAGAAACGCCGCATCGGCGACGTCGGCCACGCTCAGGTTCGTCGCCACCGTCAGCATCAGTCGGAAGGGAATCTGTAGTTTCTGCCCGGTGTGCAGGGTGAGGTAATCGACCTGCCGTTCCAGCGGGATGATCCAGCGGTTCAGCAGGTCATGCGGATCGACGCGCTGTCGGCCGAAGTCGTCGATGATGAACGTTCCGCCATTGGCCTTGACGTGCGGCGGGGCCTCGTAGAAGCGAAGCGAAGGGCTGAAGATCAGGTCAAGCTCGGCCATGGTCATTTCGCCGCCGGCGATGACCAGTGGCGGGCGAATGCGCACCCAGCGCCGGTCGATCTGCTCGCCGCCAAGCGCGTCGGTTGTGATCGTCTGGTCGATCGTCTGATGCACGTGCGGGTCGAAGATGCGGATGATGCTCGAGTCGATGCTGATGCAGTGGGGGATCCACAGCTCCTGGCCGGCCAGAACCTGGTGCAGCAGGCGAGCGACGCTGGTTTTGCCGTTTCCGGGCGGGCCGAAGAGAAACAGGCTTCGCTGCGACAGCGCCGCCAGCGCCGCGACCTCGACGGCCGACTCAGGCAGCACGATCGGCGCCAGCGCCTGGCGAACCTGTTGCAGATCGACGCCTTGCCGTTGGGCAAGCTGCTGTTCGAGCATGGCGCAGTAGGATTCGAGCGAAACGGGCGCCGGGCCGATGTAGCCGCAAACTTCCATGGCGCGCAGCGCCTGCTCACGTCCGCGGGCGGTGATCGTGTAACAGTAGTCGAACTGCCCGCTCTGGCCCAGGATCTCCACGAGCTGATCCTGCTTCATCTGCCACAACAGCTTTTCAATCAGCGGCTCGGGGAGGCACAGGCGTTGCCCGGCCCAGGCGCTGGTCAGCCGGGGCACGGAATTGATCAGCTTCAGCAGCAGCTCGATGAGCGCGTGTTCGTCCAGACCGGTTTCGGCAACAGTACCCGGCGCCGCCGGCGCCAGCACGCCGTCGGCGCGGATCATCCGCGGCAATGCCGAGTTCCGATCACGCTCGTTGCCATCGTTGTCAGGCGAGCTGGACGCGAAGCCTTCAGGTGTGGTTTCAATGAGGATGCTCACGCGTGGTTTCTCCGGTTATCGGCGAGGTCAATGCGGCGTTGGGTGTTCGGCATCCCGGGTCGTTATTCAACCAGGTAGATTTTCGTGACACCCTGTTCGGAATCTCCGCCGCCGGTGACGTACACGTTGCCCGTTCCGTAGATTTCGATCTTGTCGGCCACCAGCCCAGTGAATGTCATGTTTCCGGTGCCACCGAACTCATACTTGGCCACAGGCAGGTAGATCGCGCCCATTCCGATGGCGGATTCGTCTACATCTGGCGTGCTGGGATCGTCCACCTGTGCTCCATCCCAGGTTGTTCCGCCGGCGAATTTCGCGGTGGCGGTGTTGTCCCGCGCCTGGAAGATCTGCACGCCTTCATAGACGCCATCCGACGGCGGCGTGAGGTAGACCTGACTGTTGCCGTTGCCGGTCTCGATGTTTCCCGAGTCGATATAGAGCATCACCTCATAGCCCCGCAGCGTCGCATCGCCGCGGATGTGCAGGCCATTGCCCAGGATGTAAACGCCCGGATGCAGGAACGCGTTCATGCTGTTGGTCAGGTCGATTCCGCCGGGGTAGTAGCCGGGGTAGTACTGGCCGGTCTTGTTGATTGCTGGGGTTGCCGGATAGGTGGCGCTGGAAGGCACGATCGGCTCCGGCAGATCCGCATACGGATCTGGTTCGACGGGCTGGAATTCATTGGTCGGCGGAATGGTCGGCCGGCCACGCTCGTACTGCATGCCGACGACGTTGACCTCTCCGGCCAGGAATGTGAGGTTAGTTCCCTGCACCAGCGACGCGCCGACGTTGTTGGTGGTGTTGCTGGAGTTGACCTGAACGGCGCCTTCGCCATCGCGGACTTCCAGGTAGGCATCGCCGTGCAGGTAGAACGACATCGGATCCCGCAGATTCAGGGCAATGATGTCAGAGTGGGCTGGGCCGCCTTCGGCAAAGGCGATGGCGAATCGCGCCACATCGACGCTGTCGCGTCCGAAGATCGGGCCGAAGAACAGCCGAAGAGGCCCTCGCACGGAGCCGGTTTCCCGCCGCGCGCGGACGCGTACGGCGTTGGTCTGGAAGCGATCGGTGCTGGGGGCAAAGCTGCGGGTGTTCGGATCGTAAACGCCGATCACCACGTCTCCGGCGGGGTCGTTGCTCGGGTTATCGGCCAGTGCGACGGTGGCGCCGGCGGCGAAGTTCGAAGCCGCCAGCTCGATCGCCGCCGCACGCGCCTGGGCGTGGTCGGTATACACGTGCTGCACGCCCGCCAGCGCCGCGCTGTCGGCGGCCGTCTGCAACTGCCCGGCCACCCAGAAGGTATAGGCCCAGTCGATCCCCAGACCGACGAAGCCGATCATGGCGATCAACAGGAACACAATGTAGACCAGAACGGCGCCGGTGTTTCGGCCGGCTTTGCTGCTCGGATAGCCGCGGGGTTGGTGTCGCGGCGCTGCGCGCATGGCGCGGCACGACCGGTGGAACAGAGTCCGTAGCATCATCTGCCTCCCGTCGGATGTGGGGTTACGACCTGCTATGGCCCGCTGACGTATTGCGACCGACGAAGTGTGAGTGCTGACTGGTCCACCCACGTCAAATATGGAACCCAAATATGGTACAACCGCGACGTGTGGCAGGCCAATGCAAAAATGCTGATCAGGCTGTGTCGCCTGCAAACATTTTCGGATTCGGCGAAACCTGGGCAAGCTGTGCTCGAAGTTCCGCCAGCGGGCGGTCAGCGGGATCAGATGGGTTCGTGCTGCGAGGCAGTGGGCAGGTAGTTCTGTGCCAGCAGGCGGAACTGGGCAATCTGATCCTGCACCCAGGCGCAATCCCGGCCGAGGGTGCGGGCGAGCAACTCCGCGACGGCCGGCGCCATGTCGATGGCCGCGCGGGCGTTCAGATGCAGCGCGCGAGTCCGCCGCGCCAGAACATCTTCCACCGTGCGCGCCGCTTCATGCTTGGCGGCCCAAACCACCTGCGCCGCGATGACCGACAACTGTGGGCAAAGCCGCTCGGCCAGCGCAGGGTCGCTGCTGGCCAGTGCGCCAATCGCCGACGCATCGGCGCCGTAACAGGCCAGGGCGTCGTGGGGTTGGTGGTTCGTCGCAGTCCAGCCATGAATCGGCAGATCCTTGGTGACACAGCGTCGTCGGGGAAGGCCCCCGACCCGCGCCGCCGCGTCGATACATTCCTGGGCCATGGCGCGGTAGGTCGTCCACTTGCCGCCGGTGATCGTGACCAGGCCGGATGGCGCGATTTCGATGAAGTGGTCGCGTGAGAGGCGTGCGGTTGGGATTCGGGCGCCGCGCGGCGATTGACCGACCAGCGGTCGCACTCCCGCGAAGGTGCTGAGGATGTCAGCTCGAGTTGGCGCGCTGCCAAGGTATCGAGACAGGGTGTGAAGCAGAAAGTCGATCTCGGCATCGAGGGGCGCCGGTTCCAGCGGCGGGCGGTCAATCGCGATGTCGGTGGTTCCGACCAGCACGTGCCCATGCCAGGGAATCGCGAAGATGAGTCGGCGGTCGCTGGTTCTTGGAATCATCATCGCGGCATTGCCGGGCAGGAACCGGGCGGGCAGAACGATGTGCGAGCCTTGGCTGGGTGCGATCAGCCGCCGGGCCTGTTGATCGTCAAGCAATCGCAGCGAATCGCAGAATGCGCCGGTGGCGTTGACGACGCAGCGAGCGCGAAGTTGCATTTCGCGTGCGGTTTCCAGATCGCGCGCCACCACGCCGCGCACCGTGCCCGACTCGCCGCGAACAAGACCGATCACCTGAACATAGTTGGCGATCGCCGCGCCGTGCTCGGCGGCGGTCTGCGCCAGGTTGATCAGCAGTCGGGCGTCGTCGAACTGTCCATCGTGATAGAGGATGCCCCCGGCCAGATGCTCGTCGCGGATGCCGGGCAGAAGCTCCAGCGTCTGGGTGCGGGTGAGGCTGCGGGGCCGGCCGAATCCGCACGGCCCGCTCAGCGAGCCATAGATGGCCAGCCCGGCGGCGTAGCAGGGCCGCTGCCACCACTGATAGATCGGCACGACAAACGGCAGATCGTGGACCAGATGCGGCGCATTGTGGCGGAGGCGATTGCGTTCGCGCAGCGCCTGGGCCACCAGCCGCAGCCGCCCCTGTCGCAGATAGCGCACGCCACCGTGCACAAGCTTGGTGGATCGGCTGGAGGTGGCCTTGCCAAAATCGCTCTGCTCCAGCAGGGCGCAGCGGTATCCGCGGCTGGCGGCATCCAGCGCCGCGCCCACTCCGGTGGCGCCGCCGCCGATGACGATGATGTCCCAGACCTGCGAATCGTCGAAGATGCGGACGATCGCCTGATCGCGCTGCATGAACAAACTATACATGCTTAGTTTGTGCCAAAGATCACGAGTGATTACAGTGGAGCAATTGGTCCTCCATATTTGCATCCGCATTCCTCGCACGCGCGGATCAACCTGCCCACTTCCTCGTGTGCCCGGCGGATTTGACGCGGCCAGACCGCAAACTGTCCGCGCCCGCACAGCGTATCTCTACTAGAGTTCTCTCAGAGGCAGTTCGCTGGCGGTCTGGCAACCAGGTTGCTTCCCAAAGCAGGACACCTACGCATGCCCTTCGTGGAACTGTCCGATGTTCGCTGCTACTTCGAGATGATCGGCAGTGGCGATCCACTGCTGCTGATCCCGGGTCTGGGGCGAACCTGCCGCATGTGGGACAACGTCGCCGGGCCGCTGGCCGACTCGTTCACGCTGATCATGCCCGACAACCGCGGCATGGGACGAAGCCAGCCGAAGCGAGCGGCGCGGGTGATGGGCGATCTGGCGGTGGATCTGGTCGAGCTGCTGGATGCGCTTCAGCTCGATCGGGCGCATGTGCTGGGAATCTCGCTGGGCGGCGTGATCGCGCAGTGGCTGGCGGTGCAGCATCCGTCGCGGGTCGATCGGCTGGTGCTGATCTCCACGGCGCATGAGTTCGGCCCATACCTGCGGGAAATGGCGCGGCTGATCGGACATGCGTTGCGCTACTTTCCGCGCGACGTCTTCGAGCGGACGGTCGAGATTCTGGGCAGCTCCCCGGGCTACATCGATGCCAACCCCGCGGCCGTGACAGAGAAGATTCAGACCGTGCGGGAACAGAAGACGCCGCGAAGAGCGGTGGCGCGGCAGTTGCTGTGTCTGGCGCAGAGCGACGTGCACGAGTCGGCCTATCAGATCGCGGCGCCGACACTGGTGATCGCTGGCGAGCAGGACGCGCTGATCCCCTCGTGCTACGGGCGCAGGATCGCGCGGGCGATTGCCCACAGCGAGTTTCGCCAGATTCCCGACTGTGGTCACAACCCGATCACCGAAGCGCCGGACGTTGTTGTGGAAATGATTCGTGAGTTTCTGACGCGATGCGAAGCGCGGCTCGCGGCGTCAAAACGTCGGAAGGAGTTGCAGTCAGTGACGTAGTTCAACCGAGGCCGCTTTGTTGCCTGGCCTGTGGAGGTCTGCATGCGTGGACCTGTCGATACAGTGATGCGCTGGTGGAAGGCTGGCCGCAACCACGACGGCGAGGACGGCGATGCTGCCGGAGCATGCAGCGATGCCCAGGCACCCGGCCACCACAACGGCAACGGTGGCAACGGTCAGCGCGCCTCGGCCCGGACCGCCGATCATGCCGCGCGGCCAGCGGCGGCGCGTGAACCGGCTTGGTACGGGCAGTATGCCGCCGCGGGTATCCCGCGGTCGCTGATCTATCCGACCACGACACTGGGGCGGATGCTGGATCAGACCGCCGAACGCTTCGGCGACACCACCGCCATCATCTACAACGATCGCACGTGGACCTATGCCGAACTTCGGGCCGAAGCCAACCGCCTGGCCGGGGGGCTCTCGCGGCTGGGGGTGCGCAGGAACGATCGGGTCATCCTCGCGCTGCCCAACTGCCCCGAATACGTCATCAGCTTCTTCGCGATCCAGAAGCTGGGGGCGGTGGTCGTCAACGCCGGGCCGCTGATGGGGCTGGATGACCTGCAACACCTGATTGCGCTGACCAGTCCCCGGGTGGTGATCGGGCTGGATCTGCGGGCGCGGACGCTCATCGCCGCCGGCGCCGGTTCCACTGTCGAACACTGGGTCTGGGTCACGCTTCAGTCGTACCAGGGTCTGCTCAAACGGCTTGGGTATCAGTTCAAGCTCTGGCAGGAAAGCGGCGGCCCTGAGGACACCAAAACGCCCGGATGCGAGCACATCACGCTGGCCAGGCTGCTGGCTGACGCGCCGGCCCGGCCCCCGACGCTCGAACCCAGCCCGCTCGCGACGGCGGTGATGCAGCCCACCAGCGGCACCACCGGCACACTCAAGCTCGTGCAGCTATCGCACCGCAATCTTCTGGCCAACGCGATGCAGGTGTCGATCCTGATGCAGGCTCGGGCGGGGCAGGAACGCGTGCTGGCAGTGCTGCCGATGTTTCACGTCTACGGGTTGATGCTGTCGCTGGTCAGCGCCGTCTTCAACGCCGCCAGCATGATCCTCATGGCTCGCTTCGTCGCATCCGAGACCATCGAGCTGCTCCGCAGGCACAAACCGACCGTTTTCCCGATCGTCCCGGCGATCTGCGAGGCAATCAGCAATGAGCTGGAGAAGCAAGCCGGGACAGAAGGCAGAAGGCTCAAGGATGAAACAAGACGCGACGGCAGCGCGCTTCATCCTTCATCCACCATCCTTCATCCCTTGCTTTGCATCAGTGGCGCGGCCCCTTTGACGCAGGCGGTGGCGGAGCGGTTCGAGCGGCTCACCGGATCGCGCGTTATCGAAGGCTACGGGCTGAGCGAAGCCTCGCCTGTCACCCACGCGAATCTGCCGGGCCGATGCCGCTACGGATCGATTGGCATTCCGCTGCCGGACACCCGCTGCCGCGTGGCCGATCCGGACGATCCAAACAGGGACGTGCCGCTCGGCGAGGCGGGGGAACTTCTCATCGCCGGGCCGCAGATCATGAGCGGGTACTTCGCCAATCCTCACGAGACCAGCGCCGCGCTGTTCAAGGATTCCGAAGGCGTGACGTGGCTTCGCAGCGGCGACATCGTGCGCATGGATGCCGACGGCTACTTCCACGTGATCGACCGCAAGAAAGACATGATCATCCGCTCCGGGCTGAAGGTGTACCCGGCCAAGGTCGAGCGCGTGCTGGCGCGACATCCCGGTATTGCCGACGCGGCGGTGATCGGCCGGCCCGATCCAGTGCATACCGAAGTTGTCACGGCGGTGATCGTGCCAAAGGAGGCCGAGGCGGATCGCGAGGCATTGATCGAGCAGCTTAAGGCGCTGTGTCGCGAACACCTGGCGCCGTACGAGGTTCCGATGCGCTTCGAGTTCGTGGGGAGCATCCCGCGCTCGCTGCTGGGCAAGGCGCTGAAAAAGGAACTGCGCAAACGCCCGTCGCCGCCGCAAGCGGATGCGAAGCACGACCAGAACCAGCCCGTCGCCGTGCCGGAGAACCGATGAGGTGCATGGTTGCCGAGGTTGATCGCCCGCCGTGTCACGGCCGTCTGGGCCGTGCAAAGTGCGTTCGCGGCGCCGCAGCCGCGCATGTGCGCGGTTCTCGGGGTTCGAACGCTTGCGGGAGCGCGACGCCCGTGACACGCCGGCGCGTCGCAGCGGTCGCGCCGCTGAACGAGGAGGTCAGGTAATGGTTGCCTTGAACCCGACGGAAGAATCCAGATCAACCGCAGTGCAACTGGACCGTCCCGCGGCGCTGGTTGCGGGGGCGCGCACGCCGATGGTCAAGATGGGCGGGGCGCTGAAGGACGTGCACGTGACCGAGCTGGCGCGGCTGGTGATGCAGGAGACCCTGTACCGCTCGCGCTGGCCGGCGGAGCGACTTGACGAGGTGATCCTGGGGAACGTGGTGATGCCGGCGGACGCGGCCAATCCGGCGCGCGTCGCGGCGCTGTGGGCCGGCGTGCCCCACGTCGTTCCGGCCATGACCGTCCAGCGAAACTGCGCCTCGGGCATGGAGGCGCTGGCCAGCGCCGCGACTCGCATCCGCCACCGCCAGGGCCGCACCATCCTCGCCGGCGGCGCCGAGTCGATGAGCACCATCCCGCTGCTGTATCCCCGGCAGGCGATCGAACCGATGATGAACATCGCCAGGGCGCGCAGCGCCTGGCAGCGCGTCAAGGCGATCGCATCCCTACGCCCGCGGCATTTCAAGCCGGTCGTCGGACTGGAATGCGGTCTGACCGATCCCACCTGCGGGCTGATCATGGGCAAGACCGCGGAAATCCTGGCGCAACAGTTCGGCATCAGCCGCCGCGAGCAGGATGAGTTCGCATTGCGGTCCCATCAGCGGGCGACGGCGGCCATCGAGGCGGGGAAGTTCAACGACGAAATCGTGCCGGTGTATGTGGGGCGCAGCTTCCAACCCGTCACAGCGGATGTCGGGCCCAGATCAAACCAGACGATCGAGGCATTGGCCAGGCTCAGGCCGATCTTCGATCCACGCGATGGAACGGTCACCGTGGGCAACTCGTGCCAGGTGACCGACGGCGCCGCGGCGGCGCTCATCGCCGATCCTGAAACAGCCCGGGAACAGGGGCTGAGGGTGCTCGGCTACATCCGCGGCTACGCCTGCGCGGGGCTGGACCCGAAGCGGATGGGCCTGGGACCTGTCTTCGCGATCGATCAACTTCTGCGGCAGACCGGCCTGTGCGTGCGCGACATCGGACTGTGGGAAATCAACGAAGCATTTGCGGCGCAGGTGCTGGCGTGCCTGAAGGCGATGGCGTCGCGCGCGTTCGCGATCGAGCATTTGAACCGGGATCAGCCGCTCGGCCAGATCGATCCGGAAATCCTGAACGTCAACGGCGGGGCGATCGCCCTGGGGCATCCGGTCGGCGCCACCGGCACGCGAGTCGTTCTGACTCTGCTTCACGAAATGCGCAGACGCAACGTGGAGTTCGGCGTGGCGGCGCTGTGCGTCGGCGGGGGGCAGGGCGCGGCCATCCTGCTTCAGCAAGGAGGTGCACTGTGAGCAGCGCGATGTTGACCGAGCTGACGAACGTGCGAATCGAGTCCGCCGAGATCGACGGCAGGATGCTCATGACCGTCTGGATGGACGCGGCGGGCAAGCCGCTGAATACCTGCTCGACGGCGATGCTGGCCGACCTGGAGGCAGCGCTGGAGGCGATCGAGCGGATGAATCCGGCGGGCCTGGTGTTCGCCTCGGCCAAGGCGCGGTCATTCAACGCCGGCGCCGACCTGTTCGAGATCCGCAGGATGAGCGACGAGCAGGTCGGGCAGTACCTTCAGCGCGGGCAGGCGCTGTTCAACCGGATCGCGGCGCTGCCGATGCCGACCGTCGCCGCGATTAACGGCGATTGTCTGGGGGGCGGGTTCGAGCTGGCGCTGGCGTGCCGGTACCGCGTCGCAGCCGACGAAACTTCGATCTCGATCGGCTTGCCGGAGATCAAGCTGGGGCTGATCCCCGCGTGGGGCGGGACGACTCGCCTGCCGCGGCTGATCGGCTTGAGCCGCGCGCTGCCGATCCTGCTGGCGGGCAAGACGATGCCGCCGCGGAAGGCACTCAAGGGCGGGCTGATCAACGAGGTGGTGCGGGCTGAGGCACTCGCGGCGGCGTCGCGGCGGCTGGCGCTGCACGGCGCCGCGGCGCCGAAGCTGAGCCTGGTGGATCGCGCCGCGGCGCGCTTCGCCGCGGTTCGCCGTCGCGTGTTCGACAGGGCAAGAGCGGAAACCCTTGAGACTTCCCACGGCAACTACCCTGCTCCGCTGCGGCTGCTGGAGGTGATCGGCATTGGCTACGAGCGGGGTTTCGGCGCCGGGCTGGATGCCGAGCGGCAGGCGCTGCTGGATCTGGTGGAAACACCTGCGGGGCAGAACCTGCTGCGACTGTTCTTCCTCCGGCAGGCGGCCAGGAAGCGCGCCGGCGAAGGGCTGAACGCCAGGCCGCAGGAAGTGAAACATGCCGCGGTAATCGGCGGAGGGACGATGGGCGCGGGAATCGCCTGTGCGCTGATTCGCGCGGGCATCGACGTGCGGCTCGTCGAAGTAAGCCCCGCCGCCGTCTCCGCGGCGCTGGGCCGCGTGCAGAAAATGCTCGACGACGATGTTTCGGCTGGACGACTCGACAAACTCGCCGCCAGGCACGTGTTCAACCGTCTGAGCCCGACGACCGAATGGACTGGGCTGGAGTTGGCGGATTTCGTGGTCGAGGCGGTGCTGGAGACGATGCCGGCGAAGCGCGAGGTTTTCGCCAGGCTCGATCGCGTGGTCACGCCTGGCGCGGTGCTGGCGACGAACACCAGCTCGCTGGGGGTATCGGAGATCGCGCAGGCGACGCTGCACCCCGAGCGCGTGATCGGACTGCACTTTTTCAACCCGGTGCCGAAGATGCCGCTGGTGGAGGTCATTCGCGGCAAGCACAGCGACGATGTTTCCCTGGCGACGGCGGTGGCGCTGGCGGGGAAGATCGGCAAGACGCCGGTGCTCGCCAACGACGCGCCGGGTTTCATTGTCAACCGGGTGCTGATTCCGTACCTGGCCGAGGCGCTGGTGGTCGCATCCCAGGGCGTGCCCATCACGGACATCGATCGCGCAATGAAGCAGTGGGGCATGCCGATGGGGCCGTTCGAGTTGCTCGATGAGATCGGGCTGGACATCGCGGCCCACGTGCTGCGCGAGCTGGGAAAACAGTGGGAGCGTCCGCCGGGCGTGGAAGCCGCCATCTGCGAAGCGTCAAACCGCAAGTGGCTGGGGACAAAGACGGGCGTCGGTTTCTACCTGCACGCCGGGGCAAAGCCGCGCCATCGTCGCAGGCCGCTGAAGCTGGTGGTCAACGAGGAACTGAGCAGGACCCTTACCGGCGGGGCCGCCTCGGGGATGGAACCTGAAGCGATCCAGTGGCGGCTGGTGCTGCCGATGGTGAACGAGTCGGCCAGGGTGCTCGAGGAGCGCGTGGTCGATTCGCCGGAGACGATCGATCTGGCGATGGTGCTGGGCACGGGGCTGGCGCCGTTCCGGGGCGGGATCGTGAAATTCGCGGAAGATGCGGGGCTGGAACAGATCGTCGATCGGCTGGAGCAGCACAGCCACCGGTGCGGCTTGCGGTTCGAGCCGGCGGGGCTGTTGCGGCGTGCGGCGGCTCAGGGTCGGTCGCTGTCGCAGATCCTTCAGACCGATCGAGAGCCAAACGCGGCGCCGCAGGGAAACGAACACGCCGCCGAAAGTGCATTGCCCCGCGGTTGAGCCACAGGAGACACGGATCATGCCAACCTTCAAGCGCGCCGATCAGGAACAGATCGAGAAGGCCAAAGACCTGCTGGAGGCCGGGCCGCAGCGGGAGCTGGGCTTCGTCAGGTCCCTGTTCTATGGACGACTGAAGCTTGAGCAGGTGCTGCCATATCCACAACTGGATGCCGACGAGGCCGAGCGCGTGCAAGAGCTGATCAAGCGGCTGGATGCGTTTCTCAAGGCGGAGGTTGATCCGGAGGCGATCGACCGCGAGGAGCGGATTCCGCAGCAGGTGATCGATGGCCTGGCCAGGCTGGGGATCTTCGGGCTGATCGTGCCGGAGGAATACGGCGGTTTGGGATTGAGCCACACGGCGTATTGCAGGGTGCTGGAGCACGTCTCGCGGCATTGCGCATCCACAGCGGTACTGATCGGCGCGCATCAGTCGATCGGTCTGAAGGCGCTGCTTTTGATGGGCACCGAGGCGCAGAAGCGCGAGTTTCTGCCACGACTGGCGCGCGGCCAGATTCTGGCGGCATTCTGCCTGAGCGAGCCCGAGGTCGGCTCCGACGCCGCCAGCGTGCAGACCCACGCGCAACTGAGCGAAGACGGCAGCCACTGGATCCTCAGCGGCGAGAAGCGCTACGCGACCAACGCGGCGATCGCCGGTTTCATGACCGTCATGGCCAAAACGCAGGTGACCGACGAGAACGGGCGGAGGCGCGACAAAGTCACGGCGTTCATCGTCACGCCGGACCTGCCGGGCTTCGAGATCGTCAAGCACAACCGAAGCAAGATGGGGATTCGCGGCTCGTGGCAGGCGGTGCTGCGGTTCAATGAGATGCGCGTTCCGCGGGATCGCGTGCTGGGCGAGGTCGGGAAAGGGTTGAAAGTGGCGCTGAGCGTTCTGGACTACGGGCGTTGTACGCTCAGCGCCGGCTGCGTCGGCGGGGCAAAGCGCGCGCTGGAGCTTTGCGTCGGGCGCGCCAGCAGTCGCAGGCAGTTCGGGCGCGCCATCGGCGAGTTCCATCTCATCAAGCAGAAGATCGCGCGGATGGCGGAGCTGACGTTCGCGATGGAGTCCCTGACGCATCTGACGGCGCGACGGGTGGATGCGCATGACACCGACGTCATGCTTGAAACCGCCATCTGCAAGCTGTTCTGCTCCGAATCGCTCTGGCAGATCGTGGATGACGCGGTGCAGATCTGGGGCGGCGAGGGGTACATGCGCGAAAGCGACGGCGGGCCGGGCATCGAGCGAATGCTTCGTGACGCGCGGATCAACCGGATTGTCGAGGGAACCACCGAGGTGATGACCGCGTTCGTGGCGCTGATGGGGATGAAGGGGGTCGGCGAGGATCTGGAGAACGTGCTGCGACTGGCCAGGCATCCGGTGAACAACTTCGGCCGGCTGGCGCGCTTTGCCCGCGGTCAGTGGGAGGACGTACTGGTCGGTCACAGCTTCGAGGGATTGCATCCGCAGCTCAAGTCCGAGGGCCAGGCGGTGGCGCGGCTGACCAGACTGCTGGCCAAGAGCGTGCTGCGTCTTCTGGGCAGGTATCGTGAACGGATCCTGGAGATGGAGTTGATCCACCAGCGTGTGGCGTGGGCGGTGGTGGAGCTGTACGCGATGGCGGCGGTGATCAGCAGGCTTGAAGGGATGCTTCAGCCAGGCGGTGTCGCGGCGGGGGGTAACGGCAAGGGCAATGGCCACAGCGCCGCAGGCGATCACGTGCAACGCGATCTGCTGGTGGGCAAGGGCTATTGCCATCACGCCGCCGAGCGGATCGAGCGGAACCTGCGATCGCTGTTCGACGCCGCCGATGATCGCCAGGTCATCGCCGTCGCCGACGCGGTGATGGGAATCAACCCCGCGGGCGACACGGAATAACGAATCGGGTTTCCGCGCTCGCTTGCGACGGGGTCAAAAGAGCTTATTGACGCTACAATAGGCCGTGGTCATCCTGAGCCGAGGCACGATGATCCACGACCTGTACAAACCTTCGCTGGCGCTGCTGACGGATCTGTACCAGCTCACGATGGCGGCGGGGTATTTCAAGACCGGGCTGGCCGATCGCCACGCAGCGTTTCACATTACATTTCGCAGCAATCCGTTCGGCGGCGGATTCACCGTCGCGTGCGGACTGGCGTGTGTCATCGAGTTCTTCGAGAGTCTTCGATTCACCCAGACGGACATCGCGTATCTGTCGGGTCTGAAAGGTAACGACGGCAGGCCGCTGTTTGACGAGCGGTTTCTGGAGTATCTGCTGAAGCTGCGATTTACGCTGGATGTGGACGGCGTGCCGGAAGGGACGGTGATCTTTCCGCACGAGCCGCTGTTGCGGGTGGTCGGGCCGATACTTCAGGCCCAGCTTCTGGAGACCCCGCTTCTGAACATGGTCAACTTCCAGACGCTGATCGCGACGAAGGCGGCACGGATCTGCATCGCGGCGCGCGGCGAGCCGGTGATCGAGTTTGGATTGCGACGCGCCCAGGGGATCGACGGCGGCATCTCCGCGAGTCGCGCGGCATTCGTCGGCGGATGCGCCGGAACATCCAACGTTCTTGCCGGGCAGCTTTATGGTATCCCCGTCAAGGGCACGCACGCCCACAGTTGGGTCATGTGCTTCGACGACGAGCTTGCGGCTTTCGAGGCCTGGGCCAACGCCATGCCCAACAATGCCGTGTTCCTGGTGGATACCTACGATACGCTCACCGGCGTGCACCACGCGGTGGAGGTGGGCCGGCGCCTGCGCGAGCGGGGACACGAGATGATCGGCATCCGGCTGGATTCCGGAGACCTGGCCTACCTGAGCATCGAGGCGCGCAAGATCCTGGACGAAGGCGGGTTCCCCAAGGCGGCGATCCTGGCCAGCAACGAGCTGGACGAGCACATCATCACCAGCCTGAAGGATCAGGGGGCCAGGATCAACGTCTGGGGCGTGGGGACGCGGCTGGCGACGGCATACGATCAGCCGGCGCTGGGAGGAGTGTACAAGCTGTCGGCGATTCAGGATTCGCAGGGGCGATGGCAATACAAGATCAAGCTTTCCGAGCAGACGGCGAAGGTGTCGATTCCGGGGATTCTCCAGGCGCGGCGGTTCCGCGTCGGCGGGGAGTTCATCGCCGACGCCATCTATGACACGGCCTCGATCGGGATCGGCAATAGCGGCAACGGCGGGACCACGATCGTGGATCCGATGGACATGACCCGCCGCAAGAGAATCCCGCCGGGAACCGAATACGAAGACCTGCTGGTGCCGGTGCTTCGCGGCGGCAAACGTGTGTACGATCCGCCGCCGATCACCGCCTCGCGGCAGCGCACCTTCGAGCAGCTCGGGATGTTTCACGCCGGCATCAAGCGATTCGTGAATCCCCATCAGTATCCGGTAGGTCTGGAAAGACGCCTGTTCGATCTGCGCACGGATCTGATTCTCAAGGCTCGAGGAGTTGCAAAATGAGTCAGCCGATTCATCCAAGACCCTCAAGCGAGGCCCTGATTCTGGTGGATTTACAGAACGATTTTGTACCCGGCGGCGCGCTGCCGGTGCCGCACGGGGATGAAGTGATACCGGTGGCCAATCGCGTGCAGGATCGCTTCGAGCTGATCGTTGCCACGCAGGACTGGCACCCCCCGGATCATGGCAGTTTCGTGGCCAATCATCCCGGGCGAAAGGTCGGAGAGGTGATCGATCTGAATGGTCTGGAGCAGATTCTCTGGCCGGTGCACTGCGTGCAGAACACGCGCGGCGCGGAGCTGGTGCCGGGGCTGAAGACCGATCGCATCGCGCGAATCTTCCAGAAGGGGACCGATCCGGGCATCGACAGCTACAGCGGGTTTTTCGACAATGGCCACCGCAAGGCGACGGGCCTGTGCGAGTTCCTCACGCAGCGCGGAGTCAAGCGGGTGTACATCATGGGCCTGGCCACGGACTATTGCGTGAAGTTCACCGCGCTGGACGCGCGGCAGCTTGGCTTCGAGGCGTACCTGATCGAAGACGGCTGCCGGGGCGTGGATGTCCGGCCGGGCGATTCCCAGCGGGCCATCGAGGAAATGAAACGGGCAGGTGTGAAGGTCGTGCGGAGCTCGGAGATTTGAAGGCCTGGATCGCGAAGCTGAGACTTCGGATCTTCAAGCTTCCGATCGGCGTTCTGTCATGAGCCGGAACTTCTCGATCAACCGTTATTTCGACCGGATCGGCGCGACGCATCGGCCGCGATACCGCTTCGCCGGAACAGCGCGTCGGCAGTTCGAGCAATGGCAGTCGCAGTTGCTGCCGAAGGTTCTGGAGACACTGGGTCGGATGCCGGCGAAAGTCCCGCTGAATCCGCAGATCGAGAAGGAATGGCGCGAAGATGGTCTGATCAAGCAGCGGATCGTGTTCGACGTGGAGCAAGACCTGTCGGTGCCGGCGCTGCTGTTCCGACCGGCAAGCGCCCGGGGCAGGCTGCCGGCAATCCTGGCCTGCCACGGCCACAGCCGCGGCGCCAAGCACAGCTCCATGGGACTTGAGCCGGATGAAATGCACAATGCCTATGGGCTGCGGATGGCACAGGCGGGGTTCGTGACCATCGGCATCGACTGGCGAGGCTTCGGAGAACGCAACGACAACTACTCCGGCCAGCGCGATCTGTGCAATCTGCACTACCTGCGCGCCTCGATTCTGGGCATGACCGTGCTGGGCATGGACCTGCACGATGGCATGTGCGCCATTGACTACCTCTGCCAGCAGCCGTTCGTCGATCCCGATCGCATCGGCGTGATGGGCCTGAGCTTTGGCGGGACGATGGCGACGTGGCTGGCGCTGTGTGACCGGCGAATCAGGGCGGTGAACGTCATCTGCTATTCGGTTCTTTTCGCCGAATATGGCCTGCACGACATCAACTTCTGCGGCAGCCAGATTACGCCGGGAATCTTCGAGCTGTGCGACGTGCCCGACTTGCAGGGTCTGATCGCGCCGCGCCCGCTGCTGATCGAGATCGGCACGGAGGATCGATGCTTCAACCTGGACATGTCGATGCGGGCGTTTGGCCAGGTGCAGGAGATCTACGCCGCCGCCGGCGCAGCGGATCGGCTGGAGCTGGACTGTTTCCAGGGCAATCATCGCTGGGGCGGGAACAAGTCGGTTGAGTTCTTCAGGCGTTGGCTGGGGCAGGCAGGATGAAGGAATGCGGATGAACGAGCAACCGGGCAACAGGCGCGTGCTGGCCTTCCTGGCCCATCCGGATGATGCGGAGATTCTGTGCGCCGGGACGCTGATCCGGCTGGCCGATGCGGGGTGGGAGGTGCACATCGCGACCGTCGCCGCTGGCGACTGCGGCACGACGACGCTGCCGCCGGAACAGATCGTGGCGATTCGGCGGCAGGAGGCGCGCAATTCGGCGGCGCTGATTGGCGGCGAGTATCACTGTCTGGAGGAGCGCGACGGGCTGATCGTCTACGACAAGCCGACGCTGAGCAAGGCGATCGAGCTGTTTCGCCGAATTGCCCCGGCGCTGGTATTTACTCACGCCCCGAAAGACTACATGATGGATCACGAGATGGTGTCGCTGCTGGGGCGGGCGGCGAGCTTCGTGTATGCGGCGCCGAACATCACGGCAACGATGCCGCCACGGGAAGGCTCGCGCGTGCCGCACCTGTATTACTGCGATCCGCTTGAGGGTCTGGATCCGCTGGGGCATCGTGTGCAGCCGACGACATTCGTGGACATCACCGCCGTGATGCCGCGCAAGACGGAGATGCTCGCCTGCCACGCCAGCCAGCGGCAGTGGCTGCGTGCCCATCACGGGATGGACGAATACATCGAGGCGATGCAGCGTCACGCTGCCGATCGCGGCAGCGAGGCGGGTTTCGACTTCGCCGAAGCCTTCGTTCAGCACCGCGGGCATGCCTACCCGCACAACGACCTGCTGGCGGAGATGTTTGGATGAGCGCCGGGCAAGAGCTCACGCTGCCAGGAAGCAACGAACCGGCCCGGTTGTGTACAGCTTCGTGTTTGTGCCGCACCAACCGGCATTGACAATTGCGGTTTCTTACCTGACGAGGAGTGTTGGATCATGACCATGCCTACCCCTGTTCCTCTTGGACTGTCGCCGAGCTTCGGCTTTGGCGACCGGCTGGGGCTTGCTACTCCCGGCCACGTGGCGGCGATGAAGCGCGCCGGGCAGGGCATCGCCCCGATCTTCGCGCAGCAGTCGATCCGCGAGATGACGCGCACCAACCGCACGCCCGAGCAGGTGATGGCTGACGCGCTGCGGGCAGCGCAGGAGGCCGGCTGGACCGGCCCGCAGGGCGCCGACGCCGATCACCTCAAGACCGAACAGGACATCGAGCGCACCGCCGCCGCGGGGTTCTGCTTCTTCACCATCGACCCTTCCGGCGAAGTCGATGCCCACGCCGACGACTATTCGCCATCGCAGTTGGCCGAGAAGTTCAAGGCCGTCGCTGCCGAGGTGAACTGGATCGACACCTACAGGGGCAGGCAGATCAGGCTTCCGACGGGCACGAGCATCGACCTGAACGAAGCGGCGGTGCTGAAGGCGGCGGTGAAGTACGGCCGGGCGATCAACATGACCCAGCGTCTGGCGCAGCACATCGACGCGACGATGAAGAAGCTCGGCAAACCTTATGAGATCGAGCTGAGCGTGGACGAGACCCCGCAGCCGACGACGCTGGCCGAGCACTGGATCATCGCCGACCAGTGCCGGCTGCGCGGAATCAAGCTGATCAGCCTGGCTCCGCGCTACGTCGGTGAATTCGAGAAGGGTGTGGACTACAAGGGAGATCTGGCGGCGTTCGAGCGATCTCTGGCGGACCACGCGGCGATCGCGCATCAGCTCGGTCCCTACAAACTCAGCCTGCACAGCGGCTCGGACAAGCTGACGATCTATCCGTCGTTCGCCCGCCTCACCCGCGGGCGCTTCCACGTCAAGACTGCCGGCACCAGCTATCTGGAGGCGTTGCGGGTGGTGCTGCGGCATGACGAGGCGCTGTTCCGGCGAATCGTCGATTTCTCACGCTCGCGCTACGAGACGGACCGGGCGACGTATCACGTGTCCGCCACGCTCGATAAAGTCCCGCCGCCCTCCGACATCAAGGATGCCACCCGGCTGGAACAGATCTACCTGCAGCGCTGGTGCGATGTTCGCGGCAGCGGAGGCTTCACTGAGCCGGGGCGGCAGATCCTGCATACGACCTTCGGTTCCGTGCTGACGGATCCGACGCTCAAGCCGCAGGTCATGCAGATCCTCAGGGAACACCGTGCCACCTACGACTCGATCCTTGCCGAGCATTTTGCCAAACACCTCAGCGCCCTGCGCGCGGGGATGTAGTGGGGCAACGGAAGATTCTGGACACCAGAGGGAAGGATGAAACCGAAGATTGACATGCTCAGCACGATCCGCGGATCGTTGCTTGACGGATTCTATCCGAAGGGCTGGGACCTGCGGCGGATCGACGCCTGCTGCGACCTGGGGCTGAAGAAAGTCACGACGCCGACGAAGTACTGGCATCGCGGTTTCAAGCCGGTGCCGGTGCGCGACGTACAGGAGATGGACCGCCGCATGGGCCACGCCATCGCCGACCAGATCGAGCAGACGCGAAAGGCCGGGCAGAAACTGGCGATGATCCTGCCCGTCGGGCCGATGGGGATGTACAAGACGGTGGTCAGTCGGATCAAAGCCTCGCGGATCAAATGCGATCACGTGACGACGTTCAACATGGATGAGTGGTCTGACCGCGACGGCAACACGATGCCGGGCAACCAGCCTGGTGGATTCGAGCACGCGATGAAACAGGCGCTGTTCGATCCGCTGGGCAGGCTGACGATTCCGCCGGCGCAGCGGAACTTCGCCACGAAGCAGAATCTGCCGACGTATCCGCAGAAGATCGCGGAATTGAAGCGTCAAGGGGCCAGGCTGGTGACCGTCTACGGCATCGGGCGCGTTTGTCACATCGCCTTCTGGGAGCCGCAGCTCGCCGCCGAGTATTCGCCCGACGAATGGAAGCGGCAGACCCATCGGCTGGGAGTGGCGCTGCATCCGCTGACCGTCGAGCAGAACTCCCTGCACAGCTTCATGAGCCGGTTCACCCTGATTCCGTGTTTCGCCAACACGATCGGGCCGGGGCTGTTCCTTCAGAGCGATTTCTGCATCGGCGGGGCGGACGGGGTGTACGCGGAGCGCGGCGCCTGCTGGCAGGGGATGAGCCTGTGTGTCACGCTCCAGTACGGCGCGCCCACGCCGTGGATTCCCTCCAGTTTCATGCCGACAATGCCCGGGCGGCTGTTTTTCATCAGGCAGCTTGCCGGCCCGCTGCGGCCGGAGGCGCACTGAATCGCGGCCAGCAGTCTTTTACCCTGGAAACGAGGGATCGATCGCATGATTCGAGTCGGCGTGATCGGGCTGGGGATGATGGGGCTGACCCATCTTCAGGTGTACGCCAAACGGACGGATGCCAAGGTGGTTGCGGTCGCCGAACGTGACCCCGGTCGGCTCAGCGGGCAGTCGCGCGCCGCGGGGAACATCGCGGGACTGGCCGGGGGGGGGGTCGATCCGTCGTCGGTCAAGACCTATACCGACGGGATGGAGCTGATCCGTGATCCGGAGGTTGACCTGGTGGACATCTGTCTGCCCACACCGGCGCATTACGAACACGCCAGGGCGGCGCTGAAATCCGGCAAACACGTGCTGGTCGAAAAACCGCTGGCCCGCACGTCAAAAGATGCATTCCATCTTGCCAGGCTCGCGGAAAAGTCCAAAGGAATGGCGATGTGCGCCATGTGCATGCGTTTCTGGCCGGGCTGGACGTGGCTCAAAGACGCCATCGCCAACAGGACGTTTGGCAACGTGAAAGCCGCCACCTTCCGGCGGCTCAGCTCGCATCCCGGCGGGCCGATCTATTCCAGCGGCGAGCTTTCCGGCGGGGCGGCGCTGGACCTGCACATTCACGATACCGATTTCATCCAGTATTGCTTCGGCCCGCCCAAAGCGGTCATCAGCCGCGGCTACTCGATCATCACCGACGCCATTGATCACCTGGCCACGCAGTACGTCTACGACGATGTGCCGCTGGTGCTGGCCGAGGGATCCTGGGCCATGGCGCCGGGGTTCAGCTTCACCATGCAGTACACGGTGAACTTCGAGCGCGGCACGGCGATTTTCGACTTGGCGCAGAACCCACCGCTGCGGCTGGTGCGCGAAGGCAAATCCGAGCCGGTGAGCGACCTGCCGCCGGGCATGGGCTACGAGTATGAGATCGGGTATCTGCTGGACTGCATCCAGCAGAATCGCCGCCCGCAGATCGTCACGCTCCACGACGCCGCCAGGACCATCCGTATCGTCGAAGCCGAAGTCAAAAGCGTGCGGACGGGCAGGGCGGTGGCCGTGCGCTGAAATGCCCCAGCGGCCAGGGCTTGCATCGCTTAATTCGGGCTGGACAGGAACTTGGACAAACGGGACTCCATATCGTTGATCGCGATCGAGGCCTTGACCCAGTAGTCGTTGGCCCCCTCGCGCATGGCCAACTCGATGACCTTGGGGTCGCCATTGGCGCTGAACATGATCACCGGCAGATCTGCGGTGCGAGGATCCTCTCGCAGTGCCCTGAGCACGGCCAGACCATCCATCCCCGGCATCATGTAATCCAGCAGGATGGCATCGGGCAGGCACTGACGGACATACTGCAGGGCCTGCTCTCCGCTGTCCACGTGCACGCCACGGTGTCCCAGGTACTTGAGGATTCTGGACATCAGATGACCGGTCTCGCGCTGGTCATCCACAATCAGTACAGTTGCCATTTCACCACGCACAAGACCATCAGTTTGCCCGAATGTCGGCCCGGATGTAAACGCCAAAAAAAACGATTTCGCCGGCGGCTGGGATTGAAAGCTGGCGATCTCTGCCGCCGAAGTCGCTTTAAGCGATTATACTATATACGCTTATACGTGTCTCCATCGATCACGTCGAGCCGTTCAGCTCGGCAAGGACTCGTTGCCAACTCGCAGCGCCCACCCCGAAGGCGGCACTGTTCAGCGAGTCCAGCCACATCTGCCCGGCCTGAATCGCCGGGGCGACGAATGACACCGACGCGTCTTGCGCACTGACGGCTCGAAACAGGTCGGCGTGCTCGGCCAAAACCGCCTGCTGAAGCTCTTTCGGCCAGGCGTGCAACCCGCGAAAGTAATGGTGTCCATTGCGCTCCACATGCCCCACGCCCAAAGCGGCGACAACCGCCAGATCCTGCGCCAGGGCGATAGGCCCGGTGTTGGACAGGTCCTCGGCACTGAGGATCAGGCGGGCTTGCCCCCGGCGGCGACGGGATTCGATCAGACACGCGGCGGCTATGCCCTTGATCACCCCCTTGCAGTTCTTGTGGCTCACGCCAACGTACCCGCCCGCCAGCGCATCTACCACATCCTGCGTCGAAGCGCCCGACTCGTCGATGATCATCGCCGGACGATCACTCCAGATCAGCAACTGCCGGCGGGTCGGCTCGCTCAGGGCAATTTCGCGATGCAGCGGCTGTTCCAAAAACATCAGCCGGGAGAGAAACCGCTTCAGTCGCGGCTGCTCGCTCAATCGCCGCCAAAGCTCGATTAACGGCTCGACCTGGTGAAAGTTTTCGTTGCCGTCGAGGCTGTAGGCGTAATCGGGACAGTTGGCGTCGAGCAGCGCTGCAATATCCGCAAGCCGACTGCTGTCGCGCTGCACATCGCCCCAGAGCTTGATCTTGAATGACCGCAGGCCGTAGGCGTCGATGCAGCTCTGGAGCGAATGCGGCAGGCCATCATCCAGCCGATCCGCTGGCGAAATGTCCGAGTCGCTCAGTGGATCACTCAGCCCGACGGTGTGCCTGACCAGGACTCTGGACAGCGGTCGCGGCGGCAGCAGCTCCGCCGGGCGGGCGCCGATGAGATCCTGGGGATAGATTTGCCCCAGCTCGATTCCGAGCATCCCGGCGCGCATCGCCTGCCAGAACGCAACCCGCCGCGCCCGGCACAGCGCGTCGATTGCCGCCCGCTCGACCAGGCTCACGCCCAGACCCAGCAGCAGCGGCGGATCGGGGCTGGCCGGCGCGCGCGACGGCTGCTCCATGCCCGCCTGCAACTGGCGCCAGAGCTGATAGACCGATTCCACCGGCCCCAACTCGCCAGCCAGTTGCATGGCCGTTCGGATCACGCCAACCATCTGCTGCTGATCCTGCTGCGGGGTTGTGTTCGGATCCTTGGTGAACCACTTGGGCACGAGGTTTTCGGCCGCAAGCCCGATCTGCCGCCGGCCGTCGATCTCGAATTCGATCCGCAGGATGGCGTGGAGCAGACGGGTAACGTTGGCGATGCCAAAGCGGAACGGCATGCGGGTTTGCAGTTCGCGCAGGTGAAGCGTGCTGTTGAGGACGCGCAGGCTCACGGGCTGATCGGCTCCTGAATGGATCCTTACAACAGCAGCGGATCCGTTTGCAGGTCCGTGAGCTTAATCGACTGCGTGGCCGATGCGAAGGGGCCGCTGTGCGCCGCCGGCAGTCGCACAGAGCCGCCCGCGGTGGCGATCCCCGGCCAGGCGGGCGGCGGAGCCGGCGCCGGCAACGACTGCTGCCAGTTGCCCGTCAGGATTTGCAGGTCGGCGGCATCGACCGTGCCGTCGTAGTTGAAATCACCGTCAGCAAAACCGCGCGGCGACTGCTGCCAGTTGCTCGCCAGCGCCAGCAGGTCGCGGCTGTTGACCACCCGGTCATGATTGGCATCGCCCGCCAAAGCGAAAAAGTCCAGCGACGCCCCGGCCAGCATCGCGTTGCCCGCCGCATCGCTCACGCCCGACGCCAGCAGCGTAACGCGATAATTGCCGTCGGGCACGATGCCCGGGGAGATCGTGAAGCTGGCGGTGTTGGTGGCGGGATTCCAGTCTGGCGTGGTCGAGAGCGTCAGCACCGTGCCGGGGTTGCTGATCGATTCCACAACCACATCGGCGCTGCTCAGCGACGCGGACACGTCCTCGTCGAATGTGAATCTCAGCCGGTTCGGCGATGTCGCGTAATCGAAGCTGGCGCTCAGCAGCCTCGGCGGGATCGCTTCGGCCGTCGTCACCACCAGCTCGGGTCGATTTGCCGACTCATCCGTGAAGAAGACCGCCGTGCCCGAGACCATGCGCAGTGCCAGGCTCACGATTCCGTCCTTCAGATGCTCGGCGCGGATCAGTCGGGTCAGCTCGCTGTAGCTGATCTCCAGGTAACTGCCGCCGGTCGTCGGCAGCAGGATGCCGGGGTTGTTGCCGGGCGCCGCGGGGTTGGGCACGATCGGATAGCTGGCGTTGATTCCGCTCGTCGCCGTTTCGCTCCAGGTGTCGCTGATGGTGTGGAAGACGCGAACGAACCGGTTGGCCGTGGTGTTGGTGGTGAAGACGCGCAGCGTGGCCGAGGCGATCTTGCCCGTGACGCCCGCCAGATTGAAACGCATGAAAAAGGTGCCGTTGGGCGCTCCGACAGGCGGGAAGGTTGAGCTGACCGTCACGCTTGTCGCCGTCCCGCTGCCGTTGTACAGCCGATCGCGATCCGGATTGATCACGATTGGCGAGGAGGCAGTCGGCGGCTCGATCTCTTTGGCGATGAAGTCCGCCGCCAGCAGCCCGCCGCCGCTGAGCTGGAACTTGGCCGTGCCCTGGGTCGCATCGGCGTCAACAGTCGCATTGAACAGGATGCTCTGGAACTGGCCGAAGTTGGCGGGTGTGAACGTGAGGCTGGTGGAACCGGCGGCGGGGTTGATGTCCAGATCATTCGACCCGCCGAATATCCGCGCAACGTTGATGGTGATGTTCGATGGCGGCTGTTTGTTGAGCTTCACATACGCGGCGCCCTGCCCGCCCTCGGGAATATGGACCGTCGTGCTCTGGAGCACCAGACGCAGATCCGTCGGCGGCTGCGCCGGCAATGGCGAAAGGCCGGGCGTGGTCGGATTGGGCAGGCCAGCGATGGGGAACACCGTCGCGCGCTTCGCGGTCGCCCTGGTCCCGAAGTCCGGGTCATTCACCAGCCAGTTGCCCCACTCCGTCAGGTTCTCATTGGAGTTGTACTGATAGTTTTGAATCGCGCCGGCGATCATGTTCAGCGTCGTTGGGCTGGAGTGATTCCACGACCAGCCGAGCCATCCGATGCCGAGCTGATTGCAGATTTCCATGATGCGCCTGGTGCGATACGCGGCGTAGGGCGCCGAGAGGTTGCTGAAATCGCGAAAGTCCTCCCATGCCCACTCTCCCACCACCAGCGCCAGCGGCTCGACGCCCGGCCCCGAAGGGTTGACCAGCTCATTGAGGCTGGTGAACACATCCCAGGGCCCGTAGTCGGTGCCGGGGAAGGTCTCGAACGGGCGATCGTCGGCGCGCCACTGCCCGTACAGGTGGATCGAGAAGACGATGTTGTGCTGCGGATCGGTGCTGAGGATGTCGCGGGCGTGCAGGCGAAGCGTGTTGAAGTCCTGACCCCACTGCCCGGCGTCGATCATGATCAGGCAGTTGATGTTGTCGGCTTCGCTGGCCAGGTTCCCGTCCGGCCCGGCGCGCAGCCGCAACACCTGCGTCTTGTACGCCTCCCGCCAGGTCGTGTTGCTCCCGCTGGCATTGGCTGGCGGGCCCCATTCGTTGGCGATGTTCAGGATCACCGCGCTCTCGTACTGTTTGAGCCACGAGGCGTTCTCCAGCCAATGCGTCACGATCTCGTGCAGCGCGGCGGTGTTCGATTGCGAGCTGCTGTCCTGGATGCTGGCATGATCCTCAACAACCGGCACGATCCCGTTGGCCAGGTAGCGCTCGACCGTCTCCTTCCGCCGGGCGACGGTGTCGGCGGCGTCGGTCCAGTTGTTCGTCGGATCGGCCAGAATATCACGGTACATCACCACCCGCGCCGCATTCGCGCCCGTTCTGGCGATGTGATCGATCGCGTTGTAGTTGTCGACGTACGATCCCCAGGCGTGGTTGTTGTTCGGGCCTTTGATCACGAACTCGTACCCGTTGGCGTCATAGACCTTGCCATCGAGCACGAAAAATCCAGTGCCGGTGTTATAGGCTGGACGCGCCACCGGCGCCCCGTTCAGGTGAAGGCGCGATTCGAGCATCTCGACTCGCGCGGGACCGGATCGATTCCTGCATTTCCTCGCCGCCATGATCTGCCCCTGTGCTTCATCCTCTGCCGTACGCACGCAACGCGATGTCGCGCGTAAACGGCGGGATCGTCAGCTTCACCACGCCCTGTGCAGGCTGCACCGTCGTCGTCTGGATGATCCGCCCTTCGCGGGTGTGCCACCACTCGACCGTCAACTCGTGCTCGCTCTGTGCGGGCAATTCCACCGTCGCGCCCTCGAACAGCCGGGGCTCAATGCCGTCCTGATCGCTCTTCCAGTGCGATCGTGTGTCGTAGATCCAGGCGATCGTCTCACTGCCGGCCGGATCCTGTAGCGCCAGCGCCGCAAGCTGGTGCCGTGGCGACTGGGCCTGCCTGAAGCTGATCGACCGCAGCGACACCCAGTCGCCGGCGATGTTTGCGATCGTGATCACGTGCTTGCCGGCGGGGACTTCGACGGTTCGTTCGGCATCGAGCGTAGCGCTGTATCGCACCAGGCCGGTTTGCTCGTCGCGACGCTCGCGAGTGCGCTTGACATCCGCCGCGCCGGGCAATGCGCTGAAGGGGATATCGACGAGCGGCTTGTCATCCACGCCGATCCGCAGCACCGCCACATCGGAAACCTCGTGCACCGCCAGCACCATCGTTGTCGCCCGGGGCAGTTCCACGTGCAGCCGGATCGGGCGGAAGATCTCGGGCTTGGTGGGGCTGACCAGGTAGTGGGGCAGCGGCTGGCTGATCGTGCCGTTGGGGCCGACGATCACGTCGCCGTTGTCCTCGAGCCGATAGCCCCAGCCCTGTGAGCAGGCCAGCGTCAAATCGGCATAAGGCTGCTCGCCGGGCACGGGAGAGATCGGCGGCGGAAGATCGATTCTGCGGAAGTTCCGCCGCGGCCAGTCAATCGTCGCGGCGAATTTCGCCAGTCCGGCGTACGTGTGCCACAGGTTTCTCGGCCCAACGTAGCTGTCCCACCACCAGTGCCAGCTTGATCCCGCGCAGCCAGACATCGCCGACGCCCAGATGCCGTTGTGCAGGATCGTGCCGAATCCCTTCGGGTCGTACCTGTCGTCCGTGGCGTCGCCGCCGATGCCCAGTTCGGCCACCAGGTGCGGCTTGGCGAACTTCTCGTGGCGTCGCGCCGACGCCGCGATCGGGCCGATCACATCCGTCGAGCCTCCGACGTACAGGTGCGCCTGCGTCACGTCGATGCTCGCCAATTGCCACTGCTCGTCCGGGAGATTAGCCGATTCGGTCACCAGATGCTGGTAGGGGTCATGGGCCTTCATGAAGTCGGCCATCTCCCGCAGCCAGTCGGTGCTGACCTTGACTCCGGTGAACTCCTGTTCGTTGAAGAACTCCCAGAACGCGACGGACGTGAACGCCGAGTAGCGGGCGATGATGTAGCGCAGGCGGCGTTTGTAGTAATCGCGACAGGCCGGGCTGGTGATGAAGTCGGCGGGCCGGGTCGCGGGGCCGCCGTTCTCGGCGGCGTAGGGCATCATCGGCCAGATCGCGCTGCCGTACTGGTCGCGCACCAGAAGATCCCGGTGGTTGTTGAAGCAGAGCATGACGTAGATGCCGTGGCGCCGGGCCGATTCCAGCAGCGCGTCGTAGTATTCCATCGCCGCTAAATCGAAACGCCCGATGCCGGCCTCGACGGTCTCGGTCATCTTGTTGGGATGCCCTTTCCAGATGCGCGCCGCATTGCCGCCGCCGCCACGAAGCTGGCCAAACATCTCGTCGTACCACTTCACGTTCCCGCCATTCGGTCCCCAGGCGATGTTCAGGCCGATCGGGAAAAATGGCTTGCCGGAATCGAACTGAAGGTATCGCGTGTTGTCGGGGGCGCGGCGAACGAAGCCGGGATTGTCCGAAGGCTCGACGACGAACTCGATCGGCTCAGAGATGCGCGTGCCGTCGCGATCGCGTGCGGCCACCGTCATTCGCCACTTCCCCGCCCACGGTGCCGCGAATCGCAGCAGCCAGCGCGATCGCTGGAGAGTCGATTTGTCTTCGCTGCTCTGGTTGTAAGGTTGCGACGCAAACTCGCCATCCCAGAACGCCGGCAACTTCAGTTGCCTGCCATCCGGGGCAACAAAAGTCGCATCGACGGCAATTTCATTGGGATCAAACGGATTCTCGTACGTCTTGCCGAGGTCGAGTTCCCATTCGATGCGCTCGTAGGTTCTCAGGGCGTCCGTGGTGAGCAAAGTGGCAGTCGGATATTGCGCCCGCGCATCCACCGAGAGCATCGACAGCACCGCAAGTAACAACAGGATCAGCCGCATCGCCACAAACCTGTGCCCTCTTGCCTGTACTCAGGAAGAGGAGAAAGACACACCGCCCCCGGAGGACAGCGCACGTGCGCGCTCTCACAGCCTCGAATTCGCCCTGATGAACTCGATCAGCTCATCGACCTGACAGAAACACAGCCCCGTGACCGTGTCGGCGCAGCCGTAGTAGATGGCGATCCGTCCTGTCGGCGCGTCGCTCAGCGCGGCACAGGGGAACACGACATTGGGCACATCGCCCACGCACTCGTAAATCTCGCGCGGGTTCAGCAGGTATGGCCAGGTGCGATACCTGACCTTCCACGGCTCATCCAGGTCCAGGATCGCGGCGCCGAAGCTGTAGACGAACCCGTTGCAACTCGTCAGCACGCCGTGATAGATCATCAGCCAGCCTTCGCGCGTCTCGATGGGGATCGGTCCGGCGCCGATCTTGGTCGATTGCCATCCGCCGTTGGGGCGCATCACGTGCCGGTGACAGCCCCAGTGAACCAGATCGGGCGAGGAGCTGAGGAAGATATCCCCGAAGGGGGTGTGGCCGTTATCGCTGGGGCGGCTGAGCATGTAGTACTTGCCGCCGATTTTCCGCGGGAACAGCACGCCGTTGCGGTTATAGGGCAGCAGCGCGTTTTCCATCTTGTGGAAGGTGACGAAGTCGCGCGTCCAGGCCATGCCGATGGTCGGTCCGTGATAGCCGTTGCACCAGGTGACGTAATAGCGCCCGCCCTGTTCGTCATCGATCCAGCAGACGCGCGGATCGTAGCCGTACTCCCAGCGGGCGACTTCGGGATCGGGATGCTCGAAGCGGATGGGCTGGGGATCGATCTGCCAGCGGATCCCGTCGTCGCTGAAGCCGGAGTGAAGCCGCATCTCGCGCGCGGTGCTGTCGCAGCGGAACACGCCGGCGAACTTGCCCTGGAATGGGACGACCGCGCTGTTGAAGATGCTGTTGGCCCCGGGGAACAGGTTTCGCGGGATCACCGGGTTGCCGGAGTAACGCCACACGACCTCGCTACAACCCTGGGGCCTGGGCTGCCAGGGAATGTTCGGCAAAGCGTGACCGATGATCGTCGAATTCAAGTTCGAGGGCGATTGTGGAGTCGCCTGGGGCGTGCCCGGCGCCTGTTGTTTGATTTCGCGGAGGACCGTCTCGGCCGGTTTGCGCGAACTGGACGTTGATGCTACGGACACGGTTGAATCCCTTCTGCGCTTCTGGGGTGCGAATCAATGGGTGTATGCATGAATCGAACTCAGATACATCAGCAGCCGCTCGCTTACCAGTTTCTCGTCGCCAGGGCACGCAACGCCACATCGCTGGCCAGCGTCTCGGCATGGCCATCGAGGAACAGATAATTCGCCCGGCAGGTCTGGGGCTTGCCCTCCAGGCTGTTTCCCTTGACCGTGCGATACGTCGGCCCCAGCTCGATGGCGCCGGCGTCCTGCGCCCTGCCGCCGTGACGGTTGGGCGCGCCGCTGTCAAAGTAAATCACCTTCGGCAGTCCGGGATCGACCGTCGGCTTCCACCAGGTGTACCCGGCCACCGGGAAGCCCGTCCGCTGGATCAGGATGAACCAGTTGACGCTGTCGCCGTTGATGATGGTCCTGGCCGGCTGCGGTACCTTGGCCATCTTGATCGCGCCTACGGCCCAGGTATAGCTGCCGTTTTTCCCCAGCCCGCAATGAAGGTAGCTGGGATCGCCGTACGGGATCGATCCGGGCTCTTCCGTGCCCACCGCGGCGCGACCGGAACCCAGAAAAGGCGTGATGTTCTGCCCGTAGCCGGTCAGGTAGTCATTGCTGGGGTTGTTCTGTAACCCCAGCTCATCCAGATTCCATGCCGGACACGACTTGATCACTTTCGAGTAATCAGTGATCCGGTTGCCGTTGGAGTCCCACTCGATCTTCTTGCCCATCGCCATCGACAGGGCCTCGTACCAGTGCACCTGCGGCATGTTGGGCGGATCCGTCGGGCGCAGGCTCCACGAGGGATACTTGGCATACGGCAGATATCCCTTGTTGGCCGCCACATACATGAAGTATGCCTGTCCGATCGATCGAAGGTTGCTCAGGCAGGCGGCGGCCTGCGCGGCGCGCCGGGCGCGGTTCAGCGCTGGCAGAAGTATCGAGATCAGCAGGGCGACAATCCCGATCACCACCAGTAGTTCCACCAGGGTAAAGCCGTTGCGCCTGCGCGCGATCCGCGTATGCGCGATGCGGGAATCGCACCTTGTCGGGCGATCACGGAAGGTGTTGGTTCGCCGTCTCATGGTTTGTCGTCTCCTGCCGTTTGTCCGGGACGCATGGCATGAGGCCCCAGGCCGGACGGCCGGCCGGTTGCGGCCCCTGAAAACCAGCCCGACGCCGTGACGCGCCGCGCTGGTGGATTGGCGCCCCGTGGGCGCTACCGCCGCCGCAGGTGGGCCGCGGCCGCGGCCAGGATCACCGCCCCCAGGCCCGCCACGCCCGGCTCGGGAATCACGCTCAGCCGGACATTGTCAAAGTAAACCGTCGCATCTCCGCTACCCCAGTTGCCGTTCATCGACCAGCCGAGCTGGTAGAAGTTGGCGTTGCTGGGAATCTTGTCCCCGAATCCGCCGAACTGGCTGATCGGGATCGTGATGTTGAACGTCTTGTCGATGTTGGCGGCGATGTCGGCGCCGGTCAGCAACGCCACGTCCGCCGGAATCTGACGGAACCCGTTGTCGTTATTCAGGTACACCAGCACGTTCATGAACGTGGCCGTATCCGGGATGTCGTCTCCGCGATAGATCACGTCAAATTCCACGAAGACCTCGTTTTCGGGCAACGTGCTCATGGCGTTCCAGGCCTGATAGAACGGATCGCTGGTGTTGGAGCTGTTGCCCTCACGTTTGGTGTTCCAACTGAAGCCGTCGCCGGTCTGCCGCACCGACATGCTCTGCGAGCCGTCGGTGGCGACCAGGTTCGACGTGCTGACGACAATGGGCCGGGAGCTGAAGCCGCTGGGTCCCCAGCCTTCCAGTCCGGTCTCGAACGACGCCTGGTACAGCGGCACGTTCGCCGCCCGCGCGGCGGTCGTGGGCAGCACCGTTGCCGCCGACAACATCGCCGCTGCGATCAACATTCGTCTGCGCATAACTCCACCTCCTGTAAAAGGTCTGTATCACGTTGTGCACGCGCACTTTCTCCGCACGAACATGGTTCGGCTCATCACCGCCCGATGCGGCGCCGACGCCTCAGCGCCCCGGCCGCCGCGGCCAGCGTCGCGCTCAGTGACGCAGGCTCGGGAATCACGCCCGACTGAATCGCACGAAGCGCCGCGAGATATTCACCACCGAACATCCGTGCGTGCTCGGCGATCAGTGCCTCGGCCAAGGGACCGGCCTGATTGACGTACGCGTTGTCGATCAGGGCATAGTCCGTCGCGTCGATCACACCCGAGTAGTCAAAGTCCCCGTTGATCCAGCCGCTCAACGTGTTGACATACCCGTTGTCGATCAGCGAGTAGTCGGTGGCGTCGATCGAGCCACTGAGGTCGGCGTCTCCGAAGTAAGTGAACTTCACCAGCACCTCCGTGCCGACCAGGCCGCTGACACCGGCGAAGTCGGTGTAGATCGGCCCGCTGCCGCCAACCTGAGCCAGGTCATTCAGCACGACGCCCAAGCCATACAGGAAGCTGCCGGCGGTGGCGTTCTGCTCGGCGGCCTTGGTGGAGCCGATCCCCTTGCCGCCCCAGTCGAACGCGCCGCCGTTCTCCAGGCCGGTCTTGATCAGCCCCGTGATTGCCGAGAGCGAGCCGGCGCTGACGATCAGGCTGTTGTTGTTCAGGTCCAGTCTTGCCGCCGGCACGACGGTGAGGTTTGAAACCACGCTGGTGCCCGAGGGATGGTTGGCGGTGGGCTTGCTGGAGATTACGGTCACGCCGCCGTTGACCACCAGCGATGCGCCAGTTCCGCCTCGCAGCGCCGCGAAGGTCACGGTTCCCAGCCCGCGCGTCCGCAGCGTCGTGCCCGCCGCCAGCGTCACTGTCGAGCCGAACGTCACTGACGGTCGCGGTGCATTGGTGAACCGGCCCCCGCCGGGCAGTCCGGAGTTGTTGTCCGGCCCGAATCCCGCCGCCATGTCGATGTCCAGGTTGTCGTTGACCGTCACCGGCACATTGATGTTGTGGTTGCCGACGATTCCATAGATTTCCGCCAGCCCGCTGTTGACATCGAATGTGAGGCTTCCGGTGCCGGAGATGGTGTAGTTGACGATCGGGGCCATGTCCGGGTCGTCCGGCGCGGTGATGCTCGCGTCGGCGCCGATGCCGGGGATGCCGCTGCCGATCCCGTCGTTGCCGTCATAGCTGGTGCGAAGCGAATCGAAGACGATCGAGCCGACGGTGACGGCGGAGTTCAGCGTCACGCTGCCATTGCCGGCGCCGTAGAAGATCACTGGCGCGCCCACGGCGTTGGGCACGCCGTTGGCCCAGCGGGCCGCGTCGGTCCAGGCGCCGGATCCGGCGCCCTGCCACGTCGGCCGCGACGTGTAGTCCACGTTCACCACCCGCAGGTGGTCGTAGTAGTAATCCGCCGGTATCCCCGCCGGGGAATTGCTGTTGAAGTGCAGAATCACATAGCCGTTCAGTCCGGCCCACAGCGGCACGCCGTTGGCAGTCATCTCCCGCCCGAAATCCCAGACGTAGGTTTGCGTGGTCAGCTCGGGCTGAGAGGCCGGTCCGGATGCGAACTGGTAGAAGTTCCCGCCGCCGGAAATGTTGTAGCTGTCCAAAAACAGTCCGTTGGGGAACTGCGGGCTGCCGAATGCGTAATTGATCGCCCCGAAGCCAACGGAATAGGTCGGCAGGTTGGGGTTGCCTCCGGGCGTGGAGATATCCATCAGCAGTTTGGTGCTGGTGGTCAGGTCGATGTAGCGCGGCTGGTTGTCCGGGTCATTCAGCATGTACTGCGTGCCCCAGGAAAACCCGCCGTCGGGGTCGTGAACGTTCATGCTGCCCAGCCCGTCGGTCACGCCGATCGTCGAAGGCAAATGATCGACCTGATTGGCGTCGAAGCTGTCGCCCCAAGTGTAGGCGCTGGGTTCGCCAGTGCCCGGGGGCTGATGGACGGAGTTGATATCTCCCTCCATCGTGGAGATCTGCCCGGCCCGTGACCCACTGGCCAGCAGAGCGGCGACCGCTCCTGCGGCGGCGAGCGCAAGAGCTTCTTTCGGCAACCTTGGCATGTTCCTACCCATCGTTCTTCTCCTCCGTCTTGTGTCCGCGCGGCTCGCGGCGGCGCGGAGCAACCCTGGATGCGAAACTGACGTGATCGGGCCTGGCAGGGCGGGCACGGCCCACCCGTCCCGTTGTTCTACTTCGCGACCTGTTTCGCAGGCGCCACGCAAGTCCCCATGTCGTGCCAGATGAAATCCAGCATGCGACTGGGGACAGGTTTCAAAGGCGCATCGATCTTGCTGCGCAGCGTCCGCACCGCTTCCTGGCCCATGCGGTAGTGCGGCTCGATCATGGCGCTGACGGTCACCCCGTGCTCGCGCAGATCTTCGGCCGCGAACGAGACGATCGACAGCTCCTGCGGCACACGGATTCCCAGTTCCGCCGCCGCCCGCAACACCGCCGGCACGAAAATCGAAAAATAGCACACCAGTGCCGTGGGGCGGTCCGCACGGGCGAGGAACTGTCGGGCAAAGGCAACCTCGGAAGCAAAGTCCACGCAGTCCTGATCCGGATGGACCACCCACGCCGGCAAACCGGCCAGCCGCATCGCCTGGGCATAACCGGCGGCGCGGTCGGCGGCACTGAAGTGGGCGGAGGCGACCGAGCCGCGCCCGTGGCACAGGTCGATGTACGCGATCCGCCGGTGCCCGGCGGCAATCAGCCGCTCGGTCATCTCCCGCGCGGCCTGGAGATTCCTCGGATACACCGCGTCGGACTCCCGGACCGTGTTCAGCCACACCGCTGGCAATTGACGCTGCTGGACGATCTCCACCAGATGTTCCGGAAGATGATGCGTGTAGTTGATGATCACGCCGTCGGCCATCAGCGTCCGCATGATCTTGGGCACGTAATCGGCGCTGTTGAGCTTGGCGTCAGGGACCTTGGCCACCGCCAGATGCATGTCCTCCGTCGCCAGCTCATCGTGGATGCCATCCAACAGCCGACTGGGCAGGTAGCTTCGTCCTGCGACGGTGCTCATCAGCAGTGCCGCGCAGTGAAACCGGCCGGTGCGGATCGCCCGCGCCGAGACGTTGGGGATGTAGTTCAGTTCCCGGGCTTTGAGCAGGATTTTTTCGGCCAGCTCGACGCTGATCCCCCCCTCGGCGGCCTTGTTGGACAGCACGCGCGAGACGGTGCTGCGATCCACCCCGACATGCTCGGCGATGTCCCGCAGCGTGACCCGACTCACCGCTTGGTCCTCCGCAACCTGGGTGCCCAGGCTTTGCGCAACCGCGTCACAATCGAGTGTGCTAACAACACAATCGATTGTGATAACCCGCCCAAAGCATGTCAAGAAAAATCCTGAAAAAGCGCCAACGAATGGTGGTGGTTATGACGCAAAATCAAAAAACGCTGCCGCAAAATTGAGGTCGTTTGGGTACCGCGGGCGCAACGACTGTAGTACCTTCACGGCAGGTCTGAGTTACCCTGGATGCATCGCCAAAGGAGAGGACACGTGCACGTTCGAGCTGGTCGGCTGGGCTGGGTCGCCGCGGCGCTGGGCTTGATGAGGGGATCGATCGCGTCGGCTCAGGTATTGGCGTTTCCGGAAGCTGAAGGCTTCGGGCGTTTCGCTACAGGGCCGCGGGCAAACCTCTCGTCGGCAACGGTCTACCATGTCACCAACCTCAACGATTCGGGCTCCGGCTCGCTTCGCGATGCGCTCAGTCAGCCGAACCGATACGTCGTTTTCGATGTCGGTGGGATCATCAACCTCAGCAGCGTCGTCACCGTCGCCAGCAACATCTACATCGCCGGCCAGACCGCACCGGGTGGCATTGGCGTATACAACAACCGTGTGGCGTTCCACGGGGCCAACAACCTCATCAGCCGCTATTGGAGCATTCGGCTGGGAACCTCGCAGGGCCGCCAGGACGCCGCCTCGCTGGTGCGCGGGCAGAACATGATCTGGGACCATATGTCCATCACCTGGGGCGTGGATGGCACGTTCGACATCAATCCCGACCCCGGCCAGATCATCGACAACATTACGATTCAGAACACCGCCATCTCTCAGGGGCTGGATGTGGTCGGTCACAGCACAGGCGGACTGCTTACCATCGGCGAGGGCAACCGCTCCAGCATCATCAAGTGCCTCTGGGCCGACAATGTCACTCGCAACCCCAAGGTGCGCGGCGAAAACGAGTTCATCAACAATGTAGTCTACGGCTACGAAACCTCCGGCTACATCATGGGCGACACGTCGGCCGTCTCGCATGCCAACGTGATCGGCAACTACTTCATCGAAGGTCCGGTCGATGGCAGCTCGCCGTTCGCCAGCGGCACCAGCAGCTTCTTCATCTATGCTGCGGACAACTGGGTCGATGGCGACAGGGACGGCGTGCTTGACGGCACGCTGAACAGCAGCTACCCCGGTGCCACGGTTGTTTCCGCACCGCATGCCTTTCCCAGCACCGCGTCGATGACGGCCGAGCAGGCCGTGCAGTTTGTCATCGAAAACTTCGGGCCGAACATCACCCGTGATGCCGTGGACAGGAGGCTGGCGCAGGAGGTGGCGTCGTATGGGACGCTTGGCGGGGTCATCGTGCGCGACAGCGACCTGTTCCCGAACTATGGCACGGATCCGCAGTATCTGAATCCGCGAGCCCGGCTGGTTGATACCGACAACGATGGCATGCCCGACAACTGGGAGATGTCCAGGGGATTGAACCCCGCCAGCAACACCGATTGGAAAGGCCTCAACGCCGCCGGGTACACCCGCCTGGAAGAGTACCTCAATGAACTCGGGGGCTACGGGATGACCCGCACTGCCAGCGGGGGCGGCGCCTGGAGCAGTGGCTCGACCTGGGGCGGATCGGTGCCGAACTTCGCCACCACGGCGGTTGTGGTCAACGGCGTGACTCACGCTGCGGGCAACGCCTTCGCACGTCACGCCAATCTCGATGGCGCCTGCATCGTCAGTGGTGGAACGCTCGACGTTTTCGACACGGCACTGATCGGATCCGGCGCATCCGGTTCGCTGACGATCGGCGGCGGCACGGTCTCCGCCGGGCGATTCGTCCTGGGCGCAACCGGAAAGTCAGGGGTGCTCATCCTCAATGGCGGCATGCTTCAGACCGGACCGATCGTCTCCGGCGGGGGCACGGCATCGCTCGTGCTCAATGGCGGAACGTTTCGTGCCACCGGCGCCATCAATATCGCCGTGCCAACGACCATCGGCGGGTCGGTTACTTTCGACACCAATGGCTTTTCCGGCTCGATCACCGGCGGACTGAGTGGAATCGGAACGCTCACCAAGACCGGCAACGGCGCCCTGACACTCGGGGGCGTCAACAGCGCTTACTCCGGCGCGATCAATCTCAATGCTGGCACGCTCATCCTTGCGACCACTGCCGCCAACAGCAGCACCGGCGTCATCCGCGCCGCTAACGGCACGACGCTACAGATCAGCACCAGCGGCGCAGCCACGCCGCTGGAACTTGTCAACGGCGCGACGGTCACGATCACCGCAGGTGGGCTGACCTACAACGGCGCGATTTCAGGCGCCGCCGGCACCAGGCTCCTGATCAGCAACAGCTCCTCGGGCGCCAGCAACTTTTCCATCAATGGCAGCCTGAGCAACTTCAGCGGCACCTTCAGCCTCGGCAGCAGCACGGGCAACATTCGCATCGGCTCCAGCGGCAGCCCGACGGCGATCTTTGATCTGGGCACTTCAACCGGCACGATCCGCACCATCTTTGATGGCACCGTGCACCTGGGCGCGCTGATGGGCGGTGCATCCACGCGGCTACAAGG
Organism: Fontivita pretiosa; assembly: GCF_050410795.1. Lineage (GTDB taxonomy): Bacteria > Planctomycetota > Phycisphaerae > Tepidisphaerales > Tepidisphaeraceae > Fontivita > Fontivita pretiosa. The sequence goes on along the minus strand of NZ_CP191258.1, from coordinate 1,679,651 downwards.
CTCGACCAACGGCACTGGCCAGACCACATACGTGATCGGAGCGCTTGGCCTCTCGACGAGCTTTGCCGGCACGATCACCGACGGTACCAACGCGACCCCGGGCATCGTCAACATCACCAAGGTCGGCGCCGGATCGTTGACGCTCAGCAACAGCGGCAACAGCTACACCGGGCTGACCACGGTGCAGGCAGGCCGGCTTGTGCTCGCCGGCGGGGCAAAGAGCCGCGTGCTGAACGCGGGCGGCGCGGACGTGATCGGCGGCTGGCTCATCCTGGACTACTCCGACACCGGCATCACCATCGCGCCTCAGGTGCTCTCGATCCTCGATGCCGGTTACGATCAGGCGACGAAGTTCAGCCTTGGCCAGATCCGCACCAGCAACGCTTCCGATCCGGCCAGGGGCCTTGGCTGGATCGACAACGCATCAGCGCAGCAGGTGAGCATCGCCTATACGTACTACGGCGACGCGAATCTGGACGGACGGGTGGATATCCGTGACCTGGCAGCCCTGGCGGGCGCGTGGCAGTCCAGCGGCCACTGGGCCGCCGGCGACTTCGACTACAGCGGGTTCATCGACATCGCGGACCTGAGTGCCCTGGCGAGCAACTGGCAGGCGGGTGTGAGCATCCCGCTTGCGATGACGTTCGAGCAGGCGCTTTCGGGCGTCGGGCTTGGGCAGATCTCCGTGCCCGAACCTGCCGCGCTGGGCGTGCTCGGACTGGGCATGGTCATCACTGCCCGCCGCCGACGCACGAGCGGCTGACGCAGCTCGCGTCGGCCCGGTCCACTCCGTTCGTGCAGCCGAATACTCACTCGCCGTTGGCGCTGACAGCGCCTGGACGAGCTTGGTCCGCTTCAGGCAACAGCTTGAAGACCGTGACCTCCGGGCGACACCATTCCAGGATTCGCTGTCCGTAGCTAAGCCCCCGGTTTACATACAGATGCCGGCCTTCGATGCTGTAGTAGCCGTGCGTGTATAGCCGGTATCGCTGCGGATACAGCGCCTTGCCGATGCGGCTGGTGGCCACCTGCCGGCCGTGCGTGTGCCCGGCGAGCATCCATTGCCAGGGATATTGCAGCAGTTGCCGCGCGTTGGCAGGGTTGTGATTCAGGCAGATGATCGGCAGGTTCGGATCCACGCCGCGGAATGCACGCTGCGGGTCGATGTGCCCGGACCATTCGTCGTCCAGTCCGACAATGACCAGTGGCGCAGCAGCGCCCTGGCGACGCAGCACGTGAACTTCATTGCGCAACACAATCAGCCCGCGATCCTCCAGACACTTTTCCAGGTAGTCGGCGCGGCGTCGGCCCTCGGGCGAACCGTTCTTGCCGTAGATGCTGTAATCGTGGTTGCCGAACGTGCAGATCACGCCATCGCGCGCGTGCAGGTGCGAGAGGATCGTGGCGATGCGGTGAGCAAAGCGATACCCGCCGGTGATCAGGTCGCCGGTGACGACCACCAGGTCCGGCTCAAGCTGGTTGACCCACATCAGGTACTGGATCAGGTATCGCTGCCAGACCACCGGGCTGTAATGCAGGTCGGAAATCTGGACGAGTTTCAGGCCCGTGTAGGCCGGATCCAGGCCCCGAAGCGGCATTTTTCGACGGTGTATTTCGACCCATCGGCGGTTCAGGGGCAGGGCATGCACGCCGGTCAGTCCGACCCGCGCCATCGTGTTCCAGATCGCCTTGCGCCAGCGATGCTGCCGTCTCCATTCAGGAGTCTTCAGATAGTTCACGAAGGCATCAACCATACCAGGCACGTTGTACGGATTTCGGAGTTCGGTTGGCCGATCCTGCGGCGTCTATCCGACTCTCATGGTTCATTCGATCATTTGAAGCGCCGACTCAAGCTCGGCGCGTGCATGTTCATCGCCGGCGCGAGCGGCGGCCTGAATGCCCTGTCGATACGACAGCCTGGCCTGCTCGAGTTGCCCGGCAAGCTGCTGCACCTGCCCGCGCTGGTAATAGGCGTAGCAGTAATTGCAGTCGGCTTCGATAGTGCGGTTGAAGTACTCGATGGCCAGCGAACTCTCGCCCCGCTTCTTGTACTCCATGGCGACGGCGTACAGCAGAAACGGATCGCCGGGCTGACGCCCAAGCATAGCCAGAAGCTGGTCGAGCCTGTCGCTGGCAGGTTCCTTGGACATCACTACACCGTTACTCGCCGCGACGCGGCCCGGATCGGCTGCACCTGCATGTGGAACGACTCGGCCACCGCCGGATTGGTCACCCGCCCGCACACCAGGTTGATGCCCAGGGCGAAGCCCGGGTCTTCCTCGGCGGCGCGCTCGTAGCCCTTGTTGGCGATCTTCAGGGCGTACGGCAACGTCGCGTTGCACAGGGCAATCGTGCTGGTGCGACCGACGGCTCCGGGCATGTTCGTCACGCAATAGTGCACAACGCCCTCGACGACGAAAGTCGGCTGGGCGTGAGTCGTCGGCCGCGAAGTCTCCACACACCCGCCCTGATCGATCGCCACGTCCACGATCACGGCGCCGTTTTTCATGCTGACCAGGTCCTGGCGGGTAACCAGGCGCGGCGCCTTGGCGCCGGGAATCAGCACGGCGCCGATCACCAAATCTGCCTCTGCCAGGTGCTCCCGAACCGTGTGAATGTCGCTGAAAACCGTCGCCACGTTCGCCGGCATCACGTCATCCAGATAGCGCAGGCGGTCGAGGTTGATGTCCATGAGCACGACGTTGGCGCCCAGGCCGGCGGCAACCTTGGCGGCGTTGGTCCCCACCACCCCGGCACCCAGTATCACCACCTTCGCCGGAGCGACTCCCGGAACCCCGCCCAGCAGGATCCCCCGTCCCATCATCGGTTTTTCAAGATACTTGGCGCCTTCCTGGATCGACATCTTGCCGGCGATCTCGGACATGGGCGTCAGGCAGGGCAGCCGGCCGTTCTTGTCGTGGATCGTCTCGTAGGCAATCGCGACGATTTCGGCTTCCAGGCACGCCTGAAGCAGCGCCTGATCCGCCGCAAAATGAAAGTACGTGAAGACGATCTGCCCGGGACGAAACAGACTGATCTCCTGCGGCTGAGGTTCCTTGACCTTGATGATCATGTCGGCGTTGCGGAAGACCTCCTCGTGGGTGGGCACGATTTTGGCGCCGACGCGGGCGTAGGCTTCGTCGGCGAAGCCGCTGCCGACGCCGGCGCCGCTTTCCACCATCACCTCATGTCCGGATTTGACCAGCAGCTCGACGCCAACCGGCATCATCGCGACGCGATATTCGTCAGGCTTGATCTCCCTGGGCACCCCGATGCGCATCGAGCAACCATCCTTCCATTTCGTGTTGTTGCCGCGCCGGCGAACCGCCGGACCGCTCAGCTCAGCCGCCACGCCCGCAACCGGGGTCGCCGGCAGTCCGATAAGCCGCGTCGCGGCCTGATGCATTCATCATATCCTCCGCCGGCGCGACAGTCGAAACACGCTCACCGCCACTCGCCGGCTCATGTTGCTTACGCTCAACATCCGTTCCTGCCGATGCAGAATCCGGGACGCATGCGTGTCCCGGCGTTGTCCGCCGGCAACAACCGGGCCAAACGTCCCCTGGTTACCGGACTTTTGCGCACCATGATCCAGGCCAATTCATCCCACAAGCCACGACTGCTGATCCTCGACGAGGATCGCATCATGCTCCAATCCCTCTCGCAGTTTCTTCGCCGCGAGGGATATGAAGTGAAGACGACCGACCGCCCCGACGACGCTCTGGCACAGCTCGAAGGCGGATCGTTCGAGTTGTTGCTGGCGGACATCAACATTCCCGGAATCGTTCCGTCGGAGTTTCTCCGCGACGTGCGGCGGCGGTTCCCTCACGTGGTGGTCATCGTGATCACCGGCTACGGGTCGATCGAAGGCGCCGTCGAGGCGACCAAGATGGGCGCGTTCGATTATCTGACCAAGCCCATTGTCGATGACGAGATTCGCGTGGTCGTGGAAAAGGCCGTCCGCCAGCAGGCGCTGCTGTTCGAGAATCAGACCCTCCGCCAGCAGCTCGATCTGCGCTACGGACTGGAAAACATCATCGGTCACGATCACAAGATGCTCAGGATCTTCGACCTGGTCGAAGCAGTCGCCGACAGCAAGACCACCGTGCTGATGACAGGCGAGAGCGGCACGGGCAAATCGCTTCTGGCACGGGCGATTCACTATCGTTCGCCTCGGCGCGACAAGCCGTTCATCGAAGTGAGCTGCGGCGCGCTGCCGGAAAACCTGCTGGAATCCGAACTGTTCGGACATGTCAAGGGCAGCTTCACCGGCGCCATCGCCGACAAGCAGGGCCGCTTCATGGCCGCCGACGGGGGAACGATCTTCCTGGACGAGATCAACAGCGCCTCGCCGGCCATGCAGGTCAAGCTCCTGCGCGTCTTGCAGGAGAAGACCTTCGAGCCGGTGGGAAGCACGCAGACCAAGACGGTGGACACGCGCGTGATCGTGGCGACGAATGTCGATCTGGCTCAGCTTGTCGCTGAGGGAAAGTTCCGCCAGGACCTGTACTATCGCATCAACGTTGTGACGATCCGCATGCCCAGCCTGCGCGAACGTCTGGGAGACATCCCGCGACTGGCCGAGCATTTCCTCAAGCAGTTCCGCAACCAGACCGGGCGGGAGATTCTGGGGTTTACGGCGGCGGCGATGGAGGCGATGCAGCGTTACAGTTGGCCGGGCAACGTGCGGGAGCTGGAAAACGCCATCGAGCGCGCCGTCGTGCTGTGCCGCCGTCCGCAGATCGATGTTCAGGATTTGCCCGAGACGATCACCGCGGGGCAGGGACTGGCGCCGCAGTCCGCAAGCTCGGGATCGAACGGTCATGCGATCTTCAAGGCCGAGAATGAAGATCAGCCGATGCCCCTGGCGGTGGCGCTGGAGATCCCCGAGCGGCGAATCATCGAGACGGCGCTGCGGCGGAACAACTACAACCGCCAGGCCACCGCCGCCGAACTGGGCATCAATCGCACCACCCTCTACAAGAAGATGCGCCGCTACCGCCTGGACGTGGGGCAGAGCAACTGAACTGTTCGCGACTATTCGCCTGAGGAAGCGGCAGGCGGTTGGTAAATGCGAATCCGTCCTAACTCCACTGACCGCAGGCGGCCAGTGAGGGACTCATGCTTCAATGCGGCCGCAAAGGTACGCACCACCGCCACAAAATGCTGGTGTGACGGCGTGGCAGGCAGCCGCAGGACAGCAATGCCGGGATGTTCGCCGGGCGGAGACAGCAGCGGATTGGAGAAGTCCAGATCCAGTGTCACCAGCGCGCGGTTTTCTCGCTGGCATGTCTCGGCCAATTCGCGATCTGTGGCCGACGTCATGGCCTGATCCGCCACAGTCGCCACGTCATGCCCATCGGCCACGAGCACCTGGACACACGTTTTGCCGAGATTCTCATCGAGGTTGAGTCTCACGGTTTGGTCTCGATCGGAATCTCAACATAGCGTTCGCGCGCCATTTCCGAGCCGTACGCGATGCATGCCAGGATGTCTGCTCGCTCCAATTGCGGATATTCCGCCAGCACCTGGTCGATCGTCATCCCCGACGCCAACAAATCCAGGATCAGCGAAACCCAGATGCGGTGGCCGCGAATGCATGGCCTGCCGAAGCATCGGTTCGGATCAATCGAGATGCGCGATAGCAGTTGTTCGCGGGTCAACTTGAATTGTACAAAAGCGGCTGCCGAGACGGCGGCTGGCAGCGTCTCTAGTACTGCGGCCCGCCGGGGTTGATGTCCTTGTTCCACAGCAGGATTCCGCCGGCCATGCTCCGCGCGTCCTTGAACCCATGCTGTCGCAGGATCTGCACGAACTGAAGCGATCGCTGGCCGCTGCGGCAGTGGACCACGACCTTTTCGTTGGCGTGCTGCTTGATCTCGTTGAACCGCGTGCCGATCTGCTGGAGCGGGATCAACCTGGTTCCTTCGATGTGGGTGATCTGATACTCGTTGGGCAGCCGGCAATCGATGAACACGAACTTCTCCCCGCGGTCCATCATCGCCTTGACCTCGCGCGGGGTGATCTCCCACTCGGGCTTGAACTTGTAGTCTTTGGGCAGCCCGCGCTCATCCAGATCGGCTGCGGCGGGCTGCGGCCTGGTGCTTCCGCTTTGCGCCTGGAGCACTTCGCGTCGCGTCTCTTCCAGGGACTTGGGATCCAGTGCAGGCACTCCGCAGAACTGCTCGTAATCGATCGGCGCGGTGATCGTCGGATGATCGCCGCACACCGGGCAGTTCGGATCGCGCTTCAGCTTGAACTGCCGGAAATCGAAGTCCATCGCGTCGAAGTACAGCAGTCTGCCGATCGCCGGCTTGCCCACGCCCAGGATCAGCTTGATCACCTCGTTGGCCTGAAGGGTGCCGATGATGCCCGGCAGCACGCCCAGCACGCCGCCTTCAGCGCAGCTTGGCACGGAGCCGGGGTCCGGCGGCTCGGGGTACAGGCAGCGATAGCACGGCCCGGGCTCGCCGGTCTCGGGGTTCTTCAGGTGCGGCGCGAAGACCGTGACCTGCCCGTCGAAGCGGAAGATCGAGCCATAGACATTGGGCTTCCTGGCCAGCACGCACGCATCGCCGACGCAGTAGCGCGTCGGGAAGTTGTCGGTGCCGTCGATGACGATGTCGTAGTCCTTGATCAGCTCCAGCACGTTGGAGCTGTTGACGATCGTCTTGTGCTCGACGACGCGAACGTCGGGGTTGAGGTCTTTCAGCCGTTTGGCGGCGGCGGCGACCTTGTCCTGCCCAATCGTGCTGATGCCGAACAGCACCTGCCGCTGGAGGTTGGAGGGGCTGACCACATCCACGTCCGCCAGCCCGATCGTCCCGACCCCCGCGGCGGCGAGGTACAGCGAGATCGGCGATCCCAGCCCGCCGGCCCCGATGCACAGCACCCGCGCGTTCAGCAGCTTTTTCTGTCCTTCCATGCCCACTTCGGGCAGAATCAGGTGGCGCTTGTAACGGTTGATCTGCTCAGAGCTTAGCTGTGTCACGGGCTGGGTACTGTTGGAGGATGTCGGCGCGTCGCAAACGGTCATGATGTTTCTCCTTGCAGCCCAATACTAGCCGCCAATGCTGCCGGGAACAAAACCCTCTTGAGTCCGGGATGCAATTACTTCTGCTGCGACTCGGCCCTCGCCAGTTGACGCTCCTTGGCGCCGTGGAAGTGGCCCAGCGCGGGGGTCACCGTGTCGAAGGTCACCACGCAGTTGGGGTCAATCGCCTCGATCGTCTTGAGCAACTCGCGCAGCCGCCTGCGCGGGCAGACCACGAACAGGACCATGACCGGTCCCTCGCGGCCACGGCCATCGACCGCCGTTACTCCAAAATCGTTGTCGAGCAGGCTCTGGCGGATCGGTTCGGAATGGGTGCGGCTGATGATTCGCACCAGCAGCGTGCCCACCGCAACCCAGTCTTCAATCGTCATGCCCACAATCACGCCGGTGGCAAAGCCCAGCACATACCCGGCGATGCGGAACGGATCGTTCAGGGTCTGCGGCGACAGCACCCGGCTGATCGCCAGGACCCAGATCAGACATTCGAGAATGGCCAGCCCGAACACCGCGGCCTTTTTCCCCTGGATCATCAGCATCGTGCGCAACGTGCCGATGGGCACGTCGCCCAGACGCAACACGAAGATCAATCCGAATCCAGCAAGCGCATCCCAGATCATGGCGCGGCATTGTGCGCCGCGGCGCGGGGAAGTCCACTGTGCCAGTTCGTCGCCCATGGCCGGATATTGATCGCGGGGTGAGGATTCGGGATGCTGTGCCCGGAGACATGAACGATCTGCGTGTGCAGCGAGCGACGAGATGGACGCTGCTGGCGCTGAGCGTGGCGCTGGCCATATGGCGGCTGCACCCACCGGGGGTGGACTCGCTCGGTTTTTCCACCGCCCATGCGATGGCTCATCTGCGGATCATCGCCGCCGAGCCGCATCCGGCCGGATCAGAACGACAGGCCCTGGTGCGGCAATACCTGATCGCACAACTTGAATCTTTCGGATACCAGGTGCAGACGCAACCGTCTCGCCAGAAGGTGCTGCGCCGTCGAAGCGGATACGAGAATGAGGTCGATCTGGTCAACGTGATGGCCAGACGCAGCGGAAGCGGGCAGACGGATCGCGCGGTCATGCTTGTGGCGCATTACGATTCCGTCCCCGGCGCGCCCGGCGCCGGCGACAACGCAGCGGCGGTGGCGGCGCTGCTGGAAGTGGCAAGAATCCTGGCACAGCAGCCGCTGCGCAACGATCTGATCTTCCTCTTCACCGACGCCGAGGAGTTCGGGCTGCTGGGGGCGCGAGTCTTCGTCCGCGAGCATCCCTGGGCCAGCGATGTCGCCGTCGTGCTCAACTTCGAGGGGCGAGGTTCCAGCGGGCCATCGATCATGTTCCAGACCACCGCAGGCAACGGCTGGCTGATCGACCTGCTGGCGCGGGTCGCACCGCACCCGGTTTGCAGCTCGTTCACATTCGACGTGTACAGGCGCCTGCCCAACGACACGGATTTCACGGTCTTCCAACGCCACGCGCAGATGCAGGGGATGAATTTCGCGTTCATCGACGACTGGGCCAACTACCACCGCAGCACCGATGACATCCAACGCCTGGACCCTGCCAGCATGCGGCATCACGGATTGCAGGCACTGGCGCTGGGCCGGGCGCTGGCGACGATGGATCTGACACATCTGCCCGGGACGGAGGATGCGGTCTACTTCGACGTGTTGTCGCTTGCGGTGGTGCGGTATCCGATGCGCTGGGCGTTGTTGCTGGCGATAGGGCTGGGCATCGTGACGGCGGTCGTGCTCGCCGGAGCGGTTCGGCGCAGCCGGATTCGAGGGCGCGGTGTGCTGGTCGGCCTGGGCATGATACTCATCAACATCCTCCTGGCCGTGGCGTTGAGCTGGGGGATCGTGAAACTGACGCACAACGTGCGACTGGAGCGTTTGGCCGATGTGACGATCGCAGGCTACACGCTGCTGGCCATGCTGACGGCCGCGGGCATGCGGCGGATCTTCCGCCGTACCGGCTGCGCCGAAATCAACGCCGCCGCGCTGATCGTCTGGACAATTCTCAACTTCGTATTCGTGATGCTCGCGCCGGGCGGCAGCTACCTGACGACCTGGCCGACGCTGCTGGCCACGCTGAGTCTGGCGTCACAAACGCTGCCTCCGGCGCGCAACTGGCCGCGGTCTTCCTGGCTTTTCTCCATGCTCGCGTCGATGCTGATCGTGCTGCTGCTCAGCCCCGCGATCTACATCGCCTTTCTCGGCCTGACCCTGCGCATGGCGCACCTGATGCTCGTCCCGATGGTCCTGGGCCTGTGGCTGCTGCCGCCGGCATCACGGCCTTGTGATCGCGAAGTCGTGGGCGCCGCTGATCAACGCGAAGTCTAACCGCAATGAACACGAGGCAGCGGCACATTAAAACTGCTTCAGGAACCGCACATCGTTCTCGACGAACAGCCGGATGTTGTTGATCCCGTACTTGCGCATCGCGATCCGCTCGATGCCGAAGCCGAAGGCCCAGCCGGTGTAGATCTCCGGGTCGATCTTGCAGGCGCTGAGCACGTTCGGATGCACCATCCCGCAGCCGCCCAGCTCGATCCATCGCTGCTTGTCCTCGAACCAGACATCGCACTCGGCCGACGGCTCGGTGAACGGGAAGAAGCTGGGGCGGAAGCGCACCCTGGTGTTCTGCCCGAAGTAGGCGTGAACGAACTGCATGATGGTGCTTTTCAGATCGACCATCGTCACGCCTTTGTCCACGACCAGCGCCTCGAGCTGGTGGAACATGAACAGGTGGGTGTCGTCCACAGTATCCGGGCGATACACCCGCCCGGGGATCACCACCCGGATCGGCGGCTTCTGCGTCTCCATCACGCGGATCTGCACCGTGCTGGTCTGCGTGCGCAGCAGCATGTTGGACCCTTCCAGATAGAAGTTGTCCAGCGGATCGCGCGCCGGATGGCTGGCGGGGATGTTCAGCGCAATGAAGTTGTGGAACTCATCCTCGACCTCCGGCCCGGAGGCGACCGAAAAGCCCATTCGCCCGAAAAGCTCGGTCAGCTCATCGGTCACCTTCATGATGATGTGCTTGTTGCCGATCCGGGGGCGCAGCCCCGGCTCGGTCACGTCTTCAAGGATGCCGCCGGTCAGCTCCGGGGCGGCTTGGGAAAGCTGGGCCTTTCGCTGCTCGTAGGCTGCGCTGACTCGATCCTTCAGGGCGTTGACGCGCTGTCCGACGGCGGGCTTGTGTTCGCGCGGAACCTGCCCCAGCAGCTTCATCAGGTTCTTGATCAGTCCGTTGGCGCCCAGGAAACGGATGCGGAACTGCTCCAGCTCCGCCGGGGAGCTGGCTGCGGCCAGTTCAGCGTCGGCCTGCTGCTGAACCTGGTCGATCTGCTCGAAGATCTGCTCAACGGTTTCCGCTGTTGCCATGGTTTGCCTTTCTGGCGTTGCGTTTGTGGGGTAGCATTGTTCAAGCCCCCGCGGCACGGGTCAAGCCGCTTGACCCGGACACCCCCCAACTCCTTGACAGGGAGGCGCGATGGATCTGTCCAGGCTTCCGCGACTGTCCAAAACCGCCAGAGACGCCGCCGGGCAACAACCGGCTTCGCCCCACGCAGCTCAACCGCCGCCTGTTCAAAAACCCGATGCTGCTGCGATGCCTCTGGGACATCAGCAGGTCGAGCCACGCGCTGAATCGTCCGGTCCGGAGGCGTGGATCAGCATCGCGATCGGGCTGATCATCCAGTTGATGTCCAGTCGCTTCTGGTCGTTTGTTTTCTCAGGGCTTTTCGGCACGCAATTCACGTGGAAGTTCACCGACGCCAGCGGCGCGCCGCTCGCCTACACGCGGACCGTTTTCTTCCTGGGCGATTTATCGATGGTGTCGTTCGGCATGGTGCTGATCCTGGAAGGCGTTGTCTTTCTGTTCGCGCGCAGCCGGGGGCTGTTGCTGGCGGCCTTTGCACTGACCTGTGCCACCACGCTGCTGAACCTGTGGTACGTGCTGCTGATGATGCAGAAGGGATACGGGCTTCAGCTTGTTTCAGCGCTGGCGGTGGCGTTCGGCGTGTACATCGCGATGCACCAGTGGCGAATGATCGTTCAGCTTCATGCGCATCGCGATGCTGGCCGCGCCTGAGCGGCGCAAAAAAAAGCCCCGGACGCGGGGAAGACGTCCGAGGCTCAGGGGGGGTAGGGTGCCTGTGAGTCGCGCCGCACGCCGCAGCGTTGTGCTTCCACCGTCAGGTCCGTGCGACGCACTCGTTGTTTCGGGTGTCAGTTGGCCAGCCCTGTCATGCCCGGCCCTGCTCTGTTCATTATACCAAACGCGCCATGGGCGTGTTTTGTTTCAGGCAATATGAACAGGCTTTTTTCAGACACTTTTAGTGTAGGCAAGTTAGCCACCGCGATTTCAAGTGTCGCGTTAGAAATTCCTGATGAATTCGTAAAGTGGAGTTCTCCGAACTAGGTGGGTTCTTCCGGACCGAGGCAAGACTACAGACAACGTGCCTCGAGGCAACTGATGGGTTATTGCGGCCCAGATGCCGAGGCCGAAGCGGGGGCGTTCAGCGACCCGACCGTCCAGCGGACCGACCAGCTTGCCTTGCCGCCTGCCGGTACACGCGCTGCGGATCCGTCGTGCAATGATCGATCCAATTGATCAAATCGTCCGGTGGTCGGTTCGATCGCGAAGTGCCTGTGCCCCTGCCAGCCGCCAGTGTTGATCCACACGCCCCAATAAGCGCGGATCTGGTCCGGTGAACTGTACTCGATCTGCAAGCTCCGCCCGCCCCGGCGAGTCGGATAACGCACCACCGCCGGTGCACCGATCGCATCGACGGAAAAAACCTTGCGTCCGATCTTTCCGGCCAACTCCAGCGGTCGCGACAAGTCCTCCCCCAGAGTGTCCATCGGCCAGGTAAACGTTTGATCGTACTGTCTTCCCTCGGCATCGTGGCTGAGCCGGTAGCTGCCCGGGGGCAGCTCCAGCTCCACCGGCGCGTGCAGCGACGACAACGCATGCATCGCCCACACAAAATGAAAGTCGAACGGCGCCAGGTTGCTGAGCACGTATTCGGCGATCAGACTCGGACCGTCCAGCCACAGCTTGCGGCTGAGCGTGTAGCCGAACCGCAGTCCGTGCCATTCGGTGCTGATGCCCTGCCGCATCGGCACTGCCGCGGCCGGAATGCCCCACAGCTCGCCGTGGTCGGGAATGGTGATCCCCGTGTACGGATGACTGGGATACGGGCCGCTGGCCACGGCAGGGAAACATTCGTCCCAGCCGGCGTAATAGCTGTCGCCGTAGGGCTTGTCGTACGCAGGGGCAGTGGGGAATTCTGAAGGATAATCGAACAGAAGCTCGTATTCGTCGGCTTTGTCAACGATGGAAAGAACCTTGCCCCCGAAGTGCGGGTAGACCTCGACCCGCAGAAACTCGTTCTCGATCGTCATCGGCAGCGACATGCTGGCAACCACTTTACCCGTGATCCATGAGGCTGGCTACTGTGGGACTGACGAGCCTTGCGTGGCAGCGGTCGTCGGCGCCGCGGTGGGGGGCGGGGCAGCGGGAGGCTCAACGGCCAGCGGCTCGGCGCCGCCGGTCGCTTGCGTGCTGGGTTGCGTCGTGGCGCCGGCTGGATTGGCAAGTACATAGATCACCACATCGATCAGCTCCGGCTGAACGCCAAGCGTCGTGGGGCCGGTGATGGCGGACTTCGCCACGGAGGCCGTCATCGTGGCGGGCGGCGATGCCTGTTCGCCGGGCGCCGCCTGGCCCTCGGCTGGCTGCGTCGTGGCGATGGCAAGATTCTGTGCCGCAGTGGACTCACGCACCGCCGATTCCGCTGGCCGGCCCAACTCCCTGGTCGCCTGCTCCATCTGTCCCGCCGGCTCAACCGTCTGTGCAGCTTGGGGGGATTCGGCGGCGAGCCGACCCGGCTGCGGATACTGCTGCTGCAAGGGATGATGCAGTGTCAGCGATTCTTCACCAGCAAGCTCGATCGTGCCCAGCCGATTCGCCGACACCTGCCGTGCCCGCGGACCCAACGCCACGCTGACGGCCTGCAACTGCTGCGGCGTCAGCCGACGCGCTTCAAATCGGTTGGCGATCTGCTGCGGCGTGATCGCGCCGCTCGGCATCACGGAAATCGCATCGCTTGTGACCAGCGTTGCACCTTGCCCCGCCTGCCCGCGATGCACGGCCTGGCGGTCTTGCTCCAGCCGCTGCTCGGAAAGCTGCGCCGGTGACTGCACGACCTGCGGTGGTCGCGCCTGTGTCTGGGCCGGCGGCGATGATACCTGCGACGCATCGGGCTGTTGCTCGGTTGTCTGGCCGGGTTGCGGGATCTGTCCAGCTCCGCCGAGTGCGGTGCCCGTTCCCCAGTCGCCCTTCATCTGCACCTGCTGTTGCTGGAATCGCGAGCCGTGGATGGCCTGTTGCTGGGCCGCGCCCAGCTCCAGCGGCGGGGGCAGGGGGTCTACCTGGGCAGTCCAGCTTATTCCGTTGTCCCGCAGCACCGTCTCCAGATGTCGCTGCGTGCCCTGCGGATCATCGGTGCGAACGACATACACCAGTGGCGTCTGCGCCCCGCCGGTGGCGCCGTCGATCTGGCCGAGAATCTGATCCGTAACAGTCTGCCTGAACATCTGCTGCCCGGCGGATGCGACGTTCGACACCACCTGATTCTGTGGCGCGCTCGGTTCCTGAAAGGCGCGTCGCTGCTCGGTTTCGGCCGCCGCCAGAGGCTCCTGAGTCGCCGTGCCGCCCTTGCCAAGCAGCGTGGGCGCCGCGTGGATCTCTGGTGTGTCGGCGATCTTCGCGGAGCGCGAGGCGGCATCCACCATCGCGGTGTGCTCTGCCGGCTGCTCCGCATCGCCAGTCATCTTCTTGTCGGCTCTTTCGGCGGTTTCATCCAGCAGGGTCGTGGCCGATGGCTCCAGCGGCGAAGGTCGCAGGTCGGCAATTTCCGGCAGACGCTGATTGGGGCTGGGCAGCAGTTGAATGATCACGGCCAGCAACGCTCCCAGCAGCACCAGCACCGCCGCCGCCATGCGAAGCTGCCGCCAGTGCCCGATGCGTCTGGAGGCGGCCTGCACTTCGGCATCGACGTCGCCCAGGAGCACGGCGCGTTCGAGCTGCGCCGTGAGCGATTCGGCGATATCCGGCGGGGCCATGGCGCGCGGCAATTGCCGCAGAAGCTGACGCTGCTGGATCAGCTCCTCGATAAGCTGGCGGTGCTGCGGGTTGCTGGACAGGTGCATCTCGATCTGAGCACGCTGCGCCTCGTCAAGCTCCCCGTCCACATACGCCGCCAACTTCGCCTCGATGTCCTCGGTCCTGGCCATGGTTCGATCGATTTGCGATTGGCGGTTTTTGATTTTTGATTTCCACTGCGGCTCGACTCACCGGGCCGCTAACCAAATCGCAAATCAAAAATCAAAAACCGAGACTCATTTCATATAACTCTTCAACTCGTCCCGCAGCGCCAGCCGGGCGCGAAACAGCCGGCTCTTGAGCGTGCCCAGCGGCAGGTTGAGCACTTCGGCCATCTGCTGATAGTCAAAGCCCTCGATGTCGCGCATCACCAGCACGGCGCGATACTCGGCGTCAAGCCGTCCCAGCGCCGCCAGCACCTGCTGATGCAGTTCGCTTTTCTGCACGTTCTGGGCGGCGTCGTCGGCATCGTCGGCCAGGCGATCCAGCAGGCGCGTGGGGTCTTCGCCTGCCGCGCCGCCGCGCCCCAGCCGCCCGTTGTCGCGTTCCACTCCGCCGCCACCGTCCAGCGAGAAGGTGCGATGCCGCTGCACCTTGCGGAGCTGGCTGATCGCCAGGTTCATCGCGATGCGAAACAGCCAGGTGTACGGCTGGGCTTCGCCGCGGAAGCTGTCGATCTTCACCAGGGCGCGGGTGAAGGTTTCCTGGGCCAGCTCGCGCGCCTCCTCGGGGTCGCCGACCATCCGCAGGATCGCGTTATAGAGGCGATGCTGGAAGCGGACGACGATTTGCCCGAACGCCGCGCGATCGCCCTGCTGGGCGAGGCGGAACAGTTCCCCGTCGCCGGGCGACGCCGCTCCGGCCAACGCCTGCCCGGCGGGCAGGGGCGCCACGCCGCTCAACTCGCCGCCACTGGCTCTGGGCGGCAGATCGGCCTCGTATTGGGCGCCGCTCAAGCTTGACATGGATTTCGACGCCGGCAGGAACAAAAGGTTCTTGGGGTTCTTGCGGGGAAGTCCGCGGGGGACACGTCCTTTGCGTTCCCGCGAACGCCGGCCATCCGTGGCCGATCCCCTGTCTCAAGGTCCCATAATGCACATCCGATGAGAGGACGTCAATGACATCGAGTCCCAAACGCAAAGGCTCTCCCGAGGTGCGGCGTGGAGGAGGACTTCCGCAGCCATCAGCCCGCGGCGCGCAAGCCGCCAGCTCGGAAGGCTCTTGCTCCCGCCGCATCCCAGCGATCCAGCTCCCTATGGCCTATTCCCTCCCTGCACCTTCGCCAGCGCGTCGTCATACGCCTGGCCGAAAAGCTTGCTGTGCCGCGCGATCATCTCCTGCGGCGTGCCCAGGTCGTATTCGTCGGCCATCTTCCCGAACAGCTCCGCCGCCATGGAGGAGAGCACGTCCTGCGAACCCGACCCGGCCCGAAGCGGATCGCCCTGGTTCACGAAGGCGTTGTCGATCAGGGCGTAGTCGGTGGCGTTGATCGGCGCGGCGTAGTCGAAGTCCCCGTTGATCCAGTCTCCCAAGCCGTTGACGTAGCCGTTGTCGATCTGCGAGTAATCCGTCGCGTCCACGACGCCGTTCAAGTCTGCATCTCCCATGTACGTGAACTTCACCAGGATGTCCGTCACGCCAACCGACTGCCCGGCGAAGGTGCTGTAGACGGGACCGGACCCGCCGACCTGCGACAGGTCGTTGAGGATCACGCCCAGCCCGTAGAGGATGCTCTGGGCGGTGTCGTTGTCCGCCTCAGCCTCGGTGCTGCGGATGCCGCTGCCGAGCCATTCGTCGCCGCCGCTGTTCTCGAACCCCGTCTTGAGCAGCGCGGTGATCGACGAGAGGCTTCCATTCTTCACGATCAAGTCGTTGTCATTCAGGTCCAGCGCCCCCGTGCCGGAAATCGTCAGGCCCGTGACGGTCAACACCTTGTCCGCGCCGGTCGCCAGCGTTGCAGTGCCTCCCGTGCGGATGGTCAGGCTGCCGATCCGCTGGGTCTCGCCGAAGAAGAGGCTGGCGGTGTGGGAGTTGTCGTTGTTGACGCTCACCGTGTCGTCCCCGCTGCTGTCCAGCAGCGTCACGGCCACCGGCGACACGTTGAAGGCCGCGTCGCTGTTGCCGCCGGTGATCGTGTCGGCTCCGTTGCCGGTGTCGAGCGTGATCCCCTCGCCGCTGCGCAGGATGGCCCCGCCAAGTCCGCTGGCGGTGAGGCGCGTGTCGATCCAGCTCGCGGTCGTCGCGCTCTGGAACGTGAAGTTGTACGTGTCCACCGCGTAGGTGCGGGCGGTGTTGTCGCCGCTGGCGGGCTTAAAGGTCAGAGTGTCGGTTCCACTTCCGCCTTCCAGCACGCCCTGCTGGAGCACGCCCGTGACCTCGAACGTGTCGTTGCCGTTGTAGCCGTAGGCGATGATCTGGCCCGAAGGACTGTGCGGATTGCTGGGGCCGGCGACGCCGTTCTTCGTGACGTTGACGCCGCTGCCGGAGACGATCAGTTGAATCGTGTCAACTGAACTACCGCCCCCGATGATCAAGTCGCCCGCCGCCATCCCCACTCCAGCAAACTCTCGCTGGCTGTCGTTCGCTACCTCCGTGCCAATGTCGGGGCTGTTGGCCCCGGTGCTGATCTCGATGCCGTCGGCGTCGTTGTATTCCCAGTTCCAGATGTGATTGCCGTCCACCTTCAGATCGAGCGAAGTATGGAGGACAATGGCAGACCAAACTCCGTGAACAGTGTTGAACTGAACTTTGCAGTTGTTGCCGGCACTGGTCCCGCCAGCGACTTCGATGCCGCGTCGAACCTCTTGCGATGGATCTCCAGATGAATTCCCCTCCTCCCCATCAGGCGTCCGAGTCGCGGAGACCTCGTTATACTGGATGAGCGTCCCAGTGACGTTCGCGCCTCCCGGAACCACCGAAATCCCAAAGGTTGAGTCGTCACGCTCATAGAAGTCGCGGACCTTGTTGTACTCAACCGTGAGGTCAACCGAGCGGTTTCCCTGGATCTCGATCCCCATGCGACGCACGTGGCTGATGGTGTTGCGGCGGACCACCACCCCGACGATTGACCCGGCCTCCCCGTGCTGTAGCAAGATGTGCATCCCTTCGTTCACGTCCACAAAGGTGTTGTCCTCAATCATCACATATTTGTATTTGCGCCCCGATTCGAGGTAGATCCCGTTGTCCCCATGGATGTTCTCGAATTTGTTATCTGCGATCAGAAGAGACGGATTCTGGCCGTCGCTGCCCACGAAGTCGCCGGCCGTGTTGAAGAGCATGTTGTAATGCTGACCACCGGTGCGCCCCATGTTGCGAAACCAGTTGCCGGTGACAGCGATGTTGTCGGCGGTCACGCCGGTGACAGTGTCGGATACCAGCCAAATTCCCTCGTGCTCGAAGACGAAATTGGTGATGGTCACGTCATTCGGGTCGTTGTTATCCAGTCGCCACACCGCGTGCCCCAGGCTGGGAGTGCCCGGGATCGGCTGGTTGATGATGGTGTCGTTCGTGCCATCCGGAGCGTTCGCGCCGGTGTACGTGATGTCGGCAGGTAGAACCAAGAGCGGGTTGGTGTACGCGAAGATGTACTCCCCCGTATCGCCGTCCGGCTCACTGAACTGAACGGTGTCGCCCGCCTGTGGCCTTGGGTTTCGCGTGTGCAACAGCCAGTTGATCGCGGCGTAGTCGTCGGTGGAGTCGTTCGGAAGCGGTGTTGAGTATGGCCCACCACTGTACAGCGACGAATCTGAAACGTACCACGTAGCCAGCAGACGCCGCGTCTCCAACGGTTGGACGCACAGAGGCGTCCGGCGCGGGCTGCGGCAAGGGTGCACCCGCGAGCGTGATGCAGGAGCATCGTGGATGGCGCGCGTTCGAGACTTCAGAGAGCGCGTACCGACATTGGTGGCGGAGGTGCGCATGGCATACCGTCCTTTCCTGTTGTGCATCGTGGAGCGGAGGAGGCAGGAATCCTGCGTCAGCTACAAAGGCAGCCAGTGTCAACGGCAACGCTCAGAAACCGAAGCCAGAGCCGGACGCGCGATGCGGTTGAATGGGTTTGAACTGGTCGCGCGTTCGTGTGCCCCCGTCCCTGCGAACCGCGCACCCCCGCGCACGACCATATAGCAGGACTGTAACATCCAAAAGAAAAAAAAATGCAAGAGAAAAATCCGGGTTTTCCAAATTTTTCTGGTGTCATAGAGCCCGATGTTCTATGCTATTAGGATGCCATCCACTTTAGTTTGAGCTTAGGGGTGCTTCATGATCCACTCCTCCACTTCCCGGATCGATTTGCTCGAATCACGCATGCTCCTCGCAGCGCAGCCCGCGGGGTGCGAATTCCAGATCGGTGCAGCTTTCGGATTCAATTCGGCGGTGGCCAGTGACGCAGACGGCAACTTCGCGGTGGTCTGGTCAGCACCGGGGCCGAGCACGTACCGCGCGCAGCTTAGGCGCTTCAATGCTGCCGGGGTTCCCTTGGGCGATCCCGTTTGGCTCAGCAACTCCGCAGAGGCCGGGGGCACCGACGAGCGAGAAGTCACCATCGCCATGGATGCCGACGGCGATTTCGTCGTTGTCTGGAGACAAGGGTGGTATCCGGGCACGGTTGGCGATTCGGACAGTAACGCGATTGTCGCACGTCGCTTCAACGCGCAGGGCGACCCGCTGGGTACTTCGTTCCACGTCAACCAGTACACCCCGGACCGTCAGGTTGAGCCGTCAGTGGCCATGGACGCCGACGGCGATTTCATCGTCGTCTGGCAGAGCTGGTCCCAGCCGCCAGGAGGGGACACCTACGACATCTACGCCCGCCGCTACAACGCTGCCGGCGCGGCGCTGGGCGACGAATTCCGCGTCAACCAGAACGCTTTCTACCGACAGCAGGAAGCGGACGTGGCGATGTGGGCCGACGGCAGGTTCGTCGTCACCTGGGTCAGCTACACCGAAACGGGGCTAGGGGCGGTGATGCTGCGCGCCTATCGCGCCGACGGCACGCCCCTCATAGACGAAGAAATTGCGTCCACATCACCCGCGCTGTTCAGGCCCGCCGTCGCTGTCGCGGGCAACGGAAACGTGATCGTCACCTACATTACCGCGTTCCCGCAGGATTCCGGGATCGCAGCCAACGTGTTCGACAAGAACCTGTCGCCGTTGAGCGGGCAGATCCACGTCAACGCCGACAGCGGTGGAGAGACGCCGGACGTGGCGGCGCGGGACGACGGCGAGTTCGTGGTCGTGTGGGACGCGCAGGGCGACGACCTACACGCGCGAGAGTTTGACGCCACCGGTGTGCCGCGGGGAGGTCAGTACCGCGTCAACAGCGCCACGGCCGGGAGCAACGCCTATCCCGCCGTGGCGATGAACCCGGACGGAGATTACGTCGTCACGTGGACGAGATACGAACCCGACTCCGGACCCCGCACCATCATCGGCCAGCGGTTCGCCCATCTACCGACGGTTCGGGCAAGCTCGTTCGGATTCGACGCCGCCCCGCAGCGGCTGGTGTTCACGTTCAGCGAGAACGTCGGCGGCAGCCTCAGCGCATCGGACGTGGAACTGGTGAACCTGACGACGGGCGAGCAGATCGACCCAGCGAAGGTGGCGCTGAGCTGGGACGCGGCGACGTTCACGGCCAGCTTCAGCTTCCCCGGCCTGCCCGGCGGGGTGCTGCCGGATGGCCGCTATCGCGCCCGCTTGCCCGCAGCTTCCATCGCCGATCCGGGCGAAAACACAATGACGAGCGACGCGAGCATGAGCTTCTTCTTCCTCGCCGGCGATGCAAACCACGACGCGCGGGTGGATCGGGATGACCTGAGCCTTCTCACAGCGAACTGGCAGCAATCCCCGCGGTCGTTCAGCCAGGGGGATTTCAACTACGACACGCGAGTCGATGCGCGGGATGTGCTCATCCTGGCCAGCAACTGGCGCGATTCACTGCCGCTTATCCCCGAGTGGCGCAAGCCGTGGAGCATATCGCAGCGATCTCACTTCGGGCCGGGCGAGGGGTTGGGGGATGTTGTTGATCTGGTAGCGAGTGAAGCGTAGCTCGCCGCCCTTAACAGAGCCTGGGAAAGATACCGCTGGTTCGTGGGTTTAGGCCTATCCAGTACGCTGGTGCGTTCTGTGCCGACTATGCAGGCGCGCACAGCAAGCGAAAGCACGTCATGTCCCGCGGCGTCTCTGTCGTGTTGGCGGCCTGCGGTGGCTGGGCCGGTCATGGCTGAGAATCTCTTGCTCCCCCAGCGCACTGGTGGCATCCTATGGTTGTCACAACACGGGTAACGGCACCGGAGCTACAGGAGTAGAGAACATGCGCGGACGTGCAGCCTCGTCGGGGGCAGGTCGTACCTTGCCAAACCTCACCAGGATCGAGCGTCTGGAAGGCCGGGTGTTGCTCAGCACGTTTACCGTCACCAACGTGAACGACACCGGGGCCGGGTCGCTGCGACAGGCGATCCTCAGCGCCAATGCCAACCCTGGCGCGGATGTGATCGAGTTCGACATCGCCGGCGCGTCGAAGCTGATCCGCGTGGCCAGCGCGTTGCCCGCGATCACGCAGGACCTGCTGATCGACGGGACCAGCCAGGACGGCTACGCGGGCAAGCCGCTGGTGGAGCTGACCGGCGGGCTGATCGCCGCCGCCAACACGCCCGGGCTGCGAATCACCGGCGGGGCAGTGACGATCAGGGGTCTGGCGATTACGGCGTTCAGCGGCGACGGGATCGTCATCACTTCGCCACAGGGCGCGACGATCCAGGCGAACCACATCGGCATCGACGCCACCGGGCGGCGTGCCCGCGGCAACGGCGGAAACGGCATCTTCATCAACGGATCGCCCAACAACCTCATCGGCGGCACCGAGGCCGGCGAAGGAAACATCATCGCCTTCAACGGCACGAAGCTGACCGACGCCGCCGGCGTGCTGATCGCGGGAAGCACTGCGGTCAACAACCGCATTCAGCGCAACTCGATCTTCAACAACAGGCGTCTGGGGATCGATATCGCGCGCAGCGGCACGGCGCCGGACCTGATCAACCCCGCGGACGTTGGCGACGCAGACAGCGGGCCCAACAACCTCCAGAACCAGCCGTTCATGACGTCGGCGACGGTGACGATCAGCAGCACGCGAATCATCGGCTCCCTGCGCGGCGCGCCCAACCAGACCTACCGCATCGAGTTCTACGGCAATGATCCGGTCAGCGGCGGACCCAGCGTGCAGGCCAAGACATTCCTGGGCGCCGGCAGCTTCACCGCCGACGCCAGCGGAAACGTGACGATCGACTGGACCGGCCCGACTTCCACCAGTCAGCTCTACACCGCGATCGCCACCGATGCGGCGGGGAATACATCGGAGATCAGCCTGGCGGCGCTGGGCAGCGCGGGGATCATTTCCGGCACGGTATGGGATGATCTGGACCTTGACGGGATTCGCGACGCGGGCGAGCCGCTGATGGCCGGGCGGGGTGTTTACATCGACAAGAACAACGACGGGCGATTCACGCTGGGTGAGCCGACGGTGCTGACTGATTCCAAGGGGACGTACAAGCTGCCCGATCAGCCGCCGGGGCGAGTCGTGGTGCGCGTGGTGCCGGCGCCGGGTCGGCGACTCACCGCGCCGCGCGCGGGGTATTACGTGCTGAACCTGCCGGCCAGCAAGACCAAGGGGCGGGATTTCGGCTTCACCACGACCATCCTGCTCGGCGGCACGGTCTACAACGACGCCAACGGCAATGGCCAGCGCGATTCCGGTGAAGCGGGATTGGCCGGATTCCGCGCGTTCATCGACGGCGACCGCGATGGGGTTCTCGACAGCAATGAGTTCCAGTTGGACACCGACTCGCTGGGGAATTTCCGCTGGGCCGGACTGTTCGCCGGTACCTACTATGTGAGGATAGCGCCCAGGGCCGGCTACAACTTCACCGCGCCGCTGCCGCCGGTGATCAAAGTAGTCCTGGCTTCAGGGCAGACCAAGACCCGGCTGCTGTTCGGCGTTCGGGCAGTGTAGGCCAGGGACGATCGCATCGGCGGCGGTAGGGACAGCACCGGAGTTTTTTCACCATGCCACAAACCGCTGCTTCGACCTGCCGTTTTGAATCGCTCGAGTCGCGCCGGCTTCTGACCAGCACCATCACCGGCGTGGTCTTCAACGACACCAATGGCGACGGCGTCCGCTTCTCGGGCGAGCCGCTGCTGGCCAATCAGACGGTCTTCATCGACACGAACTTCAACGGTCGGCGTGACAGAGGCGAGCCAACACGCACCACCAATTCGCAGGGCGTGTACAGCTTCACGAATCTGCGCGCCGGCGTGTACCGGCTGTTCGTGGTCGTGCCCTCGGGCTTGCGTCAGACCCGCCCGGGCAACCGGGCGTTTTACGACGTGGCGGCCAACGGAATCGACTCGCGACATACGCGGATCGATTTCGGGCTTTCGACCACGGCGCTGGTCCGAGGCACGGTCTTCAACGACCTGGATCGTGATGGCGTGCGTGACATCGGCGAGAGCGGCGTGTTCAATGCCCGCGTCTTCATCGACCGCAACAACAATGGCCGCCTTGATCGAAACGAAATCTTCCGACTCACCGACCGCAACGGCAACTACGCGATTGCCCTGAGGCCCGGCACGTACAATATCCGCGTGGCCAACCCCACGGGCACGGTTGTGACCGCCCCGCCGGCGAAGGTGTATCGACTGACTCTGGCCGCCGCCCAAATTGTCACCGCCCGCGACTTCGGCATCGACAGCTAAAGCGGCCATTCCCATAGCCTGTGATGCCGGATGTGATGCCCCGCAGGAGGTGCAAAACGTGCCGGATTGCTTTGACAGGCCGGTCGGCAAGGGCGTAGGCTAAACGCCCATCTCATGATCCACCGCAAACCACTCGCACACACCGTTGGCCGTCCGCGCGGAAGGCGCCTTTGGATTGGGATGCTGCTGCTGGCCGGGACATCGTGCCTGAACCTGTTCACGGGGCAGACCCGCGCCGGGCAGATCACCGATTCGGGCCTGCAAGGTTTCATCAACGGCCAGTTCCTCGACGGCGGCAGCAATCTGTACGTATCGGCGGCGGGGCGCATGCAGATCATCAACCGCTGGGATCTGAACGGCGACGGGCATCTGGATATCGTCATGCCCTCCGGCCACGCCCACACCGAAAAGGAAGACACCTACATCTACCTGAACAACGGCTCGGACATCGACGGCCGGCGGCGGATTGTGCTTCCGGCCAACGGGTCGCGCGACGGGCTGGTGGGCGACTTCAATCGCGACGGCTTCACCGACATCGCGGTGTGCAACGGCGACAACGGCATCCACACGAAGACCAACGCCTACATCTATTACGGCGGACCGAATGGCTTTGGCGCGATCGAGGGAAACGGGCCGGGGCAGCGAACGACCCTTCCGGCCTACTCGTCCAACGCCATCGCCGCCGGCGACTTCAATGGCGACGGCTGGACCGATCTGGCGATTGCCTGCCAGTGGCAGGCGGGAGATCCGGTCGATCCTGCCGGACCGAAGCTCAGCTTCGTCTATTACAACGGCGCGCAGGGCTTTGATCCCCGGCGACGGATCGAATTCGATGCCAACGAGGCGATCCTCGCCGCAGCGGCGGGGGATGTCGATGGAGACGGGCGATGCGACCTGGTGCTGGCCACGGGCAAGAGGCTGACGATCTGTCTTGCCGCCAGGAACGCGATTGAGGATGCATCGGCGCGCACCGAGCTGCCGATCGGAGCCAGGTCGGTGGCGATTGGCAATGTCACGGGCGATTCGCACGCGGACCTGGTGCTGTGCTCGGGCGAACAGGTGCTGGTGCTCATCGGGGCTTCGGATGGTTTCAGCCCGGAGCGCCGGTTCGCGCTGGAAGCGAAAGCTCCGATCGACGTGGCGCTGGCGGATTTCGATGGCGACGGGCGCACCGACATCGCGGTGGCCAACCACACCGGCGCGGATGGCGCGCCGTGGATCAGGTCCTTCGTCTACTACTCCGACGGGGGCAACTTTGCCTCGCGCACGCGCGTCGAGCTTCCCTCGATGGGCGCCAGCGCCGTCAGCGCCGGCGACCTGGACGGCGACGGCCGGCCGGAACTGGTCTTCTCCAACCAGCGCGTCACCAACCAGTACTGCATTCCATCGTGCGTGTACTGGAACCGCGGCGGCAGCTTCGAGTCGACGGCGCGCACCGAGCTGGAGACACAGGGCAGCGTCGGAAACGCGATCGGCGACCTCAACAACGACGGCAGGCCGGATGTGGTCTTCTTCAATTTCGAGGGCAACTTCCGCGACGGCGCGTCCTACTCGACCATCTACTTCGGCGACGGCACGCGCAATTACTCCCCGCAGCGCAGCATCAATATCCAGACCCACTACATCACGTCCGTCGCCCACGCCGATCTGGACGACGACGGCAGGGTGGACCTGATCCTCACCCAGAGCCGGTTCATCGGAGGCGCCGATGAACAGATGTTCAATTCGCTGATCATCTGCTGGGGCGAGGATCCAACCTATCGCCTGCGGACTCGCCTGACGGTGGACAACATGGCCGGCGGGGTACGCGTCGCGGACCTGAATCGAGACGGACATCTTGACCTGATCGTCGGTGCGATCTGCGCTGATGAGTCCGATCCGCAGCGCAAGGCCGCCGGCCTGCCGGTTTTCTGGGGTTCAGCCAACGGCTTCAGTCAGCGCAACAGGACGTTGATCACTCCCGTGGCCGAGTATGCGCGGGTGCCGCTGCTGGCGGACGTGAACAACGACGGGTATCTGGATATGGTCACGCAGGTCGAGTTTGGGTCGATCGACTTCTGGTATGGATCATCGCAGGGGATCGCCACCATGCCCGGCAAAAGGCTGGATCTGGGGCGAAAGGACAACCTGGTGTTCATCGATTCGGCCGACCTGAACAAGGACGGCTGGGTGGATCTGATCCTTCCGTGCCGTGCGATCGGCAAGAACGCCGAAGTCTCGTCGTTCGTGTATTACGGTTCGCCGGCGGGATACTCCAACGACCGCCGCGAGCAACTCCCCAGCAAGGGCGCGTATGAAGTGTCGGTGGCTGATCTGGACAATGACTCATGGCTGGACGTGTTCATCACCAGCTACAAAGGCAACTTCGCGCGGAACTTTCCTTCGACGATCTACTGGGGCAGCGAACAGGGGCTGTTGAAGCGCAAGCCGACGGATATCCCGACGCTGGCGGCGTCCGGAGTCGAAACCGCCGACTACGACGGCGACGGCTGGATCGACCTGTTGATCTCCAACCATCGGCTGGATGGATCGTCGAACAGGCCCGGGCCGCACGATCACTACACGCATTCGATGCTGTACTGGGGCGGCCGGGAGGGCTTTTCGCCGCAGCGGCGGTGGGATTTTCTTGCCAATGGCCCGCACGCGATGAACGTGCGCGACGTGGGCAACGGCATCGACCGCGGACTGTACGAGGACTACATCTCCGTTGCGCGGCAGCTCCCCGACGCGCAGCAGCCACTTCAGTTGCAGTGGGATGCCCACACTCCGCCGGGTACCAAACTCGCCTTTCAGATTCGGCTGGCCGAGTCGAAGGATGCACTGGCTGGGGCCGCGTGGACCGGACCGGACGGAGCAGGCTCGTGGTATACGCAAAGTGGCACTCAGATTGCGCGCGAGCCTCGGCAATCGGGCGCGTGGATTCAGTATCGCGCGCGGCTGAGCAGCTCCAACGGCGGCCCCACGCCGTATCTGAAGTCGGTCACGATCCGGACCGGGCAGTGACCCGGTCAACCGCGGCGCGGGTGATGGCTGCGGCGAGCGGGTTGACTCAGCTTTGGCCGCTCCAGCCGGCTTCAGCCCAGATTCGCCGTGCCTGGCGCAGGGCGCTGGCGGAGGGCGGATTAAAACCGAGGATGCTTGGAGGCGGCTGGCCGGGCCTGGCGTGCGAGGGAAACGGCGACCAGTCGTCGTTTTCATAGCGTTTGCGCGACCGCTCGCTTTTGAAGTCAGGCATCTCGAACGGCGCGCCGTCGGCCAGGGCGCTTTTCCAGGCCAGAATCCCCACGCTGCTCATGGTCACGCCGCAGTACACGTCCAGGACCGGTGGCTTGCCGCTGCGGATCGCCTGCGCGAACGCCAGGTTGGTGAAGAAATCTCCACCTCCGTGCCCGGCTCGCCGCGCCAGCTCGGCATGCTGCGGCCAGTCCGGAACGTAGACTCGATCGATTGGCGTGTCGTCGGGTCGGTTGAACGGGTCATGCCAGACGCGAATCTGCCCCGAACCGAAGTAGCCCGGACCGCGCGTCAGCTCCATGGCGCCGCGTTCGCCATGCAGGCGATACCAGTTGCTGTGCCCCGGGAGCATCAGCCCAAACAGCCGAAACACCGCGCCGTTGTCCATGCGGCAGAGGATGACCGATCCCGGATCGCCGCGACGGACCGTATCGCGGTCCACGGACCGGCAGGCGATCGACAGGGCATTGACCTTCACCGGCGAGCATCCCGTGATGAACATCAATGGCGCCAGCGCGTGCGTGCAGTAGTAGGTGGGGGGAATCCAGTTTCGCCAGTGGTTCAGGCCCGGCGAAATGCGCAGTCGGTCCTGCGGTGACATCGGATGGTTGTATTCGCCCTCGGCGAAGGTGACCTGTCCGATCTCGCCGCTGCGGTACAGCCTCTGCATTTCCACGCTGAAGGCGGTGTAGGCGTAGTTTTCGGCCAGCATGTAGATTTTGCCGCTTTTTTCGACGGCGCGGCACAGCGCCACACCCTCGGCCAGCGTCGCGTTGCACGAGGTCTCGCTCATGACATGCTTGCCCGCCCGCAGCGCCCTGATCGCAAACGGCGCGTGCTCGTGGAAGTAATTGGCCAGGATCACCGCGTCCATCTCGTGCGCGAGGAACTTTTCATAATCGGTGTACGTCGTCACGCCGTAGCGCTGTCCGACCTGCTTGAGTCGCTGCTCCCACGTGTCGCACAGCGCCACCAGCTTCATGCCGATGGCTTCGGTGGCGCCGGCGGCGAAGCTGTTGCCCCGGCCAACGCCCACCACACCCACGCGGATTAAACTGGAACTGCCTGGTGTGCCTCTGGCGATCTTCCCGGTTGTCGCTGCTCGTCTGGCTGTCATGTTGCGTTTGCCTTTCGCTCGGATCACAATCCAGCCAAAAAGGTGCTGGAATGAACGATGGTCCTGACTTGGGCTTTGACATCGCACCGTTTGCCCTTCCTGATCCTCCCGCAAATCAGATTCGATTTGAAGAGCCTCGTGATGTGAAACTGCTGATCATTCAGTTCGCCCGGCCACTGGATCGGGCGGAAGCAGAGCGCATCGAGCTGTGGTATGGCCGGCACAAGTGGCCGCGGACGCGCCTGGAAGCCGGCAGCCGGGATCTGGAAAACCCCTGCTCGTTCGGATGGGCGCCCAGCGATGATTGGTTCAACCTCCAATGGCAGCGCGCCGCGATCCGCCGCGAGTTGCTGGCGGCGGACACCGTTGCGGTCAGCTTCCAGCCTCTGCACGCCGAGATGCCCGAGACGGCTGATTATCCGGTGACGTTTCGGCGGGCACTGGCCTTTCGGCTGGACGGGCCGCAGGCAAACCCCGTCCGCCAAATCCGCGTGTTCACCGACTCGCCACCAACCACCAGCACGCTTCGCATCGAGCTGGACCGGGGCCGACATACCCCCGCACGCTTCATCGGTATCTCGACCTACAACGCCACGACCACTGTGGACAGGCTCGACTGCGCCTCGACGCGCTGGTTTGACCTGACGGTTCGGCATATGCTGCCGGCCCATCGCTACAGCGGCGATGACGGACATGTCACGTTCACGCTCGATGACGATCAGGCGTTTACGGTCTCGCTCTCCAGCCTCTACCAGCTCGGACCGATCTGGTTCGAGCCGCTTGGCGTGTATCTGCGACGATCGGAAGATCCAACCAGCTTCGACGAGTATCGAGCCAGGTTCCGCGGACAGCAGACGATCAACCAGCGGGTGCTGGCGGCGCAGGAACAGTCGCTGGCTGGCGCGCTCAACGGCCAGCCGAATCCGCATGCCGTCAGCTACATCCTGGCTTGTCCGCTTCATCCGCAGCGATTTCGGCTGGAGATCAACGGCGATCTGGTGATGGAGCGCTGGCCGGTGGTCGATCCGCCCGCCCGGCCGAATCCGCGATTCCGCAATACCGGGCTGGGGCGGATGTTCTTTGGTCTGGATCGGTGGATCATCACGGCGCGCCACGTGGATCCGGCGCCCAGTCCGGCGCACAACCTGCGCGCGCGGCTGGGGCAGGTCGTCGTCGAGCAGAAGGCCTTCGCGGCGCCGCTCGGCAAGCCGTTCGATGCGATCCTGTCGCACGATGATACGGTGGTGGCGATGGTTCGCTTCACTTTCACCAACATGGGTCAGACTCCTGCGCCGGCGCGGCTGTCGGTTCGGTATTCCTCCGACTCGGCGCGTTCGCGCAATCCGCGAGACCCGAAATCCAGCACCGAAGACGACCATCTGGTGCCGCGAAGCAGGCTTGATCCGCTGATCGCCACCGACGGCATCATCGCCAGCACGCTGCAGGGGGAGTCAGTCCTTCGGTGCATGTATCAGAGCACGATGACCGCCTCGGCGGCGCAGGATGCGGTTCAGTTCCACCAGCAATTGTTGCCCGGACAATCGTGCCAGCTTCTGCTGAAGGTTCCCTACGTCGCCGTCGATCAGCCACACGAGTTGCAGACCCTGAAACAGCTCGACTTCGACGCCTCCCTGACCGAGGCCAACGAATTCTGGGCAAGGCACTGCGCCCGCGGCGCGCAGGTGGTTGTGCCCGAGCCGCGGCTGAATGAGCTGCATCTCTCGCATCTCATGCACGTCGCCCAGACCGACCTGCTCATGCCCGATGGCTCCGGGCTGATCAACACGTCGGTGGGAACCAGCACCTACGGCAACTTCTCCAACGAGTCGTGCATGATCATCCACGACCTGCACGAGCGCGGCCTGTTCGACGAGGCCCGCAAACGATTGGAATTGTGGATCAAGTACCAGGGTACCGCGCCGCAGCCCGGGAATTTCACCGACTACAAGGGCATGTACTACGGCGCCGCGGGCTTCGAGCGCGGCGCCTACAACCAGCACCACGGGTGGGTGTTGTGGTGCCTGGCGGAGCATTACCTGTTCACGCGCGATCAGGCGTGGTTGCGAAGTGTGGCCGACTCGATGATCGCCGGCTGCGACTGGGTCTTTCGGCAGCGGAAGAACACCATGCAGCCGCTGCCGCACTCGCGCGGCTGGGAGCGCGGCTTTCTGCCCGCCGGAAGTCTGGAAGACGCCACCGACTTCTACTACTGGCTGAGCACCAACAGTCTCACGTGGCGGGGCGTGGCGCACGCCGCGGCGGCGCTGGCGAAGATCGATCATCACGAGGCGCCGCGACTGCTGCGCGAAGCCGAAGCGTATCGACGGGATCTGATCCGCGGTTTCGAGATCAATCGCAAACACTCGCCGGTGGTGCGCCTGCGCGATGGGCGATGGGTGCCGCACTATCCCAGCCGGCTCTACTGTCGTGGCCGCGACATTGGGTGGATTCGCGAAACGCTCGAAGGCGCGGTCTACCTGCTGATCTCCGGGCTGTATTCGCCGACAAGCCAGCAGGCGTCGTGGATCCTCGACGACTACCAGGACAACCGCTACCCCTCGCCGCCGTTCGGATACGCCATCCCGGATTTCAGTGGCGACTGGTTCTGCCGTGCCGGGTTTTCGATTCAGCCAAACCTGCTCGCCGGGCTGATGCCGCACCTGGATCGCGATGAGCCGCAGATCGCGATCTGGATGTTCTTCAACGCCTTTGCGGCCTGTTATCGCGAGCAGATTGGCGCGATGGTCGAGCATCCGATGCCGCAGTTGGGTTACTCGAACAACGCGCACTTCAAGACCAGCGACCAGGCCAATTCGCTGGTGTGGCTGCGGCATCTTCTGGTGCATTACGATGATGAAAGCCTTTACTTTGGCCGGGCGATGCCCCGCGCCTGGTTGGCCGACGGCCAGCACGTGGGGATCCGCGACATGCACACTCCGTTCGGGCGCGTGAGCCTTTGGTACGAGTCCCGCGTCGCCAGCGGGCGGATCAACGCGTCGCTGGAGCTTGCCCTGCACCAGCCGCCGGCGCGTTGCCTGCTGCGCGTGCGCGACCCGCAGAATCGCGGGCTGAGGTCTGTATCGCTTAACGGCCAGCCTTGCGCGGCGTTCGACCCGAAAACGGGCGACATCGATCTGAGTGGCATGTCCGGTCGGATCGAAGTTGTGTGCGATCTGGCAGGGCTTGGCACTGGCGGGCGGTGATTCTGGTGAAATCGTCAGGTCGGACTTGACAAGAGTGCGAGCTCTGATATTCTGGAAACTAGTTGAGATTGAGTCTCATCTGCATCTGATACAAGCCCGGGCGGTCAGAGCCTCTGCGAAAGTCTGCTGACCGCCCGGTGGTCGGCGACAACCGGTGAGGGTCGTCGCACGCGCGGCATCATACCCGCGTGCCCCCAGCGGCCGCAACGACTTACCCCCACCTGTCGTCACCGTCTGTCTTGGTCCGTTTTTCGGAGATCGCGGCCGCGGTCTGCGTCGCACATTCATGCGATGGTCCGTGGTCGCTTGTGGTCCGTGGTCCGTTGGCAAAGGAGTCTGACATGATGCCTCGCAACAACTTACTCAGTATCGTCATCTATCCTGCTGTTGGCATCGGGCTGATGCTTTGCGCTGTGGCGCCGGCGGCGCTGGTCGTGCCACCCTGGCCGCGCCCGAGCAGCGACGCTCAGGCGATTGCAGACCGCACGACCTATCAGCACTGGAACAGTTTTACCTCCACCACCGGGCCTAATGCTCCGGACGTGGCGGAGATCAACCCCAATGGCACAGCCAACGCGTTCGACGCGGCCGCCTCCGTCAGCGGTTCGTTCCTCACCAGTGGCGGAAACATCTATTCGCCTACCGGCGTAATCAAGCCGCGAGTCACCGTGCCCGGATACGCACTATCCGATCATGAAACCCGTTTTCTGGTGCAGGTGATCTCGCAGGGCGCGCCGATCGACGCCACCGAGCTGTGGTTGGATGGCGTGCCGGTGATCAGCCTGCCCGGCTACAGCTACACGGAGCTGTCGCGAACCGCCCTCGGCGGGTTCGGCGGATTCAAGATCGAGCACGCCTGGACCTTTACGGCGTCGCACGATGGCGTGAGTTTCCAGTTGGACTGGGGCTGGGGCGCGGAGTCAGCGAGTTTGGATCAGATCGCGGTGGACACGCATGCGGTTCGTGTGCCTGAGCCTTCGATGTGGGCGGCTGTTGCCGGCGTCGTTGGTCTGCTGCTGGCTCGCAGAAGTCCGATGACGCCAGGGCGGTCCAACCAGGGAGGGCAGCCATGCTCCGACAGCGATCAATGAACCGCAGTCCCTCTGTCAATGCGTGGTTCGGTTTCACGCTTGTGGAATTGCTGGTGGTGATCGGCGTCCTGGGCGTGCTGATGGGTGTTTTGCTGCCGGTGCTGGCCAGGGCGCGGCGATGCGCCAAACACGTGCAACTGCTGTGCGGGCTTCGCGAGATGCTTGCCGGGTACACACAGTATCAATTGGAGAACCGCGGCGCGGTGCTTTTCGGCTACACGCCGCCGACGGTGGACGGTGTGCCCGTGACCGTCACAGATCCGGTCTCGGGCCAGGTGTTCGGGATGCCGATCGCCGACCGCTATCCCTGGCGGCTGGCGCCGTACGTGTCGAACCTTTGGCGCATCCTGCACATGCACGGGCAGACACCGCCTCAACCGCAGCCCGGGGATCCGCCCGATGTCGCGATGACAAAGGCTTATGCCCTGAGCCTGAATCCAACGTTCGGGATCAACAGTGTCTACCTCGGCGGGCATGCGGGTGTGTTCGAGGGTTTCGTCGGAGCATCGGGCGACCAACCGAATGTCGGCAAACACGTCGTGTTCCGGGCTGGGGAGGTTCGACGTCCCTCGCAACTGATCGTGTTCGCGGAAAGCCAGATGCGCAACGGTCCGGGCGGCGATCCGCAGACGGGACTGCACTTTGTCACGCCTCCGCGCGCCGCCGGGCAACGCTGGAAGGTCGTCAACGGGCGGTTTGTCCTCACCAGCAGCATGATCAGCGGGCTGCCCCAGGGTCGCTTTTCGGATCGGGCGGCAGTCGGATTCTTTGACGGGCACGTGGAGTCGTTGCTGCCGGTGGAACTGGGGGACATGCGTTTGTGGGCCAATCGGGCGGATCGCCCGGACTACGACTTTGTGGCCGGCAGAAGCATGGCTCAATAGCACGAGACAAAAAGCAAAGGAGAGTATCATCATGAATCGCGTTCGAAACTTGCTTGTGGTGCTCGGGATGCTGCTTTGGGTTAGCAGTGCGCCTGCGGCAGAGCCCCGACAGGATCCCAGGATCGGCATCGTGGTCATGGCCCACGGTGGCAACGCCGACTGGAACCGGGACGTGGAGGCGACGGTGCAGCCGCTGCGCGACAAATACCCGCTCGAGATCGCCTATGGGATGGCGCGCACTTCCGCGATCCGAGCGGCAGTGGAACGCCTGGAAAAGCAGGGCGTGCAGCGCATTGCCGTGGTGCGGATGTTTATCTCCGCCGACAGCTTCCTGCCTGAGACTGAGTACATCCTGGGGATGCGCGATCATCTGCCGCAATCGGATTCGCACTCACATGCGCAGTCGCATGCATCGCATCAGAGCCATGCGTCATATCACGATGCCGGACATGCATCGCACCAGGACTCGGAGCACGGGTCCGGCGGGCATGACATGGAGCCGCCGCAGCCCATTCGTCCCAGGGTGCATGTCGCAATCAGCCGACGGGGCGTGAGCGAGTCGCCTCTGATCGAGCAGATTCTCGTCGAGCGTGTCGCCGCTCTCAGCCGCGACCCGGCACGCGAGAGCGTGTTGATTCTGGCGCACGGCCCCGAGTCCGACGCTGAAAACCAGCGCTGGCTGGAGATGATGCGTCTGAGAATCGCTGGCATCAGCGCGATCGGTTCTTTCCGCGAGGTGCGTTGTGAGACGCTCCGCGAGGATTGGCCGGAGAAACGCACCGAGGCCGAAAAACGCATCCGTGAGTTTGTCGAGCGACAAAGCCGCGACGGTGGCCGGGTGATCGTCATACCCTTCCGCGTTGCGGGCTTCGGGCCCTATAAGAAAGTGCTCCAGGGACTGAGCTACGTCGCCGACGGTCGAGGGTTCTGCCCACACGCGAACATGACTGAATGGATCGAACAATCGGCCATAGAATGCTTCAAGGAGTAACAGAAGCAGAAGGGGTCGGGAGTATTTTCGGGGCGCCGGGAAAAGACTCCCGACCCCTTATTCAGATGTACGGAATCATTCTGCTGCTGCATGTGTTGGGTGCGACGGTGTGGACCGGCGGGCATCTGGTCCTGGCGCTGGTGGTTCTGCCCAGGGCGATCAAAAACAGATCCCCTGAGGAACTGCGCCGGTTCGAGTCAGGCTACGAACGCATCGGCATCCCCGCTTTGCTGCTTCAGGTGGCAACAGGATTGTGGCTGGCGTATCGCATGGTCCCGGACATCACCCAGTGGCTGGCACTGGCGGACAATCCGCTGTCGCGTCCAATCTTCTTGAAGCTGACGCTTCTGCTGCTGACGGTGATTCTGGCGGCCGACGCGCGGCTGAGAATCATCCCCAAGTTGTCCGAGCGGAACCTGACGGCTCTGGCCTGGCACATCATCCCGGTGACGGTGTTGTCGGTGCTGTTCGTCGCCGCCGGCGTCTCATTTCGGACGGGCTGGCTGTTTTTCTGATATGTGATCAGGGGAAGATGCCGGCTTTGCCAGGCACACTGCCCAGGCAAACTTCCGGGCGGCTGCCGTTTCGCAGGCGGCGAACGTGGCCTCGCGGACCGTGCGCCGCCGACGCATCAGCCGCCAGCGGATTTTTCCGTTTTTTCTTGCGGCGCTACCTACGATCGGAGCATGAACATCGCGAGTCAGCCCGGGCGGTTAACGGCTGGTGATCCGGTGGCGGTGCGACACATGCAGTGCATGGAGATCTGGGGCGGCAATGAGCCGGTGGACAGCGCCGTGGTCATGCCCGGGCTGGATGCCTGGATTTACAGCCGGCCCTTCGGCGACGCCGGAGCCGGCGGCGACGTGCACTACGTTTCGTCCTGCGCCACCGGGCGAATCACGCGTCTGCTGCTGGCCGACGTCAGCGGCCACGGCGCCGTCGTAGCCCAGACCGCGCAGGCGCTTCGCCGATTGATGCAACGCTACGTGAACTACATCGATCAGACGGCGCTGGTGCGGGCGATGAACTGGCGTTTTGCGCTTCTGTCGGACGCGGGCAGTTTTGCCACCGCCGTTGTTTCCACCTTCTTTGCCCCGACCAGCGACCTGACGCTGTGCCTGGCCGGCCATCCGCCGCCGCTGCTGTATCGCGCCCGCACGCGCACCTGGTCTTTGCTGCGCGAGCGCGGCAGCGAGGCGGGCAACATTCCGCTGGGGGTCGATCAGGTCGTTTCCGACTGGTCGCAGTTCGGGGTGAAGCTGGAGACGGGGGACCTGGTGTTGTGTTACACCGACGCCCTGATCGAGTCGCGCGGCGCCGACGGGCAGATGCTCGGATCGGCGGGACTGCTGGAGTTGGTGGCGCGGTTCGAGGCGGTGGACGCATCGCTGCTGGTCAGGAGACTGCTGCATGACATCGCGTCGTTGCACGAGGGCAATCTGTCCAACGATGATGTGACAATCTTGCTGTTCCGACCGAACGGACAGGGCAAGGTGGTTCGACTGCCTCAGAAGATTCTTGCGCCGTTGCGGGTTCTTGGCGGTTTATTGAAGGCGCTGGCGCCATCCGGCAGTGCTCCGCCGCCGCCCTGGCCGGAAGTGAGTCTGGCGAATCTTGGCGGGGCGGTGCTGCGGCGGCTGAATCGCGCCTGGTCGGCAAGAAACCGACCCGCGCAAAGCGATCCGCCGGTACCGACAGCATAAACGATTCATTCGCTTCGGCGAACCGATCGGCGGCGGCGGGCAAAATCGAAACACAAGCCGCGGCGATCCAAAGCGGTGGTACATTATTCGCATTCAGCCCAGTCGAAGCCCGTGCCGGCGGGCGCCAGACCCGCCGGAACCTCGCGGGCCAGCCAGGCGCATTGTGCGCAGGGTCTGTTTTCGTACGCCTCTGTCACAGGGGCTGCGCGCCATGTTTGCTGGAGACAACGCCACCACCGTCGCAAGAGCGCCGTCGCGGATCGAAGCGGCGGCCGTATCCGTCAGCAGCGATTTGAATCGTACGGCGAGCTTGCCTTCGACCGATTCGGGTCAGGTTCACCGCTTTGCGCATGCGGAGGCGATGCGGGTTTCGCAGACGGCACTGGCGGCGGCGCGCCGGGCCCGCCTGATCGTCATCGACATGAGCCGTGTGGACGAGGCCACCACCAGTGCCTTTGCGCGGCTGGTGCTGCTGCGGCGGGAACTGCTGCGGCTGGGGCGCGATCTGCGGATCGCCGGCCTGCGCGACCGGGCGGCGAGGCTGTTCGAGATCAGTCGGCTCGATTCAGTTCTACCGCGGTTGTAACCGTCGCCTTCGGACGCGCGGCGCGCCGTGCAGTCCGCTTCCACACACTGATCAGCATCAGAGCCACGAGCGCGCCCACCAGATTGCTGAGCAGATCACGCTGCGTGTCGAAGCTGTAGCTGCTGGAGGGCTTGAGCATTCCCTTTTCTTCGCCGAGCAGCAGGTACGAGCCGTATTCGATCACTTCATGCAGCGCGCCGCCACCCATGACCAGCAGCAGTGCAGCCAGACCCGTCTGCCAGCGACCCAGCGGCAACGTGCGGCGAATCGCCCGGCGCGCGATGAGCGTGGCAGCGAAGGCGAACCAGAAGTGCACGACGATGTCGAAGGAGAACGGCATCGCCCATCGCTGATAGAACCCGAAGGCGCCCAGTTCGTGAAGCAGGATGGCGCTGCACAGCAGAGCATAGTGCAGCGGATGCAGGTGGATTGGCCGACGGATCCAGTAAGGCAGCCATATCAGCGGCACCAGGAACACCGGCGAGACGCGATAGGTGGGGACGCGCGCCAGAAGGCTGATGACGATGACCGCGAGGCTGGAGAAGATTGCGATCAGCAGGTACGGCATGCACGGAATGTAGCCGAGCTGCCGCAGCACGGCAGCGCGGAACATGGCCTGAGAGGACCGAGGGCAAGAAGATGAAGGATGGACCGGAAGCCGGCGGATGCGGGGGCCCGTCTGGCCGGCGGCTTTGGATCACAGCTCGGCCAGAGCCTGCGAGAGTCGGCGGATTTCGTGCAGAGCCATGCCACCCAGAGGCGGGATGTTTCCGCCGAGTTGGGGGATGATGGCGTGGGTGACGCCGAGGCGAGCGGCCTCGCGCAGGCGCAGCTCGAGCTGCGGCACGGAGCGGATTTCCCCGCCAAGACCCAGTTCGCCGACGGCAAATGTTCCGGGGGGCAGGGGGCGATTGGTGTGGGCCGAGGCGATCGCCAGGGCGATGGCCAGATCGATCGCCGGCTCGACGACTTTCACTCCACCGGCGACGTTGACGAAGACATCGTCGGCCGCCAGGCGCAGCTCGGCGCGCTTTTCCAGAACGGCGATGATCATCCCGACGCGATCAGCGCTGACGCCACTGACCTTGCGCCTGGCCGCGCCGATGACGCTGGAGGCGGTCAGCGCCTGCACCTCGATCAGCAGCACGCGGCTGCCCTGGATTGCCGCGGTCAGCACGCTTCCAGTGGGCGGACCCTCCGGGCCGTACTGCTCGACAAACAGATTCCCCGGGTCGGGCACTTCCCGCAAACCCTGTCCGGTCATTTCGAAGAGTCCGACCTCGTGCGTCGAGCCGAAGCGATTCTTGACGCATCGCACCACCCGATGGGTGTGGAAGCGGTCGCCTTCGAAGTAGACGACCGTATCGACGATGTGTTCGATGATCTTCGGCCCCGCGAGCGTGCCGGCCTTGGTCACATGACCAACGAAAATGACGGCGATTCCGCTTGTCTTGGCCAGGTAGACCAGGTCCATGCAGCAGTCGCGAAGCTGAGTCACCGATCCCGGAGCCGCGGGCAGGTCGGGTTTGTAGATCATCTGGATCGAATCGATGACAACGACCGACGGGCGGTGCTTGTTGATCTGCCCGATGATGCGTTCGACGTTGGTCTCGGCGAGGATGAGCAGGCTGGCCGAGTCAATGCCGAGTCGGGCCGCGCGGAGTTTGGTCTGCCGAGCGGACTCTTCGCTGGTGACGTAAAGGACTTTGAGCGTCTCGCGGGCATCGCGCCCGTGCGAGCGGTTTGCAGAGGCAAGCTCATGTGCGATTTGAAGAAGCAGGGTCGATTTCCCGATTCCCGGTTCACCGCCGACCAGCACAGCGCTGCCGGGGACGATTCCGCCGCCCAGGATCCGGTCGAACTCGCCGATGCCGGTGGGCGTGCGGGGGGAGTCATCGAGCTGTATTTCGGGCAGGCTCAGCGCCTGGGCGCCGTGGATGAGGTCGGCGGTGGCGTCATCGAGCGATCCGGGAGCTGCGCCGCGAAGGGCGGGTTTTCTGGGATCGGGCGCGGGGGCCTGGAACTGTTCCAGACTATCCCATGTGCCGCAATCGGGGCATTTGCCCAACCACTTGGGGTGTATGCTGCCACAATGGTTGCACAGGAACTGGAGGCGCGGGGTTTTGGGCATGGGCGAACGGATTATACCTAACAGAAGTCGAATTTGTATTCAAATCTGTGGCCCTTGCCGAGCAGACGGGCGACGTGTTACAAGCGTGAGCGAGCGATTCGGCTCAGCGTAATGACCACATCGACCGGAAAATTGCCGCGGCAGGCGCTGGAGCGTGTGTCGGCGCAGGTCAAGCCCCTGCGGGGGCAGATCGTGTACATCTACGCCTTCGACGTGGCCTATGAGATGGTCCGCGCGCCGGTGAAGGAGTTGCTGGGTCAGCCGGTGGCGCAGTTCGTGGTCGATGCCAGCAAGCGTTCGCCAAGGCAGTTGTTCTTTTACCGCCCGCAGATGGTTCGCCTGCCTCCGTTGGAGCGGTTTGGTCCGCACGGGCCGCTGCGTCTGGAGCGGACGGTCAAGCTGCTGCCGGTCGGAGCGATCAGCATCACCGTTCGCGTGCCCTTCGAGGTCGAACGGATGGAGGATCTGGTCGATTATCACGATCTGCGGTTCAGTGATGGGGTCTGGCTGTACGATGAGGTTCGCGATCTGGCCGAACACGTGCGGCGCGAACTGGCCGGGTATTACGTTCGCCCGGTCCAGCAGCTTGGGGAGGAGGAGGCCTACACGGTCTTCTGCATCAACGGGCCGCTGCGGGCGGAGGATGGGACGGTCATCGGCGCCGAGCAGTGGATGCAGGCCAATCGCCGGGCCATTGCCGGCCTGCTGACCGAGGAGCGCGACCCGTCATGTCTGTCCTGGCAGGAAGCCGAGGAATCCAGCGGCAAGTACTACAGCTACTACGAGAACGACATCGTGATCATCGACTGGGACGCGGCGGTGATCGTCGATGAGCCGAAGTACTTCGACGAGGTGCTGTACATCATGGAACTGGCCAACCTCCAGCTTGCCGAACTGGAGGCGTATGACAGGATTCTGGACGATGCGGTGGAGCGCAGCTACCGGGACATGGCCGCCGCCAGCCGTTTCTGGCGGCTGAACACCGGCCCGGTGCAGCGCGAGCTGCGGGAAATCCGCATCGACCTGGCGCGGCTCAGCGACGAGCTGTCCAACATCACCAAGTTCTTTGGCGACTGGCACCTGGCCCGGATCTACCAGGGCCTCAGCCAGCGTTTTCACCTTCCCGACTGGCATCGCACCATCGATGAGAAGCTCAAGACCCTGGACGACCTGTATCAGCTTCTGCGCGCCGATCAGACCAACCGCTGGATGCTCATTCTCGAGGCGATGATCGTCGGCCTGTTCGTGCTGGATATTGTCAAGTCGATCTTCGGCCGATAACCGAACCGGTTATCGGACCTGCTCGTATCGCGGTTATGGACCTGTGGGGCCTGCCTGCCCGCGCAGGATGTCATGGATGTTGCGGCCGGCAGATGCTTTTGCCGCGGTTGCGTCCGTTTCGTAGTTTTCCTCAAAGGCGCAGGCACGCGCCGGACGATGGGATAGGACGTCAACAACTCGCCGGGATGTACGTTGTCTGACGGAGGTTGTCTCATGCAGGCCAGGCTCATCTCCAGCAGGTTCCTGTCCACGCGAATCGTGGGGATCTGTTCGACGGTGGCAGAGCTGGGTCTTTTCTTTGCAGCGGCCTTTGCCCTGGCTGCGGGGCTGGTCAGTCTGCGGTAGCGAGGTCCGGTGCTGCGGTTTGTATCTGTGCGATCCTATCTTTGGCGGGGTTTGTTAATGTTCTGTTAACGCGCTTGATCCGGGTCGCGGCGGCCCTAAGCTCAACCCGGCAGGGCACAAGACGTTGCCCTGGTCGGTGGCACCATGAGCGTGGCTGAGTTGATCGATCCACCCCCTGGAGATCGCGCCGCTTCGTCGCAGGTTCTGCCCGGGGCACGGGGCCAGGCGGCCAACGCCTCGATTCCCGCCAGCGGTCTGTCAGAACCGCCACCGCTGATCCATGCCCGAAACGTCAGCGTCTTCTACGGTCAGTTCCAGGCCGTCCGCTCGATTTCGCTGGCGATCCCGGGCAACAGCGTCGTGGCCCTGATCGGACCCAGCGGCTGTGGCAAGAGCAGCTTCCTGCGATCGATCAACCGGCTGAATGACCTGATTCCCGGCTGTCGGGTGAGCGGGCAGATTCTCGTCGGTGGGCACGACATCTACGGCCCGCGAATCGATCCGGTGGCGCTGCGGCGAAAAGTGGGATTGGTCTTCCAGAAGCCCAATCCTTTTCCCCGCAGCATTTACGAGAACATCGCCTTTGCCCCGCGATTGCAGGGCATCCGCAGACGCGCGGACCTGGACGCGATCGTCGAAGACTGCCTGCGAAAGGCCGCCCTCTGGGATGAAGTCAAGGATCGGCTGAAGGCCGCGGCGACGGGACTGTCCGGCGGACAGCAGCAGAGGCTGTGCATCGCCCGCGCGCTGGCCACCAGACCGCGCGTGCTGCTGATGGATGAGCCGGCCAGCGCGCTGGATCCCATCGCCACCGCCAAAATCGAAGACCTGATCGGCCAGCTCAAGCAATCGGTCACGATCGTGATTGTGACGCACAACATGCAGCAGGCGGCTCGGGTCAGCGATTTCACCGCCTTTTTCTACATGGGCGCGCTGGTCGAGTACGACCGCACTGCTACCATCTTCACGTCTCCGGCGCACAAGCGCACGGAGGATTACATCACCGGGAGGTTCGGATAGAGCCTGGCGCTCGACTTTGCCTGCTCAGTTGCGACTGTTGATCGGCCCGCGCGTCCGAACCGATAGTTGATCAGATCCTGTGGCCTATGTCCCATCATTTCATCGACCTTCTGGAACAGCTTAAGGGCCGGGTGGCGCGCATGACCGCCATGGTGCAGCAGTCCGTGGAACAGGCGGTGGAAGCGGTCTTCACGCTCGACGAGAAATTGCAGCGCCAGGTCATCGCCGCCGACAATGACATCGACGAAGAGGAAGTGCGGATCGAGAAACAGGCGATCGATCTGCTGGCGTTGTATCAGCCGGCGGCGGGGGACCTGCGGCTGATAACCACGATCATCAAGGTCAACAGCGATTTCGAGCGCATCGCCGACTGCGCCGTCAACATCGCCCAGCGTGTGCAGTTTCTGCGACAGCTTGATGGCGAGCCGGACCAGACCGGGCGCTACGAGCCGCCGCAGGACCTGCGCGTCATGGCCAACAGCGTGATCGCGACCCTGCGCGACACGATTCAGGCTTTCAATCTGGGCGATGAGCAGTTGGCCAGGCGCGTGCTGCGGGGCGACGATGTGGTCGATGCGCTTTACCAGCAGTTTGTGCAGGAGATGCTCGCGGTGATGGCCGGGCACTCGCATCGTCCCGACCGCGACCTGTCGCACATCATGATCGCCAAGAACCTGGAGCGGATCGCCGATCACTGCACCAACATCGCCGAGGACGTAATCTACGTTCACTCCGGGCGGATCGTGCGACATCAGCACTCGGCCTAAGCTGCGATGAACGCGATCGGCATCTCGACGCAGGCCATTGCGGCCAGGCGAAACGAAAGTCGAAAACGAAAGTCGAGAGCGAAAGTGCCCGCAGCGACGGTACCTGGATGGGCGCCTTTTGGCTTGACGGGCTTTTGCCTCGCCTGATAATTGCCCGCGGATGGAGCATCTGCGCCCCGAGCTGATCCCCAACCCTGCCGTCAGGAGGCTCAGCCTCTATCTGCGCCAGCTCGAAGCCTTCAAACGCAAGGACCGCCGCACGATCTCCAGCAAACAGCTCGGCGAGAGCCTGGGGCTGACCGACGCACAGGTGCGCAAGGATCTGGCGTATTTCGGGCAGTTCGGGCATCCGGGCATCGGATATCGCGTGGATGACCTGATCGCCCAGCTACGGCACATCCTGGGCACAGACAAAACCTGGAACGTTCTGCTCGTCGGGGCCGGCAACCTCGGGCGGGCGCTGATGGCCTACCGCGGCTTCAATGCCAAGGGCTTCAACCTCTGCGCCGTCTTCGACAACGATCCGAACAAGGTGGGCAAGAAGCTGGGGAGCTTCACGATCCAGCCATTGAGCGAACTGGAAGAGACGATCCGCAAACACGGGATCAAGCTGGCGATTCTGGCGGTGCCGGCGGAGGTGGCGCAGGAAGTGGCCGATCAGCTTGTGGCCGCGGGGATCCGCGGACTGCTCAATTTCGCTCCCGTTTCGCTTCAGCTTCCGCCTCACGTGGCGCTCAATGCCGTCGATCTGGCCGTCTCGCTCGAACAGCTCTCCTTTCAGGTGAATGTGCAGCAGATGAGCCAGACCACCTGAGGTGAGCTTGCGGATTGCGGATCGACAGAAAACGAGTTTCGACAATCCACGATCTCCAATCCACCATCCGCAATGCTCTGGACCCGCACGCTCATCCCCACCAGCAAGGAAGCGCCGGCTGACGCGACGGTGCCAAGCCATGTGCTGATGCTGCGCGCGGGTTTGATCCGGCAGGTCGCCGCGGGCATCTTCGACTTCCTGCCGCTGGGGCTTCGCAGCCTGCACAAGGCCGCCGCCATCGTGCGAGAGCAGATCAGCGCCATCGGCGCGGCGGAAGTGCTGCTGCCGGCGCTTCAGCCGGCGGAACTGTGGCGGCAGTCGGGGCGAGAGGCCACATGCGGGCAGAGCCTGTTCCGCGTGAAGGACCGCCACGGCCGGGCGATGCTGCTGGGACCGGCGCACGACGAGCTGATCAGCGAGCTTGTCGCGG
Organism: Fontivita pretiosa; assembly: GCF_050410795.1. Taxonomy (GTDB): domain Bacteria; phylum Planctomycetota; class Phycisphaerae; order Tepidisphaerales; family Tepidisphaeraceae; genus Fontivita; species Fontivita pretiosa. The sequence goes on along the minus strand of NZ_CP191258.1, from coordinate 1,637,083 downwards.
CATACGTTCGCAGCTATCGGCAGCTTCCGCTGACGTTGTACCAGATCGGCACGCAATTCCGCGATGAGGAGCGTCCGCGCCTGGGGCTGCTGGGTGTGCGCGAGTTTCTCATGATGGATGCCTACGGCTTTCACGCGACACAGCAGAGCCTGGACGAAACGTGTGACAACTTCCGCCACGCCTGCGAACGCATTCTCCAGCGATGCGGTATCCGCGCGATCGCGATCGAGGCCGAACCCGCACCGATCGGCGGGAAGCCGAGCATCGAGTTGGTCGTTGCCTGCGACGTCGGGCAGGATCTGTTTGTCACCAGCGACAGGGGCAACTACGCCGCCAGCCTCCAGCGCGCCGCGACGGGCCAGCGCCCGCACGATTTTTCCGGCCAGCCCACGGGCGAGCTGACCAAGGTGCACACGCCGGGCCTGCCCGGCATCGACGCTGTCGCCGATTTCATGAAGGTCCGAGCGCAGAACATGCTCAAGACGCTGGTGTTCCGCGCCGAGCCGATGGTGGAAGTTGGCCGGCCGGAATCGCTGGCCTCGCCGAAGTGGCTGGTGGCGGTGGTGCGGGGGGACCATGACGTGAACGAATCAAAGCTGATCCGCGCCGCGCGCCAGCATTTCCATATCGAGCGCATCGTGCTGGAAGACACGCCGCAGGTCCGCGCGACCTGGGCGATCGGTTTTGCGGGCCCTGACGCAGCCTTCGGCAATCCCGATGCGGTCGTGCTGATCGATCCGGATGCCGCGCAGGGCGGCTTCTGGGTTACCGGCGCCAATGAGGTTGATTATCACGTTGCCCACTTCAACTGGTTCCGCGAGTGCGGGGATAAGCTCGCCGACCCGCGGAAAGTCGTTGTCGCCGACATCCGCAACGCCGTGGATGGCGACCCGTCGCCGATGAACGACGGCGGCGTGTTGCGGCTGGTCAGGGGGATCAGGCTCGGCCATGTACTGAATGTCGGGACCCGGTATTCCGAGGCGCTGGGGGCGCGATTTCTCGACGAGCGCGGGCAGGCTCGCCCGATCCTCATGGGCTGCTGCGGCATCGACCTGTGCCGGCTGCTGGTTGCGGCGATCGAATCGTCGTACGACCAGCACGGAATCGTCTGGCCGGCGGCGCTGGCGCCGTTCAGTGTGGTCATCACGCCGATTCGTTACGAAGGCGAATCGAAAGCCGTCGCCGACAGGCTCTTGGCCGACCTGACCGCCGCCGGCATCGATACGATTCTGGACGACCGTCCGGACGTCCGCCCCGGGGTCAAGTTCGCCGATGCGGATCTGATCGGGTTTCCGCTGCGGGTGAATGTCGGGCAGCGAGGACTTGCGCGGGGAAGCGTCGAGATGAAGCTGCGGCGCGATCCGGCGCCGCGAGAAATCGCCCTGTCCGAAGCTGTACATGCGGTTCGAGAGGCGCTGGCCGAAGTCGCTGAGCCTGCGATTCTGTCTCGACAATGAGCAAGCGACCGATCAGCCTGGAGTATCTCCCTCCTCTGCAAGATCCTTTCCGGGACGTTGATTGCACGTTTCGAATCGAGCTGGATCCGCCCCAGCGCTGGTCGCAGGTCGTTCAGATTGTGATCGGTCTGCTGGCGGCGGGTGGAGCAAGCGCGCTGGGCATTCACTATGTCGCGCGGTGGATTTGGCGCTGGCCGTGGATGTTCGTTGTGGGTCTTGTGGCTGCATTGCTTTTCTGTGCGGGGATGAGCGCGGCCCTGGTACGAGAGCTGATCAGGAGCCTTCAACAACAAAAGCTATCTCGCATTGTAGTTGCGGTCCAGCAGGACAAGCTGTTCATCTATCACCCTTTGATGTCGGAACCGGACTCGACGATTCGCAGTTGGAACTCCAGCCAGATTCACGTGTCGATCCACACGATCGGTCTGAGCCTGACGCTGCGACGGCTGCTGGAGCTTAGGATTCGCCCGCGTGCGGACCTACCATCGCTGCCAGGGCTGAAAGGCACGATCGCTGTGAAATCTGCTCGCATTCGTTTCCTGGCACCGCGTGGGGTCAGCGCGCATGCGTTGGAAAGCATGCTCCAGCAGCATCTGAAGAGCACGTGATGGCTGGCGTACCGTTGTCTGCGGCCGAATGCCATTCTGTATCACGGGCGTCCCCGCCTGTCGTTTATACACATCTCGGACCACCCGCGTTTTCGCTCAGACTCCCAAGTGCCTGCGATGAAAGCGGAGACGAGGCAATTGTGGCATCGCCGTCCCGGCCATGCAGGGTGCACTCGAGTTCGAAAGTCTGATCTCCGGGCTATTCATCATGCCGCTCAGCACGGGCGCGACGCCTGTTCACTCTGCTGCCTAAAAAGCGAGGGCTTCCAGAAATGTGTATAAACGTCAGGCGTCCCGCCTGTGCGCTGAGGAATCGCAGGGTCGGGACGCGCGACGAGAAAAACCTGCGCGCGGCGGCGGGCGGCTGTGTTGAAGCGTCCGTGGCGGCGCGCGATACTGACGCAGGCTGGCCGGGGTTTGCTGCTCTGGCGGCCCGTTGACGCGCACGATGCCCGCGGGGCAACACACTGGCCGGACCACACAACCGAGGTCGCCGAGCGTGATTATCGATGTTCACAGCCATACGTGGGAGTATCCCAGGCATTTCGGGGAGGACTTCCGCCGTCAGGCCGTGCGGGCGCGGGGAGGGGTGGAGGTGGACCTGACCGTACGCTACGAGGACTATCGCGCCAAGTGTCCGCCGGAAACTAAAACGATCGTGTTCGGCGGCAAGGCGCGCCTGAGCAACCTGTGGGTCGATGATCGCTACGTCGCGGAGTATGTCGGCCGACACCCCGACACGCTGATCGGCTTCCTGAGCGTCGATCCGACGCAGGACGGCTGGGAGCGCGAGATGCGCGACGGGCACGAAGAGCTTGGATTGAGGGGGATCAAGCTCATGCCCATGTACGCCGGGTTCTTTCCCGATGATCACAGGCTTGATCCGCTGTGGCGGTACGCGACGCAGAAGCGCCTGCCGGTGCTGCTGCACACCGGCACGACCTTCATAGCCCAGGCGCCGCTGGAGTGCACGCTGCCGCGGCGGATCGATCCGGTGGCCAAACGCTTCCCGGAGGTCAAGATCATCATGGCGCATCTGGGTCACCCGTACGAAGGCGAGTGCATCGCGGTGTTCCGCAAACATCCCAATGTCTTTGCGGACATCTCGGCGCTGTATTACCGCCCATTCCAGCTCTATCACTCGCTGATGCTGGTGCAGGAGTACGGTGTGTGGGACAAGGTACTGTTCGGCACGGACTATCCGTTCACGGCGGTGAACGACACGATCGACGGACTGCGCAACCTGAACCGCATGCTCGAGGGCACTTGTTTGCCGCGGCTGAAAGAAGATGAGATCGAGCGGTTGATCCACCGCCCGAGCCTGGGGCTGCTGGGGCTGGAGTAGAGTGAAAGAGCAGCATGGGCATCGAAGCGCGGAGTCCGCATTTCCTGTTGCAGTCGGCGTCCGGGCATTTGGCCCGGGGCGAATTGCCCCAGGCCGAGGCGTTGTGTCGCCAGGCGCTGAAGAGCAAGCCTACTGACGCCGACGCGTTGGCTCTGCTGGGGCGTGTTCTTGTGGCCGGCGGGCGCAGCCGCGAGGCGGTGGAGGTGTTTCGCCAGGCCGTGACGCTGAGGCGCAGCTCGGCCGAATTGCGCTATGCCCTGGGCGATGCGCTGTATCGGATCGGAAGCCTTCAGGAAGCCGAATCGGCCTATCGCAAGGCGCTGGAGCTTCAGCCCGGGTTGCTTGCGGCGCGGGTGGGCTTGGGCGAAGTGGAGGCGATGCTCGGACGGACCGAGCAGGCCATCGCGCACTGGCAGGCCGTGCTGCGGATGGATCCGGGCAACGTGGCGGCGATGGTGAGCCTGGGCAGCGTGCTCAGCATGCAGGGCCGACACGGTCAGGCGATCGAGCAGCTTGGCCGCGCGGTTCAGATCGATCCGCGCAACCCCGCAGCACACCAGAACCTTGGCGTGGCGCTGAGCCTCCAGGGACGGCTGGACGAGGCCGTCGCCGCCTTCCGCGAGGCTCTGCGGCTTCGCCCCAACTGGGCCAAGGCCCACAGCAACCTGCTGTTTCTGCTGACGTATCACCTGGAGGACCCGGCGGCGCTGTATGCCGCGCACCTGGAATACGCGCGCATTCACGCCGATCCCCTGGCCTCGGAGATTCAACCCCACCCCAACGACCGCTCGCCGGATCGCAAACTCAAAATCGCCTACATCTCGCAGGATTTCCGCCAGCATCCGGTGGCCATCTTCATCGAGCCGATCCTGCGGCATCACAACCGCGCGAACTTCGAGGTCTACTGCTACAGCGACGTGGCGTCGCCGGACGCGACCAGCGAACGGCTGCAATCGCTGGCCGATCACTGGGTCGACGTGCGCGGCGTAAACAATCGGATTTTGGCGGAGATGCTCCGGCAAGAGCGGATCGACATTCTGATCGACCTGACGGCGCACAGCAACGGCGGCAAGCGCATGGGCCTGTTGGCGCGCAAGCCGGCGCCGGTGCAGGTCAGTTATCTCGGGTACGCCGGCACCACCGGGCTCGGCACGGTGGATTGGCGGATCACCGATGTGCACATCGATCCGCCAGGCCTGACCGATGCATACAACAGCGAGCGTCTGGCGCGGCTGCCGCGGACGCAGTGGGTTTACTGTCCGCCCCAGCCGTGTCCCGATGTTGCTCCGCTGCCAGCGCGACAGCGGGGGTTCGTGACCTTCGGCTCGGCCAATCGACTGGACAAGATCACTTCCCGGGTGCTGCGGTTGTGGAGCCAGGTGCTGATGGCGGTGCCTTCGGCGCGAATGTCGATCAAGGCGCGCGGGTTGGATGATGAGCCGACGCGGAAACGGATTCTTGAAGCAATGGCGGCCGGGGGTGTGGAGGCGGCGCGGATCGACCTGATCGGCTGGAGCGATTTCGACGGATACCTGCGGTATTTCAACGAGGTGGACATCATCCTTGATGCATATCCGTTCGCCGGCGGGACGACAAGCTGCCACGCGCTGTGGATGGGCGCGCCGGTGGTGACGCGCACGGGGCGGACACCCGTCTCGCGCGTCGGCGCCAGCCTGCTGCACAACGTCGCCCTGACGGACCTGATCGGCGAATCGGATGAGCAGTATGTGAAGATCGCTTCGGAGCTGGCCGGGAACCTCGATCGGCTGGCGGAGATTCGCGCCTCGCTGCGGCGGCGGATGCAGCAGTCGCCGCTGTGCGACGTGGCCGGTTTTATTGACGATCTGGAGTCGGCCTATCGACAGATGTGGCACGAGTGGTGTACACATGGTGGCGCTGCGGGCTGAGCCGCGACTGCGAATCGCCCGGCGGCGGAAGGTCAGATGCGTACACAATACGACAAGTCGGATGTGCAGCGGTTGATCGCGACGCTGGGCAACGCGGTCGCGGGCGCGTTTGATCCCGACAAGCCGCTCAACATCGTCGGCATCCGCACCCGCGGGGAAGTGCTGGCCCAGCGCCTGGCCGAAATCCTCCGCGGCCGCGGGTTCAAGAATATCGGTCGCGGCGTGCTGGACATCACCCTGTACCGGGACGATCTTTCGGAGATCGGCCCCAGGCCGCTGGTCCGCCCGACGCATCTGGACATCGACATCGACGGCCGCCCGCTGCTGCTGGTGGATGACGTGCTGTTCACCGGTCGCTCGGTCCGGGCGGCGATGGATGCGCTCAGCGATTTCGGGCGACCCAGCGTCATCCGGCTGGCCGTTCTGGTCGATCGCGGCGGGCGCGAGCTGCCGATCCAGGCGGACTTTGTCGGGCTGACGCTCAAGGACGTTCCCGAGGACCATCGCGTCAACGTCCGCTTCACCGAAACCGACGGGCGCGACGAGATTGTGGTTGAGCCACGATGACCACGAGCATCGACCCATTCCGCTGGACCCGAAAGCACCTGCTGTCGCTGGAAGAACTCTCGGCCGAGGAGATTCGATTCGTCCTGGATACGGCCGACTCGTTCAAGGAGGTGTCCACCCGCAGCGTCAAGAAGGTTCCGGCGTTGCGCGGGCGGGTGGTCGTCAACGCTTTCTGGGAGGACAGCACCCGCACGCGCACGAGCTTTTCACTGGCGGCACAGCGGCTGAGCGCCGACCTGATCGACTTTTCCGAGCGGGGTTCGTCGGTGAGCAAGGGGGAAACGCTGATCGACACGGCGCGGAACATCGAGGCCATGGGGATCGATATCCTGGTGGTGCGTCATCCAGCCGCCGGCGCCGCCGAGGTCCTCTCGCGAGTCGTCAAGTGCAGCGTGGTCAACGCTGGCGACGGAGCGCACGAGCACCCGACCCAGGGTTTGCTGGACCTGTACACGATCCGCGAACGCTTCGGCCGGATCGAGGGGTTGAAGGTGGCGATCGTCGGCGACATCGTCAACAGCCGCGTGGCACGCTCGGATCTGTGGGGGCTGAAGAAGCTGGGCGCGGAAGTGATTCTGGTCGGCCCGCCGACGCTGCTGCCGCGCACCTTCGAGGCGATGGGCGCGCGTGTGGTGCACAACTTCGACGAGGTGATCGGGCAGGTGGATGTGATCAACATGCTCCGCGTGCAGTTCGAGCGGATCAAAAGCAGCCAGTTTCCCTCGGTACGCGAATTCACGCATCTGTTCGGGCTGACGTGGGACAGGTTTCAGCGATGCACGAAGGATGTGTTCGTGATGCACCCCGGGCCGATGAACCGCGGGCTGGAAATACAGAGCGACATCGCCGACGGACCGCAGAGCGGCATCCTCACGCAGGTGACCAATGGCCTGGCCGTGCGGATGGCGGTGCTGTACCTGGTGACGCAGGCCGGGGACATGCCACAGAAGGCCCCTGGCGCGCAGAGGTGAGGAGCGGGCAAGTGGATTCGCAACGGCACGTGGGTGAGCAGAGGGATGTGGATCCCGGGTTGAAAGAGCCGACGGGAAGAATCCGCTTCAGGAGACTGACAGACCGAATCGGGCACATCGCGAGCTGAAGTCTCGCTGTGTCCGGTGTGTTTTCGATGGCCAGACCATGTCCAGCCTGTTGATCAAGAACGGCACGATTCTGGACCCGTCGCGGGGTGTTGAGCAGCGGCGGGATCTGTTCATCCGCGACGGGAAGATCGAATCGCTGCTTCCTGCGGGCGCAAGTCCGGGGATCAGAGCCGATCGTGTGATCGACGCCAGCGGGTGCTACGTCGCACCGGGGCTGATCGACATTCACGTTCACTTTCGCGAACCGGGAGACGAGGAAGAGGAGACAATCGCGTCGGGAAGCGCCGCGGCGGTGGCGGGCGGCTTTACTACCGTCTGCTGCATGCCCAACACCCGCCCGCCGCTGGATAACGAGGGGATGATCGAGTTTGTGATCCGCGAATCCGAGCAGGTGGGTCTGGCCAACGTGTTGCCGGTGGGCGCGATCACCAAGGGTCGCGAAGGCAAGGAGCTGGCCGAGATGGGTTCGATGCTGGCGCGCGGGGCGATCGCGTTCAGCGACGACGGGGTGGGCGTGGCGGACGCGGCGGTGATGCGCAAGGCGCTTCAGTACGCCAGAATGTTTGATGCGCTGATCGCACAGCATTGCGAGGAGCCCAGTCTCAGCGGCGGGGCGATGCACGCGGGGCTTGTCTGCACCATCCTGGGGCTGCCGGGCATCCCGCCCGAGGCTGAGCAGCTCATGATCGCCCGGGACCTGATGCTCAACCGAACCATCGGCTGCCGGTATCACGTGCAGCACGTGAGCACCGCCTACAGCGTGGAGCTGATCCGCATGGCCAAACGCCAGGGGATGAACGTAACCGCCGAAGCCGCCCCGCATCACCTGCTGCTGACCGACGAATCCTGCCGGCATTACGACACGAATTACAAGGTGAACCCTCCGCTGCGCACGTCGGCGGATGTGCAGGCATGCATCGAGGGGATCAAGGACGGAACGATCGACTGCCTGGCGACTGACCACGCGCCTCACCTGGCCGAAGAAAAGGAGCTGGAGTTTCAGTATGCGCCGTTCGGCATCCTGTCGCTGGAGTGTGCCCTGGCGCTGTACATCAAGGCGCTGATCGAGCCTGGGCATATTGACTGGATGAAACTGATCGACCTGACCAGCACCCGCCCGGCGCGGATTATCCGCCTGGACCGCGGCACGCTGGCCGAGGGCGCCGTCGCCGACGTGACCGTGATCGACCCGAATTTGCAGTGGACGATCGACCCCGAGGCGATGCAGACCAAGAGCCGCAACTGTCCGTACGCCGGCTGGAAGGTCAAGGGCCGGGCCACGCACACGATCGTGGGGGGGCAGGTGAAGTGGGAGTTGGGCAGATAGCGTATCAACGAAGCACAGGTTGCCCCATCAGGTTGGCAGCGACTTCGAGATCGCGTTTGAATAGGATATATATCCTCGATGAATCGAGTCGGGAGCGCAACTCAAGGGCAGAGCAGGGGACTCATGATCGCAACCTATAATCGATACCAGTCACTTTCGCGGAGCATCCTGCCCACGCGGGGCGGTATGAAGGGTTGGGGTGGTAACTACGGCGTCACGATCTTTAAGCCTCAACAGCTCGAGCCAAGCAGGTGATGTCTTCGTGTCGACGGGAAACATGCGGCGTTGACAATTATAACGCACGGCAATTGAATGCGCCAGTACACGGGTTGTCGCGGAAATGGGGGACTTCAACACCGCTAAAACTTCGATGTCTGCGGTGTTCATGGCGTATCTGCTGCAAAGTGGCTGCATGGTTGTCCTAACGCGCAAAACGTTGAACGCCGGTCGAAGGCCGTGGAATTTGTGATAAAGGAATCCTGTCCCTCGTGCCTTTGCTAGCGGCGACACACACACACCACCACGTTCGCATTCCGGGCTCCGCGTTTTCCAAGTGAGCTAGATTCTCTGCGACGTACACTCGCGTCGGCGGTTCATTTCTTCCAATTTCGCTTGAGAAATGCCGCTAGGCTATGACTGTTGCTCTATTTGGGCAATACTGGATCAAAAAGCGTCGGTTGATGAATCGCCACACTGACCTTCGGCCCGTTGCGAGTTTCATTCATGCCCGTTGTGCGAGCTGCCGCGCACACTTCACCCCAGCTAATAAAATACTCATCGTAATACCTGATCGGATACTTCCCGTATCGCTCAAGCTCATCGCGAGAAGGGATATGCCCCAATATCTTCGCGACGCGCTTCACTTCAAGCTGCAATGTTTTCTTCGGAACTTCGTAGCGTATGCCGCCGATGCGTTCGACGCGGCTGTTCTTTGCCTTGGGCACTCCGTTCACCTTCTCAAACGGGTCGCCGCCCTCTTGCAATAGCTTGTGTCGCGCCAGCGCGATTGCGTGATACTTCTCTGACAATTCAATTCCGATGTATCGTCGCCCAAGACCAGCGGCGCAAAGCGTGGTCGTGCCCGCGCCATTGAAGGGGTCTAGCACTAGCTCATTCTCATTCGTGAACAAGGCGATGAGCCGCCGCATGAGCGCGGGCGGCAGTTGGCATGGATGATCTACACGACGCGAGTTGTGCTTGAGCCGATGAATGTCCCACCAAAGGTCGGTAATTGGCTCGCGGTCGGGATGTCGCGCACGCTGTCGCATCGCAACGCACGCTTGACGCACGCAATAATTCTCTCGAAGCGTTGTAAGCGCGTACTGCTCCAGCGGGGTGTGAGACTTTCGCGTAAGTCCCGGAAGTGGTCGCGCCACGCCCTTGGAAAAACAGACCGTCGCGTAATGTGCGGGCATAATCATCCGCACGGGTAGGCTCAACCCTTCCCAGGCAATCCAAGATTGAAATACAAGCTCGCGTTTCATGTGCTGAAAGTGTCGAATTGCGAGAATCGGAATGTTCAGCACGGCGCAAGTGCAACCCGGACGCAGCACGCGGGCAAGCTCGTCAATCCAACTGTCACACCACGCCAGATATTCCTTCACGTCAATGGCATCGTCCCATGAGTCGTAACGCTTCGCGAGATTGTACGGCGGATCGGCGTAACAGAAGTCAACCGAGTTGTCGGGTAGCTTGCGAAGCTCCGCAAGTGAGTCACCGTTGATGAGCCGCGATTCCAGTTGCGTCCGACTTCCGCCCCGTGGCGTCGGGCTCGCTTCCGGCTCAATTTGCTTCGGATGCAACGAACGAACGCCACCAAGATTTACAACCGTGAGCTTGCGAAATGGGTCTAGACCGAAAAGGTCGGCCAGTCGCGTCGTAATGTCGGTCGGATGCTCGCCGGGCTTGTACACGATGTCTCGCCAAACATCGGAAAGTAACGTGCCGTATTCGTGGTACGTGTGTTTCTTTCCGCCATAATCCTTGGTTGTCTTGTCGCATGCCGGACAGTACGTGTAACCGATTCGCGTCTTAGTGTGCTTTAGCGACGTTCGATATTTCGACAGGATCAACAGCGCCGCATGATGCTCGGGAAGCTGGCACGCAGTGCGAACGATCGGCTTATCGAGCTTCACGGCAACCCAAAGCTGAAACTGCATCACATCACTCAGACGCGGCCAGGTCTCCGCTGCATCCTGCGCCGATGTAAGCATCGCGACGACAGACTGCTCGTGAAGTGACAGCGCAAAGCGATGAATCGCCGCGAACCATGCTTCGGAGTTCTCAGCATCGGCAATCGTGCGCCCAAACGGCAAAACGAAAAGCCAAACGGCTGCACTCTCCCGACTAGGCGTGGGAAGCGCACTTAGATTCGACACGTCGAGCGTGTGAATCGTGAGCCGCTTCGAATTCTCACTTTGATGAGCCATAGGTCCTAACGTCCATAGGTTGCGCTTCTATCGCAGCACGGATTTTCTTCGCGGCACGTTGCGCGGTCATAATTGCATTCTTCACTCTCATAGGTAATTCCGTGCGTGCAATAAATTCCCGCGCAACGAGCCCCAACGTCGTAATACTTTCCTAGCGGGAAGGTCGGGCGAGCATCCGCGCAGTACCGTCTCACGCCCGCTGAGCCGCTTCACACGCGACTTGGATTTGCGCCTAGCCATGTCAGTCGTCCCTAGTCACTCCATTCTCCGTAGAAACTCTGCGAGCGCGTCTAATTCCTCATCTTTGAAGGTGACGGTGCAATCGCTGTGCTGGCAGATGGTGGCTAGTGCGGAACGTCGTTGGAAGTTGCCCGCGCCGTCAATCACGTAAGCAATCTTATGCCCGCCTTTATGCAAGAGCCGTTGGCGGTCGGCGGCTTGGCCAGCCTTACGCTCAATAGTGCTGTTGGTTGTTACCTGGAAACTCACTTCGATTGCGCAGAACTTCCGCGTCGGCGACTCGGCAACCAAGTCAAACGACATATCAGTGCGGCCCGCATTCTGGCTGATGCCCGGTATCGTGTGCTTTGAGAAGTCCCAATTCGGGAGCGCATTCTGTAGATGCTCTCTGACGTAGGCCTGACACAGTTGGCCCATCGTGTTTGCAGTCGCGCCGCCCGTGATACGGCTAACGTGGATATACCGCTGTCGCACAAACGTATCGAGTTCACGCTTTCTACCGATGAGCGAACCGATGATGCACTTTTCGATGAGGTCATCAGGCAAGCCAGGTTCAATCGACGTGCCGCCGTGGATGAGAAGCATCGCCACGTCTTGCATCGGGTCGGTAAGACTCGCCGGGCGAGCAAGCCCGGCTCCGTCGACTTGCAGAACGCGGTTTGTCCACGTTCGGCACCTGTCGCACGAACAGAACTTGTACGTGTGCTCCGCATCCTTCCAACGGAACGTCATCGCCCTGTTGGAGAAAAACCTGTCGATGTACGTGCGGTAGCGCTGGAGCATTTCGCCGCTAACATCGGACAACACGATCAGATGTTTCAGGAACAGGTTCGCGGGCATTCCGGCCGTCGCCGCCAGTACGTCCTTCCAAGCCGTAGGTGAGGCGTCGGCGACGTACAAGATTCCGATGAACTTCTCTTGCGACTCGAGAAGCTTCGGGACGATGCTGGTCGTATGCGCGCGCTGGGCGAGCGCAGTCGGCCAGAACTTCGCGGCATGGGCTTCAAGGTCCTCTGTAGCTCTCGGCATCGTGCCTATATATTAGGGAAACGGGCAACTTTCGCTAGGGGGCGTCGCGAAGGCTTGACCCTACCCGTCGTGGTGGTAAATTCACCACCGCGCGTTTGCACAGCCACTGCATCAGCGAAGGTCGCATCAGGGCCAGCCAGCTCATGAACCCCATCGTCAGCATGGCCAGCGGCAGCAATCGCTCAAAAGATTCGTACGTTCGCAGCCCGATCCGCTCCAAGTGCAGCCCGCTCTTGAGAAACTGCGCAGCCTCTTCACAGCTCCATCGCCAGCGATAGTACTGCAAGACGGCCTGAGCCTGCTGCAGGTTTTCGCATCGAAGGCTGCTCAACACAGCGGGTGATCCTTTCCGGGCAGCACTTTGGCCACCAGCCACAGCGGTGCCTCTGGCCGGTCCGGCAGACTCACTTGCTGATAGACGATCGGCCCGCTGGAGGCTTGCAGCAGACGGTCCATCAGCAGTGACACCTCGATGTGAACGCCATTGGGCAGGATCACCTGCCTGTCGCCACGCTGGCCAATGACAAACCGCCGCCCGGCGTCGATCCAGCAAACCGGCAACTCACCGCGATCGGCCCCGCGGTCCATCACCAGCACGCCGCGGCCTTCGCTGGCCTCAAGCACCTGGTCCATGCCCTGCAAAATCATCGCGTTTTCGCTGGAAACGGAGGGATCCTCTCAACTGTAAGGCCGCAACAGCAGCGGCGCGATGCAGTGCCTGCTCAAGCGGGCGTAAATCTCCAGGCACCAGTAGCCGCTGACCAGTTCCCCTTCGCCGCCGTCGCGCACCAGCGCCAGATACTTCAGCTTGCTGGCTCGCGGCCGCGGCAGGTCGGACAGATCAATGATCAACGGCGTGTCGAACCTGCACCCGCTTGTCCCATTGTTCCTGATACTTGCTCAGCACCGCCGCAGCATCCCACTTGCCCCGATGGATCTGGTTGAGCAGCCGCTTGTGGCGCCAGAATCGATCACGGCAGCGGTCATGAATGAACCGCAGCCATCGGGCTACCATCATCGAACCGCTCAAGAGGATCCCCGTGATCGATTGAAAGAAAAACCGCCGCCACACCCGGTCCAGCGCTGGACAAAACTGATTCAAGAACTGTCGCAGCTCCGCCCGCCGATTGCCAAGCCTGGCCTCCATGCCTGGCATCGTGACACCTCCGGTTGTCTGTTGGTGAGTTCAGCAACCCACAACATGCAGCCGGAGGTACCTGTTTTTCAAGCCTGGTCAGGAGCTATGACCAAAAGCTGTGGACGGTGACGCGGCAATAAAAGCGGCGTACCCTGGGTAACTGGTTTGATTCAGGAACCCGTTTGGCCCACGAGGCCAGGAAGGATACGCCACATGTCATCATCCACGCTTGCCCTGCGGCTGGCAACCGATTCAGTGGTCGATTTGACCCTGGAACGGATCGCCCGCGAGGGCGCCCGCCGCTATCTTCAGAAGGCGATCGAGGAGGAGGTCGCCGATTACATCAACGCCAACGCGCATCATCGGGACGATGCCGGCCACCGCCTGGTGGTGCGGAACGGCCATCACCAGCCGCGGACGGTCCTCAGCGGCGTCGGCCCGATCGAAGTGCATCAACCGCGGGTGGACGACCGCCGCGTCGATGAGAACGGCGTGCGCTTCCGCTTCACCAGCAAGATCCTGCCGCGTTACCTGCGTAAGACCCGTGCGATCGAGGAACTGGTGCCGTGGCTGTATCTCAAGGGGATCAGCACCGGCGAGATGCCCGATGCCCTGGTGCACCTGGGATTCGATGGATCGGGGTTGTCGGCCACCAGCGTGACGCGGATGCTGGCGGTCTGGCACGGCGAATACGAAGACTGGAGCCGGCGGGATCTGTCGGGCAAACATTACGTTTATGTCTGGGCCGATGGCTTGTACTTCGGCTGCCGGCTGAGCGACGATCGCCCGTGTTTACTGGTGCTGATGGGCGCGACTGCCGATGGCCGCAAGGAGCTGATCGCGATGGTCGATGGGCAGCGCGAGAGCGAGACGAGCTGGACAAGCTTGCTGCTGGACTGCAAATCCCGCGGGCTGGCGATCGCGCCCAGGCTGGCCACGGGGGACGGCTCCCTGGGCTTCTGGATCGCCCTGGGCAAGGTGTTCCCCTCGACCCGCCATCAGCGTTGCTGGGTGCACAAGACCTGCAATGTGCTGGACAAGCTGCCCAAAGGCGAGCAGCCGGCGGCCAAGACGATGCTGCACCAGATCTGGATGGCGGCGACCCGGTCGGATGCCACCAAGGCGTTCGACCGCTTCATCGAGGTGTACGGCGCCAAGTGGCCGCGCGCCACGGATTGTCTGGAGAAGGATCGGGCCGAGCTGCTGGCGTTCTACGACTTTCCCGCCGAGCACTGGCAGCACCTGCGGACCAGCAACCCGATCGAGAGCACGTTCGCGACGGTGCGGCTGCGAACCTACCGCACCAAGGGCCCGGGCTCTCGTGAGGCGGGAATCGCCATGGCTTTCAAACTGGCCCGCAAGGCCGAGTCACGCTGGAGAAAGTTGAACGGGAGCGAGAGATTGCAGGACCTGATCGACGGCATCGTGTTCGTCGACGGAGAACGAATCGCCGCTTAACCTGTCGCGGCCGTCCACAGGATTTGGGAATAGCTCCTGGTCAGCCCCCAAAAGCTAACCTGAGAAACGGGTAGTCGCGTCCTCGCCCGTGGTGCGGTCTTGACCGATTTTCTCTTCTGCGGTGCATTTGCGCGTTATTTGCCGTTTGTACGGCGTTTGGGCGGCATCCTTCACACGTCGCGAAGCATCGCTATGATTGATCGTCCGGCCCTGTAGCTCAATGGTTAGAGCAGGCGGCTCATAACCGCTTGGTTCACGGTTCGAGTCCGTGCGGGGCCAGTGCCTAAAGAGACGCGGTTGCGTGTCTCAAGGGAATTTCGCCCGCGTGCGGCTCGTTTTGGGCCGAAAGCCGTGCCTGTAGGGGCTTTGCGTGGGGCGTCGGGAGTGCGAATGAGTCGGTAAATCGAGACGATTCGTGTTTTTGTCTTGACAGACTCATAATCCCTTGGTTGGGGGTTCGAATCCCTCCGCTCCCACTACTACGTGGGGCAGAAGATCCTTACAAAACTGCGGAGAGTAGATGATGGATCGTGGGTATTACCTGAACCTGGCGGCCAGGGGGCTGGCCATGCCGGTGGGGACGGATCTGGTGCTTCGCGAGCATGCGGATCACGAAGCGATCCTGCACGACGGGGCGCGGCTGGGGGCGGTGCTGGCGGAGGCGGCGCGGCGATACGGCACGCCTCTGGCGCTGCCCGTGATGGATCTGACGCTGGAGAAGGCCGCCCTGCTTCAGATGCTTGGCGTGCCTGCCGACGAGGTCGCCCAGTATCACTTCAGCCAATGTCCCGGCGATGAAGTGATCGAGCGGGTTCGGCGGCATCTGTCGGATCCCAGCGATCCACGCCTGCAAGCCAACATCGACGCCATCCGATTCATCCGCGACCAGACCGACCTGATTCCCGTCGGCATGACCATCGGGCCGTTCTCGCTGATGACCAAGCTGCTGGCCGAC
Source organism: Fontivita pretiosa (assembly GCF_050410795.1). GTDB lineage: Bacteria > Planctomycetota > Phycisphaerae > Tepidisphaerales > Tepidisphaeraceae > Fontivita > Fontivita pretiosa. The sequence continues at coordinate 1,621,523 of NZ_CP191258.1, read as the reverse complement.
CCGATCACGCCGCTGTTCATGGCCGGGTCCGGTGTCACCGCCGCCGACGATGAAGAGGTCCGAACCGTCGAGCGGGTGCTGGAGCTCTCGACGCTGATCATCCTGCGGTCGATTTCCAGGCAGATCCAGGCTGGCGCGCGGCTGATCTTCGTGGCCGAGCCGGCGGCCAACGTCGCCTACATTTCGCCCAAACAGATCGAGGCTGGCTCGGACATCTTTGACCGCTACGTGATGCGCTACAATCAGCGGCTGAAGTCGCTGATGAACGCCTGGGGCGTGGATCTGTTCTTCCACTGCTGCGGCGAGCTGACGACCTGGATGGTGCAGCGGTTCACGCAGTTGGACCCGGCGATTCTGAGTCTGGGTTCCAGCCGCAAGCTGTGGGAAGACGCCAGAGTCGTGCCGCCAACGACCGTGCTGTACGGAAACCTGCCGAGCAAGAAGTTCTATTCCGACGAGCTGTGCACGCGCGATGACGTGATGCGCATGGCCAGGGAGCTGCGGGAGAAGATGTCCGCCGTGGGCCATCCGTTCATCCTGGGCACCGAATGCGATGTGCTGAGCGTGCCGGGTTGCGAAAAGAAGATCATGGGCAAGGTGCAGGCCATGCTGGCCGCCGCCAGCGCCGCGGGCGGGGCGTGATCGGCTTGTCGTTGCGACCTATTCCCGATCGCGGTTTGCCTGTGCCTGCTCATAGCAGTGACAGATACCGGCAAGCAGGTGGGCGAGCACCTGGTCTGGCGTGCAGGGTGTCTGGAGCGGGATCGAGGGGCCATCGATTCCCGGCGGCAGCGCACATCTTCCCAGGTGATAGCGCAGGATGAGTCTGGCCAGAATGCCGTTGAAGGCGGGGAACAGCGGGTCGCTGATCAACTCGGCGTAGGTGCGGGCGATCTCCTGAAGTGCGGGCCGCAATCGCAGATGCGGAGAGTTGATTCGCCGCACGATGTGCTCCAGTCGACGGATTTTGTCCGATCCGATTTCGGTGATCGAAAGCCCGCCCGCGATCGATGTGTACCAGCGGATGACCGCGGCAGTTTTGAGTGGCTGGCCGCGGCGCAGCGCGTTGTCGATGCTGTGGAGGATCGCCACGTGATTGCGGATTCGCTGGATGGCGCGCGAGCGCATGCGCCGCTGCGAAGGGCTGCGCGACAGCGCCTGCCAGACCGTCGCCTGATCCACATCGATGCCGTCGACGCGGAAGCTGTTGCAGGTGGCCAGGACCAGGCCGGAATCGGACAGTCGGGTGAAGCTCTGGTGCTGGCGGCGGTGCAGCAATCGGCGGTGCCGCTCGATCCGCGCCAGCCAGAGCGGCCAGTCGATTGCCTGAGCGCGCCGGCCCGTCGGGGCTTCGCGGTGACCGGCGCCGGCGCGCCGCCGATCACCGGCAGGGCCGGCCCGCGCCACGCCCGCACCACGCTGCTCGGAAACGCGATTGGAATCATCCATGGCTGTGGGCTTGGCCGAACCAGGCGCGAAACAGGCTCCGCAAGGTTGCGCCGCCGCACAGGCCACGGACCAGCCAGACTCACGGATGCGCCTGCTCAGCGGCGGGCGCGGGTTCGTGGCTTGCCGACGCCAGTGCCGGGCCGTCCGCCACCTCCGAGCCGAAAATCGACACGTCCTCAAGGTTGTATCCCGACTCGCCGTGCTGGCTGAGGTCCAGACCAAGCTGCTCGTCGTCTTCGCTGACGCGCAGGCCAATCAGCAGATCCACGATCTTCAAGAGCAGCAGCGAGCCGACGGCGGCGATGATCCAGGTGATCCCCGCGGCCAGCGTCTGATTCACAAGCTGCGTCGGGTTTCCCGCCAAAAGACCCTGAAAGTTCGTCGTGTCGGTCTTGATCAGAGAGTTGATCGAAGCGGTGGCGAACACACCCGTGAGCACCGCGCCCACCGTGCCACCCACGCCGTGCACGCCGAACGCATCCAGCGAATCGTCGTATCCCATGGCCTGCTTGAGGCTCGTGGCGGCGAAGAAACAGACGACCCCTCCGATCGCGCCCATGGCGATGGCGGCCATCGGGGTGACAAACCCGCTGGCGGGCGTGATCACGACCAGCCCGGCCACCGCGCCGGAGATCGCGCCCAGCGCCGTCGGTTTGCCGGTCTTGATCCACTCGGCAAAGGCCCAGCCCAGCGCAGCGGCGGCGGCGGCAAAGTGAGTGGCGACGAACGCGCTGCTGGCCAGCGCCCCGGCCGAGAGCGCGCTGCCACCGTTGAACCCGAACCAACCCACCCACAGCAGCGCCGCGCCCACGACGCTGAGCACCACGCTGTGTGGCGGCATGGGAACGCGCCCATACCCCCGCCGCCGCCCCAGCACCAGCGCGCACATCAGCGCCGAGACCCCCGAGCTGATGTGCACCACCGTTCCTCCGGCAAAATCCAGCGCTGGCAGGTTCGGGCTGCCCGGAAGACCCCAGTTGAACAGCCCACCCTTGCCCCAGACCATGTGCGCCATCGGACAATACACCACCAGCAGCCACAGCACCGAAAACACCAGCATGGCGCTGAACTTGATCCGCTCGGCATACGCGCCGCTGATCAGCGCCGGCGTGATGATCGCGAACATGAGCTGATACACCATCCACGTGGTATGCGGAATCGTGGTGGCGTATTCGCAGGGCTGATCGCCCACGCCTCGCAGAAATGCAAAGTCCAACCCGCCGATGAACGCATTGCCCGTGTCGAACGCCAGGCTGTAGCCGACAATCGCCCAGGCGACCGTGACCGCCGCCATGAGGATGAAGCTCTGCATCATCGTTGCCAGCACGTTCTTTCGCCGCACCAGCCCGCCGTAAAACAGTGCCAGTCCCGGTCCGGTCATCATCAACACCAGGGCCGCGCTGGTCAGCATCCAGGCAGTATCGCCACTGTTGGGCTGATAGGGCGTTCCGTCGGCGGCGGCGCCGACGAAGACCTTCTCATGCTGCTGCTGCGATGCGGAAGCCTCCTGGCCGCGGGCCACCGAGCCGGGGACTAGGATCAACCACAGCCAGAAGCCCACAAGCAGCACATTGACGATTGTCCAGGTCACGCCGTGCGACAAAGCGCAACGGGAATTGCAGGAGCGATGCATCGGTTGGTTCCTCCAGCGCCCGGCGGTGGTTCATGCCGCCGTGGCGCGTCATACAAATGTCCAGCCGGGCCAGGTGAGGGGTGCGACGCTGTGCGGCCCGGGCAGGGGCAACTTGAGAGAACTTGTTCGGTCCGGCGCGATGCGCGTGCGGTCGCCTGCGCCGCGATCGCCTAGAGCGCCTTTTCATCCCGGTCGCCGGTGCGGATTCGGATCACCTGGCTGACCGGATACACGAAGATCTTGCCGTCTCCGACCTCGCCGGTGCGCGCCGCCTCGACGATTGCCTGAACGGCCTTTTCCGTGTCCTCCGACTTGACACAGACGTTCAACTGGATTTTGGGGACGAATCCGACGTCCATCCTAGCGCCGCGGTAGCGTTCGGTGTGTCCGGCCTGCCGGCCGTAACCTTTAACCTCCACCGCGGTGGCGCCCAGGATTCCGATTTTGGCCAGTGCGGCTTTCACGGCATCGAGTTTCTGGGGTTTGATGATGGCTTCGATCATCTGCATGTGGACCTCTGGAAGTGTTGTGAGACGTCTGATTCTGATCACGAGTTACACGCCGCGGCGGGCCGACGACCACAGGCGATCGTCGGCTCGCCGCAGGCGGATGACGCTGCTAATGAGCCGTGGCGGTGCGTGCCATTGCCGGGGCGGCCACCGACGTCTCGGCGCCGCTGCCAACCGGCTCGGGCGAAGGCGTGCCCAGAACCTGGTCGAAGCCGAAGCCCGGATACGCTTCCATCCCGTGCTCGCCGATGTCCAGTCCCTCGATCTCCTCGGCTTCGCTGACGCGGATGCCGACGGTGAGCTTGAGGATCGCCCAGGCCAATAGTGACACGCCGAAAACGGTCACCGCGACGGCACCGATGCCGATGAGCTGCGTGAGAAGCTGCTCGGCGCCGCCGCCATAGAACAAACCGGGCTTGGCCACGCCCAGGGCCAGCTCCAGGGCGCTGGGGGCTGCGAAGAGTCCGACGGCGATCGTGCCCCACACGCCGCAGACCAGATGCACGCTCAGCGCGCCGACCGGATCGTCGATCTTCATCTTGTCCCAGAACAGCACGCTGAACACGACCAGTACGCCGGCGATCGTGCCAATGATCGCGGCTCCCGAAACGCTCACCACCGCACACGGCGCGGTGATCGCCACCAGACCGGCCAGGCAGCCGTTCAACACCATCGACAGGTCCGGCTTGCCCAGGACGATCCAGGCGGTGATGGTGGCGGCGACGGCGCCGAAGGCGGCGGCGGTGTTGGTGGTGACGGCGATGTAGCCGATCCCCGGCACTGCGCCCATCGTCGAGCCGGGGTTGAAGCCGAACCAGCCCAGCCACAGGATCAGGCAACCCAGCGCCGCCAGGCCCATGTTGTGACCCGGGATCGGGCGAACCGTGCCATCAGGCAGATATTTCCCGAGTCGCGGCCCCAGCAGCAGCACGCCCGCCAGCGCCGCCCAGCCGCCCACGCTGTGCACCACCGTCGAGCCGGCAAAGTCGTGGAAGCCTCTGCTGCCCAGCCAACCACCACCCCAGATCCAGTGCCCGGTGACCGGATAGACCAGTGCCACCAGGATGAAGCTGAAGAGCATGAACGTGCCGAACTTGATTCGTTCGGCAACGGCCCCGGAGACGATCGTCGCCGCGGTCCCGGCGAATACGAGCTGGAAGAAGAACTTCACGGCCAGCGGAACGTTCGCCCAGTCCAGGCTGGCAAATCCCAGCACCTTGCCATCCTTGTCGCCACTGATCAGATCATGCAGGAACCCGGTCTTGCCGATGAACCCGTTGCCGTCGCCGAACATCAGACCAAACCCGATCACCCAGAACGCGATCGAGCTGATCGCGAAGACGATGAAGTTCTTGGCCAGGATGTTCACCGCGTTCTTTCGTCGGCACAGTCCGGTTTCCAGGCAGGCGAAGCCGGCGTTCATCCAGAAGACCAGCATGCCGGCGATCAGGGTCCAGACCGTGTTGGCGACGTAGGTGGCGTTGCTGAGCTTGGCGTCCACGTCAGCGGCGGTGAGGGGCGCGGCCGCCGCGTCCTGTGCCAGCGCCACTGTCGGTGCGGTCAGCAGTGCGATGGCGGCGCCTGCGGTAAGAAGCATGTGAAGTCTGCGACGTGGTGTTGGCCCACTGGTCGAAGTGCCCATAGTGCTCATTCCTCTCGTCTGATAGCGCCAAGTACGCGGTGGTTCCGTTAGAGTGCGCTTTCGTTTTTTTCGCCGGTGCGGATGCGGATGACCTGCCCGACCGGATAGACAAAGATTTTGCCGTCCCCGACTTCTCCGGTGCGGGCGGCGTTGACGACCGCCTCCACCGCCGTCGCCGCCTCATCCGACTTCACGCAGATTTTCAACAGGACCTTGGGGACGAATCCGACGTCCATCTTCGCCCCGCGGTATCGCTCGGTATGTCCCATCTGACGCCCGAATCCCTTGCACTCGATCGCGGTCACGCCCAGGATTCCCAGCCTCGCCAGCGCGGCCTTGACTGCGTCGAGCTTGTGAGGCTTGATGATCGCCTCGATCATCTGCATGGGTTGTGCTCCTTTGGCGTTGGATCAGCGCGCACGGTGGGTGATGGGACTGTCCCGAACCTCTGCCGTGAGCGACCGAAGAAAGCCCGTTTTGGCGATGCAGAACAACAGGCGTGCCACGCGCGCCTCAAGGCGGCAAAACCGCGGGCAACACCGGAAAAACGGGCACGGCGTGCAGTTTTGGCGTCGGCGGGGATAGACCGGCGGTGCCGAAAAAGCGCGCAACAGGGATGCGGACCGACCGCCGTGCCTAGATTGTGGTCAGCTTTTCGACTAAGCCAGCACTTTTCGTTTCAAAGCCGTTGCCTCAGTTTGGCGGACCGGTCATTGCCTGTTCGATGCTGCGCAGGATCTCTCTGTACGAAGCGGAGGGCTTGAAGTGGACGGCGGCCACACCGTGCCGGCGGGCTTTGTCCAGAATCGGGCTGTGGGGCAGGGCGGTCCACAGCACCACCGGCAGCGACTGAAGACGCAGGTACGAGCGGAGCACTTCCAGGAATCTGGCGCCATCCATTTCAGGCATCGCCAGGTCCAGAACCACGGCATTCGGGGCGGCGGTCAGGATTGAGGCCAATGCTTCCCGACCATTGGCGACACATTCCACGGTGTGCCCGGCTTTCCTCAAAAAGCGGCACAGCGCCTCGGCGGCGTCAGCATCGTCGTCAACTACCAGAACCGATGCCATCGCATCCGCATCCTACTGTGTGTCAGGCTTGCGGTGAACGCCCGAAACCGGCCAGCTTGGAGCCGAAGCGGCAAACACTTCTATTGCAATCAGAACCAGTAACGGTTGGGAATGTTGAATCGCCTATGATTCCAGCGAGACGTTGTTGCGGGCATCGAATCATGGCCATTTACACGCGTCGATGGAACGATCCGCCCGCCGCCGCCGATGAAGGGCTGCGCGTGCTGATTACGCGATATCGCCCACGGGGCGTCTCCAGGTCACAGCAGACTTGGGACGTGTGGATGCCCAACCTCGGTCCCAGCGTGGCGCTGCATGCGGCGGTATACGGCAAGGGCGGCAGGACGCCGATCCCGTGGTCGGCGTATCGGTCGGCCTATCTGCGTGAGATGCGCCCCCAACGGCAGGCGATCCAGGAACTTGCCCGCCGCCTGCGCAATGGCGAAAACCTCACGCTGCTGTGCTCCTCGCACTGCACCGATCCTCGCCGCTGCCACCGTTCGCTGCTCAAGCAGTTGATCGAGTCGGCGGCGGCCAGGCTCGAGGCGCCGTAATCCACCAACCCGGTGTAGACTGCTGACCTGGCGCGTCGCTGAATAGCTTCCGGTCGGCCCGGCGACGGCGTTCCCATTTCTGAGAAGCCAGCGTCTGGCATGGCGTGCCGCCGGGCAAAAAACCCCGATTTTCCCGGCCAGAGCCGGATCAATTCGCTGGCACGGTGGTTGTTATCCGCATAATTCAGGATAATATTATCCTGATTTAGGCGATCGGAGGTCCCGATGATCGACATCAGTGTGCTTTACGGCGGGCTGGAAACGCCCAGCACCCCGCACCGCTACGGGCGAAAGATCACCCAGATTGACCCGCCGGCCCACCAGCGAATGGCGGTCGCCAAAAGCGCCAGCCAGCGCCGTCCGATCGTCGTCTGGAACCTGACCCGAACCTGCAACCTCAAGTGCATTCACTGCTACACCGATTCCGAGGCCAAAAAGTACCCCGATGAGTTAACCACCGAGCAGGCCAAGGCCGTCCTGGACGACCTGGCCGAGTTCAAGGTGCCGGCGGTTCTGTTCAGTGGCGGAGAACCGCTGGTTCGTCAGGACATCTTCGAGCTGGCGGCACATGCAAGATCGCGCGGGCTTCACGTCGTGCTTTCCACCAACGGCACACTCATCGACCGGCCCACTGCGCAGAAGCTCAAGGACCTTCAGTTCGCTTACGTCGGCATCAGCCTGGACAGCGCGATTCCCGCGATCCACGACGAGTTCCGCGGCGTGCAGGGCGCCTTCGAGCGCACCATGCGCGGATTCCGGCACTGCGTGGACGTCGGGCAGAAGGTTGGCCTGCGGCTTACTCTCACGCGACACACCGCACAAAACCTGGACAAGCTGTTTGATCTGATCGAGCGTGAAGGCATCGATCGCGCCTGCTTCTACCACCTGTGTCCGGCGGGCAGGGGCAAGGACCTGCTGGCCCTGACCCCGGCGATGGCGCGGCAGGCGATCGACACCATCATCACCCGCACCAATGACCTGGTGCAGCGCGGCAAGCGCGTCGAGATCCTCACCGTCGATAACCATTGCGATGGCGTCTACCTCTATCTGCGCATGCTCCGCGAGAATCACCCCCGCGCGCAACAGGTGCTGGAGATGATCCGCTGGAATGGCGGCGGGCGATATTCCAGCGGTGTCGGAATCGCCAACATCGACTTCTACGGCGATGTCCACGCCGACCAGTTCTCCATGTATCGCAGCTTCGGCAATGTCAAACAGCGGAAGTTCAGCGAGATCTGGCAGGACACCAGCGACCCGATCATGGCCGGGCTGAAGGATCGCCTGCCCCTGCTCAAGGGCCGATGCGGAGCCTGCAAGTTCAAGGACGTGTGTGGCGGAGGCCTGCGCGCCCGCGCGGAGATCTCCAGCGGCGACCCCTGGGCCGCCGACCCCGGCTGCTATCTCACCGACGAAGAGATTGGTCTGAATGAGCCGCACAGCCAGCCGCAGGCGCCGCTGCCGGAGGATGTGGCGTCCCTGTCGCGGTTCTGATGCGGGCGGCGCGTCATTTCACCAGTGCTACTCGGCTCGGGTCGGAGCCGTCGAGCGTGCGGTGAAGCGACTCGTCGTAATACAGCTCCAGGTTGTTCTTGGCTTCGATGCTGAGGAAGGTGGCGGCGCCCTTCAGGGAGGCGCCGTTCCAGCCGATGAACGCGGTCTGTGGCGCTTCGATTACGGCGCACACGTCAATGTTGTTGGCGGTGCTGCCACCGAAGATCGTCCCGGCCCCGCGCTGGAAGATCCTCAGGTTCGCCGGCACCGAACCGTACGCCGTGATATGACCGCTCTGAAGGAAGGTGACGTTGCCGTCGATGTACAGCGTGGCCGGGGCCGAGAAGCTCAGCGAGGCGTTGTTTCGCAGGGTGATGGAATTGAAGTGATAGGTTCCTCCCGGCAGCACCGTGTTGCCGCTGACGGTCAGGTCTTTTGGCACGCCGCTGGGATTGGCGGCGGGAGCGGCGGCGAAATCGAGCATGGGTGTGAGGATCGGCTCGTCGATGCGCAAGGGCGGATCGGCGAGATTGAGGTTGTGGCTGGCCGACGGTCCGAGCACGACCAGCCCGGCGACCTCATTCTGGGCCGCAGTGATCGAGACGTTGGACCCGACCATGCCCGCGGCGCGATAGCTCAGCGCCGGGACGGTGTTGACCGAGGAGTTGTATCCGGCGGAGATCAGATTGTTCTTGACAGTCACGCCATTGAGTCCGATGAAGCCCTTGGGCAGGGCCGGCGCGACGGTGGCGATGGCCGAGACCCGCACGTCGCAGGATTCCTGCCCGAGAATTGCAGCGAACAGCAGGGGGATGGGGTTGCCGTTGGCGTGGCTGCGGGCGAGGCTGACCTGCACGGCGTTCAGCGGTGTGCGGGCGGAGCTGAAGCGAGGGGTCAAGGCGGCGTCCCAGTTGCCCAGCAGCACGTCGCCGGGCTGGATTGCCACCGTCTGCCCATCGACCTTGTTGTCGGAGGCGGCGGCACGGGCTTTGGCCAGGGCGGTGCCGTCGGCCAGGCCGGTGGCGGCGTGGCGTGCGGCGGCGTCGGCGGCAGCCTGGAGCTCGGACCTCGCCAACTGCACCCGCCCCAGGTCCACCCCCAATGAGCAGAACGCGCAGAAGACCACCAGCGCGATCACCGCATAAATCGTCGAAACGCCCCTGTGTCCGGTTTTTCGCATCGGCGGGTTCCTCCTGGGGTGCAATCGCCGCTCACGGACCTGCGCCCGGATGTCCCTCGGCGCGACGGTGAGCTGGTGCGTGGAGGAATCATGCGCCCTGCCCCCGAACAGGCCAGACGAATCGAAGGCGGACCCTGCGGTATCGGACGTGAGAAGTGAAGACCTGTGCCGCCGGTGGCGGATATACGGGCAGGTCGCGGCCTGCTCGATTGTCAAGCTGAAAAATCGCGACAGATTCGACTTGAAATGCGGCGGGGAAATTGCTCCGCGACGAGGATCACTGCACCACGGCCACCGGCCAGCGCTGGCTGACCCCCGCCAGCGTCGCGTTGAGCGACTGGTCGTAAAACAGATCCAGGTTGTTCTTGGCTTCGATGCTGTTGAAAACGGCGCGCCCGCGAAGCGTGGCGTTGTTCTTGGCGTGGAAGTCGGTCTGCGGCGCTTCGATGTCGGCGGTGACATCGACGGTGTTGGCATTGGACCCGCCGAAATTGGTCCCGGAGCCTCGCTGGCGAATCTTGAGGTTGGCTGGAATCCCGTCGAACGCTTCGATCCTGCCGGACTGCGCGAAGGTGATGTTGCCGTCGACGTAGACGGTGGCCGGGCCGGCGAAACGCAGAGTCGCGTTGTTGGCCAGCGTGATCCTGTTGAAGTAGTAGGTTCCCGCGGGCAGTGTGGTGGTGCCGGTGACGGTGAGGTTTCTGGGCACGCCGCCGGGATTGCTCGACGGCGCGCCGCTGAAATCAATCGCCGGAGCGGGAATCGGATCCTCCAGCCGCAGCGCGCTGAACCGCAGATTGAGGTTGTGCGATCCATCCGGCCCGAGCACGACCTGCCCGACAACCTCGTTGTTGCCCGCGGAGATCTGACCGTTGGATCCAAGCATGCCGTGGCTGTAGGTGCCGCCGTTCTCAGGGTCGGTGTTGACCAAGGAGTTGTAGCTGAGGGATCGAAGGTTGTTCTTGGCGGAGATGCCGTTGAGTCCGACGAACCCGGAGGTGAGCGGATCGCTCGTGGCGATGCAGACCACGCGAATGTCGCAGGAGGCTGCGCCGACGAGGGTGCCGAACCAGAGGCGGATGGGGTTCTGGCGAGCGGCGGTGCGCTCGGCGCAGACGCGAACGGCGTTGTGCGGAGTTCGGGCGGGGCTGAAGGGTGGTGTGACGGTATCGTCCCAGTTGCCGACGGTCACGTCGCTGCTGCGCAGTGCCAGGGGCATGCCGTCCACGGTGTTGTCCGCCGCCGCCAGTAACGCCCGGCTGACGCATGTGCCGTCGGCGATTCCCAGGGCGGCGTGGCGTGCGGCGGCGTCGGCGGCCTGACGCAGCTCAGTTTTGGCAAGCTGCACCCGTGCCAGGTCGACCCCCATCGAGATCAGGGCCATCAGCGCCAGGATGGCGCAGATCGTGTAGACCAAAGTCATACCGCCACGACGGCAAGCTCGGTTCATGCAGCGCATGGTCATTACCGCCGGTAAAGTCGGCGGACTCCTCAGCGTAGATCGGACCGCCAGAGGATGTGGGTGAGTTGCCCGGGCCGACCGATAATCCGCCGCGGGTCAGGGATCGCTGCACGCGCGCTGTGCTTGATCGCTCATTCGACCAGGGCGATTCCGGCTCCGCCGCCACCGTAGGGCATGGTGGACTCGTCGTAGTGGATTCCGGCGCGTCCGATGACGCTGAGGGTCTTGCCGACGACAGTGCCGAAGAAATCCCCGGTCCCGGAGATGGTGACGGTGCTCGCCGGGGCGTACAGATCGGCATAAAGGGCGGAGTTGCCGCCGATGCTGACGCTGGTTCCCGGCGCGGTCATGCGGATCTTGAAATCGCCGGGTCGTTCGCTTTGCACATCCACGGTGCCGTTGAGCAGGAGGCTGCCGCTGACATAGAGCGTGACCTGGCCGCGCACGCGCAGGTTGGCGGTGCCGGCCAGGCTGACGTTCCGCACGGAGTACACCCCCGTGTTCAGCGTGTAGGTCTTTTTCCCACCCATGTCCAGATCGTTGGCGGCCGTCAGATACGAGGCGATGGGAGCATTGTTGTAATCGGGATCGACGCTGGGCATGGGAAAGCTGAGCGGCGCCGGCAGCGGCGCGGTGGAGCCTGTGACGCTGGCGGCGCCGATGAGGCTGGCGCCGGGACCGGGATGCGCTTCGCCGTAAATCGTGCAGGCGCTGCCGACGGTGATGTTGCCATTGGAGACCACGACGGTCTTGTCGCCGGCGCGGGATGGATCGTACGAGCCGTCAGCGGAGTTGTAGCTGTCGATGCGGGCCACGCCGCTGAGCGCGACCGAGTCGATTCCCACCAGGGTGTAGCCCGTTTTTTTCATGGCGATGGCGGAAGCGGTCACGTCGCAATGGGCGCGTCCGATGATGCGTGCGAACAGCAGGGGCACGGGATTGCCGCGCTGCGCGGTTCGCCGCGCTGTGATACGCACGGCGTTGGCGCCTGTCCGCGCGCTGCCGCTGAGGACCGTGAACTTGCGCGTAGTGCGGTCCCACGTGCCGAATTCGATGTCCTGATTGATGTCGAGGATGACAGGCGTGCCGTCGGCGGTGTTGCTGGCGGCCACGGAGCAGGCGTTTTCCTGCGCCGCAGCCAGGCCGGAGGACAGGCCGACGACGGCGTACCTGGCGGCGGCGTCGGCGGCACGGCGAAGCTCGGTGCGCGTCAACTGAACCCGTCCCCAGTCCACCGCCAGCGATGCAAACGCCATCAGCAACGCCATCGCCAAGCACAGGTAAACCAGCGACAGCCCCGCCGGCCTTACTCCGGCATGCCGCGCGGCGCGCCTGCAACTTCGGCCAATGGATTTGGTCATCGGCGCAGGCGCGGCGCAGACCGAGGGGCTGTGGCCGAACAGGGGCATATCCTCTACATCGGCGGGTTACCGGGGCGCGTGCAGCGGCGGTCGGCAGTGCGGGTGGGCCGATAACCGCCTGGGCGGGCGCAGTCGCCGCTGATGCGACGGGCATGTCACAGCAGCTTCCACATGCCGAAATAACTGACCGCGCGCAGCAGTGTCAGCAGCACAACCGCGAAGGTGGTGTCACGCACGTCCAGCTCGAAAAAGTAGCTGATCAGTCCGGCAAAAATCGGCATTGAAGCCATCAAGCCGAGCAACGCGCCGCCAATGTGATCGATCGGAATGTTGAACAGCGAAGCGACCGCGAAGCGCGCGACGGCGATGGCGGTGAGCTTGAGCGTGGCCGCAGCGATCTGGCCCAGGGAGCAATCCAGCAGGCCGGTGATGAGCATTCCACCGATGAAGGTGACGCCGATTTCCCACGCCAGTCGCAGGGCCAGGTTCACGGCCATCGCATGGGCGCTGCGTGTGCTCGTCGCGGAAGCAGACGCCATAACGACGACCAGCAGCATCAGCAACAGCAGCCCCGAGGCAATGACCCAGACAGGCAGCCAGATGTCGCGCACGTGATTCGAGACCGCATGGCGATCCGACCGGACGGCGACAGCATCGGGGGCCGATGAGTAATCCAGCACAGGCGGCGGTGGGGCGGGTGGGGCGATCAGCTCGGCGGTGAGCGGGTCGATGGCGAGTCTGACCGGCTGCGGCTCGGGCAGCTCGGCGTCATCCGCGGCAAGCTGCGCGCTGCCGGGTATGAACATCACATTGCCACAGGCGCAGGCGAACCTGCGATTGGCGTAGCGATCGCGCCAGATGAACCGCTGCCCGCACGCCGGACAGGAGAATGTCGTCGCTGCGGAACGCATCCTTCAGCCGCCGATCTCAGATACACGCCAAGTGTAACACCGCCAGTGCAATTCACGATCGGCCGGATTCGGCGATGGATTGCGTCGAAGCGATTGGCGTGCCGCAGCGCCAGAGCAGCCGTTTCAGGCGCTGGATACGGGAACCAGGCGGCTGGCGGGCGGCCGCGCGCTGGGGTTGAGCAGATGGCGGGCGTGACGGTGACAGTGCTCGCCCATGATGCGGCTGGCCTGGGCAGAGTCGCCTTCGGCGATGACGGTGTAGATCGCCATGTGCGTGGCCATGGTCTGCTCGGTGGACTCTCCGGGCGGAAGGTACAGCCGGTGTGGTCGCAGAACTTTCAATAGCGCATCCAGCAGAATGCGCATGACGGGATTTCCGGCGATCTCGGCGATGGTGAGATGGAACCGCTCGTCGGCCTGCACGAACCGGGCGCGGTCGGCCTGCGCCTGTTGCATCTCCAGCAGACACTGGTCCAGTCGCTGGAGGTCTTCGGGCAGTCGTCGTCTGGCGGCTTCGGCGGCGGTCTCCATTTCGATGATGGCCCGCGCCTGCCAGAGGTGCACCAGGCTGGGGTCTTGCTGTCGCAGGCCGATCGCCAGGGTCTGCGACAGGGCGGCGATGATCGGCCCGTGATCGACGGCGCGAACCACCACGCCGGAGCGAGGCCGGATCTGAACCAGCCCCAGGACCTGTGCGTGCAGCAGCCCGTCGCGCACGACGTTGCGTCCCAGTTTCCAGCGTTGGGCCAGCTCACGAACCGAGGGCAGACTGTCCCCAGGAGCCAGGTTGTCGGTCATGATCAGATCAACCAGGCGTGCGACGACTGATGCGGCACCGTTGGATGATGGGTTCATCGCTGCGTCTGGGATGTAGTATAGCAGATTGTCACTTCTGCAAAAGTGGGAAACACAGCCACAGATACTTGAAATTTCGTATTTCCTTTGTGAGTATCTGACAATCAGTTTGGTGCTCGTCGCTGCTGCGCGTCTAGGGCGTTTGGATGGGGTGCAGGTGAGCCGAGTGCTGATTCCGATGCGATGCATCGCAGAGATTAGTTGGTTGGCTTTCTGCGCGACGCTGGCCATGCTGCGTCACCTGCGGGCTCGGATGCGCACGGCCGTGGTTGCCGCAGGCGTGGTGCTGTTGCTGTCGTTGCCGGCGACGGCCAAAACCGTGGCGCTGTGGCTGTTCGATGATCCGGCAGGATCGACGGTGGCGATCGACAGCAGCGGCAACGGGCATCACCTGACGATCGGCCCGGGGGCGGCGATCGTGCCCGACGGCGGGCGTTTCGGCGGCGCGCTCGACGCCGACGCCGGACCAACTGGCGCCATCGGCGCCTACCGCGATCGCGTCGCGCCCGAGCTCAACCCGGACGACAAAAGCTGGACGCTGGAGTGCTGGCTGAAGGCCAAGCCCCGCATCAGCGGCGACAATCGCATCTTCGGGATCTGCGGCGTCAACTACATCGATTACGGTCGCGGCGAGGATGCGCGATCGCTGTATGTGGCCAACCGGTTCCTTCCCGCCGGCGGAAAATGGGCCTGGCCGAGCGGGGATTTGACCCAGTCTTCGGGCCAGGGTGATGGGTGGCATCACCTCGCGGTCGTGTATGACGCCGAAGCTCGCGAGATCCGTCATTTCTTCGATGGCCGACGGATGTTCGCGGCGCCGTGCCGCTGGCGGGCGGTGGAGTTCGATCCTGCCTTCGAGCAGGTCTTTCCTCCACAGTATCCGCAGTTGCAGGTGGGGATGCGGGATCCGATCCAGCAGTGGGACCATCGCGAGCTTCACGCCAGGGCCGAGCCGCGAAAACGCTTCGCCGGGTACATCGATGAGATGCGCTTCTCCGACGCGGCGCTGTACACGACGAGCTTCAATCCGCCGACGACACTGGCGCGACCGTTTCTTCGCGTCTGGCCACAGGAATTGAGCTTCATCGTTCAACAGGATCAACGCCAACAGCAAACGCTGGAGGTATCGAGCATTGGCTCAAAGGTCGAGTGGTCGGTACAGGGCGGCGAGCCGTGGTTGATGGTGGATCGCGACCAGCAGTCTGGCGGCGGGGGTTCCTCGGCGAATCGCGTCGCCGTTGCGGTGGATGCCTCGGCGCTGTCTCCCGGACGACATCGCGCGGTGCTGAAAGTCGTGCCGCGCGGGATCGATCAGCCACCGGTCGAAGTCACGATCCATCTCAGCGTCGTCGCGCCCGGCGGGGTGATCGATGTCGGCTCGCGGCGGCAGTTGTTCATCGACCGCAGGTTCATCGAGCAGGACCAGAACGTGAGCTTGCGCGTCCATCCGCCGCAGCGCGTCGCCATCGACTTCCCCGCGCCGCGCGATGGGCCGCTGTATCCGAGCGGCATTGTCTATCTGCCCGAAACGCAGGTCTGGCGGATGTATTATCCGGCACTGGGTCGTACGTCGCTGCGATATGCCGAATCCAGCGATGGCCTGCGCTGGACGCTGCCGGTGGAAGACAACGTTGTCAGCATCGAACCTGACGGCAAGCCGCTGGGACCCGGCGCGTCGGTCATGCGCGATGATCGTGACGTGCCGCAGCGCCGCTACAAGGCGTTTCAGGACATCGCATCTGAAGACGACAGGGTCCGCGGCATCCATGCATACGTGTCCGCCGATGGCGCGAAGTTCATGCATGTCGGGCGCGTGTTGCCAATCCCGGCCGAAAGCCACGTCACCGCCATGTGGGACCCGCGGATCAACAAGTATGTGGTCTACATGCGGGTGATGAACATCGACGGGGGGCAGCGGATGATCCAGGGATGTCAGTTCATCTACCGGCTGGACGGCAGGGCGGATGCGGTGTCGCGGGAAACGGGGATCAAGCCAGGATTCGAGAATCTGCGCGCGATTGGGCGGATCGAGACGGACGACCTGCTCAAGCCCTGGCCGCACAACAGCGGCGCGCCGCCGACGCGCTACCTGACCGGCCGCGACATCCCCATGGTCCTGTGCGCCGACGAGGAAGACGGGTTTGTCGATTTCTACAACGGCGCCGTGAGCATCTATCCGTGGGCGCAGGACGTGTATCTGGCGTTCCCATCTGCATTCCGGCATTTTCATCCGTCGCGGCAGCCTCAGTTCCACGTCTTTGCCGATGCGAACGGCCCGCTGGAGGTGCAGTTTGCCACCAGTCGCGACGGCATCCACTGGGATCGTTATGACCGCGCCGCCTACATCGAAACTGGATTGACTTCGGAGCCGGATCGGTGGCTGAACATGGCCGGCCCGGGATTCGTGCGCGTGGGAGACTGGCTGTATCAGTATTACTGGAGCACGGGACGGCTGCACGACTCCGTCGAGCTTCGGCCGGAGTTGAAGCGCGAGTGGGCTGATCCGACTACGCTGTTGGCGGTGCGGCAGCGGTTGGACGGCTTCGTCTCCGCCAGTGTCGATCATCGCGGCGGCTGGCTGACCACCCCTGCAATTCGATTTCAGGGAAATCGACTACTGCTGAACCACAACTGCAACGCCACCGGCACGATCTTCGTCGAGCTGCGCGATCTGAATGACGTGCCGATCCCCGGCTATCGACTCGCAGAATGTGAAGAGATCACCGGCAACGACACCGGCTGGGAAGTCCGCTGGCGCGACAGAGGCGCGGACGTGTCGGAACTGGCCGGGAGACCGATCCGAATTCACCTGCGGATGCGGAACGCGAACGTGTACGCGTTCCAGTTCATGTGACGCGATTAGGACAGATTCGGGAAGCCGATCAGCGCGCCCGATTCACAAAGTTCAACCAGTGCTTGTAGGAGTGCTCGCAATGTTCAAGTCGAACCGGCCGGTTGTCGTCATCGCGCTTGCGGTCCTGATGGGCGCTATCTCGTGCGTCGGACAGTCGCCGCAGCTTCAGTCTCCCCCCGGCGAGCAGCCTCAGCCCGGACTGCTCACCGTCATGTTCGAAAGCACGCAGTTCAAGCGTCCCACCGGCCTGAGTGTGATGGAACAGGTGAACGTGGATACCGGCTGGACTATCAACGACTACTCGCGTCTGTGGATCGGGCGGATCAAGGCGCCGGTCAGCGGCGAGATCGAAGTATTTGCCGAAGCCGACGACGGATTGCGGCTGGACATCGACGGCAAGCGGATCATCGACGGCTGGGGCAAGGATCAGCCCCGATCCGGTACGTTCACAGCACAGAAGGATCAGCTTCTGCCGCTGCGATTGGAGTATTACCAGGACGGCGGGACGGGATTCATCAGGCTGTTCTGGAGCTGGCAGGGCCAGCCACGGCAGTTGATCCCCGCCTCGGCATTTTTCCACACAGCCGAAGACCGCCAGCAGATCGAGCAGATCATGGCGGCCGCGGGTCCGATCGTGCCGGCGCCGATTCCCCCCGCATCGGCGGATACACCCGACAAGTCGCGGGTCTACACCCCGGGGCAAAGGGACGCGATCACCTGGCCAAGCGAGCCGGTTCCCGCCCGCCCGGGGCCGCATCTATTCATCGACGATTACCTGATCGCCACGTCGCAGAATCTGACTCGCCAGGTCTGCCAGCCACAGCGCGATCCCAGCATTCCCAACCCGATCCTCACGTCCCGGGAGGATGGCACCTTCCAACCCTACATGTCCGTCTCCCGCAGCCCGGAGACCGGGCGTTTTCGGATCTGGTACGGCATCTCCACGCCCGACAAAAACGAAAGCGCCTCGGATCTGGCCTGCATCGAGTCCGATGACGGTATCCACTGGATCCGTCCGCATCGCGTGTTGCCCAAGCCCGGTCCACTTCAGTTTGGATCCGAAGTGCTGGACCGCGGGCCTTACTGGCCCGAACCGGATCAGCGATATGTCTACAGCTTCTGGTACGGCGGACTTCGACTGTCGGTCTCGCCGGATGGATTGCACTTCCGCCAGCTCGTGGACAGGCCTCTGATCAGGCACAACCACGACATCAACAACATCGCCTGGGATTCGCTGCGGCGGCGATACGTGGCGACGATGTCCACCTTCACCACCCTGCCCGGACGTTTCAAAGGCGCACGTCGCACCACCCTCCAGAGCTACAGCACCAACCTGCTGGAGTGGAGCCCGCCGGTCTTCGTGCTGGTGGCCGACGAGTCGGTTGATCCGGGCGAAACGCAGTTCTATGCCATGGAAGCCTTCCTCAATCGTGGCCCGCTGCGGATCGCAATGGTCAAGATCCTGCGCGACGATCTGTTCTCCGATCCGCCGGATGTGCTCAAGGCTCGCGGCGGGGATTTTGGCATCGGCTATACCACGCTGGCATGGACCCGCGACGGCGAGCACTGGGTGCGCGATCGCGAGGTCTTCTTCGACCGCGGACCACATGGCTCCTGGGATCGTTCCCACGCCTGGATCGACGAGCAGGTCATCGTCGCAGACCAGGTGTACCTCTACTACGGCGGGTACCGGTCGGGGCACAAGGCCAACCGCTTCACCGACCGCCAGATTGGATTGGTGAGGATGCCGCTGGACCGATACGTTGCCCGCCAGGCCGGCGACCAGCCCGCAACCCTGCTGACCGTGCCGCTGAAGCTCGATGAGAACTGCCGACATCTGCTGGTCAATGCCGACGCCAGCGGCGGCGAGCTTCGCGTCCAGATCCGCGATCCGAAAACCAATGCCGCCATTCCGGGGCTGAGCTTCGATGATTGTCAGCCTGTCAGCGCTGACGGCCTGCGCACACGGATTCTGTTTGGTGATCCGGCCCAGACGGCGCAAAAAATCCAGGCGCTCAACGGGCAGGTTGTGCAGATCGAGTTTGCCCTGCGAAATGCCCGGCTGTTCGCCTTCGAGTGGGCCGACTGGTTCCCCGATGCCACCGCTCGGTAAGACCGATGCATGACCCCGACGGGATTCGAACCCGTGTTACGGCCTTGAAAGGGCCGTGTCCTAGGCCTCTAGACGACGGGGCCGACAGTGAGCGGGCGTGAACCTGGCATCAAGGCGCCGGGCATGGCGCCGCAGGTCGAGTCCGCGAAGGTCGAACAATATGCACATCGCGTGCGCGGCGTCAATCGCCGCGGTGGCTGAGGACGGCGGCGAAGGTTCTCCGCGGGCCACGAGCGGTGGTGAGTAGCCCTTTTTCTGCCGGTCGCGGCGGCGTATCTTCAGCCCGCGCCATGCTGCACTATTATAGGTTTCGTCAGGACCTGTTCGCACCCGTGCCCGCCAGGGAAGTGTACGTCAAGCGTACTGCCGGACGGGGCTGGCCAGAGCAATGCCCGCCTATCCGCGCCGCCAACGCCTTCGGGTTCGATCTGCTGGCCAACTTCGACGTCACGTTTGTCCGCCAGCGCAACGGCGACTGGCGCGCCTCCCCGGACATCGTGATCGAATCGGACTTTGACTGGGCGGCGACGGAAGATTCCCCCGGCGTGCCCCTGCGACAGCAGTATGCCTGGTTCTGGCAGCGCGGGCAGAAGCTGCCGCACGTCATTACCGACAACGTCTACAAACACATCCGCAACCAGGTCAAGCTCAGCAGCTTCCTGTTTCTCAAAACCGACCCCAACGAGCTGCTGATGATGACCGACGTGCCCAACCTCTCGCGGCCGTGGCGCGCCATGACCGCGGTCGTCGATACCGACTGGTATCCGGCCAGCTATCCGTGGCACGTTGTGATCGAGCTGGATCCGAAGCAGCGGCGGATCCGGATCGAAAAGGGCGAGCCGATCTGCCGGGTGATTCCGCTGCGTCGCGACACGTACTTTGCGCAGCAGATGTCGCAGGCGAGCTTCGATGAGTTCTTCACCCGCAGCCAGCAATGGCTGGCGACGCACGGCCGCTTCGAGCACGAGGCCGTCGCGCGGGGCGCGCCTGTGGACATCACGCGCACGTACGTCAGGCAGCAGATCAAGAGCAGGTTTGTCGTGATGACATGATTGCGTGAAGTCAGACTTCATTGGCTTCAACGCTTCGGGGTATTTCGGCGCGCTCCGGGCCGGCCACGCGGGTTGGAGTAGTTGGCGGCGCGGGAGCGGCTGTTGCCGGTGAAACGTGGGTTGGTGTCGCGCCGGTCGCCGCGGTTTTTACCGCCGCCGGAGCCTATGGGTCGCGTCGCCTGGGTGCGTTTGTCCAGGTCAAGGGCGGCCTTGTTGGCGATCGTCGTGTCGTGGCCACGGATGGTCTTTCGTCCGCGGGTTTTGGTTCCGCCGGATTTGTGCATGGGCATTTGAGCCTCCGTTGAAGCTGCTGCTGCATTCGGCGCGCCTGACGAGCGGGTCCGCCGGGCGCCGCGTCCGTGTGGCCCATGTCCGTCAGAACGTCCTCCGGCTGCGACAGGTCTGGCGTGTTACGACAGGTCTGGCGCGCAAGGCCAGCCTGGCTCGCCTGAATGCTGATGCCCTCGGTGAAGAAACCCACCTGGCACCTGGTTTGATCCCATCGACTGGTCATTTTCAAGGAGAGCAGCATGAAGCAGGCGTTGGCACTGCTGGCGATGGGTCTGTTCACTGTCGGCGTGGTGATCGGATGTGAGGCGTCCGGGCGCGTCGGCGAGGACGAATCGGAGTATCGGAAGACGACCATCCACAAGGACAGCGACGACGGCAGTTACAAGAAGACCACGACGGTACGGGAGTCCGACGGCGACAGGACCACGCGGACGGAAATCCGCCGCGAGGACTGAGCCGCCGCGAGGACTGAGCCGCCGCGGTTGCGTCACAGGCGTCCCGCCCGACGTCTATACACATTTCTGGATGCCCTCGTTTTTGAGGCAGCAGAGCGGACAGGCGTCGCGGACGTGCCCGGCGGCATGGAGCTATGAACAACCTGGATGTCGGACTTCTGAATTCGAATGCACCCTGCATGGCCGGGACGGCCATGCCACAGTTGGCTCAAGCGTGGCACGGGCGTCTTGCCCGTGCATACGCGTTGCTTGCGGCGGGCCGCCCGTGACACGAACAGACAATGGTGGGCATCTGCCGATGGGGCTGGGCAACAGTGCGCGTCTGACCGGAATGCCCGCTACAGCAGCGCCGCCAGGTCTCTGGTGGGATCCTTGATGAGCTCTTCCTTGCCGGTGATGTCGAACCGGCGGGCGACGAGCTGGCGATACACCTCGTGTTCTGAGCTTCGTCCGATGGCCAGCACCTGGGCGACGCGTCCGTCGGCGGCGATGCCGATTTCGGCAAACTCCCGCTCGTCGGCGGGGGCGTTGCCATTGCCCGCCGATGCGCGCACCAGACGATGATCCACCAGTCGCGGCTCGCCCCAGGCGTGCAGAGTCAGATCGAAGACCTCGCTGGTGAAGGAGTTGACCGTGTCGTATCGGACGGCGGTGTTGCCGGCCATGTTCGCGCCGGCGACCTGCCCGGTGTACCGCGCGCTGGTCCAGTGATCCAGGATGCGATGCTTGCCGAAAAGCGGATCGTAGACGGCGGCGCAGTCACCGGCGGCGAAGATGCCCGGCACATTGGTCTGGCAGTGTTCATCGACGAGGATGGCCTTTTCCGCAGCGATGGGAGTGCCGCGAAGCAGCTCGCGGTTGATCGTGATGCCGATGGCACTGACCACGAAGTCGCATTCGATCGTCAGTTGCGTCGGAGTGGTTCCGCCGGAGGCCAGCACCCGCTGCACGCGTCCGTCGCCCTCGCAGCGATCGGGTCCGATGTTAGGGTGAACGACGACGCCGCGGCTTTCCAGATAGCGCGTGAGGAATCGCCCGGTGTATTCGCCAGCGAACTTGCCCCAGGGCAGGGCGCGTCCGACGAGCAGCTCGACGTGCAGGCCGACCTGCTTGAGGGAGGCGGCGACCTCGACGGCCAGCAGTCCCGATCCGATGACCACGGCCCGCCCGCGAGCGGCGGCGCGGGGCTGGGCGCCGGGATGGGGTCGGCCTTCGTATTTGGCCTTGTCGATCGCGTGATGGAGCCTGTCGGCGTCGTCAATCGTGCGAAGCGTGAAGACGTTGGGCAAGTCGGCGCCCGGGATTCTCAGCGGGCGGGGGGTGGCGCCGGTACACAGCAGCAGACGGTCGAAGGAGATCTCCTCGCCGCTGTCCAGCGTCACCGCATGCCGCGCCGTGTCCAGGTGCATCACCCGCCGGCCGGTACGCAGCTCGATCTTCTGCTCGTCGTACCAGCCGATCGGATCGATGGCCAGTTCCGTGCGCGTTTTCTGTCGGCGGAGGAATTGTTTGCTCAGGGCCGGTCGCAGGTACGGACGGCTGGTCTCCTGCCCGACCATGAGGATGGAGCCGACGGGGTCCCGTTGGCGGATGGCCGCGGCCGCGGCGCTGCCCGCCGCCCCGGCGCCAACCAACACGTATTTGACATGCAGACTGTTCATCGCCGTGCTGCGTGCCTTTCCAGGGCCTGTGGTGTCTGATTCTCCCTGCCCCGCCCGGCGCTGACACCAATTCTATATGGACATCGGCCTTTATAAGTTCAGCGTAAAGCGCGGCGGCAGACGGGGCTGAGAATCAGACGCCGGGCCAGCAAACCGGGCGAATTGAATCCCTCCGATTCAACTCCCGTATGCCCCGCAGCTAATTATCGGCCTCGCGGCTGAGACGGCTGGAAGCAATCACCGGGCCAATTCAGCCAAATGCGCACGGCAGGTCACCTGTGCCGCCGTTCAGCGTCCGCTGGCAGCACGGGTGCAGTGCACAAACAGCGTCTGCCATTCGATCTCCTGAATCGCGACGCACAGGCGATGTCGCGGATCATCGGGACGATCGTGCAGCTGCTCGACCAGATCAACGAACGCCGACGCGTTCCACCCCTGAGCGATGATACGAAACAGGCTTTTGTCGGCGGGGTAGGGATTGATGATATCTCCGGCGCGCACGGCCAGGGTCGGATTGATCGGATGCTCGGCGGCGCGCCGGTACCAGTACTTGCTGTTGGCAAAGTCAGCCTCCCGGCGATGCAGAATCGCGTGCCAGAAGGAGCCGGTTTCGGTTTCGATCCGCTGCACGATGCGATGGGCCGGCTCGAGCCAGTCGTGCCGCAGCCACAACGCCGCCAGCATCGCTTCGGCGTCATCGGGGCTGTGCACCGGCCCGTCGATCAGGTCCCGGGCGGTGATGGATTCGAGCATGGCCCGCGCGGCCTGGGAGCCGGCTTGGGCCTGTCCCACGACCAGCCGCGTGTAGGCCGTGGCCGCATCCAGACGAAGCAGTTGTCGTCCGATTCGCGACAGCGCATCTCCCGAGGCTTCCAACGGATTTTCCTGGCTCACTGCTCAGCTCCTGCAAGGCGCTCGGCCCGATTCGTCTAGATGGCCGCCCAGATCGTAGCCCGCACTGCGGCGGATTGCACTCGGCCCGGAGCGACATCTCTATAACATATTGTCTGTTACGACTTTATATGCGAACGGAACAGGGATCGCGATTTCTGCAAAAATGGATAAAGCTCAAAGCCGCAAACGTCCGATAACCCGGATATGACTTGCCAACCCGCCCGTTTCATCAACCGAGTAATTGTCCTGTTGTTGACGGCCAGCTTCAGCGGACTGGTCGGCTGCTCGGGCCGGCCCTCGATTCTGCCCAATCCGGACAAGAACCTGCGCAAGACCAGCGCCCAGTTTGCCGCCGACGCCGCCAAGCGCCATCCCTACAAGGCCGACGCCCCCCGAGGCGGACAACTGGCCGCCCGGGCTCAGGTTGGCTACATGCTCGATCGCCTGGAAATCGTCAACCTTTCCGATACCGACTGGACCGACGTGGAAGTTTGGGTGAACAAACAGTACGTCGTGCACGTACCTCGAATCGAGGCGGGAGCCAAACGGACAACCGTCCTGCCGTTTGGGATGCTCTTTGATGACAAGGGCAACAGCTTCCCAACCAACAACAACAAGGTCCGTGTGCAGTCCGTCGAGCTGTACATGGACGGAAAGATGTATGACGTGACCACAAAACTCGCGGATTAGCGCGTTGACGAATCTGCCCGGATCAGGCGTATCGCCTTTCGCCTGCGGCGTGCTAACGTCAAGCGCAGTTCATCCGTAACAGCCTTTTTGCCCTCAACGGCGTAAAGCCCGGCGATTCGTGACGCCGGGCTTTGCGTTTCTGGATCGCGTAGAATCCCCGACCATGAAGGCACTGGTCAAGAAACATCGCCAGCCGGGGCTTTGGCTGGAAGACGTGCCGCTTCCCACGATCGGCATTAACGACGTGCTGATCCAGGTCCTGCGCACCGGAATCTGTGGCACGGACCTGCACATCTACAACTGGGACGCCTGGGCACAGAAGACCATTCCCGTGCCGATGGTCATCGGGCATGAGTTCGTCGGGCGAATCGTCGAGGTGGGCAGCAACGTCAAGGACTTTTATCCCGGCGAGATCGTCTCCGGCGAAGGACACGTCGTGTGCGGGCGCTGCCGCAACTGCCTGGCCGGGCGAAGACACCTGTGCAAGGACACTCAGGGGATTGGCGTGAATCGCCCGGGCGCGTTCGCCGAGTACATCGCCATCCCGATGACCAATGTCTGGGTGCATGATGATCGCATCCCGCGCGACGTACAGGCGATCTTCGATCCCTTCGGCAATGCGGTGCATACGGCCCTGAGCTTCAACGTGCTCGGAGAGGACGTGCTGATCACCGGCGCCGGCCCGATCGGCTGCATGGCCGCCGCTGTCGTCAGGCACGCCGGCGCACGCTTTGTCGTGGTGACGGATGTGAACCCCTATCGGCTGGAGCTTGCGCGAAAACTGGGCGCGGACGTGATCGTTGACGCCCGAACCGAAAGGCTGCCCGACGTGCAGAGAAAACTGGGAATGAAGGAAGGCTTCGACGTCGGTCTGGAGATGAGCGGCAATCCCACGGCCCTGCGCGACATGCTTGCCAACATGGCGCACGGCGGCAAGATCGCCATGCTCGGCATCCCTGACGGCCAGATCCCCATCGACTGGAACACCGTCATCTTCAACATGCTCACGATCAAGGGAATCTACGGCCGCGAAATGTACGAGACCTGGTACAAGATGACGGTGATGCTTCAGAGCGGCTTGAACATCGAGCCGGTCATTACCCACCGCTATCACTTCACCGAGTTTGAAAAAGGGTTCCAGGCGATGCGCGACGGGCAGTCCGGGAAAGTCATCCTCACCTGGAACGAGGGGTAGTTCGCTCGGCGCGAGTCGCTGGCGGATCTCACGACTGCGGCGAGGGGTTCGACGCCGAAGGGTCGCCGGTGGGCGGCGGCGCCTGATCCGTCGCCGCAGGCGGTCCCAGCAGCTTCATCAGAATCGGCCTCAGCCCATCCGCCCACACCTGATAGCCCCTGACACTCAGGTGCAGGCCGTCGATCGTCATCTCGTCCAGGAGCCGGCCATCGGCACCGGCGAGCTTGTCGTTGACGTTGAGGTAGAAGACCGTTTGTCCATCGGCGCGGCGGGCCAGCTCGTCGTTGATCCGGCGGATTTCCCCGAGCACCGCGGGATTGTCGTTGCGCGGGAAGATCGCGGTGAGGATGATCTTGGCGCCCGGCGCCTTTTGACGGCACGCGGCGATCAGCGCGTCAAAACCCCGCAGGATATCCGCCACCTTCTGGTCATCGCCAGGCACGTTGCCGACGTTGTTCGTGCCCGCCTGGATCACGATCACCTTCGGATTCACCCCGTCCAGCTCGCCGTTGCTGATCCGCCAGAGCATGTGCTGGATACCGTCGGCGCCCCAGCCGAAGTTGCCCGCATTCCAGCCGAAAAAGTTCTGCTTCCAGTTCTCCAGCAGGGCTGCCCACTGCGGATCGCTGCATCCCCATCGACGCGTGATCGAATCGCCCAGAAAATACAGATCGATCCGCCCCGACCTGGCCTTGGCCACAAGCTGCTCGTGGGCGAGCATCGAATTGGCGTCCGTGCGCGGCACGGGCGTGGCGGCGGAGTCGGGATTGTGCCTCGGCGCGGTCATCGTTGTGGTGGTGGCGGCGCGTGCCGGCCCGTCGTGCATGCGTCGTTGTCGCTTGCTATCGGCCGGCTGTGCGGCAGTATATCGTGCCGTGAATCCGACGCGAATCATCGGCTCCAATCGTTTGCTGCGAACATGACGGCAACTTCAACTCCACAACTGCGCAGGGTCGGCCCGGTCACGCAACTGTATGTGAACGACAGACCGTTTCTGGTGCTGGGCGGAGAACTGGGCAACTCGACGGCATCGGATCTGACCAGCCTTGATGAGGCGCTGACGAAGTGTCGGCGGATGAACCTCAATGCGGTACTGCTTCCCATCTACTGGGATCGGCTGGAGCCTGCCGAGGGGCAATACGACTGGTCACTGCTGCGAGGCGCGATCGATCTGGCTCGGCGACAGGAGCTGCGGCTGATCCTGCTGTGGTTCGGCACGTGGAAAAACAGCATGTCGTGCTACGCACCGAGCTGGGTCAAGCGCGACACGGCACGATTTCCGCGCGTGCGGCTGAGCAGCGGTGAAGCCGTCGAGATCATCAGCCCCCAATCCGAGGCCGCCAGCGACGCCGACGCCCGCGCCTTCGCCACGCTCATGCGATGGATCCGTGAATACGACGCGGCCCGGCAGACCGTCGTCATGGTGCAGGTCGAGAATGAGGTGGGCATGATTCCCGAGCCTCGGGATCATTCCGAACAATCCGAGCACGTCTATCGATCTCCCGTTCCACAGGCGCTGCTGTCGCTGGCGAGGCGCGGAGCGCTTGGTCCTGAAGTCGACGCGCTGTGGCAGCAGGCCGGAGGAAAAACGCAGGGAACCTGGAGCGAAATCTTCGGCGACACGCCCCAGGGACAGGAGGTATTCACGGCCTGGCAACTGGCCCGCTATGTCGAGAAGGTGGCCGCCGCCGGCAAACGCGAATACCCGCTGCCGATGTTTGCCAACGCCGCGCTGATCCGTCCCGGCTATCGCCCCGGTCAGTATCCCAGCGGCGGCCCGCTGCCGCATCTGCTGGAAGTCTGGCGTGCCGCGGCGCCGTCGCTGGACATGATCTGCCCGGACATCTATTTCCCCAACTTCATCGAATGGGCTGATCGCTACCGGCGCGGCGGGAATCCGCTTTTCATTCCCGAGATGGCCGCCTCAAGCCGCGCTCCGGCCAACGCGCTGTATGCCCTGGCGCAACTGGGCGCCATCGGCGCCGCACCATTCGCCGTCGAGGACCTGAGCCTGGATAAACGCCAGCAGCTTGCCGATTGCTACCAGATGCTGGCCGGGCTGTCCGACGCGATCCTGCGAGCTCAGCAGGATCAGACGATCATTGGGCTGTGCCCGCCCATCGGATTCGACTGGTCGATCTCAGATCAGCCGCAGCGGAGGCAACTGGGCGGGGTGATCTTCGAGGCGCGATTCGACCGGCCTGCTGCCGCCGATCACCATACGCCCGCCACCGCTTTGCCGACACTCGGCGTCGGTCGATGGGATGCTCCGCCCGCC
This sequence comes from Fontivita pretiosa, assembly GCF_050410795.1. Lineage (GTDB taxonomy): Bacteria > Planctomycetota > Phycisphaerae > Tepidisphaerales > Tepidisphaeraceae > Fontivita > Fontivita pretiosa. Next base: position 1,593,922 of record NZ_CP191258.1, on the reverse strand, counting down.
ACCGCTCCAGGCGGCGTGATGGTCCTTCAACTGTCCGAGCGCGACGAGGAGTTTGCCGTCGCGGGACTCGGGACTACGCTCACGTTCAGCCCTGCCGACGGCAAGGGCAAGATCGGCATCGACTGGGCGCAGCAAGGGCATTACCTGCCTGATGGAACCTGGCGAGGAGCACGCTGGCTGAATGGCGACCAGACCCATCAGGGCCGCCACATCCACCTGCCCCCGGATCGATGGTCGATTCAGCGCATCAGGCTATACCGGTACCAGTAGACCCCTGAAAGACCGGACCCGCACGCACAAACTGACTCGGGGCGACAAGATTTGAACTTGCGACCTCCTGGACCCAAACCAGGCGCTCTAATCCAAGCTGAGCTACGCCCCGGGATATTTCATGTTATCCCGAACTTGGCCGCGGGCAAATCCCCCCGGCCTCCTTGCGCATTCCGGATTCTTCGTTTCCCCTAGCGCAGCGGTGCCAGTGGGAGGCAATTGCCCGAGTGGTTGGCGTGTCACGGGTGGCCTGCCAGTCCCGCGGCCGCGGCAAGGTGGTCAGTCGCGGGTACCAACCTACAATGCAGCCTTGGAGGTGCCGCAGTGAGCACATTGACCAGACAATCTACCAGCGTCATCGCCGCTTCGATTGAAGTGTTCAGGTCACAAAAAGCCCTGGCGGAGGGGGCGATCGCGCAGACGTCCGACGAGGATCTGCGAAAGCCCCTGGACGCCAACACGAACAGCATCGCCGTCATCATGAAGCACATGGCTGGTAACATGATCTCGCGATGGACCGATTTTCTTACGAGCGATGGCGAAAAGCCGGACCGCGACCGCGACGGCGAGTTCATCGATGATTTCCCGGATCGGGCCGCGATCCTGGCGTACTGGGAGAGGGGGTGGCGATGCACGTTCGACGCGCTGGGCGCGTTGAGCGATGCGGAGCTGTACAAGACGATCACCATACGCGGCGAGCCGCACCACGTCATCGACGCGATCCAGCGGCAGATCAGCCACTACGGCTACCACGTCGGACAAATCGTGCTGATCGCGCGCGTACTTAAGGGGGAGCGGGAGTGGAACGTGCTGACGATCGCGCGCGGACGCTCACGACAATACAACGAGCAAGTGGGTTACCGTGCCTGACGCGACGATGCCGAGCCATGGCCATCAACTGCGACCGACCACACGCCCGTTGGGCAGCCGCAGCGGTGGCAGGGCGTTTTCGATCTCGGCGCGGCGCGGCTCGTACCATGGCGGCAAAACCAGCGATGAGCCAAGTTGATCGATGCTCTCATCCACGGCGAAACCCGGCCCATCGGTGGCGATCTCGAACAGCACGCCTCCCGGCTCGCGAAAGTAGATCGATCGGAAGTACTTGCGGTCCATGATCGGCGAGACGTTGTAGCCCAGCTCGACCAGACGACGATGCCAGCCCGCATGCTGGGCATCATCCGGAGCTCTGAACGCCACGTGGTGCACCACGCCCGCGCCCATGCTGCCCCGTGGCGCATCCGGCACGCACAGCAGATCCACGACGGCGGCGTAGCCGTCCGCGCAGGCGGCTCGGTAGCGGAAGCGGTTGTGCTCACTTCCGTCGGCGCGCAGGTGCATCACGTCGGTCAAGAGCCTGGCCGTTTCCTCGTAGCCTTCTTCGGCGATGGTCACACTATGGAAGCCAACGATGCTGTGAGCCAGCGGAATCTGGGGGTGAGTTGAGATGCGGGCGGGGTTCGCTGCCGAGGCGACGATGTCGAGCCTGATCCCGTCCGGGTCGAGCAAGCTCAGTGCTTCCTCGCCGAGACGATTCATCAAGGCGATTTGGGCAACCCCGTGTCTTGCCAGCCGCTCGTTCCAGAATCCCAGCGATCCACGGGGCACGGCAAAGGCGATGGCGATCACCTGCGGTGGCCCCACGCGCCCGCGAGCTGCTCCGGGCCAGGCGAAGAACGTCATCGCCGACCCCGGCCGACCCGTCGCGTCGCCGTAGTAAAGGTGATAGCTGCCCGGATCATCGAAATTGACGGTGACCTTCACCAGCCGCAGCCCCAGCACGCCGCTGTAGAAGTCCAGGTTCGCCTGCGCGTCGGCGGTGATCGCGGTGACGTGGTGGATCCCGGGCAGGTTCAGCATGCCCATTGTATGCCCGGCGACGGCCAGGCGACTGCCGGGCCACCGTCAGAATGGTCATCGCACGGGGCGTGGTCGCCGGTGACACTTGAGTACCCGAGGCGATCAACTCATCGCTCGGGCGTGCTCTTCGAGTCTCTGGATCAGCTCGCTGGCCTCTTCCTCGCGATGGCCGATGGCGCTGCTCCAGGACAGCGGCTCATTGCGGGCCACGGCGCGCTCGATTCGCCGGCAGGCGCTGATCACCGTGCTGTGGTTGCGCTTGCCCATGCGCATGCCAATCTCGGGGAAGCTGAGCTTGGCGGTTTTGCGGACCAGGTACATCGCCACACTTCGGGCAAGACTGATGGTTCGCTGGCGCCGGCCGGACATCAGGTCCTTATGCTCCAGGCCGAAGTAGTTGCACACACTCTGGAGGACGTTTTCCGGCTTGACCGGCGCGACCAGGTGCCGATCCAGATCGCCCAGCGCCTCGACGGTCAGCGTCAGGTCGGGCTGGCGGCCGGTGAGCTGCACGTGGGCCGCAATCCTGGTGATCGCGCCCTCGAGCTCGCGCACGTTTTGTGTCACCCGCCGCGCGATCCAGTTGATCACGTCTTCGGGCAGATTCAGGCGGTCGCGCTGGCTCATCGCGCGAAGGATTTCGCAGCGTGTGGCGTAGTTGGGCGGGTCGATCCGCACCACCATCCCGCTGACGAAGCGGTTGATCAGCGACTCGCCGAACTCCTCAATCATCTTGGGATGGTTGTCCGAGGCCATCACGACCTGCCGGCCCATCGCCTCGATGGCGTTGAAGGTGTGCAGGAACTCTTCCTGCGTGGCCTTTTTGCCGCCCAGGAAATGCACGTCGTCGATGACCAGCAGATCCAGGTCGCGGACCTTTCGACGGAAGCTGTCGATGCGGTTGCCGCGCAGGGCCATGAGGAATTCGTTAGTGAACTCTTCGCCGGTCAGGTACATCCATCGTTTGGTGGGGTGATGCTCGATGAACCTGCGGCACAGGCCCTGGAGCAGATGGGTTTTGCCCAGCCCGCAGCAGCCGTGGATGAACAGCGGGTTGTACTGTCCGCCGGGGAACTCGGCGACGTAGTTGGCGGCGTTATAGGCGAGCTGGTTGCTGGGTCCGACGACGAACGAGTCCATGTCGTGCCGGAGTCGCGGGCGGTTGGCGAACGCCGCGCCGCCGGTTGAGGGCGACGTGCGCAGGGTCCCCGCAGGCGGATTGGGCCGCAGGATCGCCACCGCCTGGCTGGCCGGGCCGATCTGCCGCTGCGGGTGGGTTGCTGCCTGGCCGTTGACGCCCCGCGCGCCTCGGCTGCCGGACCGTCCGTTGGACGCGGCGGCGCCGTTGTGCCCGCCATTGCTGCCATTGCCATTGACGCGGGCAGACCCGGCGCCGTTGGTGGCGGCGGAATCGTCGGCGTCGCCGGTCTCAAAGAGCTGCGGGACGACGTTGAAGCGGACCGGCAGCGAGCAGCCGAGCACCTCGTGCGCCGCTTCCTGAATCGAGCGGGTGAAGTGCGTGCCGATCCACTCGCTGATGAAATCATTGGGAACCGCGATCTCCAGTCCGTCCTGCTTGAGGTCCAGTTTGGTCGAGTTGTTGAACCAGACGTGAAACCGTTGCTGTCCCACGCGCTGGGCGATGGCGTCGGCCAGTCGCGCCAGTTGTGGATCGTGTGCGCTGATGCAGCTCACCTCGATCTCCTTCTACAAGCCAAGCGTTCCAAAGCCAGCGGTTCGCCGGCGAAGCGAACCACACATGCCGCGCGCAGGCACCTGCCGGCCTGACAGTCGCGCTGCCCGTGTGCCACGAGGCTGCAATCCGCGCCGCTGAGTGGCGGAATCCGGCCGACAGGGTGTCGTCGCCGGGCAAGGTTCGCACCTGCGTGCAACCAGCCGGCGACGGCGTGTTCCTGCGCCTTGACCACGCACCGAGCCAACGTCTCCCGCGGCGCGGGCTAAGGCCTCTTGCCTGGTTTGTTCGTCTCGTCCTTGAAGATCGAATCCGTTCGATGTGCCGTCGGGAAACCCCGCTCGCCTTCGCGCTGCCAGTGCGCCACGGGCAACCATCATTACTGCCGGCCTGCCCCTGGCCCGGCACGTCTCCCACGTGCTCAAAGGGGCGGATCCGGCTGATCCATCTGCCCGGACTTCCCTGGCGGTCCCCGCGCGGGTCCCCGTTCGTCCGTGAATGTCTTTGCGCTCGATGCTGTCTGTCTTGGGCTAGAAATTAGCCGCGCCCGACTGTGCTGGCAAGAAGGTCTTTATCGGATTTTCCGTTCACAACGGGCTTGAGGTCGGTGCCGCCGAATTGAGATGACACAAAATTCTTCATTTTCAACCAGTCGTTCACAATTTTATCGGCATTGTGAAAAGGCAGTGGAGAACGAAGATTTTTTCCAGACGCGATCCGTTGAGGATGCTGCACTTCACCGGTGCGCAGAAATTGCCGATTTATCGGACCGCCGCCGACGTCGCAGGATCCTTCCGCTGCGTACGCAGGTCGCGAACCAGAGCCGTTCGACTTGCGATCCGCTTCAGCCCGTGGCGGTAGTACAGCTTCAGTGCCGGCACGTTGCGTGAATCGACCGCCAGCGAAAGCTCGCGCTTGCCGGTGCGGTGGACCTGCCACAGCGCCAGCCCCAGCAGCATCGCCCCCAGTCCGCGTCCGCGCGCCTCGGGCGTCAGTCCCAGGTACACCAGCTCCAGCGAGTCGCTGTAAGGCGTGGGACTGAGGATCAGCACCCCGCGCGGCTGGCTCCGCTCCGTCAGCACGTACCACAGCGAGGGATCGAACTGCCCCGTGGCCCGATGCCCGGCCAGCACATCCTCGATCTCACGCCGCCCGTTCAAGCCGGGGCAATCCAGGCTCTGCTGGTAACTGCCGATGATCGCCGACACGAACAGCCCGTGCCGGGCCGGGCAATAGTTCAACAGCTCCATCTCCTGCGGAAGGCTGATCGGCGGTGGGAGGCTGGATTCCGCAGGGCGGCGGCTCAGGTACAGCAGTTCCGCCAGCACCTCGAATCCACAGGCGACATACGCGTCGCGAAGCTGCGTGTGTTGCGGATCGATCAGCAGTTGGGCCAGATGCACACCACGGGCGCCCCAGTGCTGGCAGACCGCGTCGCACAACATCCCGATGACCATCTGCGGCGGATGGTCCAGGATTGTGCCGGGCAGTTGCGACGGGCTGAACAGCAGCATGGTTCGCCCGGGACTGACCACAGGCAGCAACGCCCAGAGGATCGTTCCGGCTGGCGGCGCAGCGCCGGCGACAGTCGCGATCCAGATCTGATTGACATCGATGTTCCGCTGCACCGCCAGGGCCAGAAACTCCAGGATCGTCTCGTCGGAGGCGGGGCCGGATTCATCGCCCAGAATCAGCCGCAGCGACGGCTCGATCTCCGGTCGCAGCACCGGGCGGCAGATCAGCGCCGGTGGCGGCTGGGGGCTGCGGGCCAGCGGGTCGCGCGGGCGGAAGAAATTTGACAGCCGCTGCATCACACTTAACAATACCCGCTGCGTCGGCGGCGGCAAAATCGGATGGAATTCGGGTCGCATCCACCATTTGGCGCTGCGGCGCCATCGCCGCTGATGGTGCTGCTGTTGCTGCCGCCGCGGAGATCTTCACCCATGAAACGCACCACCGTCCTGTCCCGGGCACTTGTTTCCGCCGCCGCCCTTACATTCGTGATCTTCGCTCTGCTGTGCCTGGGTGGCAGTCTTGCCCAGGTCCGCGCCGATTACCCCAAGCCCAGCCCGTATCCGCGAAGCTGGGAGCTGGACTTTTCCTACGACACTCCCCGCCGAATCGTCGTGCAGGTCCCCGGCTCCAGCATTCCCCAGCCGTACTGGTACATGACCTACACCGTCACCAACAACACCGACCGCGAGCAGATGTTCCTCCCGATCTTCGAGCTGCTTACCAGGGACGGGCAGGTGATCCGCTCCGACCGGAACATTCCCGCCGCCGTCTTCCATGCCATCAAGCAGCGAGAGAAAAAGCCGTTCCTCGAGCCATACCCCGCGATCAGCGGCGAGCTGCGGCTGGGTGAAGACCAGGCACGCGACAGCGTGGCGATCTGGCCCGAACCCCACGCTGAAATGGGACAGTTCTCCATCTTCGTCGGCGGGCTCAGTGGCGAAATCCTCGCACTGACCGACACCAGCGGCCAACCGGTCAGAACCCCCGATGGCAGGCCCGTCATCCTCCGCAAGACGCTTCAGCTCAATTTCCTGATTCGCGGCGACGAGGTCTATCCCGGCGAAGACGAAGTCAACGAAAACCCCCGCGAATGGGTGATGCGCTGAGAGAGCGCGCGTCGCGGCTGCTCATTCCAGATCGAAGCTGTCCTGCGCTTTCTGAAGATAGGTGAAAAAGCACATCTGCTCGGTCTGCTGCTTCATGCCGCGCAGCGAAAACAGCCTGAAAAACCACGCGCGATCGCGCTCCGTCGGCGATTCGGGCGGCGCCGAGGCACGCCCGACCACCTCCTCGGCCGATACACCCATGATCAACTCGCACAGGTGGAGTATGTCCATCTCATCCACCGTCTGCGTCGAAAGCACAAACAGCCCGTGCCGGCGGATCAGCGGGCGAAGGTATCGCTCGGCCATGTTCAACTTCATCGCGTCCAGCGCCGCCAGGTAAGCCAGCCACTGCGGATCCTGCTTCCATCCGTGCGCCTGCCGTTCGTCTTCGCGGCATTGGTTCAGCGCCGCGTCGAAGTGCGCCTGAAGACGCTCGTAGAACGTCTGCACCTGCTCGCCCTGGAGCCAGCGGATGATCATCGTCTCACCGGGACGGCGATGGATGTAGTAGTCGTTGGTGCTCAGCCGCGATGTCGTCGGCAGGTCCAGGATCCTGGCCGCCTCGGCAGTCGATTCCTCCGGCAGCACCGGGATGCCGGGGGACTTGGACTTTTCCAGCCTGGCCATTGCGCGCTGCACGTCGCGGGCGAGTTCCATGTCCAGCGAAGGCTTGATCTGCGCATCAAACTTCCTCACCCCCTCGAACACCGCCGCCAGCTCGGCGTGCATGCGGAACTCATCGGCTTTTTCCCTGGCCCGCTGTGCCGGGTCGGCAGCGCGCTCGGCGGGGGTCTGGCTTTCATCCGGTTCTTCGAACATGGCGCAGGATAGAGTAACTCCACACGGCGCCCTGCGGAACTGGCCGTTGCCGATCTCCTGAACAGAGGCACAAAGTTGCCAGGTCATCATGAAGCATCGCGATGCAGTCCGCGCAGGATCGACGGAGCCGCGAGCTTTCAGCCCCGCTTGTCAATCCATGACTCTGTCCTGGAGGATGCCCACAACCGCCAGGTTGTAGTCTGTGTAGGTTCGATACGATCCACGCAGCCAGAGGATGGCGCGAGCGCCGCCGCCTGCGGCGGGGATCGTCGGGCGGAGGTTGTCGGCGCTGGAGCGTTGCGTCAGCGCCCGCCATCGCCACGTCGCCCCGCCGTCGCGCGATCGGCCACAAAACAGCTCGTAGTGCTCCATCGTCGCGCCCGTCGCCGGATCGATCGGCGTCGAGATGACGACGAAGCCGGGGTCTTCCGGATCGATCGCCCCCAGGCCGGTATAGTCCTGCTCGGCCGGATACAGTCCCGCCCCGGCCCTGGCCAGCTCGATGACGTTCCAGCGTTGGCCATTCCATCGCGCGTAGTAGAAGCGATGATCGTCGCTGTTTCCATCGATTCGTGAGCTGAACATCGCATGCGGCACGCCGGCGCGATCGACCACCAGATCGACGGGCCAGGCGTGAGTGCGTTTCAGCCCGGCGAAGACGCTGTTGGCAACCAGCAGTGGTGTGAAAGCGTCCGCGCGCGGCGCGGTCTTGCCGTCGGCGCCGCCCGGCGCGCCAACCAGCGTGCCGTCGGTCTTGAACAGCTTGCCGCGTCGAAGGTATCCGGAATAGATCCCGTTGTTGTACGCGTTGGGATGTCCCTCGGTCGTGATGAAGTCGATCCGATCCACACCATTGGACGCATACTTCACATAGGGCCGCTGGCTTGGGTTGCGCGCGGGGTCGGTGAGCAGATGTCCGCCATAGTTCCAGCTCTCGCCGCCGTCGCTGGAGATGATGAAGTTCGGATCATAACCGTGTGTGCGCGTGAAGTTGTAGATTCGGTTCTCGGATGCCAGGTACAGGAGGTTGGAATAGGTCACGCCCGTCCAGACATGGTGTTGGCCGGGGTAGTGATCGAACGTGCGTTCCGGCCGCCACTCGGATGCATCGCCGGGCCGTGCTGAGATCCGCCAGCGCGAGAGATGATCGTCGCCATGGTTGGAATAGACTGCCAGGAATCTCCCATCGGGCCGAACCAGCAGCGCCGCGGAGTTGTGATCGTCGGGATTGATTTTGGCCAGGACGTGCCGCGCGACGACCCGCCGCTGCGTCAGGTCATACGCAACGATGTCCACATCACCGGCGCGGTGTTCTGCACCGGCGCCCCTGCCGTTGGCTATGGAGCTGACCAGCAGCAGCCCGGATCGCGGATCGATGATCGCCCGCTCATCCTGAAACCACGACCACCCGCCGTTGTCATTGAGGCTGATCCACTCGTCCATCATGAAAAACGGGTCGGAAGTGAGTGCCGTTTCCTTACGACAGATTGCATGAAAAAAGGGGTCGCATGAAAAAAGGGGTCGGGAGTCTTTGTTTGATGAACAAAGGGGTCGGGAGTCTTTGTTTGGGGAAGGCAGCCCGAACGATAACCTCCGAGACAAAGCAATCCTCCTGATCCGCTCGGCTCGGCCGCGGCCAAATCGCCGCAGCTCGCGATCCGTTTACCACCGTCTGCGGAATCCCGCTGACGCGATAAAGATCCGCGACGGTCGCCTCGCTGTCCAGCAGCACCGGCAGGGTGGGCTGGGCTGGCGAACATTGGCGGCCAGGACCCTCAAGCCCTGGATCCGATTGAGTCGTGCGATTTTTCCCGGAATTTCTTTGACTGTGCTTTTGCCGCATGGTAGTTGCGTGCATTGTTCGCATCCTCAGACGAATTGGGAAGGGACGATTCGAGCAGGGGGAACCAACAGGACAGGGTCATGCAACCTCGATCGCTTCTGTCGGCGTTGTGGAATCGGCTCGTTGGGCGTTTGGCGGCTGATCAAGCGCAGCCTCGGGGGGGGGGTAGCGCGCTGTGAGCCGTGTGAAGCCAGGGTCTTTCTCAGCTCGCCGGTCGTCACGGATGTGGAACTGGACTACGACCAGCGGCCACACCGGTTGCTGATCACGTGGAACCAGCCCGTGAGCGTGAACGCCTCGCTGCTGCACGTGTACAGTCAGGACACGGACCTGGTCGAGCCGGTGCAGTACGAGGGGACCGCGGGCAGCATGACGATGCTCAGCTTCCCCGACGCCCACGACGGCTACGGCATCCTGCGCAACGGCAACTACGAGATTCAGATCCCGCCGGGCGCGGTGAGCAATGGCTCCGGCGATACGATGACCGGCACGTATTACGGAGGATTCTGGTTTCTCAACGGCGACATCGATCGCAACCGCGTCGTCGATGCCACGGACTACGCGATCGTGGACAACGGCTTTGTCAACCACCTGTCCGGGTGGTCCAGCGGGGACCTGGACTACAACGGCGTGATCGACGGCAGCGACTACAGCATCCTGGACAACAGCTTCGTGAACAGACTGCCTGCGGTGACGGACTTTTATGTGTTTGCGCTGCCGGTGGACCCGGTGCTGGGCAACGTCATGCGGCTGTCGTGGACCGACAACGTGACCAACGAAGCGTACTGGCGAGTGGAGCGTGCCGAGGCGGGTGGCAGCTATGAAGTGCTGACGACGCTCCCCGCCGGCAGCACGAGCCACGATGATAGCAACCTGCCCGACGGCACGTGGTACAGCTATCGAGTCAAGGCGGTGGACGGCTGGGGCACGGCGATCGTGACCACGCCCAAGCGCGGAGCGGTGACGGTGCTGCCGCCGCCAACGGGGGTGAGTGCCGCCGCGGTGCCAACGGGCGGGATTGAGCTGACTTGGACAGATCCCACCAACGCGGAAATCGCGTATAGCATTGAGCGACGGGACGGCGCCAGTGGACAGGTTTTCCAGGAGGTCGGCGCCGCGTTTGCTGACCAGACTTCCTGGATCGACTACTCAGTCAGCGCGGGAGAGGCGTACGTTTACCGTATTTCGGCAGTGAATGCGAACGCCCGCTCCGCGCCCTCCACCCCAACGTCTCCTACGATCGCGCCCGCACCGCAGGCTCCGAACCCGCTTGCCCATCTCGCCCCGGAACTGAGCGCGCGGCGGACGGCGCTGCAAGAGATCGCCTTGGAGTGGACTGACAAGACCGCGGGGGAGGTGGGCTTCAGGATCTTCCGGCGCATCGGAGAGTCGGGCACCTGGGATCTGTTGCATCAAGCCGGCCCTAACCGAACACAGTTCTTCGACCGTGGTCTGCCCACCACTACGATCGCGAGCTATCACCTTTATGCCTTTGGCCCCTTCGGAGTAACTCCTCCGAGCAACATCGTCACGGTGCGTAGCCCCACCGAAGTGCATGCCGTCGCGGCCACATCCACGAGCATCGACGTGAGTTGGACGTTCCCCTGGACCGACCCGGCCAAGTTCTACGTCGACGCGATCGATCGGGCACGCTACCTGAAGTACGGTCGTTCCCCGCTCCTGGCTTCGATCGCGGGATTCCAGCGGGTTGCAGAGCTCCCGGGGTCGGCCCGAAGCCACCGCGTCAGCGGACTGGTCGATGGCGAAACCTACTTCTTCGTGGTCATCGCGCAAGACGCGGACGGCACCAGCGGCTTGAACCTGACATCGGAGACGATGACCGAGCCCGCGCCCGCCATCGCGCCGCTGCCCCCCGAGAACCTTCAAATCCAGCGGTTCAACCAGACCGCCTTCAACCTCACATGGCAGGACAAGTCCGCGGGCAACGCCGGCTACGTGATCCGAACCCGGCGTGACTCCGAACCGTTTGACAGTGGACTGTATATCCCCGAAGGAAGCCTGACGCAGTACAGCTTGGGGCTGAGCGGATCGACCCAGCAGTCCACAACCTACGAGATCGAGGTGCGCGCCTACACGTTTGGAGATGGGGTGGGCGGCGTCCGCGAGTCCGAGCCCATCCGCCAGACCGTGGTCGTGCCGACGCTGCCAACGAGCTCGCCACAGGTCGAGTGGGTGTCGATCACGCCGGGCTCTCCCCAGGAGGGTACCACCGGCTCCTTCACGGTCAACGGCGGGTCGATCGACAATCCGGTCACCGTCGATCTGCTGCTGTTCGGCAGCGCCACGTACGGGGTGGACTATACTATTCCGATGGGCCTGAGCCTGAACCTCAGCGGCAGCCCGATCCAGGTGCCCGTGACCGGCGTGGCCGACTATCTGCTGGAAGGCGACGAGACGATCACGGTGGTGGCGCTGGCCAGCGCCTCGCACTGGGGCGCCATCGCGACGATGGCGCTGGGCGACGCGGGACAGGTTCCCACGATCACGCCGACCGAAGTCACCTATAGAGCTCACAATCAGGATCATTTCAAAGCCGTGGAACGAGATGACGGAACGGGGACGTACCTTGGACCTCACTGGAAGGACAACTCGGCGACGCCAGATGGCGACGCTGATGACCCGGGAGATCGGAAGTACCCGGTCGCGTACGTCCGAGGCGGAGCCATGGCGGTCGAGGCGAAGTTCAAGCTTCCCGACGGCTTTACTCCTCCGGGCCGGGTCCGCGTACGGGGCAATACTACCTACGCTTACCAATTCTATGGCGACACGGACACTCCAAACGGCCAAGACGGCTCGGTCGTGATAAGCGGTTCGACGGTGACGGTGATGGACATCGCCTCCGCTGCCTTCGAGAACTACATCAACCACTTCGACCCATTCGTCATCGAATGGCAGATATCGCTTGATGATGGCAAGACGTGGAGTCCGGGCGGCACGACGAAGAATCAAGTCTACGTGCTTCTCGGTGACCCAAAGTTCGCTCCAAGCACACCGCAGAAGCTGTTCCACACTGTCGTGCATCTTGGAACGAAGAACGCTAAGGGGGTTGGCGACGCGGCAGAGGTTCCCGAAAAGCTGTGGCGGGAATTCGTGGACCGTGACGTACGCAGAGCCGATGGCAAGCGCCTGACCTATTACGCTGACTGGCTGACCCAGAATACGCACACGGCGATGCTTCTCGCTGATGCCAATGGTGACGGTCAATGCGGTGCGTGGGTGCACTTGTACATCGATTTGCTTCGTGCCCAAGGGATTGACGGGGTCACCGAATGGATTGAGGTGGTCCCGAAGCGAAGCGATGCGACTGGACTCCTAATCCAAGACTGGAACTTCCGTTCAGAAGGGGGTCGCTCAGGTAATCCAACTTACGGCTATATCAACCTCTACTACAGGAGTGTGTTGGGTCCGCCGGGTTATTATTGGACCGTCGCCGATGTCTCCGACGATGTCAATGGGATCCCCGGGCAAGGCAAAGCAAATCCACTGTCGCACTTCGAGCGACACCACATCGTCAAGATACAAGTAGACCCGGAAGGCGGGAGCGTGTACCTCGACCCATCCTATGGCGTAATGTACTTGGACTCGGACGGTTTCGAGAAGGCCGCGATCGCGGGGATCTTCCAAGACGTCGACCGGATTGAGGACGAACGTGTTTGGGGCGCAGACTTGAACAGAAACGGCACTGCAACTGAGCCCGCAGTATCGGTGGATGCCTTCCTGATTCGCAGAAATCTGCCGGGTGATGGCGAAGATGTCAGATTCCATCTTCGGGATGATGCAATCATGTATGGACGGTAAGCGAGGTTGTCGTATGCAGACGTTTATTTCAGCCGTGTTCATGGTGTGTGTGCTTGCTGCTGCGCTGGCGCTCACCAGCGCGCCTGCCGCTGGCTGTGGAGAGCCGACCCCATGTGAACTATTGACGGTAGAAAGCGGAGCTTGGTTTGTGCGAGTTCGCCCCGACGGCTCAGGGGTCTACGGATATGGCAGTGGAGGCGCGTACGGTCGTTCGGTGCGATCCGGTACTTTTGATTTCGCCCGCCTAGTGTCGGCACTCAGTGACAACATCACCTCAACGCGAACCGATCGGTACAAGTATCCCGTACGATTCGAGAATGAAGCAAGTGCATCCGCGCCAATCAAATATACTGATGATGAACACATCGTTCGTTGTATCTTCGACGCGGCGTTCGCCGCGAACTCTGATGACCTAATGCAGAAGCTCCGAGCCAAACACCCGCCGTTGCCTTGAAGGCGTCTTTCGCTGATCCGGCATGAGCAATCCATTGCGTATCACTGTTCTGATCTCGTTACTGGCGACATGCTCTGTGATCGGCATCGCTTGGCCGCTCTCTTGGCGCCCCGGTGGATTCTGGATCTGGCATCCAACTTGCACTTGTGAGGGTCTCCCCACGTTGGGCAGACGTGAACATTTTGCGGTGCGGAGCGGCTATGGGCGTCTGATGTTCAGCGGCCCGCTCGATTCGATCATCCGACATTCCCCGCCCGATAGCTATGATTATGAGAAATATGCGAAGACGCAGGAATCGCGCTTAGCAGGGGTTCATTTCTCCAGGTACTACAATGGACCGCGGTACTGGCAATTCCACATTTTCTACCGAGCACTGCTCCTGCTTTTCGGCGCGTATCCCTCAGTGATGTTGCTGCGGTTCTGCCGGTATCATCTCGATGTCGGGCGGCGTCGGATCGAACGAGGATTATGTCCGGTCTGCGCCTACGACCTTCGCGCCAGCAAAGATCGCTGCCCGGAATGCGGCACGCCCATCCCCGCCAATCTGGGCAAGCCATCGAGCACCGGCGCGGATTCTGCCAGCGCTGCGAATCGCGGCTGATCGCGGTTCGCTGCCTTTGCGGCGGTCACTCCGCCAGGGCGGCGGTGACGGCCTGGCGGAGCTGCTGGTCGCTGCCGGGACCGAAGCCGACCAGCACCTTTTTAACGTTTCCGTCCTTGCCGATCACCACCGTCTGCGGGATGCCGCTGACGCGATAAAGATCCGCGACCGTCGCCTCACTGTCCAGCAGCACCGGCAGGGTGAGGTTCTGCTGCTTCATGAAGCCGGCGGCCTTGTCCTTCGGCTCGCGGAGATTGACGGCCCAGACCTTCAGCCCCTGGGGCGAAAGCTCGTTGTACAGCTTGTTCAGGTGCGGCAGTCCCTCACGGCAGGGGCCGCACCACGTCGCCCAGAAATCCAGCACGACGACGCTGCCCTTGTTGCTCGACAGCTTCACGTCCTTGTCGTCCATGTCCTTGAGGGAAAAGTCGGGCGCGGGCTTGCCCACCAGCGCCTCGGGATTCTCTGCCGCTCCGGCAAGCGCCGGATCACGCTGGGCCGGAGGCTTGACCTCCGACGCATCCGCCGGCGGCGTCCAGTCGAAACTCACCTGCGCCACCTGCGCATTGGGCTGGCTCTTGGTGTAGTCGATCGTGACTTCGGCGGCGTTGACCTGCGGCACGCCCTGATCGATCAGGCTCTGCTTGACGTCGATCGAGAGTTGCCGCAGCAGATGCGTCTTGGGATCGATCAGCAGACGGATGCTTTCGGTATCGGTCTTGAGGTTCAATGATGCATAGCTTGTGCCATCGAGGGTCACGTCCGGGCCGCGCTCGACATGGCTGGCGCCCAAGGTGAGGGTGTCGGCGGCATCCTGGGTGATGGCCATCAGCAGCGAGCGGTTCTGCTCGGCCAGGGGCACGCCGATCATGGCCGGCAGATCGGCCACCGGCTGCCGTCCCTTTGGCGCATCCACGGGCAGATACTTTTTGAGATCGCTTTTGTAAAGAAAGGCCTTCTGCCCGTTGGAAACCACCAGCAGGTCGTCGCTCATTTCATGACGGAATCGGTCGGGGGACTGAAACCACGCGGTAAAGTTGGATTTGTCGTTGCGTTTCTGTCCGGCGGCGTCGAGATTCAGCGTAACCACGCCGGCCATCTCCAGGGAGTTGAGGCTGGCATAGGCCTGGCGAATCTCGTCGAGAATGGCGTCGGCGGCGGGGGTGACGTGGGGCTTGGCCGGCGCGGTGGCGGGGGCGGTCGCCGGCGCAGGTTCCGTGGCCTGCGCCGCCACCCGGGCCACAAGCCCGAGCAGCACAGCACATCCGGCCAACGCGCGCAGAAACGTGTAAGAAGGTGACAGGATCATCATGTCCGTCCTGAGTCTGAGAGTTTGGGGTACAGCCGTTTCACTTCGGCGGCCCGCCGGACCGTCCGGCACAGCCGCGGAACAGGATGATAGGACTGTAACCGCCTGCGCGGGTTTAGGAAAATCCGAACAGCGGCGCGCCTGCAAGGTGTTGCGGGACAAGAACTCTTTGCTGCCGATTGCACAGTCCGGTTATCATCTGGCGGATGGTCGTTGCGATGGTCGTGCATTGAACGCAGGTGGCTTAACACAGGAGGCAGCCATGCGTATGGGAAGCGGTTTTTGGTTGACGGGATTGGTGATGAGTGCGGCGATCGCGATGGGCGGATGCGAGAAGAAGGAGCAGGCGCCGTCACCGCCTCCTCCTCAGCCGCAGGCGACATCGGCCGAGCCCGCGGCGCCGGCCGGACCCGCCCCAGCCATCCCTGCTGCCACCGCCCCGGCGGCCGAGCAGGCCGCGGGCGCTGCCGCCACTGCCGAAGCGCAGACTCTGCTCGAACAGGTCACGAACTACATCAAGGAGAACAAGCTCGAACTGGCCGAGCAGACGCTGAACAAGCTGGAGGCGATGAAGGGCAGGCTGCCGGCGGAGTGGGCCTCGAAGATCGAGGATGCACGCAAGATGCTGGCGGCGGCGAAGCTTGCCGGTGGGGCCGGCGGCGTGCTGCCCCGATAGTCGCCGCCGCGGAACAGGACGGACGAGCTGCTGAAGGCGCCCGCAGAGTGCAGGTTGATCCTGCACCCTGCTGGCCTGTTGAGGGGGGTTGCGCGCCGCTTGGGGGCGCTCACCTCAAATACTGGGAGGCACAGGTCATGGGTCTGCTCAAGGAATTCCGGGAATTCGCGATGAAGGGCAATGTGGTGGACCTGGCCGTCGGCGTGATCATCGGCGCCGCCTTCGGGAGTGTGACCAAGTCGATGGTCGAGGATGTCCTGATGCCGCCGATTGGCAAGATTGTCGGAAATCTGGACTTCAGCAACCTGTATATCTCCCTGTCGGACAAGATCGACGCCGCCAATGCCGCCAAGGCTGCTGCGATCGCGGCCACTCAGCCGGCGACGCAGCAGGGCGTGATGGCATCGGCGATGGACCTGTTCAGCACGGCCAGCAGACTTCCGCTGGCGGAAGCCAGGCAGCTTGGGCCCGTCATCGCTTACGGCAACTTCATCACCATCGTGATCAACTTTATTGTCGTAGCCTTCTGTGTGTTTTTGGTGATCAAGCTGATGAACACGGCCCGGCGGCGGTTCGAGCGCGAGCAGGCCGCCGCGGCAGCGGCGCCGGCGACTCCGCCGGCGGACGTGCAGTTGCTCACGGAGATTCGCGACATTCTCAAGACGCGGGAGCCGCGCGAAGCGGCTGGCGGCTGAGCGATCATCGCCAACGATTTGCTCTTGCCGGCGTCATGCCTCGGCGTACCCTCATCGAAGGTTTTTGTCGATACGGGAAGATCCATGCGCGCATCACTGCTATGCCTCGTCATCGTTGCTTTCGTCAGCGCCGCAAGTACCGGCGCGCGGGCGGATCAAGTCCTTTTCAAGAACGGTGACAAGCTCACCGGCAAGATCCAAACCCTGGATGGCGGAAAACTGAAGATCAAATCGACGGTGGCGGGCGAGATCAGCGTGGACATGAACGATGTGGCGACGTTTTCGACGGATACGCCCGTCGAGCTGCGAACCGCCGACGGCAGAACGATCAACCAGGCGATTGCGGCGGCGGAGCAGGGCCAGGTGAGATCGGCCGATGGTCAGGCGTTGCCCCTGGAGAGCATCCGCAAGATCAACCCGCCGAAGTCGGCCTGGACTGGATCGATTTTGGTGAATGGCGCGATCGCGCGCGGGAACACCAACACGGAAGAACTGGGCGTGAAGATCGACGCGAGCCTGCGGCGGGAGACTGACAGCATCGACGACCGTTTCACGGTGGGCGCCGGGTACAACTTTGGCCGCCAGGAAGATCCGGACACCGGCGAGAAAAACACGACCACCGACCACTGGTTTGCTCAGGGCAAGTATGACCGGTTTTTCAATGAGAAGCTGTACGGCTATGGGCTGGCCAAGGTTGAGCACGACCGCATCGCCGGCCTGGACTGGCGGCTGTCGCCGGGCATCGGCGTAGGCTACCAGTGGATCGAATCGGCCCGGATGAACTTCAACACCGAGGCGGGTCTGTCGTACGTGTACGAGGAATATGACACCGGAGACAGCAACGACTTCGTGTCGGTGCGTCTGGCGTACCATTTCGACAAGCAACTGCGTCAGAACGTGTCGTTTTTCCACAACGTCGAATACCTGCCGTCGGTGGAGGATATCGCCGACTTCATCATCACTGCCGATGCGGGCATGCGCGTGAGCCTTACCGACTCGTTCTTCACCGAGTTCAAATTCGAGTGGCAGCACGATTCGACACCGGCGGCGGGTGCTGTCGATGATGACCTGCGCTACCTGCTGGGGGTCGGCTGGACATTCTGAGATCGCGCGTTTTTTTGGGGAAACCCGATCGGGGCGCGGCAGTTGCTACACCTGAGGTCTGAGACGGCAGGCTCAGCACGACAGGTGTGGATATGCCAACGCGACGAAGCAATCGCGACGTTTCGGGCAGCCGACGATCGAGCAACAAAGCATTCTCGCAGCGCGCGCCCGAGGATGACGCCGTTCATCACGGCGGTGCCAGCAGTGTTGCCAACCCCGTCAGGGGCGAGGACGACAGCTTCGCCGCGGAGATCTCCGACGATGACTCCCGCGGCCAGGACAACTTGCCCAGTGATAATCAGTGACCGTCAGCAATCCCTCATGAACCAGGGATCATCAAAACGAGTACCGACCATGGCCATCAACAAGCAGCAACAGCGGAAGCTCGACTCGCCGCAGGTGGCGAGCTCGGCCGGCGGCACAAAGCGAAGCTCGACGTCGCGATCGCCGCGGCGTCATGGCGGCCGAGCGGGGCGCGGCGCAACGGCCGCGCCGCAATCGCCTCAGCAGCAGTCGCAGCCCCCTGCCCGGATCAGCGGCGGCCCCGGCGCCGGCGACGCCTCCAGCGGTGGCGGCGCTGCTGCGGGCATTCCCGGCGGTGGAACGGATCTGAGAACCCAGCCCAGTCCCATACGCGACGAGCAGCTCGAACGCGATCGCCGCAAGCTCTTCCCTGAAGCGCGAAGCAAGCGCGATGAGCCGACTCAATGATCGGAGTAATGACGAGCAGTCATCAATCCCCTGAAGACCAGCGAGTGATCCAACGCAAATGCGCCATTGAGCCTTCGGCGGCGAATCCCGGGTCGATCGCCGGTTACTGCATTCTCTGTCTACCGCTGATCGCGTCGGCCAGGATGTTGCGGTTGGCGTATTCGATGTTGCTGCCGGTGGGCAGGCCGCGTGCGAGCCGCGTGACCTGCACGGCGGGGAATCGCTGGCCGATGAGGTTCTGAAGGTGCAGGGCGGTACCATCGCCTTCGAGATTGGGGTTGGTCGCCATGATGACTTCGCGGACGGTTCCGCTGGCCAGTCGCTGCATCAGCGCGTCGATCGTCAGGTCCTGCGGATCAATGCCCTCCAGGGGTGCGATTCGCCCCAGCAGCACGTGGTAGACCCCTCTGTACAGGCCGGTGGATTCCAGGGCCAGCAGGTCCTTGGGCTGCTCGACGACGCAGACAATGCCGGGATCGCGTGCCGGGTCGGAGCAGATCTGGCAGGGGTCCTGCTCGGTCAGGTTGAAGCAGATCGAACAGTGCCGGATTCGCGTCTTGACGTCACGGATGGCGTCGGCCAGCCTCAGGGCCTCTTCCGGTTTCTGCTTGAGGATGTGAAAGGCGATGCGTTCGGCGGAGCGCATGCCGATCCCCGGGAGGCTGGCCAGTTCCTTCATCAGGTTTTGGATGCTTTGTGTATAGCTGGACATTACCTGGCAATTCTAGTCGAGCGGGCGGTGCCGGGGCGACGATAGAAAAGGGGTCGGGAGTGGCTCAGTCTCGACCCTCATAATTGGCGTAGATCATGAGGTCGTGCGTCAGGGTCCGCAAGAGCATCTCCTGCCGGCGACGGCGGCGTTGCACGGAACGCAGGGCATCGCCAAAGTTCCGCTTCATCATGCTGTTGACCGTCTCGCTCTGCGCTCGCTGGCCGTAGGTTCGCCGGTCCGCCTTGCGGGCAAACCGCTGCTTCATCAGCCGGCGATATCGACCGCCGGGCGGCTTGCTCGACGGCCGCCCGATGCCCGTGGGAATCACCGAGCGCACACCCATGTCCAGGCGGGCGCTGCGGTGGTTGGCCTCTGAGTCGTATCCAGCGTCGGCGACGACGACGTTCACATTGGCCCGCCGCCACGCATGGTACAACAGCGGCGCGAAGTCCGGCGCATCGGACCCGCAGCCGATATGAACCCGCGCCGCCAGGATGAGGTGACAGGCCGAGGCCACCGCCAGGGCCAGCTTCGGCATCTGCCGGGCCCGGCGCGAGCGTGAGCGATTGACCTCGTCTGCATCGGTTTTTTCGGTGTATTTGCCGCCATCGCGCAGGAGCATCTTGCGGCAGACGCGGTCGTAATGGCGTGAGCGGTGACGCGCCTCGTAGCAGGTGCTGTCGAGGGTCAGCGGCTTGCTCGAGTCGAGCTTACGCAGCAGTTTGGCCTTGGCGGCAAGCTGGGCCAGGAGGTCGAGCATGCGGTTGACGCGCCGGGTCTTGAGAAGCGTGCCGAAGGCCCGCCAGAGGGTGTTGTGATCCGGGGCGCGGGACATGCCGAGGTCGGCCAGCCACTGCGGCGAGTCGCGCAGCAGTTGCTCGGCCCTGCGATAGCTGAGCTTGAGCTGCTCGCGCAGAACGAGGCAGGCGAAGAGTTGCGGGAGCGTGAAGTCGTGGCGGCTGCAGTCGCAGGAGTAGGCCGGCCAGACGCGGAGGGCCAGTTCATGGGCCTGCCGCAGGACCTTCCATGGTGATCGAGATGTTTCCATCCCGCAGCTTGTACCCACTGCATCGGCGTGGCGCTACCGAACATGCGCCGAACTTGGAGAGGGTCGAGACTGAGCCGGTCGGGAGTCTTTTCCGGCGCGGAAAAGACTCCCGACCCCTTTTTGTAAAGCTCCAGGTACTGGCTGCACATCGCCGAAGGGTCGAAGCGCTGGCGGGCGTGGTCCTGAGCCTGCCGCAGCGCCGCTGCCCAGGATCCGGGCTGCTCGAGGGCCGACTGAAGCTGGCGGGCAAAGTCCTCCGCGTCGCCGGCGCGCGCTCGCCAGGGATAGGTTGGCGGCAGCGCTTCGCGCAGCCCCGGAGCATCCGTGGCCAGCACCGGCAGATTCAGCAGGATCGCCTCGATCGCCACCAGCCCAAGCCCTTCGTAACGCGAAGGCATGATCAACAGGTCAAAATCCTTCATTCGCCGCCGCAGGTCCGGCACCGGGCCATGCACCTGGATGAACCAGCCGGCCGGTGGATCGGCGGCCAGGGCGCGCAGGATCGGCTCGTGCGCTCCGCTGCCATGGATGATCAGCTCGCAGGTTCGTCCGGGCGGCAGGCGAACGCCGCGCACGATCTGCGGGAGCAGATCCGTTCCCTTCTGATCTTCAAACCTCCCGGCAAACAGAATGCGGATGCGCGAGCCCGGCATGCGATCGATGGGGCGGGGCGGTTCATCGACGCTCACTCCGTTGTAAATGACCATCGGCGGCGCGGGAGGCTGCCCGGCGCCGGATTCGGCGCGCAGCTTCTGAAACGCGCCCACCGCATCGTGCGAGACGCAGGCGACATACGAGCCGCTCATCCGCCGGTCGCACCATCGCCCCAGCCGACGCCAGGGCTCCCAGTAGACCACGTTATGGATCGTGCGCAGCACCGGAATACGCGAAAGGGAAGGATCCAGCGTGACCATCGTCGCGTAGGCCGACTCGGGAATCTCGGTGTGCAGGTGGATGATGTCCGGGCGGAAGCTGCGCACCGCGCGCCGTGCCCAGAGTCCGGCCAGAAGCATTCCCCCGGCCTTGATCGGCAGATTCGTGCCCACAAACAACGGGATGTTCAATTCAATCAGTTCACGGCGCATGGCCTGCCCCACCTGGCCGGGGTCGATGCCGTTGGCGGCGAAGACGGCAAAGTCGCAGCGCTCGCGCAGCCCGCGCATCAGGCTCATCGCCACGCGCTCGGCCCCGCCAAGAGCCAGGTGCGTGATGAACTGCATGACGCGTGGTCGCGGCGCGGCTTGTGGCGACAGTCGTGCAGGAGTGTTCATGTCATGCAGGACCCGCTGTTGCCGCGGCGTATCCCACAGGCTGAACGGCGCGGCCTGGCGTGGGCGTGAGCAGATCCGGATATCGCCGGTACAGGTACACCGCGCCGATCCCCGCGCCGTAGATGCACCACAGCCAGATACCTCCCATCGGGCCTTCGATGAACACATCGAAGGTGGTGTTGGCCATGAACGCGGCCCAGTAACAGCCCAGGAACATGAATACGCCCGACCAGTTCAAATGCCCGCGTTTGCGGGCGCGGAAGTAATTGCGGACGATGAGAATGCCCCAGGTGCCCTGGACGAATCCCCAGAGCACGAATCCAGGCACGCCCGCGCGGGCCAGCATCGTCATGTGGCCGTTGTGCGGGCTGCGCAGGCTCTCATCCTCGCTGGTCTGATACCCGTCGTCGCTGGCCAGGTTGATTCCGAATCCCTTTCCCATCCAGAAGTAGTCGCCGAAGACCGTGTAGTTGACGATGTCGGTCCACCATTTCATCCGCCATTCCTTCGAGCCGTGCAGCGCCTCGTCGTCGGAATCGGCGACGATGCTCTGGAAGCCCTCGATGAGCTGCCGGAACGACAGCTCGCGCGCGCCTTTTTCGATGCGCAGGTCGCTGGCCCACAGCAGGAACAGCCCCAGCGCGATCACGAAGAAGATCCGCATCGCCCGCGGATGGAATGGACGAAGCAGCATCGACACCAGTGCCGCCAGGCAGAACGAGACCATTCCCGCCCGTCCATGCAGATTCAGCCCCAGGTTCAGTGGCACGAACAGCGGGGCGATCCAGGGGTTCATCCCCGCGCCCAGCGCCACCACGTAGGAGAACACGCCGGCCAGGTGTACGCACATGTCCCCCCCCTTCATCTGGATGATCGGCACGTGCCCGCCCGGGAACGTCGGCAACTGCTCCTCGAAAAACGTGCAGACGAACCAGAAGAACGGCGCCAGGATCAGAAACGCATAGGCGAACTTGCGGTAATAAATGACGATCTTCTGAAGACGCGGGGGCGAGGCGATCAGCAGCCCGGCGACGATGAACGCATAGGTGCCGTATCCCCAGACGACGGCGTCGCGGATGGCGTCCCGGCCGTAGCGCTGAAGGTGCGGGATGGTGCAGGCGGCGCCCCAGCACATGAACAGGATCAGCGGCAGCATCGCCCGCAGGTTCAGCACGTGCACCAGGACTCCGATGCGCAACAGGACGAACGCGCCGAACAGCAGCATCAGCTCCCCGATGAACAGCGGGTTGTATCCCCAGTAGGCAAACCCGCGCCCGCCCAGCGCATAGCCCAGCAGCGCCAGACACAATACGGCCAGGTATTTGTCTCCCAGCCGCAACGCCCGCCACAGGCGCAAGCTCACGTGCGGCGTGGGGACGCGGTAATCGAGCACCGGCGGCGCCGAAATGGGCGGGATAGACATGCCTGCATCGCGGGTCATCAGGTTCATCGACCTCGGGACTCGGTATCGTACGCGCGGCCCCAGCCGTTGTCAGTCGCCTTGCCGCTGCCTGCATCGGGGCAGGCGGCCGGGTCCTCAGCGTTGCATCACCTTGTGATACACCGCCGCCGTTTCTTCGGCGCAGCGCCTCCACGTGAATTGCGCGGCGCGTTGCCGCCCGCGGGAGATCAGGTCCTGGCGAAGATCGGGTTTGCCCAGAAGCTCGCGGGCCGCTCTGACGTATTCCGAGGCCTCCAGCGGGACCATCATCGCCGCGTCGCCAGCTACTTCCGGCAGGCTGGAGGTCGGCGAACAGATCACCGGGCATCCCTGCGCCATCGCCTCGATCACCGGAAAGCCAAAGCCCTCGTAGATGCTGGGGAACATCAGCGCCTGCGCCCGGCGGTACAGGTACAGCAGCACGTCGTCGGGCTGGCGGCCAAGGTAGTGCCAGTCCTTCGGCTGCTCGCCTTCGGTGGCCACGCCTTCCCAACGCGAGCCGACGATCAGCAGCGGCGGCAGCCGGTGGTTCTGCTGTTCGGCCAGCAGCCACGCCTGCTTCAGCAGCTTCAGGTTCTTGCCCGGCTCCAGCGAGCCGACAAACAGGAAAAACTCATCGGGAACCGCAAAGCTCGTCGGACGGGCCTCGCTGAACGTGATCTGATCCTCGTGCCAGTCGCAGCCGTTATGCACCACGTCGATCTTCGAGGCCTCAAGCCCCAGCAGCTTCATCGCCTCATCCGCCGTGAACCGGCTGATCGTGATCACGCGATCGGCGTTGCGGATGACCGGCAGACGGCGATGCCACGACTGAATCTGCCACTTGCGGAAACGCTCGGGATGTCGGGAAATGCTCAGGTCGTGCAGCGTGACGACGTGTTTGACGTCGCCGGGCCGGCGGATGAACAGGCTCGACGTCGAGTGCAGCAGGTCGGCGTTTCTGGCGCTGAGGATGCGCGGGGCGATCAGCTTGCCCCAGATCAGCTCCCGGTAGATCGTCTTCATCGCCCGCTGCGGCTGCTGATACGAGAAGCTCTGGACCTCCCAGGCGATGGGGAAGATCTCGATGCCGCTGGGTTTGGTTTGTTCCAGCCCGCGTTTGAGGCCGCGAACGTAGCGCGCGATTCCCGCCTGCGTCACGTACACGCCGGTCATGTCGAATCCGACCCGGATGCGCGTCGCCTCCGCCGACGCCAGATCCGCGACGGTGGCGTTTGCACTGCGCGAGGATGCGACACTGTCAAAGCCCATGTTCGGAACCGACCGCTGCGCAAGGAACGGCCAATCGTGATTCAAGCTTGGTTTCCGGCCATTCGTCACCGCTCACGTGCTCTTTCTCTGGCGGCCAGCACTCGATCGTAGCCTTCGGCGATCATCCTGGCGGCGTAGTCCCAGCTCAACTCCTGGCTGCGCTTGAGCGCGCCTCGCGAGAGGCGCGTCAATTCCTGGGGGTCCTGATGCAGCCGCCGCAGCGCGTCGGCGTAGCCCTGGATGCTCTGCTCGGGACTGCGCATCGGGATCTTGATCCCGCAGTCGCCGGTCACGATGAACCCCATGCCGCAGGCGTCGTGACAGATCACCGGCAATCCCAGCGACAGCGCCTCCAGCGTCACGGTGCTGGAAGCCTCCTGGAGGCTGGGAAATGCGAAAAGGTGCGCCTGGGCCATGCGCGCGTGCGCCTGGGCCTGCGGAAGCTCGTCGATCCACGTGACCTTATCGGATATTCCCAGTCGCTGCGCCAACTGCTGCCACTTCGGTTTTTCCGGTCCGCTGCCCAGCGACGTGAAGGTTATCGGAAACTCGTTTGCGACCCGTGCAATGGCGTGCAGGACGATCGGCACGGCCTTTCGACCGATGTGGTAGCCGGCAAAGACCAGACGCAGCGGCTCGTTGGCCGGGTTGTACGTCTTGATCGACGCCAGGTCCGGGCGCGGCTTTCCGCCGGCTTCGCACAGGCACTCGGCCGGGACCTTGAACACGTCGGTGAACATGCGGCGGTTGTCCTCGCCGATCGCCCAGATGTGCGCCGCCGCCCGCGCCGCTTTTCTCGGACGTCGTGCCAGCCGCTTCTGGATTTCATTGGCGATATTGCGCAGCCCGTAGGCCACCCGATCCCGCCAGCTCAGCATCCGAAAATACCGCCAGGGCATATTCGACGCCCCGGCGACAGGCCCCCAGAAAAACGGGATCGGCAGCTTCCACAGATATCCCGGCTCGCGATAGCCAAGGATGTTCAGGTGATGCGTCAGCTCGAAGGGTTTCTCGGCGTGCAGTCGCTTGACCGTCCGATACGCCGCCCGCTGCCATGATGCGTACCCGATGTAGAAAAATGGCCGAAGCAGCGAACTGCTGTTGCGGTCGAACAGCCGGAACAGCCAGGTTGGCTCGATGTACAGCATCGTCAGCCCGGGGATCGGGCCGTGCTCTTTGAGATAGCTTTCGATCTCCTGGCGATGCGGGTCGCGCGTGCCGGGGATGCACATCAGGGTCACATCGTGATATCTGGCCAGTCGCGAGCCGATGTTCCAGCCGATGCCCGCTTCCGAACCCCGCACCGGACTGACGGCGATAGCCGAGACGAGCACGCGGCGTCTTCTGCGCGGGGCAGGTGCGATCTCGCCACGGGCCAGCCCCGCCGATTCCTCCGTGGAAGCACTCGACGATGAATGCATCGTGGTGGTCGTGATCATCAGCGACTGATCCGGCATCACTCAGGATGCTACTTTAATCGCTGAGGCCTGTTCCACGCGACGGTCAAGTTGCATTTCGCTGGTGCGGACGACGGTCGGCTCGACGTCGTGGGGTTCGGATGAGCGGCGTGCCGGATAAGTGTACATGGTGCACAGTGGTCGTGGTCCGCGTCGGGCGACGACGTGGCACACCTCCTGGGCCAATCGCCAGGCGCCGGCGGGTGGGGTGTCTGGCAGCAAAACCCCCAGGTGCTGATCGTCGAACCACCCGACGTCGTCGGTCACGCGGATGCGCTGGAGGATCGTCCGCGCCAGCCGAACCGCCGAGATACTCATCCGACGCTTGCGGCCGCGCCCGCCTGTCGATGGCAGCCGGAACAACACCAGCGACAGCGTCCCGCCGCCACGACGATCCACCCGCGCACTTTCACGCATGATCGCCTGGTTCAACTGTTCCGCAGACAGCAGCGTTCTGACGGTTCGTTTGAAGATCGTCCCGGCGGTGCGGGGGGTGCGAAAATCCGACGTTCCAGGCCTGCGGAGCATACCTCTTTTCTCCCTCGCGAGTTTTGCAAAACAACTCGAATCTCACAGTGCAGACGTCACTCGAGGGTCCGCGAGGCGCTGCCACGATCGGTTCTTCAACCTCACTCAACGTTCAGGCGATATCCCGGCGGCGGCGAGTCGCCGGATTGGATTGCTGCGAATCCTGTTCGGTCTGGTCCTGGTCCTCGCTGGAATCTACGGCTCGGGGAGCCGCCAGACGGCGGCTGGCGGAGGCGGGCGGCGTGCAGGCGTAGTCCCCGCCGTAGTAATACCCTCCGCCGTAGACTTCATAGCCCTTGCGACGCGGGGCGTCGTTGACGATCGCCCCCAGCAGCCGGGCGCCAACGCTCAGCAGGGCGTTGCGGGCGTGCTCGCCGGCCTTGCGCGTGGACTTGTCCGCACGCAGCACCAGGATCGTCGCGTCGCACACCGCGCCCAGAATCCGGGCATCGGTCACCGCGTTGACCGGCGGGCTGTCGAAGATGATGTGGTCATAGCGTGTGGCCAGCGTGTCGATCAGCTCGCCAAACTCCCGGCTGTTGAGGATCTCGCTGGGGTTGGCGGGGATCGGGCCGCAGGGCAGGATGTCCAGCCCCTCCACGCCGGTACGCTGGATCGCCCGCTCCAGCGGCTCGCGTCCGGCCAGCACGCTGGAAAGCCCCACCGCGTCCTTGATGTCCAGGTTCTTGTGCTGGGTGGGCTTTCTGAAATCCGCATCCAGCAGCAGCACGCTGCGTCCGGTCTGGGCGATGGCGATGGCCAGGTTCGATGCGCTGGTGGTCTTGCCGTCGCCGGGCTCGGGGCTGGTGATCAGCAGCGTCTTGCAGGCCGTGCCGTTGGTGCCGAAGTACACGGCGGTTCGGATGGTGCGGTAGCTTTCGGCCACCACCGACCGGGGGTCCAGATGCACGGTCATGGCGCGGGCGACGGCGGTGCGACGACCGCTCATCGCCGGCACCACGCCCAGAATGGGCAGGCCGATGATGGTCTGGATCTCCTCGACGCTTCGCAGCCGTCCGTCCAGCCGGTCCCGCAAAAGCGCCAGTCCCGCCCCCAGCAGCACGCCGGCGACGATCGCCACGGCCAGGATCCGGTTCGTCTGCGGCCAGGTCGGAAACTCAGAGACTCGCGGCGGATCAACCTCGTCGATCTGCATGAGCTTTCGTCCGGCGACGCTGGTCTCCAGCTCGCGTATGCGTTCGGTCAGCCGGCGGGCAAACTCCTGCTTCTGCTCCAGCTCGCTCAGCATCTGCTGAAGCTGTCCGGCTTTGGAATTCTGCCGCATGTAGCGCTCGGAATGTTCCTCGTACAGCCGCTGAAGATCGCCGAACTGCTGCTCGAGCTTCTTGACCACCGGATGCCCCGGGCCATACAACGCCTGCGCGTCAAGCAGCCGGAACTGAGCATCCATCACCCGGGAACTGATCGTCTCCAGATCGCGCAGGCCGATCACATCCTGGCCGGTCTGCCGGCTGATCGTCGGGTTCTTGACCTGGAACTCGCGTATCTGCTGCTGAAGCGCCGCGACCTGCTGATCCTGTTCGGCCTTTTTGTCTTCCAGCGATTTCAGCAGTCCGGTGGTGCGATCGTTTCGCTCCTCCTGCACATACGCCTTGTACGCCTTCACCACCGTCTCCACGATGGTCCTGGCCTCATCGGGGTGGGGCGACTGAAGCGCGATGACGATCAGGTCGGTTTTTCGTTCCAGTTGCACGTCCAGCTCGTCGCGCAGGAACAGGACGGGGTTGCCGTTGGCGGGCAGGAAGGTTCGCATCCCGCGAATGCCGGGGGTATCAGCGACGCGGCTGAGGATCGGCGTGCTGCGAATCACCTCCACCTGGGTCTGTAGAAAACTGCCGCGCTCGATGCCGCCGATTGCGTTGGCCACTTCGGTCGGTGTCGGGGGAAGGTAGATCTTGGCGTAGGCGGTGTACAGCGGCGTGGTGTTCTTCACGTAGGCCATCGCCATGGCGAACCCGAACAGCGCAAACAGCAGCACCATCCACCACTGCCGCAGAATCGGTCGCAGCAGCGAGGGTTCTGGGACCTCCGGAGGCAGGGCCGAACCGTAACCGTACGGCTGCGGCAGGTACGGCGCCGCTGGGGCAGCCCCGGCGGGGGGGTAGTACGGCCGAAGGACGATGTCCTGACGCTCACGCATTCCAGCTTCCCGACCTCCCGGTTGGCACACGGGAACCAGGCCGTTTCACCTTACGATATCGGCGGCGGGCCGACAAATGGAATGACCTAAGGGCGCCGGCACGCTGCCGCAGGTTACAAAAACTGTTCCAAAAGTGCCGGCGGTAGGGGTGTTTCCGTTGCGCGCAGCACCTCGCTGGCGGCACAAAAGGCAGCCCACGTGAACGACAATAAGGCTATGCCCGCTAACGTCTTGCGGACACTTGCCGGCGTTTGTTCGCCAGCTCAGACCTCAAACGAACGCGGGTCGGTTAGATCACGCACCGCCCCGATCGTGTTGCGGCGGTCACCGATCGGCGTCAGCTCATTGACCAGGTCTTCATTGGTGATGATGTCCACCCGCGGCATCGCCACCAGAACCGCGTTGGACGGATCGGACACCCCGAACTGGTTGTAACTGCGCACGCGGAAAGTGTACGTTCGCGTGCCGTTCAGCCCGGTCACCGTGAAGCTGGTCACGTTCTCTCCAACGCTGGCCAGATCGTGCCAGCTCGTCCCGTCGTCAGAGAGTACTTCGATGCGGTATCCCAGCTCGTTGTCTGACTCATCGGTCCAGAACAAGTTGACCACGCTGATGCTCTGCACCTGATACGACAGCGCGCTGGGACTTTCAGGCGCTTCGCCCACGGGCGGCGCCTCACCGAAGCGCTGGTTGGGATACGGCCGGCCGCGGTTGATATCCCACGTCAGCGGCACATTCGGCCCGTTGTTGATGAACACGACCTTGGCGCCGTTGGCATTGGACGGACCGATGAGGTAGTTGCTGAAGCGGTTGTCGCGGACGACGCCGGTGGCGTTGGTCCCGTTGACCGCCACCACGTGATTGCCCCCGTAGCTGTAGTTGTCGTACGCCTGAAGGTTGAATCCTCCCAGCTCGAAGATCACTCGCACGCCCGTGCCGTCCGGACGCTGCGGCGCGATCGAGGTATTGCGCCTGACGATCGTGTTCTGGCTGCGATCGCAGATGATTGAGTAGGCAAAACAACTGAGGTTGTCGTTATACCGCGGGCTGAGCGAGGGATTCTCGTAGAAGTTGTCTTGGATGATGGTGTTCACCCCGCCGCCCTGAATCTCGATGCCCATCCGCCTCAGGCCGGAGAAATAGTTCTGTTCGATCAGCAGGTTGGGCGAAGGATCCCAATGCGCGATCAGGTGGATGCCTTCGTTGCCGTTGTAGAACTCGTTGTTGGCGATGACCAGGTTGTCCCAGTTGTAGCCGTAGATTCCGTTGTCGCCGTTGATGGGATTGAAGGTATTGTTGGTGATTCGGCTGTTTCGCAGTCCGACGGTGAACTCGATGCCATTTCCGCCGCCCTGGACGTTGAAGCGGCAGTTATCGACGATCACGCCCTGGACCATGCCGCTCTGGGAAGAGTTGGTGCGGTCGATGAACAGTCCGGCGCCCTGGAAGGTGAGCTGCGAGAACGTCGCGTTGTTCTCCACCAGATGGAACACCCGTTTGCCGGCGCCATTGCTCACGATGGTCGCGCCGTTGGCGCCCTTGTAGATTCGGCCGCCTCCCTTGACCACGATCGGCTGGGTGATGTTGTAGGTTCCGCCGGGAAACAGGATGGTATCTCCCGGCGCCGAGGCGTTGATGGCGGCCAGAATCGCGCCGCGGTCGTCGGTGCCGCCGTTGGGCGTGGCGCCGAAGTCGTTGACGTTCAAGACCGCCAGCAACTGTCGCGGCTCCAGCGTCTCCAGCGAGGCTGCTGGCGGCGGCTGGAGCCGGCGTCGATCAATCAAGCCTGGATGACTGGACCGCGGAAACCCGCGCGCATGACGGCCGGTGCGTGGTGGGGTACGCATACAACAGGTCCTCAAAGGTGTGAAACATGACCGGCAAGACCACGCGGGGACCCGACTGGGGGGACAGCCTCATGCGCCGCCAAAGCCCACGACGGCGCCAACAACCCGTCGATCCCGTCACAACCCCGCAGTAGCCCGCAGCAGCGAAAGATAACAGATTCCCCCAGCTTGACACAAGAATTACCCGCGCCGATTCGCAGATTCTGCGCCGCACCGGTGAGTAAGCGGCGTCGCACGCAGCCCCTGGCACTCAACCCGTGGCACGAACGTCCCGCTCGTGCGAATCGCTTCGGCCCACATCCAGACGCCCGTGATACCACAAACCGCCAGCACGAGAGTCTCGGGCAGCAATGCCCGTACTACCCAGGACATTGTCCGAAGCGATGCCCACGCCCACATCGACAAACTTTGCCTGCCGCTTCACCCGCCCGGCAGCGCATGGTCTAATATCCCCCGTGAGCGTGAGATTCGAACATCAACGCTTCGTCAATCGCGCGCGACGACGATGGGCGCTGTGGCGCGCGGTAGAGTCGGCTGGAGTCGGCGCGGCGGCGGGCGCGGGCGTGGCGCTGCTGCTGGTGCCGGTGCTGTTGTGGCGCGGGCAACCGGGGTTTGGCTTCGCCGCCACCCTGATCGGTCTGGGCGCCGCCACGGGACTGCTCGCCGGACTGCTTCACCGACCCACACACCTTCAGACCGCTCTCCAGCTCGATCACCAACTCGGTTGGCACGAGCTGCTCAGCACGGCACTGAGCTGTAATACCCGGACCGACGCGGCGTTTGGCGATGCGGTGATCGCCCTGGCCGATGCTCGCTGCCGCGAACATTCGCCTGCGGAACTGATCGTGCGGCGGCTGGGCGGGCGCGCCTGGGGCAGCATCGGAATCCTCGCTGCCCTGGTCATCACCTTGACGATGATCTGGTCGGCGCCACAGGCGTCTGTGGCACGCCAGGCTGCCGACACGGGACAACACGCGATGCAGAGCCACTCAGACGATCAACCATCACCGCCAACAGCTCACGGAAACCCTCCGCCGACACTGGCCACTTCCCACACAACCGCAGGCGAAGGTTCAGCCGGGCGCCAACAGGACACAGTCAATGCCGATTCGCCAAACGAAGACTCCTCAGCGACTCTGTCTGCACAGGCGCGCGATTCCGATCGGTCAAGCGCTGCCTCGGATGATCGCGATGACGCCGCCGGCACACGCGCGGGACGCAGTTCCGACGGTCAATCGCAGGCGTTGCGCCTTGCGCTTTGGAATCAGTCGGTGGCCGATCCGGACGGCACGGTCGAATCAGGCGGCTTGGGCACGACCAATACTGCGGACCAGTCCGCAATCAACCGGGGCGCGCATTCCGGCATCTCAGGTCGCGCAGGGCATGAACCCGGCGCAGCACGGGTTGCGCCCTGGCAGAGCGCGAGCTGGTCGGCGGATCGCGCCGCGGCCGTCGAGGCATTGCGATCCGGTCGCGTGCCCGATGCCTATCGCGATCTGGTCCGTGCGTATTTCGACTTTCGCGAAGCCTCCGAGCCCGCCGGCCACGGCACAGCCGATCGCGCCGGGACCTCCCATTGAACCTGCCAGCTACGGCCGATGAACACCGCTCAGTGTGCAACTCCGGCGACAGACACCGCCCCAGTGCCGCCGCAGCCGATCCCCGGGCCGCGTTCCGCTGACCGCCTCGCCGAGGCCGCCCTCCTGCTGGCGACGGTGGTGTGGGGATCGAGCTTCGCCTGGGCAAAGGCCAGTGGTGACGCGATCAACCGGCTTTCGGGCGCCGGTGCCCACGCGGCGATGGGGCCGCTGCTGCTGATGGGGTGTCGTTTTCTGCTGGCGGGGCTGCTGTGGCTGGCCATCTTTCCACGATCGCGCCGCGGCTGGTCGCTGCCGAGCCTGCGCCGTTCGCTGGTGCTGGGTCTGCTGCTCAGCGGCGGACTGGTGCTCCAAGTGCTCGGTCTGGATCGAACCAGCGAGGCCGTCAGCGCGTTTCTGACCAGCCTGACGATTTTGTGGGTCCCGGCGATCATGACCCTGGCGATGCGACGACCGCCGCAACGGATCTTCTGGTTCGGCATCGCGCTGGCGGGCGGGGGCATCTGGCTGATGACCGGCGCCATGCCCGGCGGGATCGGGGTCGGCGAGGCGCTGGGGCTGGCCTGCTCCATCGCCTTCTCGTTTCACATCATCGCCCTGAACTTGCTCACGCCACGCGACGATCCGGCGAGACTGACCGCCGGGCAGTTCCTGCTTGTCGGCGCGGTCGGGTTGCTCGCCTGCGCGCTGGTGCCGTCAGGCAGACATCTGATGGAACCCGCCGCCGTCAACAGCATCCTGTCCGATCGTCAGGTCTGGACCCACCTGGTGCTGCTGGTGCTGTTGCCGACGATCGTTTCATTCGGCCTGATGTTCTATTTTCAGCCCAGGGTTGACCCGACGCGCGCGACGTTGATCTACCTGACCGAGCCGATTTTTGCCGCCACCTATGCCTGGATTCTTGTCGGACGCAGGCTTGGGATGATGCAAATGGTTGGGGCGGGGTTGATTCTGGCGGCGAATTTGCTTGTGGAATTGTGGGGATCGGGAATACGGGCGGGGCGAAAATGACGCACCCGCCGGCAGGGGTGCTGCAAATTGTCGCGGCAGGCGTTTTTCGAAAGAGGACTTGGCCCGGCCAGGCAATTTCGCAAAGCTGGTGTAACCTTGTGCCGCCGTCAGAGTCCCTACATGCACAGGGACTGCGCGCTGGCACGGCCACGGTGGCCAACCGGTCACGGCGCGGGCGGGCGCTTTTTTGGCCAACCGGCCTCGCCGCCGGTACATTCATCGCCGCAGTCGCCGGCGGTGGTGGACGAGCCGCGCGGATCGTTGTAGCCTTGTGGCTTGAACGGTACGGGTGTGCACGCTCGCCAGCCGACCGCTTGCGCCTAGCGAGCCGGGGTAGCCCAGGTCCCGGAAGGGATGGGTCGATCCGGTATGACGGACCCTTTTGTTGAACAATCGATCTCGGACCAACAGCCCATGAGTCGTGCAACTGAAACGACCAGTGGCGTTCCGGTCTCTGCCGACAACGGCGGGGCACGGGACCAGCACCAGCAGCGCGACGCCGCCAGGGAACAGCTTCGCCAGATGCTGGTGGGCAGGCACGTGTGCCCGTACTGCGGCCATCAGTACGCAGGCGGTCCGGAGCCATGCCCGCACTGCACGATGGAGGACACGCCGGCGACACGTCAGGCGACCAAGGCGCGCATCGGGCCCTGGTATGTGCTCCAGTCGCGCAACCCCGCGGCGCCGGGGATGAAGTACGCGACGCTGCTGGCACTGATCCATAAGGGGCAGGTCACGGCGCGATCGGTCATTCGGGGTCCGACAACGCACCAGCTCTGGCGATTCGCGGCGCACGTTCGCGGCGTGAGCCGGGAATTTGGCTTGTGCTACAGTTGTAGTGGATCGATTGAGCGCACGGCGAGCATCTGTCCATACTGCCAGCGATCGCAGCAGCCGCCGCCCGATCCGGACGTGCTGCTGGAGTCGCGAGCGGCGCCGGCGGGGGCCGGCGCCGGCGGCGTGGAGCCGGCCGACAACCCCGCCAGCCACGCCGCCAGAGTCCGCGAGTTCAACCGCAAGCGAGCCGAGCTGTCGGCGGCGTCGGCGAGCGCGGCGGGCAAGCCACGCGGCGAGCCGGTTTGGCGCAGCGCCGACGGACGGGTCGTCTCCGCCTTCGAGCTGGCCCACGCGCTTCAGGATGGCGGCTCCAGCCCCGACACCCTCGCTTCGCCCAGACGCTGGCTGCTCAAAACTCTGGTCGCGCTCGTGTTGCTCCTGGCCGCCGCAGGCGCGGGTATCTGGTACTTCATGCCCCAGTACCGTCAGCCCGCCATCCAGTGGACCCAGCAGGCCTGGGCGACGATCCAAGCCCGATGGAACGCGATCGACTGGCCGACGTGGAGCAGCTCGCCGCCCGCGCCGACGAATCGCCCGGCCAAGGCCAGGCCTCAGTCTCCGATCGCGCCGTCCGAGACAGTGACGCCCAGCAGCGGGCAGTCATCGCTTCTCAGCGAGCCTCCAGCCGTGGTCAGGCAGTCTCCACAAACGCCGGCGCAAACAACACCGGAACACGCGTCCGCGGCGCCGTCGGGGCAGTCTGCGCCGCCACAGCAGAACCCTTCTCCGCAGCCGACCCTGAAGCCCGAGCCGCGACCGCAGGCCGCTCCGCCCGCGGTGCAGACCGCCGACGCGATCGGCGAAGCCCGCCGCCTGTACAACCAGGCGCTGGACGCCGAAGGCCGCGGCGACTACGCCTCGGCGGTACGCTGCTACGAACAGATCAAACAGCTTCCCCGCAGCGTCTGGCAGGCGGATTTGCAGCTTCGACTGGACCTGGCCAAGCGCAACCTCCAGAACAGCACCAACGCCGCGGCGAGGTAGGCAAGCGGCCAGCGATCGCGCCGACCACGCGGCGCAGCAGGGCGCCGGCGGATAGAATGCGGGCATGTCTGAGGCTGCATCGCTGAGTTCCGCGGTAAGCTCCGTGCCGTCGGGGGGGTGGGCAGTGGCAGTCAGCGGCGGAGCCGACAGCGTGGCGCTGTTGGCGCTGCTTCGCGGGCGCAGCGATCTTCAGCTTCATGTGGCGCATCTGGATCACCAGATTCGCGGCGAGCAGAGCGCGGCCGATGCGCGGTTCGTTGGCGAACTGGCACAACGCTGGGCTTTGCCCTGCACCATCGCCACTCGATCTGAACTCGAAGCGACCATCCCGCCGGATAGCCTGCCCGCCAATCCCTCGGCCCGGTATCGCATGCTGCGGCTGGAGTTGTTCCGCCGGGTCGTCACGCAGCATCACTTGCAGGGCGTGATCCTGGCGCATCACGCCGACGATCAGGCCGAGACGATCTTTCACCGGCTGTTGCGCGACTCGCGTTACGCCGGTCTGGCCGGGATGTCGCCGCGCACGGTGGTGGGGGGACTGGTGCTGCTGCGGCCGCTGCTGGGCGTGCGCCGCGAGCAACTGAGGCAATACCTGATCGAGCAAAATCTGAGCTGGCGGGAGGATCCCGGCAACCGCTCGACGATCTATCTGCGGAATCGAATCCGGATGCTGTTATCGCGCCGGCCCGGGCTGGTGCAGCCACTGCTGGAACTGGGGCAGGCGTGTGCGGTGCTGCGCGACTGGGCGCGGGCCGCGGCGCCGGTGCTGCCCGAGCGGATGAAGCTGGCGACGCTGGCGCGGCTGCCGGGGATCCTGGCGTATGAATCGGCGCGGCGGTGGCTGCTGGATCGCGGTGTGCCCGCGCACCTGATCGACCCGTCGGTGGTGGCGAGGCTGATCGCCATGGCGCGCGACGCCGCAACCCCCGCACGGCAGCACTTCCCCGGTCGATTGCTGGTTCGCCGCCGTGGCGGAGAGATCTTCGCCGAGCATCTTCCGCCGCAGAACCCGGATTGACTCGGCGTTGCCCGAGGCCGGCACGAATGTGTGCCCAGACTTCAGTTTCTTCGTCTCACGGGCGTCCCGCCTGGCGTTCATACACATTTCCGCAAGCCATCGTTTTTGAGGCGGCAGAGCGGACAGGCGTTCCGCCCGTGACAGACTGCAAGATCGGGTTTGCCCGCCCGGCAGGGTTCATCTAGGATTCAAGCGATCATGAGCGCAACCGCATCACAAGCTGCACACGCGATTCATGGCACGTCCGCCGTCGCCACCCGTGATGTTCCCGATGCCACCGGGCACTTCGGGCCTTACGGGGGCGTGTTCGTCCCGGAGACGCTGGTCTTCGCGCTGGAGCAGCTTGCCGCCGAGTACGCCCGCGCCAAGGCCGACCCGCAGTTCCAACAGCAGTTGGACTACTGGATGCGCGAGTTTGTGGGTCGTCCCAGCCGACTCTATTTCGCCAAACGCCTCAGCGAACATCTGGGCGGGGCCAGAATCTATCTCAAGCGCGAAGACCTGAACCACACCGGCGCCCACAAGATCAACAACACGATCGGGCAGGCGCTATTGACGGTGCGCATGGGCAAGAAGCGAGTGATTGCCGAAACCGGCGCCGGTCAGCACGGGGTTGCGACGGCGACGGCGGCGGCGCTGTTCGGGCTGAAGTGCGACGTGTACATGGGCGATGAGGACATCCGCCGCCAGAGCCTCAACGTCTTTCGCATGCGGCTGATGGGCGCCAACGTCATCGCGGTGCACAGCGGCGCCCGCACGCTGAAGGATGCGACCAACGAGGCGATGCGCGACTGGATGGGCAGCGTCGAGCACACGCATTACATCCTCGGTTCGGTGGTCGGGCCTCACCCGTTCCCGATGATCGTTCGCGACTTTCAGAGCGTGATCGGAATCGAGACCAAAGAGCAGTCGCTGGCGCAGTTCGGACGCCTGCCGGATTACATCATCGCCTGCGTGGGCGGGGGTTCGAACGCGGCGGGAATCTTCTATCCGTTTGTGGAGGATCAGTCAGTCAAGCTGATCGGGGTGGAAGCGGGCGGGCTGGGGACCGCGCTGGGTCAGCACGCGGCGTCGTTGTGCGCCGGTCGGCCGGGCGTGCTGCATGGGTCGCTGTCTTACGTGCTTCAGGACGAAGATGGGCAGACCGCGCAGGTGCACAGTTGCAGCGCCGGGCTGGATTATCCGGGGGTCGGTCCGGAACACGCCTACTGGAAGGACACCGGACGCGTGCAATACGTCTCGATCAGCGATCAGGAGGCGCTGGAAGCGTTCAAGCTGCTGGCCGAGCTGGAAGGGATCCTGCCGGCGCTGGAGTCGGCGCACGCCGTGGCGCAGGCGAAAAAACTGGCCCCGGGGCTTTCCCGCGAGCAGATCATCGTCATCAACCTCTCGGGGCGGGGGGACAAGGACTGCCAGGAAGTGGCCAGGCTCATGCAGCAATAACTGGTGGATCGTGTGTCATGCCAGGTCGCGATGGCTCGTCCGATCGCCTGGGCTACCAGATGTTTTTGCGCGGCATGACGGAGGTGCTGAGGGTGATCGCCTCGCCGCTCGTGCTTTCGCCGGTGACGGTGGTCTTGGCGGTGGGGCGGATGGTGAGGCTGATGCTGGCGCGTTTGAGCTGATCGTATCGCCCGCCGACTTTGGCGGATTGGGTGCTTCGCTGCGGCTCGAAACGGATGGTAAAATCGCCGCTACCCACCCCCTCCAGCAGCACGTGCGGTGTGCCTTCGCTCAGCACGCTGCCGGAGATCGTGAACGGAACCATCTGAAGCTGCTGCCCGGATTGCCGGAAAATCACCCCATTGGTTTCATCAAGCATCATGCGGATGGCGCTGGCCTGGGTGACCAGTCCGGACTCGAACTGATCCTGCGCGGTGTTGTCGTCGGGCAGGTGCTGGTTGGTGGCGCGGATGTAGGTGGTGATGCGATTCATCGCCAGCCTGGCCCGCTGCATGAGCTGGGCGTTGGTCTGGTTGGCGGCGTAGGCTTTGAAGGAGGCGTCGATGGCGACGGCGACGCTGGTGAGCAGCGCCGCGGAAATGGCCAGTGCCACCAGCAGCTCGATCAGTCCCATGCCGCGACGCCGCCGCCGGGCCGGTGTGATACGGGATCGCCTCAACAGTGGGCTCATTTCACGTTCTCCGAGTAGGTTCCGATGACCGGCATCAGGTCGATGGCCAGGTTGATCCCGTCGGGCAGGGCGCGATTGGGGTTATAGCGGATGTTGAGCCTGCCCCAGCCGCCCTCGGGCATCGGTGAGTTCGGATCGGTGCTGGCGTCGCTGGCGCCGAAGTAGGCCAGCGTCGTGTTGCCCGCGCCGTCTCCGGTGATGATGATCGATCCGTCCACGTTGCTGGAGCCGCGGATGTCGATGTTGCCGGCCACCACCACGCCGATCAGCGTGCTGGGGGCGCTGTTGGGATCGGTGAACGAGCCCATCTCGATGTTGACCTGCGGCGAGACGATCGTCGCGGTCTGGTCCACCTTGTTGTTGAACATCGTGGCGCCGGTGAACTCCCAGGAGTTGGCAAAGTGGGTGTAGGCGGTGGCGTAGTTGCCCGCGATCGGACCCTCAAACGTGCAGTTGTTGAACCGCAGGTTGTTGCCCCGCTCCGAGCCTCTGGTCCTGGTTTCCCCGGTGGCGGGGGTCTGGCCCGCGCCCACCAGCGGTTTGCTGGCGCTGAACGTGTCCCCGGCCACTTTGCGCTTGGCCCAGTTCATGCCCTCGTTCTTGTCGTAGGTGATCGCGCCGGTGGAGGTGGTGATGTCGCGCTCGCCCTCGACCCAGGTCACGCCTTCGAATTTGCAGTTGTCGAACAGGGCGTTGAGTCCCTTGGGGATCTGCACGTTCTTGAAGGTCATGTTGCGAAACACCGGACGCTTGTACGTTGCCTGGTATGAAGTTGATCCGTATGGCGTGCGTTCGATGGCGGTGCCGCCGTTGGCGTCGGAGGCTGAGAGGACCTTGTTCTCGATCTTTGCCCCGGGGATCACCAGCGGCGCGCCGGCGTTGCTGCCGCTGCGGGCCTTGAAGCCCAGGGCGGCCTGCTCGAAGTTCGCCGGGTCCAGGTCCAGCATGTTGTCCGGATCGACGCCGAACTCGACGGGCACCTGCCCCGGCTCCGTCGGCGCCACCGTCCCCTGGATCATGTCGTTGATGTCCTTGCCCTGCGGCGCGAGGTTGGCGGTCCAGGCGTCGGCGGTGGTGGCCAGGACAATATTGCCGCGCACCTTCGCGTAGCCGTCGGTGTTGTCGATTCTCCCGTCGTTGTATCCCAGCCGCGGGGGGTCGCCATCGAACATCGGGCCGTTGATCAGGTCGATCGCCTTGAACAGGTTCTCATCGTACAGCTTGCCGGTGGTGGGGTTGGTGAACTCGGCGGCGGTGACGGCCTTGTCCCCGTCGCTGTCAAACCGCTCCAGGAAAAAGTCGTATTCGTCGATGTAGGCGTCGCCGTTGATGTCGTCGTACCCGGCCTGTTTGGCGGCAGCGTACTCGACGCTGTTGTTCACGCTGACGCGGTTGTCATAGCCGTTGTGATTGGCCTGGAGGAACTGGTTCCATTGCGTCAACCGGTCCGCCAGTGTGCTGTCGAAGTGCATGAAATCCGAAAGCATCAGCAGCGGGGGATACTTGTTGGCGGTGGCCATCGCCACAGGCCCTTCGACGATCGTGTTTCGTCCGATCTGGATGGGCACCTTGCCGACGACGGCGTACTTGATTTTCTTGTCGATCTTGAACTGCATGCAGACCGATCGGCTGGCGTTGCGGTAGGTGCCGGTGCTGCTGACCAGCAGATAGGTCGGATCGCTGCTGTCCTGCTGCACGGTGACGATGAACTTCGCTCCGCCGGATTCGATGGAAATCGGAGCCGTGGTGATCGAGGTGGCGTCGGTGCTGACGGTTCGTTCGGCCGGGTCCAGCATCTGATTGCCGCTGCTGGTCAGGTCGTCCACGATGGCCTGCTGGATTGCCGGCCACAGGGCGTCGGCGACCTCGGGGGTGATGGTGCCCACGGTCGTTTTGGGCCGGGCCATATGCTCGAAGCGGTAGGCCATCCATCGCAGACCTGCTTCGGCGGCGGCCTGGGCGCGCGCCACGTCGGCGAAGTTGTGCGCGGTCTGCACGTTGCTCGTCGCCAGCGAGTACATCGCCACAGTCAGTGTTGTGGCCAGGACCAGAAACAGCATCGCCAGCACTGCCGCCGCCCCGCGCCGACGGCTTTGGGTTCCATGGCTTGGCCGAGTGATCTGCAATCGCATATCCGCCTCCGCGCCCAGGCGCAATGATCACGCATCCCCGACGACAGCTTCCAGCGAGGTCTTCCGGTCAGTTGTCCAGCCGAACCCACGAGTGCTGGAAGACTTCAGTCGGCACGTCCCCCGCTCTGGCGGCATAGAGGATTCGCACCCGCACGCGTACCGCCCCCGTGTACGGCGCCGTGCAATTCGGCGCAAAGCCCGTCTTGGGCAGATCGGGCGATGATTCGTTGCTGTTCACGCTCAGCTTGTTCGGATAGATCGGCCAGACCGAAACTAGCTGGGTGTACTGCCCCAGCTCGGGGATCGGCTGCCGCAGCGAGTCGATCGGCGGGTTGAAGCTGCGGCGATCAAAGTCGTCCACGTCGTCGTACACGGCCACGTCCGTCTCGTTGGCCTCGGCGCCGAAGTTGCGGTATCCGCTGCCCGGGTCCGCAAAGCTCAACCCGCCCATGGCTTCCTGGATGTTCGTACACAGCATCATCGCCGTGGACATCAGGGCCGAGGAGCGGTTGCCACTGGTGCAGGCGGCGAAGAGGCTCATGGCGGCCACGACCCCCAACCCCACGATCGCCATGGCCAGCGAAGTCTCAATCAGCGTGAACGCTGCGTGGCCGCCGCTGTGATGCCGATACTTGCTGAAGCGCCGAACCATCAGCGGAGATATCCAATTCGAATGACTCGGCGTCAAATTCGTGGAATTGCCGAAATTGCCCCAGGCGCAGCAATCGCGGAAAAGCCATATCGCCAGCGCAGTTACTGGACCACGCTGATCGTCGGGGCAGAAGCCTCGCTCACAGCGCCAAGGTCCTCGTCGTAGTGGAACTTGCCGTTGCCGCTGATCGACAGGGTTTTGCCGACGATTCTGCCGAAAAGATCGCCGTTGCCGCTGACCGTGACGGCACTGTTGGGGGCGTAGATGTCGGCGTAAAGGCTGGAGTTTCCGCTCAGCGCGACATTGCCGCTGTTCAGGACGTTGATCGCGAAGTTACCGGGCAGGTTGCCCTGCGTGCTGACGTTGCCGGAAAGGCTGATGCTGCCGGCGACATACAGCTTCACCCGCCCGTTGATGCGAATCGTGTAGTTCCCGCTGGTATTGATGTTGTTGACGTAATAGTTGCCGGAATTGAGCACGATCGAGCCGTTTCCACTTCCGGTAAGATTGCCGAGGCTGACGTATGAATCTGGCAGGCTGGGCGCCGGATAGGACAGGTCCTGGGACAGCACCTGCGCCTGTCCAGGACTCATGACCATCGCGTTGCCGCTTCTGTACAGGCCGGCCCTGTAGTACGCATTGCCATAGATCCTGACGTTGCCGCTGAGACTGATGCTGCCGCGGGTGGCGATGTGGCCGTTCCTTCTGCGAGTAAACAACGAATACGCGCCTTGACTGGACAGATAGCTGTCCACTTCGGCGTTGCCGCTCATCGTGATCGAATCAAGTCCCACAAAGCCGTAGTCGGATGGGGAGGAGCGGATCAGCGCCACCGCGACGGCTGCGGTATCCACCGAGTTGGCCCCGACGATCTTTCCGAAGACCAGGGGAACGGCATTGCCGCGAGCCGCGGTTCGGCGGGCGATTACGCGGATGGCGTTGGGGCTGTCCCCGCCCGCGGTGAACGTGCCATCCGACCAGGTGCCCAGTTCCACATCTTCCGCAAGCAACGTGACCGGCGAACCGTCGCACAGGTTCTCAGAGGCAGCCGCCTGAGCCTTGCTGCGGTAGGTGCCGTCGGCGATACCGCGGGCCGCGTAGCGTGCCGCCGCGTCGGCAGCCTGCTGAAGTTCGGTCTTGCACAGTTGCACCCGTGCCAGGTCGACGGCCAGCGAGGTCATTGCCAGCAGCGCCATCATCGCGCACAGCGTGTAGACCAGCGTCAGACCGTGTGCATTGGTTGCGCGTCGCATCATGTTGTTTGGCTTGGCCTGAAGGTCGCTGTGGAAGATCCGCGGCCTCCAGCCCCTCAGATTCCTCAGATCCGCTTGCGCGTGCGCTGTCCGCTTGCGCCTGAGCTATTAACAAGATCGGATTGAAGGTGAATGAACCTGACTTGCCGGACGCCGCTGCGACGACCACAGGTCGCCGTCGCAGCGGCGTCCGATAATTCGCCCCTGGAGCTGGTGCGCTGCCGGCAGCTTGGCTTATTCGTAGGTTACCGTCCGCCGAGGGATCGCGCTGCCGTTAAGCGTGACCTGATTCGGCCCCACTTTCACCGTCACGGTCATCACGATCGTCTGGCCATCCGTCTGGAACTGGAGCGACTCGACGTTGCTGGCCATGCGATAGGTCACCGGCGTGCTGCCCTGGATCGTGAGATTCAGGCAGCGGTTGGTCGGATCGTAAGCGTAAATGCGTGTTTCGCCCAGATTGGTGGTCAGCTCCAGGCTGTCACTGTCCACGACGCCGGACTGACACTTTCGCACCTCGGCGACGATCTGGTTGATGCTCACGCGCGCTGCCTGCGAAGCTCGGTAGAACTGATCGTTGTGCCGCACCGCCTCCGACGACGCCTGATACGCCGCGCCCACACCCGTCAGCAGCATTGCGCTGATCGAGAGGCTGATCAGGGCCTCCACCAGACTCATGCCCCTGTGACGACGTCGCGATTTCATGCCTTTGCCCTTCATGCTTGTGCCTCGATCGGCGGTTCTCATGGCAACACCTCCTGGTACGAGGTCGGATCAGGCTTGAAATAGCTGGAGTAGCTGATCCCGGCCGTGGGAGTGTTGCCGGCGCCGGTGGCGGTGAACTTGACCGTCTTGCCATTGAAGTAGGCGGAGTTGGGCGTCTCGCTGTAGGTCATGATCGTGCCGCGGTCGATCTGGATGTCGGCGCTGCCGTTGAAGCTGAACTTGCTGACGATCACGTTGCCGCGGATGTACGAGTCGCTGCTTCCGGACATCGACACCGACGCCGTCGGCGCCAGGATCGCCACCCCGCTGGTGGCGCGCAGCGCGTCGAACTCCGGCCCGGCGGGCGGCGGGGACATCAGCACGTTGCCGCTGAAATCCAGCCTGTTGGTGCTGTCCGAGCCGGCGTTCTCAAAGACGATGAATCCCTGGAGGTTGAAGTTGCCGCGGAAGGTGACGGTGTTGGGGGCCTCGATGTACATGATGCCCTGAACCGTGTCTCCGCCGTTGAACCGCGGGTTGGTTCCGGCCCGGATCAGAATGTTCTGCTGCGTCCGGGCGCCGGGGACGTAGTTGTTGACGGCGTACTGGCGGTAGACGCTGGTGTCGATGGTCGGGAACTCCGGCGGCTCGACCTGGTGCACGTGGTTGGCCAGGATGACCGCCGGCACCGAGCTGCCCCCGACGCTGCCGCCGCTAATGTTCACGCCCGCGCCCTCGATGATGCTCAGGTCACCGCCGATCGTTCCTCCGCTGACATCGATCGCCGGATTGGTGCCCAATGCCGACATCATCTGCGCGATCCGCGGGTCCACTCCCGTCACCGCCGTCACCGCGCCCTTGCGCATCACGATCTGCCCCTTGGAGGCCACCGCATAGTCAAACGCCGTCGTCGTGCGCTCCTGACGCGTGAAGTCCATGGTGATCGAGCGTCCGGCGGCGGTTTCGGTGCCGGCGTATCGTCCG
The DNA here is from genome assembly GCF_050410795.1 of Fontivita pretiosa. Taxonomy (GTDB): domain Bacteria; phylum Planctomycetota; class Phycisphaerae; order Tepidisphaerales; family Tepidisphaeraceae; genus Fontivita; species Fontivita pretiosa. The sequence continues at coordinate 1,550,426 of NZ_CP191258.1, read as the reverse complement.
TCGATCTTCACCACGATCTCCCCGGCCCAGTCGGTGATGGTGGCCCGGAAGCCCGCGTTGCCCGCCGAATCCAGCTTGATCATCCCGTTGGTCTCCGCCGGGATCGTGATTGTGTTGCCGTTGCGGGCGATCGTGTAGGTTCCGAGGTTTCCGGTGTCGGCCAGCGCGTTCAGCAGGTCAGTCTCCAGCTCATCGATGACCTGGTCCGGGGGTGTGGTCGGGGGGATGCTGACCCGCGCGAGCTGGTACTTCATGAAGTCCATTCCCGACTCGGCCGCCAGGAACGAGCGGGCGATCCGCTCGTCGTTGGCCACAACCTGCGACTGGGTATTGACGGCGGCGTAGAAGCCCAGCGCCAGCGTGCCGAACAGCACCAGATACAGCATCGCCAGCACCGAGGTCATCCCCCGCCGACGGTTGCGTGTGGCGCGTTGGGTGTTGCGTGTTGCCATGGGCTGTGTCCTTCCTAGGGTGTTCCGTCAAACGCGAACCAGTTGATGCTGGCGACCGGCCGACCCTGGTGCGAGACGCTCACGGTGATCTGCAATGCGTCGGGCGTGTCGTCGCTGATCGCCAGCGTCAGGCGATCCGGATCCACCGGCTGGACGGTGACCTGCTGCGACCAGTCTTCAAAGCCGCTGACCGCCGTGCCCCGGCTGTCGATCGGCGGGGTGTAGGTCGTGCCGTTGAGGCTCGACAGCTCATCAAAAGGCAGCTTCAGGGCGTATTCGCGCACGTTTTTGGCCAGGTTAATCGCCGTCGTCGTCTCCACGCCGCGCAGGTTGTTGGCCGTGCCCGTCGCCAGCAACTGGAGCATTGCCATGAACCCGACTCCGACGATGACGGTGGTCATCGCCGCCTCCATCAGGGTAAACCCCCGTGTTCGTGCCCGCAGGCGCCGGCGCTGGCTCGGCGGCGTGCCCGGGTTGGTCCATAGCCTGTGCATCATTCTGTTGACTTCCAATACACGGCGCGGAAAGTCAAACCGGAATGATGCGATCGTGACGAGCAGTCCAGGTTATTTCACCAGGCTGCTCAGCTTGAAGATCGGGAGGATGATGCTCATGGCGATGAAGCCGACGATGCTGCCCATGAGCACGATCATCAACGGCTCGATCATGGCGGTCACGCCCTTGATGACGGCCTTGAGTTCGCGACTGTAGTACTCGGAAACTTCGTCAAGCACCTCGCCGAGCTTACCGGACTCTTCGCCGGCCGCGATCATCTGCACGACCGACCTGGGCAGCAGGGGGCTTTTCTGGAGGGGCATGGAGATCTTCTTGCCCTGCTTGACGGCGCTGTAGACAGCTCGCCACATCCGCCTGTACAGCGTGTTGCCGCTGATCTCCGAGGTGATCGCCAGCGTGTCCAGCATCGGCACGCCCGCGTTGATGAGCTGCCCCATCGTGTGCAGCGAGCGGCTGATGTACAGGGCGCGGAACAGCTTCTTGAACAGCGGCACGGTGAGCTTGGTCTTGTCCCACCACAGCCGCCCCCAGTCCGTCCGCAGCATCAGGATGAAGCCCCAGATCCCCGCGATCGCGCCGGCCAGCAGGACATACCAGTAGTTGACCATGAAGTTCGACAACGCCAGCAGCAGCTTGGTGGGCGCGGGCAGGGCGGCCTCCTTGCCCTTGAAGATCACCATGAACCGCGGCAGCACGAAAGTGAGCAGGAAGATGGTCGTGCCCACCGCCATCGTCCCGATAATCCCTGGATAAATCATCGCGCCGCGGACCATGCTCATGGTCTCGATCTGCTGCGAGAGGTAGGCCGCGATCCGGTCCAGCATCTTGCTGAACCCGCCGGACAGCTCCGAGGCCTTGACCATGTTGATGTACAGCGGGCTGAAGACTTTTGGGTATCGAAGCAGGGCGTCGGAGAACTGCTTGCCGCTCTCCACGTCCTTCTTCATCTGCTGGAGCATCTTCTTGAACTTGGGATTTTCGACCTGTTCGGCGATGCCCTCGATGGCGGCGCGGATGCTGATGCCGGCGCGGATCATCACGGCAAGCTGCGACGTGAAGTTCTGCACGTCGCGGGCGCTGGGACCAAAACAGATCTGGAAGTTCAGAAGCTGGTTTTTCCTGCCGCCTTCGTCCGCCGGCGCCAGCGACAGAATGTATTCTCCGCGCGCGCGGAGCTGCTGTGAGGCGGCCTGGAGGCTCGCCGCCGACAGCACGCCCGCCGTCACTTTCCCGCTGGCATCCTTCGCTTCGTATCGATAAGTAGGCATACGAAAACAGCGGTCAGCGGCCAGTGATCAGGGGCCAGTTGCGCACTGACCACCGACCACGACCACCGCCCACTCTCCTAGGCAACCAGCGCCCGGTCCAGCTTCTCCGGGTGAGCCGCCTGGGCGATCGCGTCCTCGCGGCTGATGTACCCGTTCATGAACAACTGCTTGATCGAATCGTCCAGGGTCTGCATCCCCAGCGCCCGGCTGGTCGCGATGATGTTGGGAATCTCGAAGATCCGGTTCTCACGGATGCAGTTGCGCACCGCGGGCGTGCACAGCATGATCTCCACCGCCGGAATCATCCCGGGCTGGTCGATCCGCTTGAACAGCGTCTGGCTGATCACCGCCTGCAACGTGTTGGCCAGCATCGAGCGAATCTGGTTCTGCTGATCCGACGGATAGATGTCGATGATGCGCTCGATGGTCTGCGGGGCGTTGACCGTGTGCAGGGTGGAAAGGACCAGGTGTCCGGTCTCGGCGGCGGTGATCGCGGCGCTGGTCGTCTCCAGGTCGCGCATTTCGCCGACGAAAATCACGTCCGGGTCCTGTCGCAGCGCGTGACGCAGGCCGCCGGCGAAGTCCGGCACGTCGTCGCCCACTTCCCGCTGCTCGATCGTCGCCTTGTTGTTGACAAACGCGTACTCGATCGGGTCCTCCAGCGTGATGATGTGGACCGGCTCGCGCTTGTTCATCGCGTCAATCATCGCCGCCAGCGTCGTCGATTTGCCCGATCCGGTCGCCCCGGTCACCAGGATCATCCCGCGAGGCAGATACGTCAGCTTGTTGACGATGTCCGGCAGGAACAACTGCTCGATCGGGCGGATCTTGTCGTTGATCGTACGAAACGCCAGCGCGATCGTCTGACGCTGGTAGTGCGCGTTGACGCGGAACCGCGCCACGCCAGGAATCTCATACGAGAAGTCCGCGTCGCGACGCTGCTCGAATTCCGGCCAGCGACGCTCCGGCAGAATCTCCTTCAGCAGCCGCGTCACTCCCTCTGGCGTGATGATCGGAAAGTCGCTGGGCTGCATCACCGTGTGAATGCGGAACATCGGGGGCAGTCCGACGTTGATGTGAACGTCCGACGCCTTGGCGTTGATCGCGGCTCGAAGGATGTCGTTAATCATGTTAGTGGTCAGTGGTCAGTGCTCAGTGGCCAGCATCGGCAACACTGTACTGAGCCACTCCTCGCATTACCGGCCACTGGCCCCTGGCCACTGGCCACTTCTGCCTAACTCGCGTTCTCGGTCACTCTGAGAATCTCATCGACGGTCGTAAGCCCCTGCATGACCTTCTTGAACCCGTCGGCGCGGAGCGTGACCAGCCCGCGCTCCCGGCACAGCTTCCGCAAATGCGTCACGTCCGGATTACTCGTCACAACATCACGCATCGCGTCGTCCAGAACCATCAGCTCGTAGATGCCCAGCCGCCCGGAATACCCGGTCTTGCGGCAGCGGTCGCAACCGCGTCCGCGCTGGCACTTGTCGGCGGTGAAACCCTGGAGCAGAAGAAACTCGCGCATCTCGTCGGAAGGCGTGTACTCTTCCCTGCAGTGCTGGCAGATGCGCCGCACCAGCCGCTGCGCCAGCACCGCGTTCACCGCCGCGGCGATCAGGTAAGACTCCACCCCGATATTGATCAGCCGTGTGATCGACGACGGCGCGTCGTTGGTGTGCAGCGTGCTGAGCACCAGGTGCCCGGTCAGCGCCGCCTGAACCGCGATCTCCGCCGTCTCCTTGTCGCGGATCTCGCCCAGCATGATCACGTCAGGGTCCTGCCGCAGCAGCGCCCTCAGTGCCGCCGCGAAGGTCATCCCGATCTTGGCGTGCACCTGCGTCTGGTTCACGCTGGGCAGGTGATACTCGATCGGATCCTCCACCGTGCTGATGTTCAGCTTGTTGGCGTCCATCTGCCGCAGCGACGCGTACAGCGTGGTGGTCTTTCCCGAGCCGGTCGGACCGGTCACCAGCAGAATCCCGTGCGGCTGGTCGATCTGGTGTTTCCAGATCGTCAGCTCGTTCTCGCCGAAGCCCAGCTCTTCCAGGTTCACGCTGATCGAGCGGTTGTCCAGGATTCGCAGCACGCACTTTTCGCCGTAGGCGCACGGCAGCGTGCTCATGCGCAGATCCACCTTGCGCCCGTGGACCACCGCGCGGATTCGCCCGTCCTGCGGAAGCCGTCGCTCGGCGATGTCCAGGTTGGCCATGATCTTCAGTCGCGACACGATCGCCGCGTGCATCGTGTGCGGCGGGTTCATCGCCTCGAACAGAACCCCGTCGATGCGATACCGCACCTTCAACGCCTTTTCCTTCGGCTCGATGTGAATGTCGCTGGCGCCCTGCTTGATCGCGTCGGCGATCAGGTAGTTCACGAACCGGATGATGGGCGATTCGTTGCCCATCTTCGCCAGGTCCGAGATGTCCTCCGCCTCGGCTTCCTTGACCACCTGCACATCGTCGTCGGCGATGTCCTTGATGATCTCATCCACCCTCACGTCGCTGCCGGCGCTGGAAGTCATCTGCTCGACGATGCGGATGATGTCGGCGGCGGTGGTGACGACCGTGCTGATCTCGCGGCGCAGCTTCCGCTTGACTTCATCCAGCAGGAAAACGTTGTTCGGGTCGGTCACCGCCACGACCAGAACGTTGTCCTCGAACCGCAGCGGCAGGACCAGCCGCTGGCGGATGTAGTCCGGCTGGAGCAGCCCGAACGCGTTCGGATCCACCTGCGCGCGGTCGGGCGTCTCGAAGCGCATCCCCAGCGTCTCGGCCAGCGCCGAGAGAATCTGCGCCTCGCTGGCGGCGTTCATCGTCAGCAGAATCTGGGTGATGCTCTTGCCGGGCGTCTGCGCCTGGACGTTACGCGCCTGGACAAGCTGCTCCTCGGTGATCTGCCCCCGTTCCAGCAGGAGCTGTTCGACAGTCTTGCGGGCGCGCGCCGGCAGCGGTGCCCAGAGCTGTTCCAGCTCCGTCGCCGCCTCCTCGGCAGACGCCGATCCGGGCGGCGCCGGCGCGGGCGGCGCCACCGCCGTTGCGGCAGCACCGCCTTCGGTCTGGGTTGTCGATCTCCTGGTGAACATCCTCACTCCCTGGTTATGCGCCCTGGCTCGACCCGCCCGGCCACTGTGCCGTTGGGCTCAACGCTGGATCGGCAGCTCGAAGCGATACGTGCCCTGCTTGACCACCACCGAAGCCGGGTTGATCTTCTCGATCGTAAAGTTGTCGATCTGCTGTCCCTCTCGGTACAGCGTGTTGTTGATCATGCACGCCCGGCGCGACTCGCTGTACATGATCGACTGAAGCTGCAGCGACTGAACGGCCTTGAGGATCGCCCGACGCTCTTCCTCGCGGCGTTTGGCCTCCGCGGCGGCGCTGAGGGCGCCGTCGTCCTGCTTCTTCTGCTCCGCGTGGGCGCGGAACGGATTGGTCCGCAACGCGCTGAGCGGAACCTGCGTCATGCTCGGATACGCCAGAAACTGCTCAACGATCTTTTCCGTGCTGCGGATCATCCGCTCCATCGCCTTGATGTTCGCGTCCCCGCCACTGAGAAAGCCGGTGATCGTCTTCTTGGCCTCGGCGGTCTCCCTGGTGACGGTGGCGTTGGCGGTGGAGGGGCCGGCGCGGCGGTACATGAAGTACAGCCCCGCCGCTCCGATCACCAGGATCACGAACATCACGATGGTTCCGCGGCTGACGGCCGGCTTCTGCTCGGCGACCACCAGCGATTCATCAACCTGCCCCTCGCTGTCCCCGCCGCCGTTGAGCGCCTCGACCATCTGGATCCCTGTCGAAGCGCTCTGCTCGCCCGAATCATCGTGATTGAACGGATCGATCGTCGTCTTGCTGTTCGTGGCCATTGCTTTCTCCACTCCGTCGCGATTGCCAACTACCCCGTCATGCCGGCGTCGCGTTCACCTTGCGCTGGCGGTCAGTTTCGCATTGCTGGCACCGGCGTCTTCCGTCGCCGGCTCGAAGAAGATGCTCAGCGTCATCTGCGCCGTCATCTCACCGTCACGGTCGTCGATCTTCTCCAGCTTCATCTGCGTCACGCGGGTGATCCGCGGCAGCTTCTCGAGCTGAAGCAGAAACGAGTAGAACCCCTTGAAGTCGCCGGCGATGTTCATCTGGATCGGCAGCTCCCGGTAGTTCGGCCCGCGCTCGCTCTTGAGCGTCTTGACCGTCCGCAGCGTCAGGCCGTTCTCCTCCACCTTCTTGGACACGTCCGCCAGGATCACATCCACTTCCTTCTCCTGGGGCAGCTTGCTCTCGAAGAAGGTGATGGCGCGTTGAAGCTCCTCGATCTTCTTGCCCAGGTCGTCGATGCCCGCGGTGGCCTGCTTCAGGTTCGCCAGCGCGGTCCGCTTGGCGGCGATCTCGGCGCGCAGGTTCTCCCGCTTCTGATTGGATTTGGCGAAGACGAAGAAGTAGGAGCAGACCAGCAGCGCGATCATCGCGCTGACCAGAATCAGTTCTCTGATACCGAATTTCATTGCTTGGCCTCCTCCTTCAGCTCGACCGCCGCTGTCTGGCCGGACTGTCGGCGCTGGTCGGCGGCGGTGACTTCCGCGGCAGGGTTGATCATCGCCTCGATCTGGAACTTGCGGAGCTGCGATTCATTGCTGCCATCCTTGGACTTGAATTCGTCGCTGATCAGCAGGTTCACGTCCTTGAGGACTTTGGACTGGCTCAGCGCGCTGATGAACTGCGCCACCTGAACGTCCGTGTATGCGATGCCGGTGATCTTCAGATTCACGTCGTAGACCTTGGCCTGCTGAGCCGGAGCGGAATCGGCGCCTTTTTTGGCGGCTGGGGCGGATGGGGCGCGTTTCTGCTCGAAGGTGCTGCGCGCCGCCGGTGCGGGGTTGGAGCGAACCTTGGACTCCATGATCAGGTCGATCAGCGACACGCCCACCGGCAGCGAATTGGTCACCTCGGCCAGCAGGTAGCTGCGCGGCACCTTTTCCAGCAGCGAAGCCGCCAGTTCCGCCTGCGTCGCCATCTTCTTCTGCTTCTCCTGCATCTGCTGCACGAGCTCGATGCGTTTGGCGGCCTCGGTGTACTCTCGTTCGACGGCGGCATATTCGGCCTCGACGGCCCGCATGGCGCGTTCGGTGAACGTGAAGGCCGAGCCGATCGCCACCATCACCACCAGGAACAGCATGGCGCAGATGGCGTTGGTTCGCCGCTGCGCCTTGCGCTCCAGGTAGTCATCCGGAAGGAAGCTGAGTTCGTTGGGTGATGCCATAGGCGCGTGCCTCACATTTCTGTTGCCTCAGACTGCCGAACCTGTCGCGACGGGCTGGCTGGCGGCCTGCCCGGCGGGGGTGCTGCCCGACGGCGGCGACTCGCCGACGTGTGCCGGCCCAAGACTCAACCCGATCGCCACGGCCCAGCCGGGCTGGGGCTGGCGGCGGTCAATGCCGCTTTCCATTCCGACGTCGCTGATCCGTCCCATCCGCACCAGCGGATCGCCCACCTGCGCCGCCAGACCCATCTCACGGGCGATGTGCTGGCACAGTGCCCGCTGCCGGGCTTCCCCGCCCACGAAGATCAGTCGCTGTACCGGAGCACTGGGAAACGTCGATTCGTAATAGCGCCGGCACAGGTCCAGTTCGGCCACCAGCTTGTTCAGCGGCTCGCGGCAGGCCTGCTCGACCTGTTTGGCCTGCTGCGCCAGCTCGGCGGCGGCGCGTTCGGCGGCGGTCAACTGCCGCGCAGGCGCCGCGCCGCCCGCCTGGATCGCCGCACGCAACTGCGCCGTCTCTTTGACGTGTCGGCTGCAAGCCTGTAGCCCGGCGTCCAGCAGCGGGAACGCGTTGGCGATGTCCTGCCCGCCGGCGCCGGACGCGTCGGGCGTCTGTTCCGTCGTATGGCCGGGCGGCGGCTCTGCGGTGCTGATCGGCCGCCGCGCATCTTCCGCCAGCGCCCCTGGCGGCTGGCTGTGACAGAGCTTGATCCGCAGCAGCTTGGCCTCCTCCATGCTGATCCGCATCGCCATCGCCACGGCTCGGTTAAAGTGCTCCCCGCCGATCGGGATCGTGCGCGCAAAGAAAATCTGCTGACCACGCGCGATCACCGCACGCGAAGAGCTCAATCCAATGTCCAGGAAACAGTTGACCGTTTCGGCGTCGGTTTTTCGGCGGTAGATATGGCTGAAGCAGTCCACCAGCGCCTTGGGCTCGACGTTCATGCCGATCACGTCCAGCCTGGCCTTTGCGGCGCTGTCCAGGAACTGCTCGATGAACTGCCTGGACGCCGCCATCACGATCACTTCGTTCTGCGGCTCCTGGTCGTGGTAGATCTCGCCGGCGATGATGTGCCGCAGCAGCGCCTGCGAGGGATCGATCGGGAGCTTTCCGCGCGCTTCCCAGGCCAGAGCCTTGCGGGTTTCCTCGTCGCTGAGCCTGGCCATTCGCAGGTGCTGGATGTGCATCGCCGCCGCCGGCAACGCCAGCACCGCCTGCCGCGACTGGAACCGGCCCTGCGCCAGCAGGTCGCGCGTGGTCTCGACGAAAAACGCCAGCCGCGCCAACTGGCTGGAGCGAACATGCGTGGGCACATCGGCGCTGGCGGCGGCGATCAGCCGCGGCTCGCCATTGACGAACTGAACCTGCGCCAGTCGCAGGCAGTCGCTGCCGAAATCCACCCCGATCGGGTTGGCGCGCGGGGCAAACCAGTTTTGGATGAAGCCGAGCATCTGATCCAGGGATGAAGCCTCAAGCCACAAGGATTCGGCCATCGCGCGCGACTGCGTCGCGGGCCTGTCATCCTTCAGCGGTCATGCATCATCCGTCTCCTCATGCTTGACCTACGATTCACTCGCCGACCGGTCAAAAAGGGGAAGCAGCACCGCCTGCGTCGAATAAAAACCCGTGACAAGGCGGTTGCTTCCTACGGCTGATATCGACGGTGAAGGCGGCGCCGTTTAGGTAGGCGAAGTCGCGAAGCGAAGGGAAAAATCTTCCTCGCGGCCGGCGAGGCGACGGGCGGTTATCGGGCCTGCGGCGCCAAAAACTCGGCGGCGATGGCGTCGGCAACGTTCAAACCCGCCTCGGTGAGCCGAAAACCGCGTTCGTCGATCTGGAGCAGTCCGGCACGACCGAATCGGTCCAACTGATCGGCGTAAAGCTGACGAGCGTCATAACCGCTGCGGGCGGCAAAATCGGCAAACTCCACGCCGCGGGTCAGACGCAACTGGAGCATCACCAGCTCTCCGGCCCGACGCAGCGGGTCCAGAATCTCCAGCTCGCCTGCCGGCAAGATCCCCGCATCGATCGCCTGTTCCCATTCACCGAGGTGCGGGCGATTGCGGAAGCGATATCCCTGGATGTGTGAGGCGGCCGCCGGACCAAGCCCAATGTAGTCCTGGCCCGTCCAGTAAACCAGATTGTGCTGGCAGTGCTGTCCGGCGGCGGCATAGTTGCTGATTTCGTAAGGCGGACAACCGATCTCGGTAAGCCTGCGTCGGGCCAGGTGCAGCATCGACAGCTCCAGCTCCTCGGGCACTGCCTGGATCTGTCCCAGTCGTCTCTTGACCGCCAGCGGCGTGTTAGGCTCGTAGGTCAGCCCGTAGCACGAGTAGTGCGTCAATCCCAGCGCGATGGCGCGATCCAGCGACCAGGCCCAGGAATCAAGGCTCTGACCGGGAATCGCATAAATCAGATCGATGTTGATGCGAACAAAACCAGCCTGTCGCGCCATCTCGATGCTGCCAGGCACGTCGTCGGGATGATGGTGACGTTCCAGCGTGGCCAGCTCGCGGGGATCGAAGCTTTGTGCTCCGAAGCTGATGCGATCGACCCCGACAGACCGCAGCATCCGGCAATACTCCAGCGAAACGCTGGCGGGGTTGGCTTCCACGGTGAACTCTTGCACGTGGGAAAAATCGAATCTCTGCCGCAAGCCTTCGATCAGGCGAAGCATCAGGTCCGGCGGCAGCAGCGTGGGCGTGCCACCGCCAAAGAAGACGGTGCGTGGCCGGCAGACAGGTCCGGGGTTGTCCGTCCAGATCTGCGCCTCGATCAGGACGCGATCGACAAACCGCCGCATGCGCTCGACGTTTTGCCGGGTAATGCTGTAGAAGTCGCAGTAGTGGCACTTATGGGAGCAGAAGGGGACATGAACATAAAGTCCGACAACCCGAGTCTTTGGCAATGCGCGCGGATTCAGTATTGGCGTGGCCGCCGCGGCGGCCGGCGCCTGGGGCTGAAGAATGGACAGTGAGCCGGTCGTAAGCACGGGCAGCCAATCATACGTCGGGCAGATCCCGATGTGTCCTCGGGCGAGATGGCGGCAACTGGCAAACGTTTGAGCTGGCGCACATCAGCCAGCCCCTGCGTTTGCCATGGAAACGGGTTGCCCCGTCCTGTAAAAAACGGTAAACTTATCCATAGACCGACGAAGCGGACTTAACCTTTCTGCTTTCGCGCGCTCAGGGGCCCGCCGGACCTGAATTGCGGCGAATTTCGGATGAGGTCACCCACATGCAAGTTGTCCTGGCGATGTTCCGTTCCGATGGGGATCGACGCAGTTTTTCCCTGCACAAGGACGTGACGGTGATCGGCCGCAAGGAGGATTGTGACCTGCGTATTGCCCTGGGAGACGTTTCGCGAAAGCATTGTCGGCTGATCAAGCAGGGCCAGACGCTCAAGCTCGAGGACCTTGGCAGCTCCAACGGCACATTCCACAACGGACGTCGCGTGCAGGAGGCGATCATTCAGCCGGGCGACACGATCCAGGTCGGGTCGATCGCGTTCGTGGTGCAGCTTGACGGTCTGCCGCCGGATGAGGAGCTGGTGCCGCGGCTGGCGGTGCCGGTGGCCGAGCTCGTGAAGAACGAAGGCAGCGGTCAGGCAGAATCCGTGGAGGATTCGGGCATCCCCACCGGCACGATGGACGCCGACGCATCGCATCGCCGCGGCAATGGCAACGGGCAGTCCGACGCCACCACGGCCCGCCCGGCCGCCGAGCCCGCCGAGTTCGATCCGATGTCGGTCTTGGAGAATTCCGACTCCCAGGTACCCGCCGACGCCATGGTCATCGACCTGGAACAGTCGCATCACGGACAGCAGGCGTAGCCCACACCCAAGCCATCGTCATCACCTGTTGAGTCTGCCGAGCCTGCCCGGTGGGGGCTTCTCAGCGACGCTGCGCCGCTGGTGTGCGATCATTTTCTGTTGCGCAGGCCTGGGCGGAGCCGAGGCTTGAGTTGATGCGGCTGGCATTGCGCGCAATTCAGCCCCCAGGCCGCGTGGCGCGGGGACAGAGCGGGGAGCAAATTGTGGATGTCTATACCTTGATATCCAGATTTGGCGGGCTATACTGTGCGTGCGCGACCTGTGCCAATCGCGTCGCGCGGAAAGTGAGGTCTTGTTCCCATGCCCGTAGCCCTTGGCGATCCACCGCTGCATGGTTTTGACCAGCCCCTGGGTCTGCTCTCAGATTGTCATCGCAGAATCGAGCATTTTTTGGACACGATCCATCAGGTGCTGCGCGACACCGCGGGCGGGGCGTTGTCGCTGGCCCAGCGCGAAGCACTGGAGAGCGCCCTGCGCTACTTCGAGACCGCCGCCCCGCGACACACCGAAGACGAGGAGCGATCGCTGTTTCCGCTGCTGCGCGCGCGGGCGGAAGAGCCGGAGCTGCGCAGCGCTCTGGCCAGGCTGGAGGCGCTGGAAACCGATCACGTGCTGGCAGGCGAGCTTCACGCGCAGGTGCGGCACTGGTGTCGCCGCTGGCTGGACCAGGGTCCGCTGGCACAGCCGCAGGTAAGGCGGCTGGGCACGCTGCTGAGTCGCCTTGCCCGCCTCTATCGCCAGCACATTCTGATTGAGGATCACGAGCTGTTCCCTCTGGCGCAGCGGCTGCTCAGCGCCCCGCAGCTTGAGCGTCTGGGCCGCGAAATGGCCCTGCGCCGCGGGCTGGATCCGCATCGGCTGCGTGAGCTGGGCGGCTGAGGCGCTGACGCCGCGGCATTCGCGCGGGATTCAGATCCACATCGACATTCCGCATTCCGGCGGATTGCGTATACTCGCCGGGCATGATTCCGACCAGCACCCGTGTAACAGTCGAGGTGAAGACGGCGGTGCCCTCCGCCGCCGATGCAGTCGCGGTCTTCGTGACCGACGGCGGGCAGATCTGTGGCGACGCGCCGCACCTGCTCGATGCGGCGATGTTGCGTGCGCTCAGGCGATTGATCGACGTGAAGGTTGCGCGCGGCAAGGCCAGGGAAGTCGTCTTCGATCTGATCGATCTGCCCACGCCGCGCGGCAAGCGCCCGCGGGTGCTGCGACTGTTCGCGGCGGGGGTGGGCAAGCCCGGGAAGCTGGATCCGGAGGCGGTGCGGCAGGCCGCCGGCGCCGTCGCCCGGGCCGTCAGGCGGCATCGCGTCTGGCGCGTGGCGATGGTGCCCCCGGTGCTCAAGACGCCGGGCTTCAGCGGTGCCGAAGCTTCGGTGAGCGGGTTCCTGCTGGCCTCATTCGACTACGACGAGTACCGCGGCAGCGCCTCCAGGAAGCAGCAGAATGGCGAGGACGAGCAGAGCGATCGGCGAGCCGTGGCCCTGACGGTTCTGGCGACGGCGGCATCGGCGAAGAAACAGGTCGGCCCCGCGGTTCAGCGCGCCACGATCATCGCCGAAGCGCAGAACTATGCCCGCACCATCGCGTTTCGTCCGGGCAATGACATCAACCCCCCGGCACTGGCGCGAGTGGCGCAGGATCTGGCGCGGCAGGTGGGGTTGCGTTGTCGCGTGCTGGATGAGAGGCAGATGCGCAAGCTGGGCATGGGCGGGATCCTCGCCGTGGGCGCGGGCTCCAGCATCACACCGCCGAGATTGATCATCCTGGAACATCGTCCTTTGACCCGATCGGGCAGCGACGGCGGGTCGCGCCCGTTGCTGGTCGTGGGCAAGGCGATCACATTCGACACCGGCGGGATATCGATCAAGCCGGCGGAGAAGATGGGCCGGATGGTCTTCGACAAGTGCGGCGGGATGGCGGTGCTGGGGCTGATGTGCGCGGTGGCGCGGCTCAAGCTGCCGGTTCACGTCGTCGGCATCCTCTCCAGCGCCGAAAACCACATCAGCGACACCGCCTACCGTCCCGGTGACATCCTGCGCATGTACAACGGCGTAACCGTCGAGGTCACCAACACCGATGCGGAAGGGCGACTGGTGCTCGGCGACGCACTGGCCTGGGGCATCGAGACCTACAAGCCCGCCGCCGTCATCGATCTGGCTACCCTCACCGGCGGGGTGGTCGTGGCGCTGGGCAAGACGATGGCGGGCGTGTTCAGCAACAGCGATGCGCTGGTCAAGGAGCTGAACGAAATCAGCGAGCTGACCGGCGAGAAAATGTGGCGGCTGCCGCTGGGACCCGAACAGCGCGAGCAGCTCAAGAGCGACGTGGCCGATATCGTCAACAGCGCCGGCAGAGAAGGCCATCCGCTTCAGGGCGGGGCATTCCTCAGTCATTTCGTGCCTGAAGACAACTCGGTTCCATGGGCGCATCTGGACATTGCCGGGGTCGCGGACACCGACAAGGAGCTGCCGTATTACCGCAAGGGGGCCACCGGCTGGGGCGTTCGCACGCTGGTCGAGTGGGTCGCGCGCCGGGCGGCGCGCGGCCGATAGCACCGAATCCGAGCCTGTCGCAGGCGCGGGTCGATCCGGTGGGCTTGCTGTGTTACCCCAGGGGATTGCTCAAAAGTTCTGCGCCCCATCCGCCCGATAACGATCAAGAGGCGCTTGCCCTCGCGTGCAGCCGGGGGTCAGAGGTTTACGCATGGTTCAGGACCTGATCGATCTTCTGCCGGATGACGTGGGGACGGTGGCGTTGATCGTGGCGATAGCCGGGTGTCTGGTGGGCGCGGGGCTGTGGATCGTCGGCTCGCGATTCAGCCGCCCGATCGTCACCCTGCTGACGGTGTTGCTGGGCGCGACGGTGGGTATGCACCTTCCGGTCTGGTGCGGCTGGGAGATCAGCGGGGCTGGTCCGGCGGTGGGCGGGGCGCTGCTGCTGGGCGTGACGGGATACGTGCTGCACGGGATGTGGGTGGGGATCGGGTTGGGGACGGTGCTGGCGCTGTGGGCGGCGATGGCGTGCTGGATCGGATTCCGCCACGGGGTGGCCTGGAGCTGGCCGGACGTACAACGCGGACAGACGATCTTTTCGTATCTGGCGGAGGTCTGGCGGAGCATGCCTGCGGACGTGACCCGCATCATGCCCTATGCCTGCGCCACCGCGATGGTCAGCGGTCTGGGACTGGCGATCATCTGGCCGAATGTCTCGCGGGTCCTGGCCTGGAGCATGGCAGGCGTGACGCTTCTGGCCGGGATGGGAGTGGCGGCGGTGGATTTTGGCAGGCCCGAGTGGCTCGTGCATGTGCCTTCTCCGTTGTGGGCGCAGCTTGCGTTGCTGACGCTGCTGGTGGCGCTTGGGTCGATTGTGCAGTGGAAGCTTGGCCCGCGCCCAGCGGCTGCGGGATTCACTGGAAAGCGGAAATCGAACCACCGCTCGCGCGACGATGACTTTGACGATGACGACTGACCTGATAGGCCAGACTGGCAGACTTGACCGACGATAGCGGCGATTGACGGATCATGGATCCCGCAACACAGCCATCTTTTGCAGGACATTTGCTCCAGACGCTGCGGTTGCCGTCGCACTGGCCGGCACAAACGGATGTGCTGGCCTGGTGCCAGCAGATGACGCCGGGGGTGGCGGCCATCCTGGTGATCGGCGGGATGGTCTACCTGTTGTTCGGGTGGTACATCTTCAAGACGCTGGTGACATTGAATGCGGCGGTGCTGGGGGCGCTGATCGGCGGACGGATTGGAGCGATCGGCGGCAGCTTCTTCGCCGGCGCCTGCATGGGCGCGTTTCTCGCCGCCGCCGTCACCTGGCCGCTGATGAAGTACGCCGTGGCGTTCATGGGCGGGGTCTTCGGCGCGCTGCTGGGAGCAAGTGTCTGGCGCGCCGTGGGGCTTCAGCCGGAGTTATGCTGGGCTGGGGCGCTGACGGGGCTGGTGTTCTTCGGACTGATCTCGTTCATCCTCTTCCGCGGCAGCGTGATGATGTATACCAGCCTCCAGGGATCGGTGATGCTGATCTTCGGAATCCTGGGGCTGATCTACAAGTACCAGAGCATCGCGCCGCGCGTGACCGAGAACATGCTCATCCAGCCGATCATCCTGCCGATGGCCATTTTCATCCCGACCGTGCTGGGGCTGATCTACCAGCAGACGCAGTTCGGCGAGGCCGACGGCGCGGCGAAAAAGAAGTGAATCAGAACACGCGCCCCAGCAGATACCTCCAGGACATCTCGATCGCGACCACCAGGCACAGCAGCAACAGCAGCGCCTGCGTCCGCCGCGGCACGTGACGCAGCAGCAGCGCGCACGGCAGCAGGGTTGCATGGGCGCGATACTCGGCGACGAACGAAATGCACAGCGGAAACACGAAGTAGACGGCCGCGAACACGCTCAGCAGGCGATCCAGCCCGCCGAGGCGGCGGCGCAGCGGCATGAGCGTCGCCGCGAGTTGCAGCATCATCAGCGTCAGCAGCAGCGTCTGATGCGACGGAGGCTGGAAGCGGTAGCTCTGTCCCAGCGTGCGCAGGTGATGCCACAGCACGCTCAGGGGATTCTGGATCGTGTGCTGGAAATTGGACTGCACGGCGAAGTAGGCGTCCCAGGCGCCAACGGCGATTCGCCCGCTCAGCAGCACCGCAAAGCCGCCCAGACAGGCCAGGGCACAGGCCAACAGAGCGCCTGGCCGATCGATCGGCTCATGGCGTGGCAGGCATGGTCGCATCGTCCACAGCAGCGACGTTGCCACCAGAAGCGAGCCCATGGGATGGGACATTCCTGCCAGCGCCGCGGCCAGTCCGGCGCAGGTCCAACTCTGCGTGCGCATCAGGTGAAGGTGCAGCAGGATGAAGAACGTGGTCTGGGCGATCGGGAAGGGCGCGTGCTGGTAGATCATGCCGGGGAATACGGCCGCCGTCAGCAGGCACAGCCATCGATCCCGGCGGTCGTGGATTGCCGGAACAATGAACCGATCCCACAACAACAGCAGGCTCATCATGCAGAAGATCGCCGGCAGCAGCAGCATGGCCACGTCGTGGTGCATGCCAGTGATTTCCACACAACCGCGCACCAGCCAGGGATACAGCGGGAACCACCCCGCCGAGCCGTCCAGACCGCTGGGTTTGCCCGGCGCCGCGACCAGGGTGTACCCGTGTTGCGAGATCGATCGATAGATGCCACTGTCCCAGGTGATCCAGACATCGGGGACTGCGGCATTGACTCTGATGATCGCGCCGATGAGCAGCACGATACCCCGAGCCAAAGCAAAGGCGAGGATCGGCGGCAGCGCGCGCTCGGCCAGACGGCGTAACGCGGCGAGGCTCGCCGTGGCGCGGGGATGCTGGCGTGACACATCCCGCGGCTGCGATGCGCCGCCAGCCCGTTGAAGATCGGGGATCGATGCGCTGGACATGATCCGATTGGTGTATCATACCGCGCTGCCGAGGCGGCCGTGTTCCAGCCGTGCGTGAAGGCTGTGCCCGATCTCCGGCAGCGCGCCGAGTTGTGTCACGGGCGTCCCGCCCGTGCGGGCGATCAGACCAACTGCCGGACGACCGTGAAACCCACGGCTGGCGCGCGCATCGCAATTGACGCGATCTCGGCAACTGACATGCCCTGCGTGAACACTCGCACGCGAGCAGGCCAAGGACATAACGATGAAGCTGCGGCAAGTCACCGTGATCCCGTTGACCGCGCCCTACGTTCGAGCCGACACGCCAGCGGATCATCCCGCCAACGGCGTGCGCAACTGCGTGTTTGTGAGAATTGACACGGAAGGCGGGCTTGTCGGCTGGGGCGAGGCGTACAGCGGGTGTTACGCCACCGAGGTCACGATCGCGGCGTTGCGGCGACTTCAGCGGGCGTTGCTCCAGTGCCGCAGCGATGACCCCGCCCAGATCATCCGCGAGGTTCGTTTTCGCAACCGCTACTGGGCGATGCGCGGAATCGGCGCCGCGGCGATCAGCGCCATCGAGTCGGCAGTGTACGACCTGTACGCGCAGCAACAGGGCAAACCGCTGTGGCAGGTGCTGGGTGGCGGGGGTGGCGGCGGGAAGGTGCTGGCATATGCCAGCGCGGGCGACAACAGCTTTTCCCCCGAGCAGATCTACGCGCAGGCCAGACGAGTACGCCAGCAGGGGTTCCGGGCGTACAAGCTTCGGTGCGGCGGCAGGCTGGATGAGGCTCCGGAGGATCGGCTGGCGCTGGATGTGGAGCGAGTCGCCGCCGCGCGCCAGGCCATGGGTCCGGACGCAGCCGTCTTTGTGGATGTCGGCGTGCCACAGCGGCCGCAGACCTGGTCGGTGCAGCGTGCCGAGCAGTATCTACGGGCGCTGTCGCCGTATCGGATCGGGTTCCTTGAAGAACCTGCAATGACCTACGACGTGAAGGGATACGCGGCGCTTCAGCGGTTGGGACTGGCGCCGATCGCCGGAGGAGAATCGTTTACCGATCCGGAGGAGTTTGCTCCTTTTTTCGAGGCACAAGCCCTGGGCGTGGCACAGCCCGATGCGGCGGTGGTCGGAGGACCGGCCAGCGCCGTTGAGGTCTGTCGCACGGCGCAGCAGTTGGGCGTGCCGGTCTGCCTGCATGCCTGGAGTGCAGGGGTGGGTATTGCCCAGAACCTTCACGCCGCATGGGCTGACGGCAAGGTCATGGCGATCGAGTGGCCGATCTCACAGCATCCTCCGCAGACCGAACCCTTGGCCGGGATGGTCCGATTCCAGGACGGATATCTGCTGGCCAGCACCAAGCCGGGCCTTGGTGTGGAGGTGAGCGACGAGCTGCTGAAGCGTTATCCCTATCGTGCGGACTGCGAGCGCGATTTCTGAGAGACATCCGATCTCGGTCTGGACAGTCTGGCGAGCCGGTAGCGAATCACTCAGCCGGCACGGGCACGGGCGTTCCTTTGCCGTCGGGTGCGCGCGGGGTCATGATCTGCATGGCCTGAGGCGAGGCGGGATCGACCCAGCCGCTGTCGCCGGTGAGGGGGGGCTTGACCTCTTCGGATCCGGGGATCAGTTGCCACGGTTCGATGGTGTCCTTGTCCTGGTATTGCGCGCGTACAGCGGGCTTGAGCCGTTCCAGATGCGAGACGAATTTCGTTTTTCCCCCATCGGCGGTCCAGACGTAGCAGCGATAGGCGGTTTTGCCCTGGTGCTGGAAGGGGACGATCCGATCGGCGCGGTCGGCGAACCAGGTCTTGCCGTCGTCGACGGTGTACCAGCTCTTGGCCACTCCGGAAGCAGCCGCCGGTGCCGCTTCGCTGCCTCTCATCCAGGAAAACGCGACGATCAACGCCGCCACGACCACAACCGCCACGACCCCCACAACCATGCCAGGCTTCTCATTGATCGTTTCACGAATACCCATTGGTGCACCAGTGAGCAACGAAGGGTTTGTGGCAGCGCCGCAGTCGACCATCGATTAGATGGGCGGATACTGCGCGCGAAGGCTGTTCCAGTCTTTGGCCGCCACTTTTCTGGAAAAGTCCTTGAAGTTGCCGGTTTCCAGGGCTCGCCAGAAGAAGTAGCAGTAGGCATCGACCCCGCCGGCGCCGCCGTAATACTGGCGTCCGACGGCGACTTCGTAATCATACCGGCTCAACTCGACGAACGAAGCGCTGCCATCCGACCAGCAGACATTCACGCCGTAAGGCTTGGGGAAATGCGGCCAGGCGTAGAAGATGTCCGCCGTCAGGGCAATTCTGCCTTTAAATCTCCCCAGCCTCAGATTCATGGTCTTGATGGTTTCTTCAACCGTGATGTATGGCGGCGCGGCCTGGTCGAAGATCCGATAGAGATAGCCGACGGATTTGCGATCGCGGCCTGTGCCGCCGGTGGCCTGTCCCCAGCCTTCCCATCCGGTTGGATAGGTGAATCGTTCTTCCCGCATGTCCGGGCAATAGAACGCCTGCGGGTCTTTGATGTATCCGCGGCGGACCAGATGCCCCAGCCCCAGCCAGCCACGATCCGTCATGCCGTAGGCGCCACCGCTGGCCCATCCCTGTTGTGCTTCGTAGTACCACAAGTACCAGGTCAACGAGGCGTTCATGCCCCCGGTGGGACTTCGGGGATCTCGAAGCAATGGCGGATAGCGTCCCTTGTTGTCAGTTGCATAGTTGTAAAGTGCCACAGCAAGCTGCCGCTGGTTGCTTAGACACTTGACTCTGCTGGCCGACATGCGTGCTGAGGAGAGCGTGGGCAGCAGCACACTGATCAACACGGCAATGATCCCGATGACCACCAGCAATTCGACCAGTGTAAAGGCGGCACGCGTGCGTGCGTGATGAGAATCCCGTCGTGAGTGAGCGGACGATCCGCGAGCGGGGCAAACGGACATGTCAGACCTCCTCGAGCGGTTTGGCGCCGCTGGCTTGCGGGGCGCGCCGAAGCGACGCATGGTCGATTTTGCGCCTCGGCCAGGTTTCCGCGCCGCCGACAACCGAGCTGAGATGCGAACGAACCGAGAAGCACGCGGCCGCAGGAAACTCAATAATTTTGAAAATTTATCGCTAATATGATTAACTGTCAAGAAAATCAATCCGCCAGAAGCCCCCGCGGCTGGCCCGATACGAATCGCCTCTTCAGCAGCAGACGAGCAGGAGTAGCAGGTCCATGTCCAACAAGATCCAGCGGCTACTGAGATCCGGCCAGCCGGCTTTCGGGGCGCAGCTTCGGCTTGGATGTCCGGCCATCGCGGAGCTGTTCAGCCTGGCGGGGTTTGACTGGCTCTCGATCGATTCGGAGCACGCACCCCAAACGCCGGTGGGGATTCAATTGCAGCTTCAGGCGATGGCGGCGGGCGGGGCCACCCCCATCGTACGTGTGCCCAAAAATGATCCAGACCTGATCCGGCTGTATCTGGACATGGGGGCGCAGGGCGTGCTGGTGCCGTTCATCGAGACGCCCGCCGACGCCGAGGCCGCTGTGCGCGCCTGTCGCTATCCTCCGCGGGGCATCCGCGGATTTGGGCCGGCGCGAGCGTATCAGTATGGACTGGACAGTTCCTACTTCGCCCGTGCCGACGACCAGATCCTCTTCATACCGATCATCGAAAGCGCCAAAGCCATTGAGAACATCGAGGCGATCTTCGCGGTGGACGGGGTGGAGACGTGCATGATCGGCCCGGCCGACCTGAGCCTCTCGCTGGGCGTGCCGCTGCTGACGCAACACGCGAAGGTGCAGCAGGCGATGCAGAAGGTGGTGTCGGCAGCCCGCAGCGCCGGCAAGTGGGCGGGAACGGCGCTGTGGGGCGACGCGAGCGACCCGGCCAACATCCGCAAGCACATCGACCAGGGGTTCGGCCTGCTGTTGTTGGGTGGTGATGAGTGGCTGCTGGCCGCCGCCTGCCAGCGGATTTCCGCGGCGATGAAACAAGCCAGAGCAAACAGGTCAACGTAGTGCCGCATAACCAATGCCGTGAGCCGAAGTTGCAATCTGGCATCGGTGTTGTGCCCACACCGTTTTGGTTGTATTCCCGATTGACAAGGCGCACGGGAGGTCTAGGCTATTCGGCTCAATGTGACCGCCGAGGTTCTGGAGCCCAGCCGGTTCCGGGACGCGGGGGACCCAGGGGTGTCGGGTGTGTAGTCTCCCGGCACCAGGGGCGAAGGGGCTGACAAAAGCCCCAGAGCACTTTCATGCTCCAGCCCGTCAGCTAACCCCGTAGGCAAGGGAAGGCTCGTGCAGCTTCCCGGACATGAAAGGGCACAACGTCGCGCTCACCCGGGAGTGAACCGTCGCGTTGCCGCGTCGGTGTCTGACAACACCCACTCCGCCAAGAGCCGTTCGCTGTGCGTTTTGAACCGCGCTGTCCGTCGGTACCTTGAAGGCGGCGGATGGGGTTACGCCGGTTCGCATCGCATTCGGTTTCTATGAACAACACTGGCAACGGGCGCGGGCGAATGCCCGCCGCCCTGGCGCTGCTTTCCAGTCAGCGCCCGCGGAACGTCGGCTGGCTTCAGTCGGCGGGGCTTCTGTTTGGCGACTGGGGCACCAGCCGCCTCTATGTGCTGGGGCTGGCGTTTTTGTTCGCCGGGCGGACCAGTTTCTGGCTGATCCTGGCGATGAGCGTGCTGATCCTGGCCGTGGGATGGGCGTATACGCAGATCTGCCGGATCTACCCCGACGGCGGCGGAGTGTACACGGCGGCCAAAAAGCGCAGCCGCACGCTGGCGGTCATCGGCGCGCTGCTGCTGTTCGCGGATTACACCGTCACCGCCTCGCTGAGCGCGCTGGAAGCGTTCCATTACTTCGGCCTGCCGCTGACGCGCCACGCGCAGGTGCAGCAGGCGCTGGAAAGCAGCGGCGACATCGTGGACGCCGGGCATGCGCTTCAGGTGCAATCCGCAGGCGGCGCCGAGTCGCACGCCGCGCAACTGCTCGCCTGGGATTCGCCCGGACTGTGGGCGATCATCGCCATCGGTCTGATCGGCATTTTCAACCTGATGGGTCCGAAGCACACCGGAGGGTTCGCGATCGCGGCGGCGGTGGGGATGGTGTTCATCACGCTGCTGATCACGAGCTTTGCCCTGCCGCAGGTGCCGTGGGCAGAGTTGTCGCTGCGGATCCCTCCGCTGGCCCAGACGCTGGAGAACCATCCGACCCAGTTATGGATCGCGTTCGTCTCGATCGTGCTGGCGCTGTCGGGAGTCGAAGCGATCGCGAACCTCACCGGCGTGATGCAGAAGCCCGTCGCCCATACGGCGCGCAGGGCAATCTGGACCGTCACCGGCGAAGTGGCAGTCTTCAACCTGCTGCTGGCGGTGGCGATGCTGGCGATCTACCCACTGGCGCGACAGGCGCACACCAACGACATGCTTGCATTCCTCAGCGCGCATTACGTGGGTCACTGGGCGGAGTGGGCGGTACGGATCCTCGGCGGGCTGCTGCTTCTCTCGGCCACCAACACCGCCATCACCGACATGATCTCCGTGCAGTATCTGATGGCCCGCGACGGCGAGCTGCCGCAGTTCATGCTGAAGCTGAATCGCTTCGGCGTGCCGTGGGCACCGGCGCTGCTCGCGGGGGCGGTGCCGGCGATCGTGCTGCTGCTCAGCCACGACCTGGAATCGCTGGCGGCGCTGTATGCGATCGGCGTGATCGGCGCCGTCGCCATCAACGTCACGCTCTGCTCGATCCACCCGCGCCTGCGCCGCCTGCGGCGAAAAGGGCCGATGCTGCTGCTTGGCGGTGTGTTGTTGGCGATCTGGGCGACGCTGGCGATCACGAAGCTGCATGCCCTGGCGTTCGTTGCCATCGTGATGGTCGTGGGCCTGACGGCGCGCAGCGCCACCAGGTGGCTTGCCCGCCGCGCGGGCGCGAAACCGACGCTGCTGGAGCAGGCGGTTCGCGAGCAGCTTCCCGCGGACGTGTGGACGCGAACGAAGCTGCTGGTCGGCACATACGGATCGGAGGCGTTGGCGCCGGCGGCGCTGCTGGAAGCACGCAACGCCGGCGCGGTGCTGGTCGTCTGCTTCATCCGCGAGGTTCATCTCTCGTACAAATATGGCAGCGAGCCGAAGCTGACGCTCCAGACGGACGTGGCGGCGCAGCGGACCTTTTCGCGATATCTGGAGCTGGCGCACGCCGCGGGTGTGCCCGTGTTGCCGGTCTACGACACCGGCGAGGATGCCGCCGAGCTGCTGGCGGAAAACGCGGCGATCTACGGATGCGCCAGGGTCCTGATCGGCACCAGCCGCCGCGGCGCCGTGTATCACCTGATCAAGGGGCACTTTCAGCGACGGCTGGAGTCGCTCCTGCCGGCGGAGATTGCGGTTCAGGTAATCCTGCCTGCGGCGGAATCAACCGAGCCGAAGCTGATACCGGCGACGGTGGGGGCCGATGGATGAGAAGGCATGGTCAGCGGCGGCGCGATTTACCGCACCGTCAACGCGACCAGCACCCACGCGCCGCAGCTCAGCAGCGCGAAGAGCAACGACGCGTTGAGCAGAGACATGGCGCGGTCAAAGCGCAGCGCCGCGGCCGGATTGCTGCTGAGCGATTGCAGATACCGCACGCGCTGGGCGATGCTGCCGTGCGTGAAGTTCCTGGCCGAGATCGGGATGTTGTTCACCATCGCGACGCGGTACAGAGCGGCGATAAAAGCCGCGGCGCCGTGAGGCTCCAGCGACGCCGATGCGTGCATCGAAGCGGGCGGATTCTCCAGTGCCTGCATCGTCCGGGCGGCAAACAGATCCGCCTGGCGCTCGAACGAGCGGCTCACGTACCCGAAGAGCATGAAAAAGCCCCCGATGCCCATGAACGCGACGGCGCCCTTGAGTGCATCCAGCGACGCCCAGGCGGGCAGGGGCAGGCGGTTGAGCTGCTCGTCGAGCAGTTGCCCCGGACCAAAGCAGGCCAGCAGCAGCGTCGCGAACAGCACCACGTACCATCCCATGTGCCAGTGCTTCACGTGGCCGATTTCATGCGCGAACACGGCCTGGATCTGCCGGTCGGTCATGGTCTCGATCAGCATGTCGGAAAGCAGGATGTAGCGCATGCGTCGGGTCAGCCCCATGACCGCGGCATTGCAGACGTAGTAATTGGTTTTCCACAAGAGGATTTCCCGATACTCCAGGCCGGTGCGGCGACACAACTCTTCCAGGCGTCTTCGCAGGGGCGAATCAGGCAGCGGCTCGGTATGCAGCACTCTTCGCAGGACTTCGGGCGCGAAGAAGACCACCAGTCCGATGGAAGCGAGCTGCACCCCCAGCTCGATCATCATGATCCTGGAAGTTGCCGGCACGGGGGAGCGCAGGTCCACGCGACCCCACTTCCACAATCCCAGCGATGCCAAATCATGCGCCAGAATGATCAGCGCCACCGGCACGACCGTGAACAACACCTGGAGCCGCACGTTGGCGGAAAAGTAGCTCCAGAAAGTCGGCGGAGAACGGACCGGCAAACCCTCGTTCAGGGCGATGATAGTGCTTTGCTCGCGCAGCGCCCGGTCGGCGGGAAACTGCGCCCACCACAGCGCCATCCAGGCCAGAAACGCCGGCAGCGTCCCCACGATCACGCCCGGCAGATCGACCGGCCAGCGGTCAATCGGCCCGAGCATTCGCGAGACCAGCTCACCCCATCCCAGCGCGAAGATCGCCACGCCGAACCACACAGGGATCAACAGACGGGCGACGAACATGGACTTGTGGAAACGCTGGAGGCTGCGATGCAGCGTTTCGCCGCGGACGTGCCGCGCCAGCACGCGGCTCCATAGTCCCATGAACAGGACAACCAGCAGCAGACCCGCGACAAACAGCCCTGCCCCCTGCGAGTAGCCCATTGGCCGCTGGAAGCTGGGCACTTGCGTGCGGCACATCCACAGGACGATGACCAGCAACAGCAGGATTCGCGACACGCTACAGGCTCTCCAGCAGCAGACCACCAGCGCAAGCACAGCCCCGAAAGTCGGGGCCTGTTAAGAGTATCGTCGGAAACGGGGCAAGTCGAGGATTCGGATTCTGCCGTCGTAACGGAAACGATGACGAATACGCCGCCGGGATGCTTACGCGACCGTATACACCCACCACCTGGCCTTGGGCCGCTTGCGATCCCGCGCCTGGCGGTCGCAGTAGATGGTCATCTTCAGGCCGGTGTCGGTGACGATTTCGTACCAATGCCGGCGGAGGTAGATTTCGACCCCGCCGCGCTCGCGACCGCTGGATTTCCACATCCGCAGCACGTGGCGGACGGTGTGTTCGCGATCGCGCCAGACGAATCGCCGCGGCAAACCCGGCTCGCCACGCGACATCAAGCTGGCATCGGCGGTACCGGGGATCGGCTCCAGCGGTTCGCAGATAAAATCACCGGTGGACATGCTCGCCTTCAGCCCCGATTATCTCACACCTGGCGGCAAGATGCGCGGCAAACTCGACCCGGACTGGTCGCGGATCATCGAGCAGTGGAAGGCGACGCAGAATGAGCTGCGCCGGCGGCTGATCGTCGCGCCCCTGCGGCCGCTGCCGCGGTTTGTCGCCGGCGTGGATGCGGCGTTCTCGGCGGATAAGACCGTCGTCTTTGCCGCCGCCGTCGTCTATGATCGATTGAAGCAGCAGATCGTCGAGGTCGTGCACGCCAGGCACCGGGCGGAGTTTCCCTATGTGCCGGGGTTTCTCAGCTTCCGCGAGGGGCCAGCCGTCCTGGCGGCCATCGGCAAACTGAAGCATCCGTTCGGCGTGATCTGTTTCGACGGGCAGGGCTACGCACATCCCCGCCGTTGCGGGCTTGCATCACACGTCTCGATCATGCTGGACATGCCGGGTGTGGGCGTGGCCAAGAGCCGGTTGATCGGAACCTATCACGACCCGCCCGCCGAGGCAGGTTCAACCGAGCCGCTGATGGATGGCCAGGAGCTGATCGGGATCGTTCTTCGCACGCGTGATAACACGCGTCCGCTGTTCGTCAGCATCGGGCATCGGGTGGATCTGGAATCGGCGCGGCAGCTCGTGCTGGCCTGCTGCACGCGATATCGCATTCCCGAGCCGACGCGGCAGGCGGATATCGAAGTCGGCAGGATGAAACGATCCGGCGGGTAAGCCGCGGCGGCGCGGCGTGCAAAACCACCAGGCCGCCGATACATCGCTCAGGTTGAGCCGGCCTGTCTCACCTGCTACGCTTAGGAAGGTTCCGGAGAGGTGTCCGAGTGGCCGAAGGAGCAGCACTGGAAATGCTGTATCGGGCTTAAACCCGATCGCGGGTTCGAATCCCGCCCTCTCCGTTATCCGGTTGCACATCAGAGTCGGGCCGACGATGCCACCCGAGCGATGGCCGCAGGAGCCTGGATTCCTCCAGGAGGCGATTCGATGGCGAGGCTGAGAGGCGCGGTCGTTACGCTCGTCGTCCTGGGTGCATGCTGCTGCGGCGCTGCGGGGCAAACTGCCAGGGAGATGATCGTTCTGACCAAAGATGGAAAGACGTCCTGGTCGATTGCGCTGGTGGGCGATCCGGCTTCGGGGTTCATCATGCAGCGCGCCAGCCAGGTCATCGCCGATATCATGGCCCGTTGGGGCGATGCCAGGCCGGCGGTCGAAGCAATCGACGACCCGGCGAAGCACCTGCCGCCCCGGCCGACGATCGTGCTGGCAACGCTGGAGCAGTTGCGACAGATGCTGCCCGGCGTGCAGGACAGCAACGAAGCCATCGGCCGTACGGCGTTCCTGGACGAGCAGGGCTTTGCCATCATTCCCCTTGACGACCATGGCGTTTCCAGGCTGTTGATTGTCTCCAGGTCTGCGCGCGGAGTTTACAACGGGGCACAGTATCTGGCCGATTTCCTCATCGACGGCCCCAGGTCCGAGCTTCGCACGCCCGCCAGAACGCTGATCCGCTCGCCATGGATGGCCGGCAGAGCGGTGTACCTGCTGACTATCTGGCGAAACGAGTGCCAGTACACCGCCGATGACTGGGCGAAGGTGTTTGACAGTTTTGCCCGCGATGGGATGGATCGCGTCTACTTCTGGATGTCCGGGCATTTTCCCAGTAGCAAGTTCCCGCAGACTTATAAGGTCGTGAACATGGACGGCCAGCAGATCTGCGATCGAACCGACCAGACGCGCATCGGAACGGTCCAGGATCTGCGGAGCATCATCGAACACGCACACAACAGGGGGTTGAGGCTGTACATCGGCGGCGGACTGGGCGGGTGGTGCGGCACTCGATTCATCACCAACTCGCAGCCGCAGACGATGAAGAGCGGGTCGGCGACTCATTCGCTGTGCCCTTCACATCCGCTGGTGCGTCAGAGCCTGATCGAGTACTACACGGAGATGTTCGACGCGCTGCCGCGGGCCGACGGGGTCTATATCGAGTCGGCCGACGAGGACGGCGCCTGCCAATGCCCCACCTGCAATCAGGTCATCGACGAGCATGGCAGCCGGCAGTTCGGCCAGGCGCAGTTGAGCCTGCTGCGCCAGATCGCCGCGTCTATCTGGCGGGCCCATCCGCACGCGCGCTTCGCCTACAGCATCGGGTACAGCGAGCATGCCAGGGAACCGGCCTACTACCAGCTCGTGCGTCAGATGAGCAGCGACCCCCGCTTCGAGTGGATGGAGGCTCGCGGCAGTTGGACATATCCGGGCCCTGGCGGAGTTGAACTGCCACCAAGCTCATTTTCGGCACAGGTGATGCGATGGCATCCGTATGAGGTCCTTCGGCTGGACGCGATGATCGAGATCGCCAACCGTGCCGCCAGGACTGGTTTTTACGGCATGATCGCCGACTTTTCACCCGGTTTCGATTCAGGGTCTTTTTATGAGCAGATCCCGTTTCCAACCGACCTGTTGCCGTACGTGCTGACCGGGTTCATGTTCCGCGAAGTCACGTGGAATCCCACCCTGACCGATGAGCAGGCACGTCAGCTCGTGCGGGATCGGTTTTTCGGCGCAGAAGCGCCGGAACTGCTGGTGCAGGATCTGCTGAGCTTGCGGGAGCTGATGCGTGAGTTGCGTGAGCATCGTCCCTCGGATGTCGAAGCCACGGCCAAAGCCCTCAAGACGCTTGATCTGATCCAACAGCGAATCGATCGGACACGATCCTGCGCCTGGCCCAAGACGGTGGATACGCTGAATCTGATGCAGCGGGCGATCGATGATGCGCGTGCACACGTTTCCCGCTGAGATTTCCCGCCGACGATGCCACGCAAACTCCATGGGTTGTGGCTGGCTCGGCAAATGATCATCCGTTTGATAGGCTTTGCGCTGGGCATGATCAGTTGATCCGGACGGGCGGATGAAAGAGCTATCTTCAAGGGCAACGGGTTCGCCGGCGCGAAAGGCCGAAGTGCTGGTCGGGTGGATGGACTCGCTGGCAGACCGGACGCGGCTGCGGCTGCTGCGGCTGCTGGAGCGACATGAGCTTGGCGTGGCGGAACTTTGCGAAGTCCTGCAACTGCCGCAATCCACCGTCAGCCGGCATCTGAAGCTGCTGCGCGATCAGGGGTGGGTGCGCAGCCGCCGCAGCGGAACCACCCATCTGTACCGGATGATCCTGGACGAATTGGAGCCTGCGGCGCGGAAGCTGTGGCTGCTGGCACGCGAGCAGACCGAGCAGTGGGCGACGGTGCGCCAGGATGAGCTGCGGCTCCAGCGGCGGCTGCGGCAGCGTGCCGGCGGCGCCGAGGCCTTCTTCGCAGGCGCCGCGGCCAGATGGGACAAGCTGCGTCGCCAGTTCTACGGCGAATCGTTCACCACCTCGGCGCTTTTGGCGCTGATTCCCCGACACTACACGGTTGCCGACCTTGGCTGCGGGACCGGGCAGGTCGCCGCCGCCCTGGCCAGGCACGTCAAGCACGTCATCGGCGTGGACAGCTCCGGGGCGATGCTGCGCGCCGCGCGGCGGCGGCTGGCCGATCAGCCCAATGTCGCGCTGCTTCGCGCTGACCTTGGCGCGATCCCGCTGGCAGACCAGAGCTGCGACGCGGCGATGCTGATCCTGGTGCTCAGCTACATCCCTGAGATCGCGCCGGTGCTGTCACAGGCCAGGCGTATCCTCAAGCCTCGCGGGCGGCTGGTGATCGTGGACCTGTTGCCCCACGATCGCGACGATTTCCGCCGGCAGATGGGGCAGGTGCATGCCGGCCTGGCCCCGGAGTTCATCCAAAGGCAGCTTTGCCAGGCCGGCTTCAGCGACGTGCAGGTCCAGCCGCTGTCGCCGGAGCCCAGTGCCACGGGCCCGGCGCTGTTTCTGGCCACGGCGCGGCGGTAGTCTGGCGGCCGCAGGCAGCGGCGGCGTGCCCGTGATCGCTTGCCGTGCGGTCAATCTCCCATGTTTTTCGAGGAATCTGCGATGATGTCCGGCTTTGCCACCAATCCAATGGTGTTGATCGGCTTTGGGGTGTTCGTCGGGGTGTTTTCCGGCCTGATGGGGCTGGGAGGCGGCGCGATCATGATCCCGATCATGGTCCTGGCACTGGGCTTGTCGCAGACACAGGCGCACGGGATGAGCCTGGCGGTGATGATCCCGCCGGTGACGCTGCCGGCGGTCATTCGCTACTACCAGGAAGGCGCGCTCAGCAGAAAAGAGCTGATCATGGCGCTGACGATTGCCGTCGGGTTTGCCGCTGGCTCGTACTTTGGCGGGTGGCTGGCCAACGCCATCGGCAAGGCCAGCCAGGACCATCTGAAGCTGGTGTTCGGGTTCATGCTCACCTACGTGGCCGGGTACACGGTTTTCAGTGCGGTCAACCGCGAGGCCGTGGGACGTAACGTGTTGCTGGCGGGGCTGGTGCTGGTGTTGTGCGTGGGGGTGTTCGTGCTGGCCAAATGGTTGAACGGCGCCGCCGGTGCAACCCCGCCTGCCACGGTTCAGCCGGCGCCGTTTGTGGAAAGCTAAAGCGATTTGGAAAAAATAGAAGCCCGGGGAGCTTGCTCCCCGGGCTTCCAGAAGGATTGGCAACTGCCTTGGCCGTGTGTGGCCCAAACTGGTTCGCGGCGTTAGAAGTTGAAGCCGATACCCAGCGAGTAGACCCACACGCCATCGCCAAAGCTCTCTTCCAGCAGGAAGTCATACCCGACCTGTCCGAAGACGAAGGTCGTGGTGTTGACGTAGTACTTCAAACCGGCTTCGAGCCCGGCGATCCAGGAGTCGTCAGTCAGGTCGCCATAGCGGTAGCCGATGTTTGCACCGGCATACGGTCGCCAATCATCCGAGAGGGCGAAGTTGTAGGCGGCACCGACACGGGTGGAGCCATCCCACGTCGAGTCAGTCCCCTCAGCATCGGCATAGCTGATGGCCTGACGCAGGTACAGCTCCAGGTTCTCGACAGCGTAGTAGCCCAACTCGCCCTCGGCACCGAAGCTGGTGGCCTCGAAGTCAGTATCGCTGCCACCAGTACCGCTGAGCGTCAGCTCCCAGTCCCGCGCCTGAGGCACGGCCATGGCCAGCGTCGGCAGCAAAGCGATCGTGCCGACAACGATGAGTTTACGCAACATGCGTGGGTCCTTTCCCTGTGCGTTCCGAACCGAACGGTTCATGCCAAGCTGAGTGCCGTGGTCCGGAGCGTACGGTTGATTAAGCTGATCCTGCCCGGAAACGGGATCGGTCTTGGCCCCGAAGGTTCCCGTCGGGCTGACGTTTGTGAAGCTGTGGTGGAGCGGCGTCCACAGCCGCCCCGCAAGTCCGATACAATCCTAGGCCCGGACTCACAGACAGCACAATCGGCAAAACTGCCATATCCTGTCCACAAGACCGGTCGGGAATCAAGTGCGTTAGGTTCTGGCGACACGTCCGTTGATCGCCGAGTCGCGCCGCATGCCCTCCGTAATTTTCCATAAACCATGAATGATCAGGAATTTACATGGACAACCGCATTGCGGAAGATCGCCGAACCTTGTCCTGGCTGCGACAGTTTGCCACACCCGCCGGGCATCCGCGACCACGCAGGATGCTCCAGCAGCGTAAGAAAACGCTCCGGATGGGGCATCAGCCCAAAGACCAGGCCGCTTGGATCGCAGACTCCGGCGATGTCATCCACACTGCCGTTGGGATTGTCAGGAAAGGCCCCGCCAGCGGGCGTCCCATCGGCCCGGGCGTAGACCAGGGCCACCAGATCGTTGTCCCAAAGGGCCTGGCGGACAGCCGCATCACGCGGCACAAACTTGCCCTCGCCATGCGCCACGGGCAACTCGATCGGATCGCGCAGTCCGGCGGTCCAGATGCATCGGCGGCTGCGCGGCGCCAGCCGAACCCACCGATCGACGAATCGCCCGCAGTCGTTGTAGGTAAGCGTGCACAGTTGCTGCCTGCCGCCCTCCAGCTTCAATCCCGGAAGAAGATCCGTCTTCACCAGCACCTGGAATCCGTTGCAGATCCCGATGATCGGCTTACCCGCGGCAACAAAGTCGTGCAGGGCATCGTGCAGATGATGCATGATCTGGTTGGCGAAGATTCGCCCGGCGGCGATGTCATCGCCGTAGCTGAAGCCGCCGGGAATCGCCAGAATCTGGTATTGGTCCAGCAATCGTGGATTCTCCAGCAGGCGGTTGAGGTGCAGGCTGACGCTGATGGCGCCGGCCAGCTCGAAGGCATGAGCCGTCTCGCGGTCACAGTTGGTGCCGGCGGTGCGGAGGATCAGGGCACGGGGCTTTGCGGGACTGTTCATCGCTGCCCAAGTGTAGCAGCCACTCGGTCGTTGCCAAACGCATCGACTTGATCGTTGCCAAACGCCCCCTCGACACGCATAATGATGGCCACGTGACGATCACAGATGGCGTGGTCGTCGGCGTGCTTGCCCGAATTCCCGCCCCCAGCGGTTGTTCGTCGAGGCTCACCCGAGGTGCTTCCGAGGTACAAGCGGTATGTCCAGCATCACCACTAACGCGTCTGACATCAACGACATCAAGGAAAACGCCGATATCGATCGCGACACCCCCCAGCCGCAGATTCATGTTGAGGAGCGTCGCCTCACGCTACACGACTTTCTCAAGACCGTGATCAAGGTGAAGGGATCGGACCTGCACCTTCAGGCCGGTTCCACGCCGATGATCCGCGTGGACGGCCGCGCCCGGTTCCTGGACTGCCCCCCGCCCGACGATGAGGCGATGAAAGAGTACGTGGACACGATCCTCAACGCCCAGGGCGAGCCTCAGGAACGCCGCCACACTCTTGACCACCGCGGCTCGGTGGACGTGGCCTACACGCTGCCGGGGCAGGCGCGCTTCCGTACCAGCATCTTTCACAGCCGTGAAAAGTACGCGATCACGATGCGACGTATCGTGACCAAAATCCCAAGTTTCCAGGAATTGAACCTGCCGCCTCAGGTCGAGAGCCTGGCCGATTTCCACCGCGGAATCGTGATCGTCTCGGGCACGACCGGGTCGGGCAAATCCACGACACTGGCGGCGCTGGTTGGCAAGATCAACCGCACTCGCGCCGAGCGGATCATCACGGTCGAGGACCCGATCGAATACCAGCATGACAACGCCAAGGCCCTGGTCTCGCAGGTGGAGGTCGGCACGGACTCCGAAAGCTATGAATACGCCCTGCGGGCGATGATGCGACAGGATCCGGACACGATCCTGATCGGCGAGATTCGCGATACGTTTTCGCTGACTACGGCGCTGAAGGCCGCCGACACCGGACACCTGGTCTTCACCAGCATTCACGCCACCAACGCCTGGACGACCGTGCAGCGTCTGGTCTCGCTGTTCGATCCGAACATGAAGGACCTTCAGCAGCAACAGCTTGCCATGAACCTCAACGCGGTGATCTGCCAGCGCCTGGCCAAGCGCCGCGACGGCAAGGGGCGCGTTCCGGTCGTCGAGATCATGATGAACACGCCGCTGGTCAAGAAGTACATCCTCGACGGAGAGTTTGACAAGCTCAAGAGCTGCATCGGCAACAAGGAAGCTGGCAGCCAGAGCTTCGACCAGCACCTGACCGAGCTGTTCCAGAAGCAAATCATCGACGTGAACGAAGCGCAGCGCCTGGCCAGCAACGTGGACGCTTTGAGGCTGGCCCTACGCGGTATCGGCAACAGCGATACGCGGTTGAAGTAGACGATGCGACCGCTTCAGGCAAGCATTACCGCAACTTCAACATTCGCACACGCAGCAGGCTTCCGATGGCCGCCGCGGGCGGCGTCTTCGTGAGCCGCGGCGCCGCGGGTCGATCGGCGGCGTTGTGCTGTCTTCCCTGAGCATCAGCGCGCTACTATGTTGTAGGGGCCAGGGTCTGCATGAAGATCGTGCACATCATCACCCGTCTGATCATCGGCGGCGCGCAGGAAAACACGCTGCTTTCCTGTCAGGGACAGCACGATCGCGGGCATGAGGTTACGCTGATCACCGGCCCGCCGATTGGGCCGGAAGGATCGCTGCTCGATCGCGCAATCGGCTACGGGTATCGCGTGGAAGTCATCGACGAGATGCGCCGCTCGATCCATCCGCTGCGCGATTTCAAAACCTGCAGGCGGCTGATCGCGCGACTGCGGGAACTGAAGCCGGATGTCGTCCACACCCACTCCAGCAAGGCCGGCATCATCGGACGGTGGGCGGCGCACCGTGCCGGCTGCCCGTTCATCGTGCACACGATCCACGGGCTGGCATTCACGGCATCCACCTCGCGGATCGTCAACAGGTTCTATGAGATGCTCGAGCGCAAGACGGCGCCGATCACGCACAGGATCGTCTGTGTCGCCGACGCCATGCGCGAGCAGTCGCTGGCGGCGGGAATCGGCCGGCCGCAGCAGTACGTTACCGTTTACAGCGGCATGGAGACTCGCCCGTTCCTCCAGCCGCCCGTGCCCCGTCGGCAGGTTCGTCAACAGCTTGGCCTGGGCGATGAGCATGTCGTGTTCGGCACGATCGCGCGGCTGTTTTATCTGAAGGGGCATGAGGATCTGCTGGACCTGGCGCCGGAGCTGTGCGCGCGATTCCCCAACCTGCGGTTCATGTGGGTGGGTGATGGACTGCTTCGCCCGCAGTTCCAGCGCCGAATCTCCGAGATGAAGCTGGGCGATCGCTTCATCCTCACGGGTCTGGTCCCGCCGACGAGGATTCCGGAACTGGCCAACGCGATGGACGTGCTGGTGCACCCGTCGCGGCGCGAGGGATTGGCCCGGGCGTTGCCGCAGGGCGCGCTGGCGGGGTGCCCGGTCATCACCTACGATATCGATGGCAACCGCGAAGCCCTGATCGACGGGCAGACTGGCTTTCTGCTGCCGCCGTTCGATAAGGCCAGGCTCGCCGATGCGATCGCGAAGCTGATGCAGGACGAGTCGCTTCGCCGCTCGATGGGCGCCGCGGGCCGTGAATTCGCGCTGAAGCGCTTCGATGCAAAGGTGATGGTCGAAGCGCTGGAAGAGGTCTATCGCCAGCAATAGGCAAGCGATGAACACGGGCGATAAACGGGCTTGCCCGGTCGGTGTTCATCTGCCGTTTCATCAAAGATGCTTTCGATTCTCGTCATAGGCCCGCATCCGGACGATCAGGAGCTTGGCATGGGCGGCACGATCGCCCGGCTGGCGGCGCAGGGACATCGCGTGCATCTGCTGGACATGACCAATGGCGAGCCGACGCCGTTCGGATCGGTCGAGACGCGCGCCCGCGAGTCCGCCGAAGCAGCGGCGATCCTGGGCGTCGAGCGTTCGCTGCTGGGCCTGCCCAACCGCCAGGTGGTTCATAACCTCGAATCGCGCCACAAGCTCGCGGCCGCGATCCGGGTTCATCGGCCCAATATCCTGTTCGTGCCTTATCCGGTCGATGCGCATCCCGACCATGTCGCGACGACGCGCATCGCCGAAGATGCCCGCTTCGATGCCAAGCTCACGAAAAGCTCGATCCCCGGCGAGCCGTGGTATCCCAAGCGGATCATCTACTATTTCTGCACGCACCTGCGGATGAACCTGCTGCCCAGCTTCTGCATCGACATCAGCGACCAGATCGAGAAGAAGATGCGCGCCATCGCCGCCTACAAAACCCAGTTCCCCACGAGCGAGGTTCCCGACATGGTGCGGAACCTGTGCGCCTACTTCGGCGGCCGGATCGGCACGAAGTTCGCCGAGCCGTTCTTCTCGCACGAAGTGCTGGGGTTTGCAGGGATTGATCAGCTCGTGTAGCGGGTTGGCGTGCGCATCGCCCGTCGTACCGCGCTACTGGGCGCATCCGGAGGCAGAACAAACGCCATGACACCGCGGGAACGATGGCTTTGCCTGCTCAACGGCAAGCAGCCGGATCGAATTCCCACCGACTACCAGGCTACGGCGGAGGTTACGGATCGACTGCTGCGTGACTTGGGCTGCGCCGATACGGAGAGTTTGTTCCGCAAGCTGCACATCGACGCGCGTCGGCATGTCGGGCCGAAATGGAAATTGCCGCATCACCCCGATGATCCGCAGGCGGACCTGTGGGGCGTGCGCTACCGGATGATGCCGTATCCCAACGGCGTGTACCGCGAGGCGGTGTATCACCCGCTGGCTGCGGCGCGGGATCCGGCCGATGTCCATCACCACCGCTGGCCCAGCCCCGACGACTTCGACTACTCGCCGATCACCGACGCGCTGGCGAGCGACGACGGTTGCCGCATGATCAGCGTCGGCAGCTACGAGCCTTTCCTGCTCTACGCTCGGATGCGCGGGCTGGAGCAGGCGTTCGAGGACCTGGTGATCCATCCCGAAATCGTTGACGCGGCTCTGGGGCATCTGTTCGACTTCCACTACGAACTTCTGAAACGCAGCTTCGAAGCGGGCGGTGGAAAGATCGACGTCACCTACATCGCCGAAGACCTCGGCGGGCAGACCGGACCGCTCATCAGCCTTCAGACGTATCGCCGATTCCTCCTGCCCAATCAGATCCGCATGGCGGAACTGGCAAGGCGCTTCGGTATTCACATCATGTATCACACCGACGGGGCCGCGCGGATCTTTCTGCCCGATCTGATCGATCGCGTCGGCATTGAGTTGCTCAACCCAATCCAGTGGCGATGCCCCGGCATGGATCGCCAGAGCCTGGTGCGAGACTTTGGCCAGTACGTCATCTTCCACGGCTCGATCGACAATCAGCAGACGCTTTCGTTCGGCAGCGAGCAGGACGTGATCGACGAGGTGCGACAGAGCATCGAGATCTACCGCGGTGCGCGGTGGATCTGTGCGCCGTGTCACAACTTCCAACCCATCACCTCCACGCGAAAAATCGTGGCCATGTACGAAACCATCCACGAGTTGGGCAGCCTGGGGTAAGTCGCTCTACCTGCTGCCGCGCCTGAACGGACCATGCGCCTGAACGGACCATGCGCCTGGACAGGTTCACCTGGAAGCGAGGCGACTTCATCATCACGCGCGCTGGAAAGCAGATCTTTCCGCCGCCCCCGGAGCAGGAGCCATGATCGACTTGCATGACCTGCGCGAACGCCGCGTGGATCAGTTCGCGCGATATCTGAAGTTGATGCACCACCGCGCCCTGATCGAGCGGCACGGCCGATCATTCATCATCTTCAATGAGGATTCGTCTGAGAACCGCGACGATCCGCAGCACCTGGAAGCCGCACAGGACCTGGTGCTGGTGCTGGCGGACGACTCGGCCTTGAGTGCTACGGATGAGGAGATCTGCGGAGGAACGCGAGTGACGGTTCCCTCGCAGCAGGAAGTGGATCCGATCGGCCCGGACGGCCCGCATTTGCGGTATGTGCAGTTCGCCTTCGAGCCAAAGTGGTTCTGTCTGGACCTGCCCAAACAGACGCTTTCCAAACCCGAAGCCGCCAGAATCCTGCGCGATCGCAGCGGGTTTTTCTGGCTCAGGGATCATCCCGAGTTTCGCATCAAAGGGGAGGGCGACGAGGTCGATTACTTCGACTGTTTCCGCAAGGTCTATGTGCATGGCGACGCGCGCTGCGCCGCAGAAGACGCCGCCTACATCTTCTTCGACCTTTGGAAGTTTCCGCTCGACTGGCGCTTCTGCGTCACTGCCAGCACCTTTAACGGCCGTGTACACTTCGAGCGGGATCGACCGATGGCATGACAACCCCGTGCGGCCGGCGTAGAGGCCGTGACGCGCAATGGACAGGGCACATGACCATATGAATGACTGATGACCAGTCACCAATGAGCGTTCAGATTCTCAGTGACCAGGCGCGGCACGAGCGGGCCTGATCATTGGTTGATCCTGGCAAAGTTGCCGGTGGTGTTCTGCCCTGATCGCTCTGTCGTGGATTGATCGTTGGAACTCACGGTTTTCCGATCGTCGCCATGTGCTGTCGGACGCCCGCGGCGACATCGCCCGCCAGACGCAGCACCTCCTCTACCATCCGCTCAGCGCCCTGATAGACGATCCACGGGCCCACATCGTTCATGTAGCAGGGGGTGGTGACCAGCTTGTTCTGCTCGTCGATGCAGACATCGGTCGGCCCGACGTCCTGGTGCTGTCCGCCCATTTTGTTGATGGCGGCGGCGGTGTCGGGGTCGGTGCCGATGGTGAGCTTGGGCCGCAGACCCATCTCCCCGAAGACCCGTGCCGCCAGAACCGGCGCGATGCACGCCAGTCCGATTGGCTTGCGCGCCTGGTGCATTTCGATGAACAGCTTCCTGACCTGCTCGAGGACGCGGGCTTCGGTGCCCCGGAAGGCGTAGTCGGACAGGTTTTTTGCCGCTCCGAAACCGCCCGGCAGGACCAGCGCGTCCAAATCCTGGGCCGAGATCGTGGCCAGATCCTGAATCTTGCCGCGGGCGATGCGGGCGGCCTCTTCCAGGACGTTGCGCTGCGCCTTGGGGTCACGTTTGCGGGTCAGATGATTGACGACTTCGGCCTGGGGAATGTTGGGCGCCAGGCAGATGGTGTTGGCCCCGCGTCGGTCCAGTGCGATCAGGATGCTCACCGCCTCGTGAATCTCGCTTCCGTCGAAAACGCCACAACCGCTCAGAAGCACACCGACTCTGATTGCCATAGGCACCTCCGTGAGGACGATAACAGTGGTAATTCACCGCAACAGAGTATACCTTCGCCGGAGCGTGGCGCAGGCGGTAATATTTGTCGTCGCGAACCGGATTACAGGGGCTTGCCACTGCAATGGACGAAATCCTCATCAACTTCGCCTTTCTGCTCAGCCGCTACCTGCACGTGGTCGCCACCGCCCTGCTGGTCGGCGGCATGCTGTTCTATGAGTTGATCGTGCCGGTGGCGATCGATGAGATGAAGGACGAACAGAAGCTGTGGATCTTCGCGCGGGCGCGGTGGGCGTTTCGGGGGCTGGTCTGGTTTTGCGCCGCGGTCATCATCCTCACCGGCGCTGCCACCACCTATCGCAACTGGGCGGCGTACAAGAACATGGCCGAGGCAGGACCCTGGTGGATGGCGCACGCGATACTGGGCGTGCTGGGGATCGGCATCGCCCTGGGTCTGGTCGCCGGGCCAAGGCCGCCGCGCTACCCGCTGGCATGGATGCGCGTGACGCTGATGATTCTGATGGTGGCGATTTTCCTGGGTACGACCGCAGAGTATGTTCGGCGGCGTCCGCTGTCCGTCGAGCCGCAGGTGATCGCGCTGCCGCCGATCCCCTACACCGACGAGCCAGACTCTGAGCCAGGCAACACCCAGACAGCCCCCAGCACCAGCCCGGCGCAGCAAGGCCCGGCGGTGGCGCAGTGAGCGCGGGCCGGGCGGAGATGCTGTGCACCATGATCGATTCGTCACAACCTCGATTCGAGGGCAGGATTCCGATCGCACCGGGCGTGTTCGTTTCGCCCAGCGGGCTGAGAATGCAGTTCTCGCGCGCCGGCGGGCCCGGCGGACAAAACGTCAACAAGCTCAACACCCGCGCGGAGCTGTGGGTCAGGCTCGACGCGATCAGCGGTCTGAGTAATCGCGCCCTGGCCCGCCTGCGCGCTGCCGCCGGCACCAGGCTCACCGACGCCGGCGAGATTCATCTGGTCTCGCAATCGCGGCGGTCGCAGCAGGCCAATCGCCAGGAAGTTCTCGACCGCCTTCGGCAGCTTGTCCTCGCGGCGCGTCACGAGCCCAAACCGCGTCACAAGACCCGCCCGACCCGCTCGGCTATCCAGCGTCGCATGCAGGCCAAACGCCGCCGCGGGCAGCTCAAAATCGAGCGTCGCGGCGTCGAGCCACAGCAGTGCTGAAGCGCAAGATAAAGCCCGGGGAACACACGGTTCCCCGGGCTTGCTGAAGATCTGTTCAAACCCCGGCCTGACAGCGACGATCGACGCATCCATCACTCGTCGTCATCATCGAAGTCGTCGTCTTCGTCGTCGAAGTCCTCATCCTCATCGTCGGGGTTGTCGAAGTCCTCTTCCTCGTCTTCTTCCTCGTCTTCATCGAGGTCTTCGTCCTCGTCCTCGAAATCCTCGTCTTCATCCTCGAAGTCTTCGTCCTCTTCCTCTTCCTCCTCCTCTTCTTCCTCCTCCTCGAACGCTTCTTCTTCCTCCTCCTCTTCCTCTTCTTCGGTCTCCTCTTCTTCCTCCTCCAGGTCCTCGTCTTCTTCTTCCTCCTCTTCCCTGCGGGCGCGGCGTTTGGCGGCCTGGGGGAGTGTGTCGGGATTCAAGTCGGTGTCGAAGTCTGCGTAGAAGCCGGCTTCGAGATTGCAGCGGGCCGGCGCAAGCCACTCGGAGACTGTGGACGTTGCCGCGGCGCTGAGCACGTCCATCAGCTCATGCGATTCCAGTTCGGTTTTCATAGACCTATCCGTCGTAAAGAGACAGCCGTTAACAGACAGCACGGGTTTGAAAAGTGGCGGTATTGAAGCTATGCGAGGGCGCGGCGTCAAGGGCAAAACGGCACAGAAAAGCCGGGGGCGGGCACGGCCTGGTCAAGTCGCGCAAGCCAAAGTGGAGTCGGGGCTTGGCGTGGCGGGCATTGCGGTTGCTTCCGCCCTTGCGCGGCGCCGCCCAAAAAACCGGGCACAAACGCCGGTCCGGAATCCGCGGCACATGGCCTGGCGCGGATCGTCTGTTCCGAACTGGTTCGCCTCGAACGATCTACCGCTCGAGGATCCCCGCTCGCGGGAGCGTGCCCAGCTCCGACACGCCAACGACCTGCGGAAACTCGGGCGACGCTGCTGTTAGAACGTCCAGGCCCTGACCGGTGATCAGCACCGTGTCTTCGCTCTTGGCGCCGACGATCGAGGGGTTCCATGCGAAGGCCTGATCCTCCAACACCTGTATGGTGCTGTCGGGAGTGGCGAAGGCTTCCCGGGCGACATAGCCGGTGGAGCCACCCTGGTGATGAAGTTGCCACTGGTCCGGCCAGCCTTCGCGAGCGTAGGCGGCCTGAAGGTCGCGGAAGATCTGCCCCAGCGTGCGTCCCGGACGTGTGGCCAGATTCACCGCCGCGTCGATGTTGCAGATCGCCTGCTGTTTCTTGCGCAGTTCGTCTGGCAGTCGCCCGAAGTGCACGAAGCGCGTCAGATTGCTGATCAGCCCGCCGAACTCCGCACAGCTCACCAGCATCACGTGCCTGCGGATCTTCAGGCTGGTTGGGATCGGATGCCGGAACTGGGTAAGTCGATCATCGGCGGAAATCAAGGTCACGACCGGATTGCATCCTGCGGCATGGACGCAGTGATCGAGGATGCCGGCGACCTCGTGCTCGGTCATGCCGGGCTTGAGCTGCCGGCAGGCTTGTTCCATGGCCTGCGAGGCGCGTTTGCCGCCGTCGCGGTATCGCGCAATTTCTGCCTCGGTCAAGGACCAGCGAAGCTCCGCGAAATCCCCCGGCAGCGGAGGCAGACCCAGACCGAACTCATCGGCATCGGTGGCCAGCCGCAAACTCCCGAACACCTCTTTCGCGGTCTTTTGCGCCGCAGCGCGGTCGTACCAGGGGAAACTGACGACGTCGATGTCGAGCCCGGCAAGCTCCTCCTGCTGCATTCGGGGTGCTTCAATTGTGTTCGCCAGGCACAGCCTTGACTCGGCCGTTGCCAGAATCGCCGCCACACCCACCGGCGAGTTGTTGGCAATGTGGTTATCCCCGCCGCCGGTGACCCAGGCGAAGTTGCTGCGATGCCACAGAACCACCCCGTCCAGCCCGTGGCGCTGAAGAAACGCGCCAAGCTTCTTCTGCTTGATCTGCCATTCACGATCGTCGTTGCTCATGCGAATATTCCTACCACAACCTGCCCGCGAGGAATACCCGCTGGCTGCTGGCGACGACGGAATTTCCGACTGGAATTCCGCGGCAGTTGATCTATGCTTTGCAGGGGTTGCAGGTGGCTGTGAGGACATTTTCCAGTCGCGCTGGATCAGGTTGCGCCGCATTCGTCCGGTCCCGGTTCTGAATCACAGAGTCTGCAAAGGACTGCTCGCCGTGCTCCAGGCTGTCTTTCGCGATGATTCGCTTGAGCTGATCCCCGTGGGGGTGTACGTCGTGGAGCGCAACGGGGTCATTCACGGATACAACCGTCGCGCTGCCGAATTGTGGGGCCGTTACCCTCGCCGCGATGATCCCCAGGAGCGTTTCTGCGGGTCGGTGCGGCTGTTCACGCCCGACGGTCAGCCGCTGCCGCACGATCAGTCGCCGGTGGCCAATGTGCTGTCCGACGGGGTGGCGCGGTCGGACCTGGAAGTGATGATGCAGCGTCCCGACGGGTCGCGGATCAACGTGTCGCTGAACATTGGCCCGCTGCGCGATGCCACCGGCAAGCTCATCGGCGCGGTATGCTGTTTCCAGGACATCACCGAGCGTCGGCGATTCGAGGACGAGCTGACGCGTGCCAAGGAAGCTGCCGAGGCCGCCAACCGCGCCAAGGATCACTTCCTGGCGCAACTGAGTCACGAGTTGCGTACGCCGCTGGCGCCGGTGCTGATGACGGCCTCGGCGCTGGAGACCGATCCGTCTGTGCCGCCGCGGCTTCGCGAAGACCTGGGTCTGATCCGCCGCAATGTCGAGCTGGAGGCTCGCCTGATCGACGACCTGCTTGATCTGACCCGTGTGGCGCGCGGCAAACTCGAGCTGCACTGCGAGGCGGTGGATGCACACGCCCTGGTGCGCGACGCCGCCCAGAGCTGCTGCGGCAGCGACATCAACCTCAAACGCCTGAAGCTCACGCTGGAGCTGCGCGCCCGGCGTCATTACGTCTGGGCCGATTCGGCGCGGCTGGCACAGGTGCTGTGGAACCTGATCCGCAACGCCGTGAAGTTCACGCCTGAAGGTGGCAACATACAGGTCAGGACCTGCAACGGCCCGGACGACCGGCTGATCATCTCCGTGGCTGACGACGGCATTGGCATCGAGCCGCACGTGCTGGACAGGATCTTCGATGCCTTCGAGCAGGGCAGCCGAAACATCACGCGTCACTTCGGCGGGCTGGGACTGGGACTGGCGATCAGCAAGGCACTGATCGACATGCACGGCGGGGTGATCCG
Organism: Fontivita pretiosa; assembly: GCF_050410795.1. Taxonomy (GTDB): domain Bacteria; phylum Planctomycetota; class Phycisphaerae; order Tepidisphaerales; family Tepidisphaeraceae; genus Fontivita; species Fontivita pretiosa. Next base: position 1,508,299 of record NZ_CP191258.1, on the reverse strand, counting down.
CGCCCACAGCGAAGGACCCAACCGCGGTGCGACGTTCACGGTGGAGATGGCGACCATTCCCGCCCCGGCGCCGTCCAATACCGCGCCGCGGACAGCGGATTCTCCACGACGCGGACTGCGGATCCTGCTGGTCGAGGATCACGAGATGACCGCGCGGGTCATGAGTCGCCTGCTTCAGGGGTTGGATTACGACGTGCGCACCGCCAGTTCCGTGCAGACCGCCCTCCAGGCCGCCCGAAGCGAAAAGTTCGACCTGCTCATCAGCGACCTGGGCTTGCCCGATGGCAGCGGGCTGGATCTCATGCGCGAGCTGCGGCAGATGTACCAGCTCAAGGGGATCGCCGTCAGCGGCTACGGCATGGAGGAAGACATCCGCCGCAGCCGCGACGTTGGCTTCTCCGCCCACCTGACCAAGCCGATCAGCCTGGAAAAGCTCCAGGCGGCGATCAGCCACATTGCATAGTCCAGTCGCAGGGTAAGCTCAACGCACGGGAGATATGGCCCGGCGTCGGTTACAATGCCGCCGCGTCGCACGCGCCGGAGCATCAGTCATGAAAATCCTTATCCTCGGCGGCACGGGGTTTCTCGGCCCGCACTTTGTGGAGCTGGCTACCGCACACCAGCATACCGTTACTCTCTTCAACCGCGGGCGGACCAATCCCCATCTGTTTCCGCATCACGAAAAACTCCAGGGGGATCGCGATCCGAACAGGAACGGCGGCATCAAGGCCCTGGAGGGGCGAAAGTGGGACGCCGTCGTCGATACCTCCGGATATGTTCCGCGACACGTGAAGGCATCAGCCGAGCTGCTGGCGCCCAACGTCAGGCAATACGTGTTTGTGTCCACTGTTTCGGTCTATGCCGACATGAGCCGCATCGGCATCGATGAGACCGCGCCGGTGGCACAACTGGATGATCCGACGATCGAGAAGGTCACCGGCGAAACGTACGGCCCGCTGAAGGCGGCGTGCGAGCGCGTCGCCGAGCAGGCCATGCACGGACGCGTCACGATCATTCGACCGGGGCTGATCGTCGGCCCGGGAGATCCCACCGATCGCTTTACCTACTGGCCGGTGCGAATTGATCGCGGCGGAGAAGTGCTGGCGCCCGGCGATCCCATGGCGCCGGTGCAGTTCATCGATGTGCGCGACCTGGCTGAATTCATCCTCCGCACCATCGAGGACGGACATGTGGGAATCTACAACGCCCTGGGGCCGCTGCATCCGTTCCCGATGATCGCCATGCTGTATGGCTGCAAGGCCGTCAGCACCTCCGACGCCTTTTTCACCTGGGTCAGTCAGGAGTTTCTGCTGGCCAACGGCGTGTCGCCCTGGACGGAGATTCCGCTGTGGGTTCCGGACGACCCCGAGCATGCGGGTTTCTCCAGGGTGAGCAACGCCAGGGCGGTTTCGATCGGCCTGTACTGCCGGCCTTTTGCCGACACCGCGCGTGATACCCTCAACTGGGCACGCACTCTTCCGGAAAACCACAAATGGGGCGCGGGCCTGGATCCTGAGAAGGAGAAGCGTCTGCTGGCGGCGTGGAAGCAGCAACAGTCCTCGCCTGCAACCGCTCCGGCGACACGCTGAACAGGCCACACGCTGCGCCGTAATCGGCTTTACCCGTTGGGTCTGCGTCTCTGTTTCAAACGAACACGTCGATGACTCCCAGTGCGCCCACAAGCAGACTGATGATCCCATTGAAGGTGAAAAACGCCAGACCGACTCTGGACAGATCATCGGGGCTGACGATTGCGTGTTCGAGGATCAGCAGCCCTCCGGCACATCCGACGCCGATCAGGTAGAGCAATCCAAGCTGCGGTTCGTGCAGCCCCAGCAGCAGCATGGCCACGAAGCTGCCCGCGTGGGTAAGCCGCGCCACCCAAAGCGCCGGGCCAATGCCGATTCTGGCGGGCACGGAGACCACGCCGGTCTGAAGATCGCTGTGGTAATCCTGGCAGGCATAGATGATGTCGAACCCGGCGGTCCAGAGCAGCACCGCCGCCGCCATCAAAAAAGGGGTCAGGTCCATTTTCGGCGCGATGGCAACCCACGCGCACACCGGCGCCAGCGCCAGCGCGGCCCCCAGATAGTAGTGGCACAGCTTCGTGAACCGCTTGAGCAGAGGATACGCGCCCACGAACAGCAGCACCGGCAGCGACAGCGCCAGCGGCAGGACGTTGCCGTACACCAGCCAGAACAGCGACGTCAAAACCACAAACGCCAGCCCGCAGACGCCCAGGGCGGCGATGTAGAACATGCGCGAGAGCCGCCCGCTGGGTATGGCGCGGCCGGCGGTCCGTGGATTACGCGCATCCAGCTCCGCGTCGAGCAGACGGTTGGATGACATCGCAACCGTCCGCGCCGTCACCATGCACAGCACGATCAACAGGAGCTGACCCAGCCGCGGCGCGCCGCCGGCGGCCAGGAATGTCGCCAGCAACGCCCAGGGCATGGCAAAGACCGTGTGGCTGACCTTGATGTCGCGCGCGAAAACAACAAACGAACAATGAAGGGCCGCCGGACCGGGACAAACGGCGGAAGCAACGCGTGCCTCGCTCTGCCCCGGACCCTGCGAGCCGTAGCTGATGACCTGATCGTTCATCCTTCGGCCTTGGACTTTCGATGCACCGGATCCCAGCGCGTCGCCAGCTCATGTTTCACGCCGAGCAGATCCAGCAACTTTCCGGCGACGAAGTCAACAAGCTCGCCCACGGTCGTGGGGTTCAGGTAAAAGCCCGGATTGGCGCTGGCGATGATCGCGCCGGCGTCGGAGAGGATTTTGTAGTTGTTCACATCGATCGGAGAAAGGGGCATCTCGCGATGCACGAGGATGAGCTTGCGGCGCTCCTTGAGCGTGACCGCCGCGGCGCGCGAGATCAGGTTGCCGCCCAATCCGTGCGCCACCTCCGCCAGCGTGTTGCTCGAACACGGCACGATCACCATGCCGTCGTGAAGGAACGATCCGCTGGCCAGTTTGGCGCCCACGTCGTTGTAGTTGTAAAGGGTGATCGAGTGGTGCGATGTGCCCGCCAGCGCTTCCAGATCCACCAGCTCCATGCCCAGCTCGTCATGCAGCAGCCGGCGCCCCAGCGGCGAGACGATCAGGTGCACGTTGACCCCCGCGGCCACCAGGCCGTGAATGAACCGCTGCGCGTACAACGCCCCGCTGGCGCCGGTGATGGCAGTGACGATGTCCATCTGTCGCCATTGTATGATCGCCCGACCGCGATGGAACGGCTTTTGCCAGGTTTTGAAAGCGCGATCCTGTTCCGCTGGCAGCGGGCCAGGATGCCCACAACCGGGCGCAGTGGTGCGCTGCGCATCGCCCGATACCTGTTATGATGGGCGCATCCACTGGCCAGGGAGGTGTGCCGATGACCGCACTGGAAGTGATCAAGACCCGCCGCAGCGTGCGTGCGTACGACCACAAACCGATCTCGCGGGAAGTGCTGATCGATATCGTCGATTGCGCCCGACTTGCGCCGACGGCGATGAACGAGCAGCCCTGGGAGTTCGTCGTCATCACCGATCCGCAGACCCGGCGCGATCTGGCCGCGCTGATCACCCATGCCCCATTCATCGCCGAGGCGCCCGCGTGCATCGCCGTGCTGTCGCGCGTCACTCCCTTCTATGTCGAGGACTGCTCGGCGGCGACGCAGAACATCCTGCTGGCCGCCAAGGCGCACGGTTTGGGAAGCTGCTGGATCAGCGGCGACAAGCAGCCCTACGCCGAGCGCGTGCGCGAACTGCTGGGCGCCAAGCCCGGAATGCGCTTTTTCAGTCTCGTCACCCTTGGCCACGCGACTGAAAGGCCGGTCAAGGAAAAACGCAAGCTCGAAAGCGTGCTGCACTGGGAGAGGATGTGACACCCCGAGGCGCCCGACTGGCGGGCGAATGACGGGCGTCCCACCGCGAGACGCCCGTGACACGTCCGAGTCGCCTGTGGCATGGCCGTCCCGGCCATGCGCGGCGCGATCGAGTTCGAAAGCCTGATCTCCGGGCTGTTCATCACTGCATGCCGCTCAACACAGGCCCGGCGCCAGCACGGGCGGGACGCACATGGCACGAACGATCGCTACACAAAGCTCCCGGACAGGCTCGAGCACATCGCGCCGGCCCTGGGCATTCTGTCATCGCTTCAGCCCGCGGTAGCACACGCATACACCGAAGGTCATGGGGAACTGCTGCACGTCCACGAAGCCGGCGTCGCGTATCATCTGCATCATCTGTTCGCGGCCGAGGAAGGTGTTGACGCTCTGGGGCAGATACCTGTACGCCCCGGTCTTGTCGCCGCTGATGAGGGTGGCGGTGACCGGCAGGATCCGGCGGAAGTAGAAGTTGTACAACGTGCCCAGGATTCTGCTGGTCGGCAGCGAGAACTCGAGGATGATCACCCGCCCGCCGGGGCGGAGGATGCGATAAAACTCCTTCAGCGCAACCAGCGGCTGCTGAACATTGCGGATGCCAAAGGCGATGGAGACGACGTCGGCGGATTGGTCGGGCAGGGGCAGGGTCTGGGCGTCGGCGGCGATGAAGCGGATGCGGGAGCCGCATTTGGAGGTTTGCGACTTGGCGCGGGCGATCGGCAGCATGGGGTACGTGAAGTCGATCCCGATTGCCGCCCGGGGTTCGGCGGCAGCAAACGCCAGCGTCAGGTCTCCCGTGCCACAGGCGACATCGACCACGAACTCGTCGCGCCTGACCTGCGCCAGCTTCACCGCCTTCCGCCGCCAGCGCTGGTCCTGCCAGAGGCTGTGCAGGCGGTTGTTGAGGTCATAGCTGGGCGCGATGGCGGCGAACATCCGCTGCACGCGCGATCGCTTGTCGGCCACCGCGTGTGGATTGCTCAGCAGCTTGTCGTCCCAGCTCGTCATCGCCGCTGCGCATGATATGATCAGGCCACACGGGAGTCGAAATGATCGAATGGTGCTGGTTGAACGGGCAGATCATGCCCTTGTCCGAGGCGAGGGTCAGCGTCGAGGATCGCGGTTTTCAGTTCGCCGATGGCGTGTACGAGGCGCTTCGGGTCTACAACGGCCGGCCGTTCGAGCTGGCGGCGCATCTGGATCGGCTGGAACGATCCTGCGACGGCATTCGGCTGAAGCTGCCGATCGACAAGCCGACACTGACTTCGGAAATCCTGAAATTGATCGCCCATGCCCAGCATCGCGAAGGGTTGATCTATCTTCAGGTCACGCGCGGCCCGTCGAAACGGGAGCACTTGTTTCCGAAAGATCCGCATCCGACGGTGCTGTTTTACGTGCGGACGCTGGCGCCGTTGCCGCCGGTGGGACAAGGCCGACCTTACGCGCTGCTGAGCGTGCCGGATGAGCGATGGAAGCGATGCTGGATCAAGGCGATCGGGCTGCTGCCCAACGTGCTGGCGCGCAACGCCGCCGCCGAGGCGGGCGCCGATGAAGCCGTCTTCGTGGATCAGGGCGTCGTTCTGGAAGGCTCCTCGAGCAACGTCTACGCCGTGATCGACGGCGCGGTGGTGACGCATCCGCTGGACGGGCGGATTCTGCCGGGGGTCACGCGACAGCTCGTGCTCGGCTGTGCGCAGGAGCTGGGGATACCGGTGCAGGAGCGGGCGATGACGCTCGAGGAAGCGAAGCGCGCCGCCGAGGTATTCGTGACCAGCTCCACGCGCGAGCTTGTGTGGGTATCACGGTGGGACGACGTGACGATCGGGGACGGGGCGTGCGGAAAAGTCACCGCGCGGTTGCACGAAGAGTACCGAAGCCGCGTGCGGCGCGCAACAGGCTAATCGCACGCTTCAACGCCGTGGGCTTGCGCGGACAGCAAGTCACATTCGCGGGTCGTGGTCGCGGGGATCGTAATCGGGATCCTGCTCCTTCAGCTCATTGAGCAAATCCACGTAATCCGCGTCATCCAGCTCGAACCAGTCTGGAATGGCCGCGACGCTGGTGCCGCGGTTCTCGGCCAGCTTCTCGACGATCTTGCGCCTCAACTCCGGATCGACGATTTCGCGGATGCGGATCATGGCAGAAATTATACCCGGCTGTCTTGCCCGATGCCCACCGTCAATCCGTGGAAAAAGCAACGCGGGATACTCCCCCGATCACTTCGTCGGGCACTCACAGCCCGTACTCTTTCCATCGCCGGCTGACCAGCTCCTTCGTCGCCGGGTCCATTGCCAGTTCCGTTGGCCAGCGGCGGACGCGCCCTTCGCCGGGCCACTTGCGGGTGGCATCAAAACCGATCTTGCTGCCCAGGCCATGCTCGGGGCTGGCGTGGTCCAGGATGTCCACCGGGCCGTGGACGATCTCGCTGTCGCGCTCGGGATCGCAGTTGGCGAACAGATGAAACAGCACGCTCTGCTCGTCATGCACGTCCACATCCTCATCCACCACGATGATGAATTTGGTGAAACTCATCTGCCCGGCGCCCCAGATCGCGTGCATGACGCGCCTGGCCTGCATCGGATACTCCTTGCGGATCTTCACGTAGGCACAATTGTGGAACGCGCCGCTGATCGGCAGCGAATAGTCGATGATGTCCGGCACGATCATCCGCAACAGGGGCAGGAAGATTCGCTCGGTCGCCTTGCCCAGAAAATAGTCTTCCATCGGCGGCTTGCCGACGATGGTCGCAGGGAAGATCGGGTCCCGCCGGTGCGTGATCGCGGTGATGTGCAGCGCCGGATACCAGTCGGCCAGCGAGTAGTAGCCGGTGTGATCTCCGAACGGGCCTTCGTAGAGCTTTTCGACCGGATCGACGAAGCCTTCGACAACGATTTCGGCGTTGGCGGGGACTTCCAGGTCATGCGTGCGGCACTTGACCAGTTCGATCCCGCCACCATTGAGGAAGCCTGCAAACAGCAGCTCGTCAACCCCGGGCGGCAGCGGCGCGGTGGCGGCGTAGGGCAGGACCGATTCGCCGCCGAGCACGATCGCCACGGGCATCTTTTCGCCGCGCTTCTGGTACTTTCGGAAATGTCGTGCGCCGTCGTGGTGCATGTGCCAGTGCATGGCGCACAGCCGCGGGCCGAAGATCTGCACGCGGTACATGCCGACGTTTCGCTCGCCGGTTTCCGGATCGCGCGTGTACACCCCGCCAAGCGTGAAGTATCGCCCGCTGCCGCGCGGGGCGCGGCTGGCCGCTTCAGCGTCAAACACCTCGCCGCTGTCCAGGTTCCCATCCAGCGGCCAGCACTGGATCACCGGCAGCATGCCCAGGTCGGCGCGCTCGGCCTGGCAAACCACCTCCTGACAGATTCCACTGCGAACGGTTCGGGGAGGGAAGCTGGCCACCTTCAGCAGCTCCGGCAGCTTCTTCATCTTCTCCAGCAGGGTGGTGGGCATTTCAGGCTTGATGAGCTGCTGCACGCGCTCGGCCAGGGCTTCCAGGCTTTCGGTTCCCAGCGCCTGGTTGATCCGCCAGTAGCTGCCGAACAGGTTCATCGCCACCGGAATCGACGAGCCTTCGACGTTTTCAAAAAGCAGCGCCTTTCCTCCGAGCTTCGACGCTGGCGAGCGATCGCGCTCGTTGTGTCCATGCGGGGCGGGGCTTTTGCACACGCGGTCGGCGATTTCCGAGATTTCCAGGATCGGGCTGACGCGCGCCTTGACTCGCGCCAGTTCTCCGCTGCGATCCAGCAGCTCCACGAATTCACGCAGTGTCCGACTGGGCATGACGCCGCATCCTAAGATCCCCCAGGCCAACAGACAATCACGCCCCGATCCGCTGCGATGAGACGACCGCGCGCCAACGCCTGCTGGTCAGCGTCGCCAGGGATCGCCAGAGCAGGCACTACCTCCCCCGGTCAGCGGGGGTGGCCGATGGCCTGGGCGGCGATGATCCGCTGGGTGGGGCGGGCGCGGATCACCGGGCCAAAACGCTCGTCCTGAATCGAGGTGCGCAGCGTCGTCCCAAGACCCTCCGATGCACAGTACAGGTACACGTTCTGGGCCATGCAGCCGACCTCGATGCCGGCGATCCGCAGGCGGCTTTGGTCCATCGGATCGGCGCCGGGGCCGTTCAGACGCTCCAGATCCACCACGTACACCAGATTCAGCGGCGCGGTGTGCACATACGCCTGGCTGCCGGTGTGCTGGCGGAAATCCCCGGCGGCGACGGGCAGAAGCCGGTGCCCGGCCGGCTCGTACAGATACACGCCGCGCTCAAGCACGGCATAGACATCGATGGGATATCGCGCCAAGGCCGAAGGGACCGTGCGCTTGCCATCGTCGCGGTTGATGCCGTTGGCAGCCCAGAGGATCTCCGAGAGCTGCTGATGCGACAGCGGTCGATCGTCGAGGTTGCGAATCGAGCGTCGCTGCTTCAGCGCCTGCATGAGCGGCGCGCCCTTGTCCAGCAGCGGCGGGGCAAGCTGGATGATCTCCAGTTGCGCAGGCTCGGACGCGGGCGTGGTGGCGGGCGGAGCCGGCGCCGGCGAAGCGATGAGCAGCGCCGCGGCCGCGGCCAACGTCACAAACAGCGCAGACAGTCGCAGGTTGGTGTTCATGGCGTGTAGTCAGATGGCGTGTTCTTCTTTCAAAGGATAGCGACAGGGGCGGAGAATGAGAAGTTCATTGCCGACGCGCCGGACAGGGCGCTGCCACGGCGGAGTTTTTCGTTGCCGGGAGTACGAATCTGCGGTTCAATCCGCCGTATGACCAGCACTGCCACTCAACCCGCCGCAGCGCAACCGAGCCTGGCCCGCAACATGGGTTTCTGGGCGCTGGTGATTTACGGGGTGGGGGACATGGTCGGCAGCGGGATCTACGCCACCGTGGGCAAGGCCGCGGGGCAGATGGGCAATGCGGTCTGGCTGGCGTTTTTCGTGTCGATGATCGCGGCGATGCTGACGGGATTGAGCTACGCTTCAATCGCCTCGCGATATCCGCGCGCCGCCGGCGCCGCCTACGTCACCCAGCGCGCCTATCGCTTCACGTTCCTTTCCTACGTGGTCGGGTTGACCGTCGCGGCATCCGGCCTGACCAGCATGGCCACCAGCACCAATGCGTTCTCGAACGTTCTGGCCGAGCTGCTGGGGATCAGCGGGAAGCTGGGAAGGATCCTCGTCCCGCTGGGGCCGTACAAGCTGGTCGATCACGACGTGGGCGTGGTGATCGTGATCGTCGGGTTTCTGCTGTTCATGACGCTGGTGAACTTCCGGGGCATTCGCGAGTCGATGTGGACGAACCTGCTGTGCACGGCGATCGAGGTGGGTGGATTGCTGTTCATCGTGATCGTGGGCATGCGTTACTGGGGACAGGTGAGCTATCTGGAAACGCCGCCGCAGCGAACGCTTGGGCCGGTGATGCTGTTCAGCGGCGCGGTGTTGACGTTCTTCGCGTTCGTGGGTTTCGAGGACATGCTCAATGTGGCCGAGGAAGTCAAAAACCCGCAGCGGACGATGCCCTGGGGGATCGTCACGGCGCTGACGATCGTGGCGGGGCTGTACATGGCGATCGCGATCACGGCGGTGTCGGTGGTGCCGTACGCGACGCTGGCGCGGGCTGCGGCGCCGCTGGCGGAAATTACGGCGGTGGCGTCGCCGTGGCTGCCGGCGTGGGTCTACAAGTTCATCACCATGTTCGCGGTGGCCAACACCGTGCTGATCAACTACATCATGGGTTCGCGGCTGCTGTACGGGATGTCCCGGCACGGGCTGCTGCCGGCGGCGCTGGGACGGGTGCACCGCAGCCGTCGCACCCCGCACGTGGCCATCCTGACGCTGCTGTGCATCGTGATCGTGCTGTCTCTGGCGGGCGGGGTGGGTGAGCTGGCGACGACGACGGGGCTGCTGTTGCTGGGATGTTTCGCCGTGGTCAACGGCGCGCTGATCGTGCTGAAGCTGCGACCCGGCGAGCCGCACGGCGCGTTTGAGGTGCCGATTGTGGTACCGGCGGTGGGGATCATCGTGAATGTCGCGCTGATCGGGTCGCGAATCATCGCGCTATACCACGATCCGAGCGTGGGCGTGCGGCCGCTGGTCATCGCCGCCGTGCTCGGTGTCATCATTACCATTCTGTTCGTGACGATGCGACCGCGGGCGATTCCGGAAGCTGACGAACTGGAGGTCGGCTAACTGCGGTGCAGGCTCTGGGCGCCCGTGATGCGTCCGAGCCAACTGTGGCATGGCCGTCCCGGCCATGCAGGGTGCACTCGATTTCGAAAGTCCGATCTCCGGGCTATCCATCGCTTCATGCCACTCAACACAGGCGAAACGCCCGTGATTTTTTTGTTACGGGTCGGCTTGTGCGGTGCCGGCGGGGTTGGCTTCGATGTCGCCAGGGGGCTGGGAAAGATCCGCGGAATAGATCCGTTGGGCGGACAGGTCCAGCGCGTAGCCGATGGGCTGGTCGGCGTGCGCGTTCTGTGCGTCCCGGATACTGCGTACGACCAGCACGCGATGCTCGCCGGTGATCAGATTGCGTGGCGGCTCGCTGAGGTAGGGCCCGAACTGGCCGGAGGAAGTCGGTCGGCCCGAGGCGTCGGTGCGCATCGTGAGCTGCTGCCAGTCGGGATAACGATTGAAATCGGGCAGTTGCCCGGCGTGCTGCATGCGATAGAGCCTGATCGCCGTGCGCACCGCCGACAGCAGCAGCAGTTGCGAGCGAGCGCGGTTGTCGGCGGCCAGGGCAGATTCGCCGCCGGGCGCGCAGGTGTCGAATGCGTCCGGATGCGTGGCCCGCAGATCGCGATCCATCACGCTGGCGCCGTCGGCGCCGGTGGGCCAGAACCGGCCCTCGCTGGCGCAGAAGACGAATCCGACGCCGGGCTGGCGGATGGGGTCTGTCGGTCGCGGCGGGCGCGGCACGACCAGAAGGCCGCTGAAATTGTTCAGCGGATTGCGGATCGCAAACGACTTGTCACTGGTGGCTGAGAAACGCTTCCATTCCCCGTGCTGAAGGAAATCGGGCGTGGCGCCGTCGTGACTGATCTGGTAGGCGCGAAGCTGGGTATCCAGCAGGACAAGCGTGACGTAGAGCAGTCGGATGCGCGAATTCTGGAGTTCAGCGTCAAGCTTCCGGGCGCCGGGGCTTGCCGCCGGCCTGGATGGCGCTGCGGGATTTCCATCGCTGGGTGGCTGGGCTGATTCATCCAGGATCACCACGCCGCTTTCATCCAGCCCCCAGATTTGTCCGGCTTTGGGTTCGAGCAGATATCCGATGTCGCTCGCCCGGGCGATGGTGCCGGGCGCCGGGGCGGAGGCTGCCAGCTCCACGCGATGAAATCCGTTCAATGGGTTGATGGGGATATCCCGCAGGTACGGGCCGAACCGGCCGCGCGGGTTTAGAGTTCCGTCGTTGTCGGTCCTGGCGGTCAGTTGTTGCCAGTCGGGATATCTGCGGAAGTCGGGAAGTTGATCGAGGTGGTCGATGCGATACGCCGCCAGCGCCTGACGCAGCGACTGGACGATGGCCAGCAGGTTTTTTCTGCGTGCGGCCAGATCCGCAGCATTGCCCGCGGGCTTGAAGGCGAACGCTCCGGGATAGGCGCGTTTCAGGTCCGGGTCGAGCAGGCGTTTTCCGGTGGCGTCGGTGCCGACGAAGCTGCCGGTCGCCGCATAGAACGCAAAACCCATTCGCTCGCCCGCGATGTGCATGCCCGCATGCGGCGGCTGATCGATGACCGCCACGCCGCTGAAGCCGTTGAGCGGATTGCCCGGCGGGGCGTTGAGGTAAGGCCCGCACGTGCCGGATTTGACGATCCGCCCGGTGGGGTCTGTGGGGCTGATCAACTGTCGCCAGCCGAGTCTGGCAAAGTCGGGATCGGCGCCGTCGTGCTGCGAGCGATACAGTTGGATCGTGGCCTCCAGCGCGCCAAGGGTTTGGTCAAGCCACTTGATCTTCTGGTTTTCATCGACGGCGGCACGAGCGGGGATGCAGAGCATGACCGCCAGAACCGGACTGAGCAGCGCGCCGAAGATCGCAGCTCGCAGGGCAGGCATTCATCAAGTTCATCGGCGGGGTGATTCTGGGACTTAAGCTCGCCATCGGGGGTATCTGCCGCCAGCCGGCACGGGGGCATGGAAAAGCGCGTAACACGTTCTAGAATGCGGCATCAGCAAACCAAGGCCCCCGGAGATGTCGTACATCGTCCTGGCTCGCAAGTACCGATCGAACACATTCGACGAGGTCGTCGGACAGAGCCATGTTGCGCAGACGCTCAAACGGGCGATTCAGACGGGGCGCATCGCCCATGCCTATCTGTTCTGCGGCACGCGGGGCGTGGGCAAGACGTCGATGGCCCGGATTCTGGCCAAGGCGCTGAATTGCCAGAAGTCTGCCTCGGCCACGACCGAACCCTGCGGGAAATGCAGCTCGTGCGAGGCGATTGCGCGCGGCGAGGATATCGACGTGATCGAGATCGACGCCGCGTCCAACACCCAGGTGGACAAGACCCGCGAAGTGATCATCGAGAACGTGCAATACCGCCCGGCTCACTCGCGGTTCAAAGTTTTCATCATCGACGAGGTCCACATGCTCTCCAAGGCCTCGTTCAATGCGCTGCTGAAGACGATGGAAGAGCCGCCGGAGCACGTGAAGTTCATCCTGGCGACCACCGAGCCGGAGAAGGTGCCGCCGACGATCCTCAGCCGTTGCCAGCGGTTCGACTTCCGCAACATCCCCACGCGGGAAATCGCCGAGCACCTCAAGCAGATCTGTCGCGCTGAAGGTATCCAGGCCAGCGAGGACGCGCTGCTGCTGGTGGCCAAGGCGGGCGCCGGATCGATGCGGGATGCGCTGTCGCTGCTGGATCGCCTCTTGAGCATCGGAGAAAAGCAGATCAGCGTCGAGCTGATCGAACAGTCGCTGGGCATGCCGCGAGCACAGGCGATTTACGAGCTGGTGCAGAGCATCGGTCTGGGCGATGTCAAGGCGGTGCTGGAGGGGGCCGAGAAGCTGATCAGCCGCGGGCTGTCGCCCGACACGCTGGTGGTGAGTCTGGCGGATCACCTGCGGAACCTGCTGATCCTGCGGACCTGTGGCCCCGGCTCACAGCTCGTGGAAGTTGCCGGGATAGCCATCGAGGAGCTGACGCGCCAGGCCGAACGTTTCGAGCCGCAGGTGCTTACGCAGGACATCGCGATTCTCGAGGAGCTGAGACGACACCTGCGGGCCTCGCAGGCCGGGCGGGCGCTGCTCGATGCCACACTGGTTCGGCTGGCGCTGGCCGAGCAGTTCACCAGCGTGCAGGAGCTGCTCCGCCGCGTGGATGGATCAGGATCCGTCGCCGCGCCGGCGGGGCAAAAAAAAAAGTTTGAGCCAGCCCTGAGCCAGGACCAGATCCCTTCCCAGCCAGCAGGCCACACGCCCGGCCGGCAGCAGATCGCCCCGCAAGCGGCGGCGGATTCGGGCAGCGACGACGAAGACGACGATGCCCTGCCGGCGGTGGGCAAGGTGTGGAATCCGTCCGGGCCTTCATTGAGTGAACTGCTCCGGCAACAGCAATCGGCTGCGGACGCGGCGGCGCAATCGCCGGATGCGGCGACGGAACCGGACGTTTCGTCAGCGGAACAGCCGCCCGATCTGTCGAGCCTGTGGAAGCGGCTGATTGCGCTGCTGGCGTCGAAGGGGCCGGGGTTGACGGCCCTGCTGAAGGACGCGACGCTGGCGGGGATCGAGGACGGGCTGGCGATCGTGCGCTATCCGCCGGGGCACGAGCCGGCGGTGCGGATGCTGGATCGCAACGGCAAGAAGGACGTGATCCGCGATGCGCTCAGTGAACTTCTGAAGCAGAAGGTGGGGGTGAAGTTCGAGGTGGGCGGCGAGGCGGAAGCCGCGCCCGCCCGGCAGCGCGATGAGCCGCCCGTCGCCGCGTCATCGCCGGCCATGCCGCGGCGGCAGGTGGCGCGGTACACGCCCGCGCCGCCGCCCGCGCCGCTCGAGCCGACCGTCAAGATCACCGAAGAACTGCGCCAGCAGCTCCGCAGCGACGAGCTGATCCGCGCCGTGATGGATATGCTCGGCGGGGAAATCGTGAAAGTCGAGTAGAAACATGTTCGATCAGCTTAAGAACCTGGCCAACCTTCCGCAGCTCATGGCCAAGGCGCGCCAGATGCAGGAAAAGATGCAGCAGATGCAGGAGGAGCTAGCGCGGCGGCAGGTCAGCGCCGACGCGGGAGGGGGGATGGTGACGGCGGTGGTGAACGGGCGGCTGGAGGTCGTGAAAGTCCGCATCGACAAGAGCAAGGTGGACGTGAACGACACGGAGATGCTGGAGGACCTGATCGTGGCCGCGATCAACGCGGCGCAGGTCAAGGCCGCCGCGATGGTCAAGGAGGAAATGGCGAAAGTGGCCGGGGAGCTTGGTCTGCCACCGGGGCTGTTGCCGTAGGCGTGGGATGGCAGCGGTCGCGGCGTGATGGGATCGCATGAGCTGATGTCGAGTCTGCATCCATCGTGGTCGGGGGTGTGCAGGCCGGTGATCGGAATGCTGCACCTGCTGCCGCTGCCGGGCTCGCCGCGGTATCAGGCAGGCGTGGATGCGATCCGTGACCGGCTGATGCGCGACGCCGAAGCGCTGGTATCGGGCGGTGTGGACGGTTTGATGATCGAGAACTTCGGGGACGTGCCGTTCTACCCCGACCGCGTGCCGGCGCACGTCGTGGCACAGATGACGGCGCTTGCCTGCGAGCTGCGCAAGCGTTTTGATCGCGTGCCGCTGGGGATCAACGTGCTGCGAAACGACGGGCGAAGCGCGCTGGCGGTCGCGCACGCGATCGCCGCCGACTTCATCCGCGTCAACGTCCTGTGTGGCGCGCGGGTCACCGATCAGGGCATCATCCAGGGGATAGCTCATCAACTGCTGCGGGACCGCGCGATGCTCGGTGCATCCAGCATCAGGATCCTGGCCGACGTGGACGTGAAGCATTCGGCCCCGCTGGCGCCGCGGGCGATCGAGGATGAAGTGCAGGATACGATCGAGCGGGGTCTGGCCGATGCGCTGATCGTCAGCGGCGCCGGCACGGGCAAGCCGACGGATCCCTCGCAGGCGGCGCGGGTGAAGGCGGCGGCGAAGGCCACGCCGGTGCTGGTGGGCAGCGGCGTGAGCCTCAACAACGTGTCGGATCTGTGGGAGCACTGCGACGGTTTCATTGTGGGCACATGGTTCAAGCGTGAAGGGATCGCGAGCAACCCGGTGGACGCCGACCGTGTGCGACAGTTCATGCGTGCCGTCAAGTCGTCGAGGGCGTTGTCGCTTCAGTCGCCTGCCGCAGGAGGATGCCGTGCGTCGTCGGCGTCGTAGGCCTGATCGGCGTTGTCACCCCTGACTTCGATGCGTTCGATGGAGATAGCGCGGCCGGTCTCCGGGTCGATCTCCGCCAGCGCGCCGCACATTCGCACGTCGCCGGTGGCCACCTCGAAGGGGTGAGGCATGTTGGTGGTCATGTACTTCAGGACGCGGTCCTTGCGTCGGCCCAGCACTGAATCGTAAGGCCCGCACATGCCCAGATCCGCCTGGAACGCGCTGCCGCCGGGCAGGATTTTGGCGTCGGCGGTGGGGATGTGGGTATGGGTTCCGAAGATGAAGCTGACGCGTCCATCCAGCCAGTGTCCCATGGCGACTTTTTCGCTGGAGGCCTCGGCGTGCACATCGCACACGCACACGCGCACGCCCAGGGGGATCTGTTCGAGGACGCGGTTGGCGGCGGCGAACGGATCGTCGCAGGGCAGGTTCATGTAGATTCGTCCCAGCACGCAGAAGATTCCCACCGGCACGCCGTTGTTGGTCGTGACCACCGTGAACGGACGTCCGACGGCGCTGGAGGAGAGGTTGGCCGGGCGGACGATCCGCTCGGAGTTCTGGAGCGTAGGCACGATGTCCATGCGTTTGTAGATGTGGTCTCCGAGCGTGACCACGTCCACGCCGTAGCTGCGGAGCTTGTTGAACAGATTCGGCGTGATGCCGCTTCCGCCGGCGATGTTCTCCGCGTTAGCCACGACCAGGTCCACCTGTCGCTGTCGCACCAGCAGGGGCAGCTTCTGCTGCACCACCTGCCGTCCGGGCCGGCCGACAATATCACCAAGGGCGAGGATGCGCACTGGCATTGGCCGGTAGAGTAACCGGGAAAGGGCCGGAAGGGGAGATGGGGGAGGGGATCACCTTGCCGCCGAGGCAATTGTTTGCCTCGAAGATGCGCACTGACAGCTCATTGGTCTGCTGCCACTATGCCTGCGTGGGCAACATCGCGCGCGTGACCTCATGCTCCAGTGGCTGGCCGCGCAGAAAGCGCATGGTTTCATCAATGGCGATCTGGCCCATTTCAAATCGCCCCTGAGAGAGGGCGCCTGCGATGTGGGGGGTCAGGACCAGGTTCGGGGCGCTGCGCAGCGGCGAGTCGGGCAGCGGCGGCTCGGGGTCGGTCACGTCCAGGGCGACGTAAAGCGGGCGGCGATGCAGCTCGGCGACCAGCGCCGCCTCGTCGATCAGCGCGCCGCGCGCGGTGTTGATCAGCACGGCATGATCCGGCAGCAGCGCAAGGGTCTGCGCGTTGAACATGTGCCGGGTCGAGGGCAGATTCGGCGCGTGGATCGAGACGACCTGGCAGCGACAAACCTGCTCCAGCGAACACAACTCGGCGCCCAGCGCCCGTGCCTGCTCGGGTGTGAGGTACGGGTCATACAGACGGATGGTCAGGCGTGGAAACTGCCGCAGCAGCCGCAGCACCTCCCGCCCGACGCGCGAGGCGCCGACGATTCCGACGCTGATGTCCATCAGCTCGCGGCACAGCGCCTTTCGGCGAAGGTATTCCTCGCGGTCGTCGCGGGCATAGGCCTGGGCGATCCATGGCATCTGTTTCAAAAGCGAGATCATCCAGGCGATGGTGACCTGGGCGACGGGATGGGCGTTGCCGGCGGCGGCGGTGGTCACGCGAATGCCGCGATCGAACACGGCATCACAGACGATCGGCTTGACCGAGCCGGCGCTGTGCGCGATCAGCTTCAGTCGCGGCGCCAGGGTAAGCCGCTCGGGCGTGAACATCGGCGTGCGCCAGCCGGTGATGATCACTTCGGCCCTGCTCATGGCCTGGAGCACCGGCGTGCCCTGATCGGGCATGCAGGGTCCGACAACCTCGGCGATTTCGGATAATCGTTTCAACTGTTCAGGTCGGAACATCTGCCGGGCGATCTGTTCCGGCAGCAGCAGCAGCACGGTGGGTTTGCTCGCCATGGTCGTGAATCCTAGAATGCCTCAGCTACCCGTATGAGTGTTCCCCTCAGCCACCTGATTCTGCCCGAGTCTTCCGCCAGCCGATCATCGTATGCGCCCAAGCCCGCATGGCTGAAGATGAAGATGCCCGGCGGCGAGGGATACGCACGGCTCAAGCGGCTTGTAGAGGATCATCGCCTGCACACCGTCTGCCAGAGCGCCAAGTGCCCGAACCTGGGCGAGTGCTGGAGCGCCGGCACGGCCACGCTGATGATCCTGGGCGACGTTTGTACGCGATCGTGCGGATTTTGTCACATCGCCACCGGACGACCTCCGACGCTGGATCTGGACGAGCCACGCCGCGTGGGAGAGGCGGTGGCGCTGATGGGCTTGGGGCATGTGGTGATCACCAGCGTCAATCGCGACGAGCTTCCCGACGGCGGGGCGGCGGTCTGGGCGCAGACCATTCGTCAGATTCGTCTTCGGTCCCCCGGCACCAGCGTCGAGGTGCTGATCCCCGATTTCTGCGGGAACTGGGCGGCGCTTCAGCTCGTGCTGGATGAGCGGCCCGAAATCCTGAACCACAACGTCGAGACGGTGCCGCGGCTGTATCCCCGCGTGCGCCCGCAGGCCAAGTACCGTCGCAGCCTCAGGCTTCTTCAGATCGCGCGCGATCAGGGGCTGGTGACCAAGACGGGCATGATGCTTGGTCTGGGCGAGATGGATCATGAGATCGATGCGGTGATCGACGATCTGGTGTCGATCGGTTGCGAGATCCTCACGCTGGGGCAATACCTTCAGCCGACGCCCAAACACCTGCCGGTCGAGCGCTGGGTGCATCCCGACGAATTTCGCGCCTGGAAGCTGCGCGGCGAGGCCAAGGGCCTGCGACACGTCGAATCCGGCCCGCTGGTACGCAGCTCCTATCACGCCGAGAAGCAGGTTCTGTCGCGTGCCGGTGGTTTGTGAGCAGGACGCGGCGCCGAACCTGGGCAGCCATGTTCCATGTTCGAAATGGACGGTGACACTGTTCTGTAGCGAATTGCGGGCATCTCGCGCGAGTGCTCATCGTAAGGTCGCGACGCCCGTGACATGTCGTCCTATTCCACAAAGGCGAGGATGTGCAGCATGCTTCTGGTCATGGGGCACTGTGCGACTTACAGTGTCTGTTGATGAACGTCATGGCAGAGTTGCGTCCGTTTCAGCCGGCTGATCTGTCTGGTGTAGTTCGAGTCCTGGCCGCGGCGATGCCGGTGGATCCGATCTCTGAATCGCGGTTCGTCAGGCAGGTGTTGCTGGATTCGAATTTCCGGGCCGAAGGGGCGATCGTGGCCCAGGTCGGGGATGAAATCGTGGGCTTTTGCCTGGCGATCGCGCGGCAGGTGCCGCTGGAGAACGCGCCACCCGATGCCGACCGCGGCTACATCACGCTCCTGGGCGTGCTGCCGGCGCATCAGCGCCGGGGGATCGGCTCGGCGATGCTGGAGCTGGCTGAGAACTACCTGCGTTCGCAGGGCCGGACGCTGGTCATGGTCTCGCCGTATGCCCCGGGATATTTCATCTGCGGGGTGGATGTGGCGGCGTATGAGTCGGGGCTGCGGTTCCTGCTCAAGCACGGATATCAGGAGGTCTATCGTCCGATCGCGATGCAGATCGACCTGTGGAACTTTCAGGTTCCGCAGTGGGTCAGGCAGCGGGAGGCGGCGCTGCAATCGGCGGGGGTGGCGGTGGAGCCTTACTGCGCGGAATTGACCTTGCCACTGCTGGATTTTGCCGCCCGCGAGTTTGCCGGCGACTGGGTTCGAGTCTGCCGACAGACCATGACGCAGATTACGCTGGGGGATCGTGCCGATCGGCTGATGGTCGCTTACGAGCGTCAATCTGGCCGGGTTGTGGGGTATTCGCATTACGAAAATGAGCGATTTGGCCCGATTGGGGTGGCGGGCAGCGAGCGGGGCCGGGGGCTGGGGCACATCCTGATGTATCGGACGCTGGAGGCGCAGCGGCTGGCGGGGTTCCGGGCGGCGTGGTTCCTCTGGTCCGACGACACGACCGCCGGGCGGCTGTATACCGCCGCCGGCTTCAGGACGATCCGGCGGTTCGCCTTGCTGAAAAAGCCCCTGAAGGGGTGATGGCCGGGGCTGGGGGGCTGGCCGGATTTTGCACAAAACCGGCCCAATTCTTCCGGAAAAGCGAAATCGGAACGGTCGGGGCGGAGACTCTAGCACCGGAAGCGGTCAGGTGCTCGGGCGCGCGGTGCGCTGTCGCCTGCGGCTGGACGGGTTGGCCGCAGGGCTTGTCGCGAGAGGGGCAGGCGAGGCGCGGTTGGTTGACAGGCTCGGTTAGAATCCGATAGTTACGCGCCTGCGACGCGCCGGCCTGGACCGGCGGAGTTCCGGCCGGCCGCTCAACGCCCTGGCCAGCCTCCGAGCGATGGGCCGTGCGCCCGCGGCGCAGTCCGGCACCGGGCCAAGACCACCACCTGCACCAGGAGTACTGCAACGATGTCCTCGTCCTTCATCGATCCGCTTGAAAGCCGGTATCTGCTTACCGCGTCGGTCATCAATGGAGTGCTGACGCTCAACAGCACACCCTCCACCGCCACCTTCAATATCATCCGCGACGCTACCACCTATACCGTCACCATCAGCCCCGAAGGGTTTAATGCCCAATACCCGGCCAACCAGATCACCGCGATCCGGATCAACGGCACCGGTGGCGACGACAGCATCACCATCGCGTCGAACATCACTGTTCCGGCCACGATCGTTGCCGGCGGCGGGAATGACACGGTTACCGCGGGAAATGGCAATACCACCGTTTACGGCGGACCCGGGGACGATTCGATCACCGGCGGAACGGGTAACGATGACCTGCGCGGCGACGACACGTCAGAGGCCGCGGGTGACGAATTGAACGATGAGACCGGTGGGCAAGACACGATCTCCGGCGGCGACGGCAACGATCGCCTTGATGGGGGTGGAAATAGCGAGCAACCGGACACCAATCCGCAGTTGATGAATGGCGATGTGCTGAGCGGCGATGCCGGCGATGACACCATCATCGGCGGCGTGGGCCAGGACACGATGGATGGGGGTGCCGGCATCGACCTGTTGAGTTATGCCGACGAACGCGAGCAGATTCCCAATGTAGACATCATCTATCCCATCCCTGCCAATCCGCTGTTTGGCGCCGATGGGGCGGGGGAAGACGAACCCGCGCTCCAGGGGACCGGTTATACCGAGATGATTGACATTGATGGTGAGCCCACACGCCTCGTCCGGGAGTTCGACGACCCGGACCTTACAACGTTTGAGCAGTTCGAGGGAGGCGAGGGTAACGACATCATCGACGTGGCTGCCCTGGGATACAGCGTCACGGTCATCGGCAACGGCGGCAGCGATACGATCACCACAGGCGACCAGGACGACAGCATCCTGGGTGGAGAAGGAGGAGATTCGATCATCGCCGGCGCAGGCGATGACACGATCGACGCGGGCGGGGGAGCGGACGCTGTCGAAGCCGGCAATGGAGATGATTCGATTCTCGGCGGCAACGGTGACGACGGCATCGTCGGCGAAAATGGGAACGACTGGATCAACGCGGGTGGGGGTAGCGACAGTGTAGAAGGTGGCGCCGGCAACGACACGATCTTCGGTGGCGATGGCAACGACACGCTGCACGGAGACCTTCAGGATTTCACCGACGCGGTCACGGTCGGCAACGACAGCCTGGCTGGCGATGGCGGAGACGACCTGGTCACCGGCGGAGGGGGAGACGACTGGCTTAACGACGGCGACGCGCTCAACGGGGCCGATACACTCCAGGGCGATGCGGGCTTCGATACCGCCGACTATTCCCGTCGCACCGCCGCGATCACCGTCATCTTCAACGACATCCATGACGACGGTCAATCCGGGGAGATGGACTTTGTCACCGAGACGATCGAGCGTGTGATCGGCGGCTCGGGGAGTGACACCCTGATCAACATCACCGACAACGTATCGCGCGAGCTGATCGGAGGAGCCGGAAACGACTCGATCATCGCGGGCGGAGGCAACGACACCCTTTACGGCAACGCGGGCAGCGACACGCTCGACGGCGGCGCGGGAGCCGACATCATCAACGGCGGGCCAAGTGGCGGAGATGTGGTCGATTACTCCGACCGCACGACCGGAGTCAATGTCACGCTGGACGACGTGGCCAACGACGGCGAAGCCGGCGAGAACGACAACGTCACGTTCGTCGAAACGGTGTTCGGGGGCAGCGGCGACGACGATATCGATCTGGGTGCGGCAACCTTCCGCGTGCGCATCGAGGGCAATGACGGGCACGATACGCTCTCCGGCGGCAGCTCGGGAGATACCCTGATCGGCGGCAGCGGGCAGGACATCCTCAACGGCAACGCCGGCAACGACTCGATCGACGGCGGCGATGGCAACGACCTGGTGGTTGGCAGCGACGGCGACGATACGCTCAACGGCGGGCTGGGCGCCGACACGTTCGACGGCGGCAACGGCAACGACCTGATCGATTACTCCGATCGCACCGGCGGCGTGACCGTGATCATGGACAACCTGTCCAACGACGGCTCGCCGGGAGAAGGCGACAACGTCGAGGACTCGGTGGAGACGGTCATCGGTGGGACAGGCAACGACCGGATTCAGGCCGGGCCGTCCAGCCAGGCTCGGCGGTTCATCGGCGGGATGGGCAACGATACGCTGGTGGGCAGCGGCGGGGATGACACGCTGGATGGCGGGGCCGGCGACGACCGGCTCAGCGGCGACAACGGCAACAACCGGATCATCGGCGCCGAGGGCAACGACACGATCTCCAGCGGCTCGGGCAACGACGTGATCGATGCGGGCGCCGGCGACGACACCATTGCCGCCGCCGCGGGCAACAACACCATCGATGCCGGTGACGGCCGGGACACGGTCTCGAGCGGAGCGGGCAACGACACGATCAACGGCGGCAGCGGAGACGACGCGATCAGCGCCGGGGACGGGAACAACAGCGTCCCGGCCGGCGACGGTAACGACACGATCACCACGGGCGCGGGCAACGACACGATCACGGCGGCAGAGGGAGACGACAGCGTCTCCAGCGGGGCGGGGGCGGACTACATCGACGGCGGGGCCGGCAGCGACACGCTGACGGCCGGAGATGGTGACAACATCGTCTACGGCGGTTCGGGCGCCGATACGATCAGTTCCGGCAGCGGCGCCGACCGGCTGCATGCCGGGCCGGACAACGACTCGATCGACGCCGGCGCGGGCGACGACACGATCATCGGCGCCAGCGGCACCGACACCATGATCGGCGGCGCCGGATCCGACCGGGTCAGCTACTACTACGAGACGCGGCCGGTGACCGCCTCGCTCGATGGTCTGCCCAACGACGGCGTGTTCGCGGAGGCCGACCTGATCGATGCAACGGTGGAGCATCTGGAAGGCGGTCGTGGCAACGACATTTTGACCGGCAACGCTCGCGCGAACATCCTGGACGGTCGTCAGGGCAACGATCTGCTTATCGGCATGGACGGACACGACTCGCTGTATGGCGGGGCCGGCTCCGACACGCTGAACGGAATGAACGGCAGCGACCTGCTGAACGGCGGCAGTGGCCCGGACCGGTTCATCGGCGGCAAGAACACGGACACCGCGGATTATTCAGATCGCAGCGATAACCTGTCGCTGTCGCTGGATGAACTGGCCAACGACGGCGGCGCGGGGGAGTTTGACAAGCTCGATAACGACATCGAAGTCCTGATCGGCGGCAGCGGCAACGACGCGTTGCGCGGGCACCGGACGCGCAGCACGAAGCTGTACGGCGGGGCGGGCAACGACACGCTGCGGGCCGGCTCGGGCAATGATTATCTGAACGGCGGGCTCGGGCGCGATTTCCTGTTCGCCGGTGAAGGCGATGACCTGATCCACGCCAACGACGGCACGGCAGACCGGATCGATGGCGGGACGGGGACCGACGATCTGCTGGAGGATTCGGGTCTGGACGTGGTGAGCAACGTGCCGTAGTTCAGGGCGGCCTTGGCGGAATCGCTGGGGCGGGCCGCGGTGTTGACGGCGCAGGTCCGATAAAAGCTTTGCATGATCGGCGCCGGCGGCATAAATGTGCTGCTGTGCTCATGCCGGCGGATGGTGGGCCGAAAAGCGGCAGTTTTTTTGTTGATTTTCCCGTCGCGCCCCCGATTCGTGGGGCACAATGAGCGAACCGAGTGCGTGGCCCGGGTCATCGAAAGTGCTTCCTGAGGTTCCTGGTGTTCCAAGCGGACAGGTTCATCAAACCGGTCCGATCTTTCCGATAACCTGTTTGTCTGCTGGTCACAGTGTTTGCGTGCGCGCCGCAGGGCTGTGGCGCGGACCCTCTTGTCAGAAGGAGCGATGTACGATGTTTGAGTCCCTTGAAAAACGCCGGCTTCTTGCCGCTTCAATTGACGATGCCCGCGACGTTCTGGTCATTGATGGTGACGGAACGGACAACACCATCAGCCTGAGTATCGACCACACCGTCAGCCCCGAAGAGGCGGTGGTCGTCATCGATGGCGTGGAGACGCGCTTTGACATCATTTTCAACACCGCCGATCCGAACTACTTCGCGACGATCGAGATCAACGGACTGGGCGGCAACGACACCCTCAGCGCCGCGCCGGATACCGGCAACATCACGTTCAACGGCGGCGACGGCAACGACACCATCTCCGGATCGGACAACGATGACACGATCAACGGTGGCAACGGGGACGACAGCATCCTGGGCAATGGCGGCAACGACCTGATCGACGGCGGCGCGGGTGCTGACATCATGGACGGCGGGGACAACCTCGACACCGTCACCTACGCCTCGCGCAACGCCGATCTGACGATCCTCATGGACGACGTCGCCAACGACGGCGAGAGCGGGGAGAATGACAACGTCCTGATGACGGTGGAGACGATCGTCGGCGGGTCGGGCAACGATACGATCGACCTGAGCGTGGCGCTGGCGGCGTTCCGCGGGGCGTCCGGTGGCGACGGCAACGACTCGATCATCGGCGGCGAAGGCAATGACTTCATCCAGGGCGGGGCCGGCAACGACACCATCACCGGCGGAAACAACCCCGACAGCATCGACGGCGGCTCCGGCGACG
This sequence comes from Fontivita pretiosa, assembly GCF_050410795.1. Taxonomy (GTDB): domain Bacteria; phylum Planctomycetota; class Phycisphaerae; order Tepidisphaerales; family Tepidisphaeraceae; genus Fontivita; species Fontivita pretiosa. Next base: position 1,484,020 of record NZ_CP191258.1, on the reverse strand, counting down.
ACAGCATCGACGGCGGAACCCACAACGACACGATCAACGGCGATGTCGGCAACGATATCCTGCTGGGCTCGAGCGAAAACGACGTGATCACCGGCGGCGACGGGGATGACTCGGTCCAGGGCGGTGACGGCAATGATTCGATCACCGGCGGGGCCGGCGCCGACAGCCTCTTCGGGCAGCTTGGCAACGACACGATCCTCGGGGAAGCCGGCAATGACGTGATCCGCGGCAACGAAGGCGCCGACAACCTCAACGGCGGGGCGGATAACGACACGATCGACGGCGACGCCGGCGCCGATGTCATCACCGATGCCTCGGGCAACAACATCATCCGCGGCGGCACGGAGAACGACTCGATCACCGGCGGAACCGGACGCGACCGCGTCGAGGGCGGCGATGGCGCCGACACGATCAGCACCGGCGCGGCGGATGACGCGCTGTTCGGTGGAATCGGCAATGACAGTCTGGACGGCGGCGACGGCAACGACACCGTCTGGGGCGAGGCGGGCGACGATACGCTGCTGGGCGGGGCCGGAAACGACCGGCTCACCGGGCACGACGGTAACGACTCGATGGACGGCGGGGCGGGCAATGACTTCCTGCTCGGGATCGCCGGCAACGACACGCTCAACGGCGGCGCCGGAGATGACCGGATCAATGCGGGCATCGGCAACGACCTGCTCAACGGTGGAGACGGCAACGACGCGCTGCTGGGCGGCAGCGGCACCGACGTGTTCAACGGCGGCGCCGGACGCGACCGCGCCGACTACTACTATGAGTCCTCCCGCGCGGTGACGGTCACGCTCGACGGCGTGGCCAACGATGGCGTGTCCAAGAGTGAAAGAGACAACGTCATGCCGGACGTGGAGAACCTGTTCGGCGGCGGCGGGGGAGACATCTTCATCGGCAACAATGAGCGCAACTTCTTCAAGGGAGGCGGCGGCAACGATTCGCTGGTGGGCGGCGGCAACGGGGACATCCTCGAAGGCGGCGTCGGGAACGACACGCTCAATGGTGGCGACGGCAACGACTTCATTACCCCCGGCACCGGCACTGACTCGGTGATCGGCGGGGCCGGCACCGACACCATCGACTACTCCGACCGCACCGCCGCGGTCAACGTCTCGCTCGATGGCGTGGCCAACGACGGACAGACCGGGGAGAATGACGCCTTGGCCAATGACCTGGAGTGGATCTATGGCGGGGCGGGCAACGACGTGCTGACCGGCAACTCCGGGGCCAACCGCATCCTCGGAGGGGCGGGCAACGACACGATCACCGGCGGCGCGGGGGCGGACGTGATCTTCGGCGAGGCGGGCAACGACGATATCCGCGTGCTCGACGGCGTGATCGATACGGTTGATGGCGGCGCGGGCACGGATGTGATCTCCAAGGACTCCAACGACGTGGTGAGCAACGTGCCGTAACCGCCCGTCGCCGGATCGAGCTGAAACAGAGCAAACACGGGGCATGCTCCGGGCTACCAGGCCTGGGGCATGCCCCGCGTCATTGCGCCCGAAGCAGCGGGGGATTCACTCGTACTGATGATTTCCGATGGCCACGAACTTTTTCAGTCGCCGCACAAGCTGAGGCATGTCGTAGCGTTGGGCAAGGTCGATGGGCAGGAACACGCCCTGGTTGTGGTCGGAGGCGATGATCAGATGGTGCTCGCCGTTGATCGCGTAGCCCATTTCCTGGGGCTGATGTCCAGTGACGATCAGCTCAGCGCCGACCTTCTGCCGGAACTCCTCGACGCCAGCGGGGGTGGTTTTGCGTCCCCAGATGAGCTGGTAAACCGGTCCGGTCCGTCGGCGGTAGTCTTCCGGGCGGAGGTTCTCGCGGTCGAAGACGCTGAAGTCAAAGGTTTTGATCTGCTCGTCGGTGGGCAGACTGTGGCAGAAGAACAGGCCATTGGCGGGGCAGCGAATCGCCAGTGGCAGCGTCAGCAGGAACTCGGTGATGGCGACGGTGACCAGGGTTCCGCGCTCGCCAAAATCGCGTTTGACGCCGGCGTTGAATGCTTCGCAGACGCTCAGCCCGCCTTTCATGATGCCTTCGCCGTGGATCTGAGCCAGGTCGTGATTGGCCAGCAGGAAATGGATCTGATTGGGGAAGCTGCACTTGGCTTCGGCGGCCTGGTAGAGGATGTGCCAACTGTCCTCTGCGCCGGAGGCGTCCCAGTGGTCGCCGTGGATCAGCTCGTGCAGGATCAGGTGTCGCTGGGGGTTGTTGGCCAGGTCGGCGGCCTGAAGGAGTTTACGGAAGTTGGTTCGATGGTCGTGAATGTCGCCTGTCATCCAGACCTCGCCCTGTTCGGGGAGGTAGATGACTTGTCCGCGTCGCAGCGGGCTGAGCTTGTTCTCGTCGCCGGCCGCGCCGAACGTCTCGATGACTTGGTCGGCGTCGAAGCTCATCGTAGGTGCAATGCCAGATAGAGTAATTATGCACGAAAACGAAGTGGGTCAACAGGGGGCGTGGTTTGGGCGGAGTTGGGCACATGCGGCGGGGAGCCGGCTCAATGGTTTCACTGGCGCGCTCAATGGTTTCATTGGCATGGTTTGATTGGCGCCGTCCCATAACGATGAGCTAACGGACCTATCATGGGGGGTGTCTGAGTCGCTGTGTGGCCGGCAAGCGGTGGGGGCGGGAGAAGTTTGTGTCGGCTGTCCGCGGGACGTGAATTTTGTAGGTACAATGAACGGGTTGTCGTAGGATACCCTGCCGTAGACCGCCTGCACGGAAGCGCAGGGAAGTGAGCCTTATGTCCATTGCCGTTGTTGAGCGTCGATCTGGTTGTTCGCAACCCATTTCTGCGCCTGGGCGTACGTCTGGCGCGGCGGGTCGTCAGCGTCGTGCCGAGCCGCTGAGCAACCGCGTGCGTCGGGATGGCAAGTTCTTTCGGCTGGGTTCGCAGAAGTTTTATGTGAAGGGCGTTACCTACGGGCCGTTCGCGCCCAATCGCGACGGAGACCCGCTGCCGAATCCCGGACAGGTTGAAAGCGACTTCGAGCAGATCCTGGACCTGGGGGCCAACTGCATCCGCATCTATCACGTGCCGCCGAAGTGGTTTCTGGACCTGGCCGCCCGAAAGGGGCTGAAGATCTTTCTGGACGTGGCCTGGCCGAAGAACCTGTCGTTTGTGGATGATCCAGAGTTGACGCGACAGGCGCAGCAGGCGGTGCGGCACGCGGCGCGCACGTGCGGCAATCACGAGGCGATCTTTGCGATCAGCGTGGTCAACGAGATTCCGGCGGACCTGGTGCGGTATTACGGGCGCAGGCGGGTCGAGGATTTCGTCGACGATCTGGTGCGGATCGTCAAGCAGGAGGCGCCGCAGTGCCTGGTGACCTTCGCCAACTTCCCGACCACCGAGTATCTTCAGCCGCGAGAGATCGACTTCGTCTGCTTCAATGTTTACCTGCATGACGAGCAGGTTTTCCGCAACTACCTGGCCAGGCTCCAGCACATCGCCGGGGAAAAGCCACTGATGCTTGGCGAATACGGAATCGACACGCATCGGGAAAAGACCGAGCAGCAGCAGGCGGAGATCCTGGCCAACCACGTGCGGGCGGTGTTCGACGAAGGCCTGGCCGGCACGTTCATCTTCAGCTACACCGACGAGTGGTACACGCATGGCTGGCAGATCACGGACTGGAAGTTCGGGATCGTTCGGGAGGATCGCACGCCCAAGCCGGCGTTCCATGCGATTCGGGAGTTGTATCACCGCGCGCCGCAACTGGCGGACGTGAAGCTGCCGAAAATCAGCGTGATCATCTGCTCGTACAACGGCGCCAGCACGGTCGAGTCGTGCCTGCGGTCCATGCAGCGGCTGCGGTATCCGGATTACGAGGTGATCTTCGTCGACGATGGCAGCACCGACAACACCCAGCAGATCCTCAAAAAGTTCCCCTGGGTACGCAACATCCGCCAGAAGAACATGGGCCTGAGCTACGCCCGGAACGTGGGGATGAACGCCGCGACCGGCGAGATCATCGCCTACACCGACAGCGACTGCGAGGCCGACGAAGACTGGCTGTACTACCTCGCGCTGGCGATGCTGCGGAGCAAACACGTGGGGATGGGCGGGCCGAACCTGATTCCCGACGAAGGCTCGTGGATCGCGGATTGCGTGGGGCTGAGCCCCGGCGGGCCGACACACGTGATGATCGACGACCGCACCGCCGAGCATGTGCCCGGGTGCAACATGGCGTTCTACACGTGGGCGGCGAAGCTGATCAACGGATTCGACCCGCAGTTCCGCAAGGCCGGCGATGACGTCGATTTCATCTGGCGATTGCAGCACCTGGGCTACACGATCGGCTTTGCGCCGGCGGCGCAGGTCTGGCACTATCGTCGAAACACCGTGCAGGCGTACCTGAAGCAGCAGCGTGGCTACGGCGAGGCCGAGGCGCTGCTCAAGTTCAAGCACCCGGACCACTTCAACACGCTGGGCGCCAGCAGTTGGCGCGGACGAATCTACGGAGGCGACGGAATCGGCGTGCGCATCGGGCGCGATGTGATTTACCACGGCGTGTTCGGCTCGGGACTGTTCCAGACCATCTACCGCCGGCAGGCTTCGATGGTGGCGGCGATGCTGATGAGCGTCGAGTGGCACCTGCTCAGCGCGTTCGTGGCGGTGCTGGGGCTGGCGTTTACCCCGCTGCTGATGGTGGCCGGGCTCATGTTCGCCGTGCCCGTGGTGCTGGCGATCGTGGCGGCGATCCAGGCGCCGATGCCTCGTCACCGGCACTGGCTGAGCCGGCCTCTGATCGCCCTGCTGCATTTCCGCCAGCCGATCGCCCGCGGGTGGGCGCGGTATTCGGTGCGGCTGAAGGCCAAGGTGCTCCAGCGCGAAGCCAAGCGGGGCAGGCGATCTCGCCCGCTGCCGCTGGATCCCAAGCGCAAACGCACGCTGCAATACTGGAATACCCACCACGACCGCGTCGTGCTGCTCCAGAAGATCAAGGAGGAGGTCGCCGCCGCCGGCTGGAGAATGCGCCTGGATTCCGGCTGGGCCGAGTGGGATATGGAGATCTACGGCAGCCGGTACGTGAAGGTGCGCGTGACGACGATGTCCGAACATCACGACGGGCGGGGAATGCTCACTCGCGTGAGAGTCGAGCTGCTGCCCAGCACGTTCTGCTCGGTGCTCAGTTTTGCCAGCCTCATCATGACCGGGCTGCTGTTTGCGTTTCTGCCCTGGCCGTTCAGCAGACCGGCGATCCTGATCCCCATGTTCCTGTGGGCGATGTATCTGTCGAACAAGGCGGTCGTGGGTCCGCCGGTGATGGCCCTGATCGACGAGGCCGCCGAGAAGGTCGGCTTCGACCCGATCCCCGTCGCCCAGCCCGCGCAGACCAGCAGGCCCAGACCTGTCGAGATCGAAGAAGAGCTCGACCTGGAAGAGCAGACGCCGTCCATCGCTTGAGATATCATGATCGGATTACAGGCTGAGAGGTTGAGAAAGCGAGGACGCTCGCGGCCTGCGCGCATCGGCCTTCTGAGCCTGTCGGCTTCTCATGCTTGACATGCGTCTGTACCTGCGGGCCATCTCCTACTTTCGCGAGGATGCCGGCAAGATCATCGCCTCGATCCTGCTGGTGGGGCTGTCGGTGCTGTTCGGCGTGCTCTGGCCGATGCCGATGGCGATCCTGATCGACGTGGTGCTCGGGGACGCGACCGCCCGATACCTGCCCTACGAGCTGTTCCAGCAATACGCCCCTGCGGACAAGGTGCAGCAGATCATCGTGCTGGCGATTTTGATGTTCGCGATCCGCATGGCCGCGGAGCTGCTCCGCACCGCGCAGACCATGCTCAATATCCGAATCGGCTACAACGGCATGATGCGCGTCCGCTGCGATCTGTTCCGCAAGCTTCAGCAGCTCAGCCTGGCGTATCACAAGAGCCAGCCTCAGGGCGACGCGATTTACCGCCTCAGCTACGACAGCCTGGGGTTTCAATCCGTGCTGAACGTGCTGATCGGAATCCTGGTGAACCTTGCGACGCTCGGCTTCATGGCCTGGGTCATGTTCGGCATGAACTGGAAGCTGACGCTGGTGTCGCTTTCGGTCGTGCCGTTTCTGGTCGTGACGATCCGGTACTACACCCGGCTGCTCAAGGATCGCTATACCCAGTCCTACGAGGTCGATTCGCAGATCACGACGGCGATTCAGCGGTCGGTGGCGGCGATCGGGCTGGTGCAGGCGTTCGGCCGCGAGAAGGACGAGTTCGAGAACTTCATGGCCACACAGGGCAACAGCATCCGCGTGAAGATGCGCTTGCACTGGGATGAGGTGATGTACTGGTTCATCCTGGGCACGATCTTCGCCGTCGCGTCGTGCGCGATCCTGGCGTATGGGGGGTACCTCAGCTACACGTCGCCGCAGACGTTCAAAGTGGGGATGCTCAGCATGTTCCTGATCTACCTGGAGAAGCTTTACGATCCGCTGAACAAGCTCAGCGGCAGCGGGGCGAGCCTGGCGGGCAGCGTGGCGCAGGTGCAGCGGGTGTTCGAGGTGCTGGATCGCGATCCGGTGATCAAGGACGCGCCGGATGCGATTCACCTGCCGCGAAAGCCACGCGTGCTGGCTTTCGAGAATGTCGAGTTTCACTATCGCCCCGGCGAGCCGGTGCTTCGCGGGATCAGCTTCCGCATTTCTCCGGGACAGATGGTTGGCTTCGTTGGTTCCAGCGGGGTCGGAAAGACGACCCTGCTGAATCTGCTGCCGCGCTTCTACGACCCGACCGGCGGGGCGATGAAGCTGGACGACATCGATGCACGCAAGATCAAAATCGCCGATCTGCGCAAACACGTCGCCCTGGTGCTGCAGGATAACGTGATTCTGCCGACGACGGTGGCGGAGAACATTGCCTACGGTCGGCCGGATGCCACCGATGCCCAGATCCGCCGCGCGGCGGAACTGGCCGGGGCGGCAAGCTTCATCGAAAAACTGCCGCAAAAGTACGAGACGCAAATCAGCGAGTCGGGATCGAACCTCTCCGGCGGGCAGAAACAGCGCATCAGCATCGCCCGGGCGCTGCTGACCGAGGCGCCGATCATCGTCATGGACGAGCCGACCAGCGCGCTGGATCCCCAGCACGAGCAGATGATCACCGAGACGCTGCGAAGCCTCAAACGCCAGCGAACCATCATTCTCGTCAGTCACCGTCTCAGCACCGTCGCGGACTGCGATCAGATCTTCGTCATGGACGAAGGGCGCATTGTCGAGCAGGGCACACACCACGAGCTGATCGCCAGACGCGGGCTGTACTATCGCATGGCCAGGCATCAGATGAAGCTGGACGACTCACCATCGGCGGTGGCGGGCGTATCAGGCGGTTCGTCAACGCCCTGATCGCCGCTGTGCCTTTTATTCATGACGCCTGCGAACGGGTCCGCCATGAGAGCGATCAATTGGCGGCGGTGTCCGCTGCGCCTGGCGGGGTTGCGACTGGCGCGGTCTGGAGCTGCTGGAGAATCTGCCGCAGCGTCTGGAGAATCTGTTGTTGGGTTCCGTCATGTCGTTGGGTGCGGGGACCTTCGACGGTGCGGGCGGCCAGCGCCGGGCCGAGCGTCATCAGGATCGCGCCCAGCACTTTCCCGACCGGCGTGCGGGGAAAGATGTCGGCGTAGCCCACCGAGATCGCCGTCGCGCAGTAGATCAGCGCGTCGTAGATGTCGCGCACCTTCGGGTTATGCTGTTTCTCCGCCGCGAAAAACAGTACCGTGCTCAGCCCGACCAGGCTCAGCGTGTTGCGGCATGGCCGCTCGCCCAGCATCTCCGCCAGTCGGTCGATGGGCAGCTCTTCAGGAATGGGTATGCCCAGGGCAACAAGCTCGTCTCGAAGACCCATCAGCATCTCCAGATCAAAAAGACCAAATCCCAATGACCAACACTGAAGTAGTCGGGGGAGCCTGGTCAATTAACTCATCAAGCGGACCTGGTCATGGAACGCTTAGCCTCTGGCTTTGGGAGGCGTGGGGCGCGACTCGGCGACGGGAACATTTCCCGGCGGAGTGGGCGTCGGGGCGGCGGCCGCGGCGCCGGCGCCATTGCCGTCGGCGGGCTTGAGCGAATTCGCCACCGCCGTGCCGATCTTGGCCAGCAGCTCCTGTCCTTCGTCCGGCAGCGTGCGCAGCAGCCCGTCCACGCCATTGCCCAGTGCCGCGGCGCGCATGAACTTCTCGCTCATCTGCGCCATCGTCGTCGGGTCGCCGAAAATCTGCATGTTCGCCTTGGCCAGCATGTTGCCCAGCGCCGTGGCGGCGGCGATGCGGAACTCCTTCTCCGCCTGGATCCGCAGCTTCTCCAGCTCGAACTTCAGCGCTGCCTCCTCGAATTCGCTCTTGTTGGCCAGGCTCTGGCGTTCGACATCGACGCGCGCCTGCTCGACATTGACCTTCTCGCGTTCGACATTGACATCGACCATTTTGACGGCGCGATCGCCGTCGGCGTGCTTGGCGGCGGCCTGGGCGTCGGCCTCGGCGAGCCGCAGCTTCGCCTCGTACTGCATCTGGGCGGCCTGGCGCTGGGCCTCGGCTTCCTTGACCTTCATGTACGCCAGCACGTCCGCTTCGGTCTGATCGCGAACCTGCTTCTGGCGGGCCTCGTTCTGAGCGGCGATGAGGCGTTTGGCGGCCTCGCGCTCGGCCTCGGAAGTGACCTGCACGGTCACGACCGACTGCTGCGCCTTTTCCCGCTCCGCCTCGGTTGCCAGCATCTCCGCCTGCGCCGCGGCGCGCTCGCGCTCCTTTTCCGCCACCGCCACCTCGCGCGCCCGCTCGGCCACTTCGATCGCCTGCTTCTTCAGGATGTTGGCGGTCTCCTGCTCCTTGAGCCTGGCGATCAGCGCGATCTGCTTGGCGATGTTCGCCTGCTCCACCGCAAGCGTCCGCTCCACCTCCGCGGTTTCGATGTTCTTCATCTTCTCGATGTCGCGCCGCGAAACCGCCTCGTCCTGCTGGATCTTGAACTCCGCGATCTGACGCTCGCGCTCGGCGCGAACGTTGGCGACTTTGGCCTTCTGCTCGGCCTCGAACTCCGCCTGGTCACGCTCCATGTCCAGGACTTGCTTGCGAGTCGCAACGTTCTTCTGCACCACTTGCTTCTGTGATTCCTGCTCGATCTCATTGCGATCGACCTTGGCCTTCATGGTGATCTCGGCGATCTTGCGCAGGCCCTGGGCGTCGAAGACGTTGCGTTCCTGGAGCTGAGTGGGATCGGTCTGGTCCAGCGAGGAAATCGTCACCGACTCCAGCGTCAGGCCGTTGCTGGCCAAGTCGTGCGTGACGATCTGCTGCACGGAAGAGGCGAACTCGTCGCGTTTGGAGTGAAGCTCGACCAGGTCCTTGGTGGCCGCCACCGTCCGCAGCGCGCTGACCAGTTTTTCCTGCACCAGCTCGCTGACGGCTTCGGGATGAACGCTGCGGTTGCCCAGCGAGCGGGCGGCCTGGAGGATGTCGTCGCGGTTGGCCTGGACCTTGATGTAGAACTCGGCCGAGAGGTCCACTCGCAGGTTGTCTTTGGTGATCAGTGCATGCGGCCCGCGGCGTTCGACGTTGAGTCGCATGGTTTCCAGGGAGACGGGGATGACGTTGTGGAGCACGGGCACGACGATCGCGCCGCCGTCCTGCACCACCTTGACCCCCGCGCCGCCGGTGCGCACGAACGCCATATTCGCCGACGCCTTGCGATACAGTCGAGTGACCACCGCGACGATGGCGACCAGGCCGAGCAGCACGAGTCCGCCGGCCAGCATCAGCACCCGCTGGGTGTTGTTCAGTCCCGGGACCATGAACGACGCCACCGCCGCCGCCGCACCGGCAAGGAAGAAGATGAATAACACCATGACAACACCCCGTTTCGGAAAGACGCCGACCGATCGTGTCACACAGTCGCCGGGTTGCCGCGGCGTGGCCTGCGCCTGGGCGCGGCCCGCGGAGTCTGTGCGCGGTCAGCTTTTCTGTTTTGTCTTCGACTCGCTGCTGGCGTAGACGGACTTTGATACCGGCAGCACGTAAAACAGCGATTCCTTTGCGCTGTAGGCGACGAGTTTGACCCGCGCGCCTTTGGGGATCACGCGATGCTCGTCGTCGCCGCATTCCAACCGACAGGGGACCTGGTACAGGTCGCCGGATTCATCGCGGACGCTGACCAGGCCGAATTTCGAATCGACCGGCAAAATCACTTCCCCGCCGCTTCCGAGCAGTTCGTGACGTCGCTTGGCGGTGCTGAGGTTCAGCGGCATGAAGCGGTTGATGGCGCGGCTGGTGCCGCTGGTGATCAGCAGGCTCGCGATCGCCGCCAGCGGCAGTGAATACATGGCGACGTGCCAGGACTGGCCGACATGCTCGCGGGCGAGCTGATTGGTGGCGAATCCGATTCCGCCCCAGGTCAGCAGCAGGATCATCATGACGATGCTGAGCGGGACCTGTCCCACGCCAAGAAAACTCAGGCCCGCCCACAGCGCCGAACCCAGTGCCGAGCCGTCAGTCTCAACATCATGCTCGGCGTGGGGCAGATCGTGATCGGCTTCGGCATCGACGTCTGCGTGGGCATCGACGTCGGCGTCGGCGTCCATATCGGCATCGGCGTCGAGGTCGGAGTCAACGTCCGAGTCCATGTCTGCGTCGGCGTCGCCGAAGGTCCAGCCGCTGAGGGTATAGACCCCCAGATACAGCAGTGCCAGTGCAAATGGCACCAGAAAGACCAGGTTCCACCAACCGAGCAGCCATTGAGCGTTCATGGCCCCGCCTCCGCGCTGGGACCGCAGTGCGAGAATCGCCTGCCCGACGCGCATTCATGGTCGTCGAAACATAGACCTTGTGCAAGGAAAACCAGAGTAGAAACCGGCCTGAAGGCTATAACGCGACTTGCGCAAAACAGCCCCGGGGGCATACCCGGGGCTGATTGTGCTACCATCGTTTCGCCTGGCTGGCGACTTTCATCGGCAGGCCGAACAGGTCGATGAACCCGCGTGCGGCCGTTACGTCGTAACCTTCCATGCTGAAACTGGCCAGTTGCGGATCGTACAGCGAATAGGGGCTTTTCGCGCCGACGTGCATGGCCCGGCCCTTGTAGAGCCGCACCCTGGCGATGCCGGTGACGGTGGCGTTGGTGTGATCGACGAAGGCCTGAAGCGCTTCGCGCAGCGGGTGGAACCATTGCCCGTAATAGACCAGCTCGGCGTAGCGCTGCGCGACCAGCAGCTTGTAGTGCAGCGTGTCACGCTCCAGGCAGATCTGTTCCAGGGCCTTGTGAGCCTCGTAGAGGATCGTTCCGCCGGGCGTCTCGTAGACGCCGCGGGATTTCATTCCGACCAGACGATTTTCCGCCAGCACGGTCACGCCCACGCCGTGCGTGCCGCCTATTCTGTTCAGCTCGATGACGATCTCGTGCGGCGGCAGGCGCCTGCCGTTCACCGCGACCGGGTTGCCCCGCTCGAACTCGACCTCGACGATTTCCGGCTCATTCGGCGCTTTTTCCGGTGGGGTGACCATCGTCAGGCAGGCCTGCCAGTTCGGCTCGGCATCCGGGTGCTCGATCTCGGCGCCTTCGTGGGAGATGTGCCAGAGGTTGCGATCCTGGCTGTAGATTTTGGTCTTGCTGACGGTGATGGGGATTCCCTTTTTCTGCGCATATTCGACAGCGCTCTCGCGATCGCGCAGCTCGAAGCGCGTGTCCTTCCATGGCGCGATGATCTTGAGCTTCGGGTCCAGGGCCATGTACGTCAGCTCGAAACGCACCTGATCGTTGCCCTTGCCGGTGGCGCCGTGGGCCACCGCGTCGGCACCGGTCTGATGCGCCACCTCGACCTGCTTGGCCGCGATCAGTGGCCGTGCGATGCTCGTGCCCAGCAGATAGTCCTGTTCGTAGATCGCGTGCGCCCGCAGCATGGGGAAGCAGTACTTCTCGGCGAACTCCTGCCGCAGGTCCATCACGACAACCTCATCGGCGCCGCTTTTGTAGGCCTTGTCTTCGATCCCCTTCAGCTCGTCGCCCTGCCCGAGCTCGGCCGCGAATGCGACCAGCTTCACGCCCGGGTAACGCTCCTTGAGCCAGGGAAGAATGACGGAAGTATCCAGCCCGCCGCTGTAGGCGAGGACGATTTTCTTCGGGTTCGAATCGGAGTTGGACATGGCGGACAGTATAGAAAACACGCCGGGATTCGCCACGAGTCGGTCCATCGTTTACGCCAGGCGCGGAGCATCGCGCGTTGCAGATCCGGCTTCGGGCCAGAACAATCCCCACCATGCAAAGGCGATTTCAGACGCATCTTCGCAACACGTTTTTGGCGGGAATCTTCGCGGCTCTGCCTGTGGCGATCACGATCTTCCTGATCGTGCAGGTCGATGCGTGGACGCGCGGGATCTCGAATTACCTGTTTGGCAAGCCGATCCCGTTCCTCGGAGCGCTGATCGCGATCGTCGCGGTCTATGTCGTCGGCGTCCTCGTCACGCTCTCGATCGGCAAATGGGCCCTGGCGAAGATCGACGCGCTGCTGGAACGCCTGCCGGTCATCAAGCCGATCTACCGGGCGTGGAAGCAAATATCGCTGACACCCGGCGGCGGGGAAGGCATGTTCGCCAGGGTCGTGCTCGTGCCCGATGAGACCGGGCAGATGCGCACGCTGGGCTTCACCAGCGGGCAAGGTATTCCAGGAGACCCCGACACGATCTGTGTCTTCGTGCCCAACGCGCCGAATCCGATTCAGGGCAAGCTGTATTTCGCGGCGCGGAACAAGGCGCGGATGACCGCGCTCACGTCCGAGGAGGCATTCAAACTGCTGTTATCGACCGGGAACTACGTGCCGGAAGGTTGCGGGAAGGAAAGGAATGAAGGATGAAGCCAGAACGATGAAAGATGAGCAGGAGTTACTGGGCGTCGGGCTTCAGCGGCGCTGATTGGGCGATGTTGGCGGGCTGATCGGTGCTCAGGTACATCAGCCCCCAGGTGTTGGGGCGGAGCTGGGTCATCACTTCCTTGGGGGCCGACCAGAAGTAGTCGGTGGCGTGCTGGAAGTTGCGCACGTGGATGTTGAACGCCATCGCCGGCTGGTTGCGCGGATCAAAGCCGTTCAACGCGCTGGCGGGAATGAGCATCTCGACGACATAGCGATCGGGCAGGACACGCACGGCGGTGCGGATATCCGGGTGCGGAATGAGATGATCCTTCAACGCGTCGCCGGGGCGATGCCACTGGCCGGCGATGCCCAGCCGCCCGTCCTCGCCGGGCCAGGCGTTGGGCACGAAGAAGAACTGGTGGGAGTAGACATCGTAGCTGTTCTGGTCGGAAGCGACCGGTCGGGTGGAGATCCAGAACTCGGCGAAGTCTCGAGTCCACCACCAGCCGTGCGCCGGCGCGCCGTGGATGTCATTGTCGAAGACTTCCATCGCCAGGTACAGCCCGTTGTCGTTCCACCCCAGGAACACGTTGGGCAGCGGGAGCTTGGATCGTTCCAGGCCGACGGTCTGCGAGTGCCGCACGCCCATGAGCTTTGACGCCATCGACCAGTCGCTCAGCTCGCCGTTGAGGTTGATCGGCTTGGCCAGGTATGGCACGTGCATGACGGGTTTGTTGGCGAAGCTCTCGCGCCAGACGTCGGCCTGTGCGGTGGCGTCGGCGTTGGCGTTAGCATGCAGCGGGTTGAGCATCGGGCCGGTCTTGCGAATGCTCTCGGCCAGCAGCTCATAGGGCACGTCGTCCACATCGACGACGCCGAAGTTCACGTCCTCGCCGTCGCTGGAGCGTCCGCTTGGCGGTTCATCGCTCCACTGGAACCAATCGACGCCGACGATGTAAGGCACGCGAGCCGCGCGGGTGGTGAACAGGCGATAGGCATCAGCGCGGGCCTGTTGATCCAGCACCTGCGCCGCGAAGCCGACGGTGTTGCGGTTGCCGCTGCGGCCGTCCAGCGCATGGAAGGAGTACTCGGTGATCAGCAGCGGCTGGCCGGATTGCTCGTACATCATGTTGAACATCTCGGCGTCGAGGCGCGCGTCGGAGACGTAGTAGTTGATCGACTGGGCATCGGTGAGGTCGCGGCTGGCGCGGACAACCTCGCGCGGCGCGTAGCCGCGGAAGCGCACGCCAAGGATCAGGTGGTTCGGATCGTACTTGCGGATCAGCCCGCAGGTGATGCGGAAGTAGTCGGCTGCCAGTTGCGACAGCCAGGCGCTGAACAGCCGGCTGTACGCCTGCGGCTGCTCATGCGGCAGCTTCTGCCATGTATCCAGATCTTTCCAGTCCGTCAGCTCCACGCCCCAGTCGCGGTTGAAATCTTCCAGGCTTGCCCAGACGGAGCGGATGACCTTGACGACCTGCTGGCGGTTGGGATCGTCGGCGGGAAGGTTATCGAAGTACTGGCTGGGTCCGGCGCCGCTGTCGCCCCAGTCCAGCTCGTTGTCGATGAAATACCCGATGAGATTGACGTTGTTCGCCAGCGGCTCAACCTGGGTCTTGATGGCGTGCTCAGCGGCGGGAATCCAGCCCGGTGAGTACAGGCGTTTGCTCTCGTGCGGGATCCAGGTCCACAGATTCAGGTCTCGGGTCATCGGGATGTCGAGCTTGTGGAACTCGGGATGGCACCAGGCGCCCAGGCCCTTGAAGCCCATGTTCAGCACGCGTTGGGCGGTTTTGGTTGCCCAGGCGTGCAGATCACCCGGCCCGCCGACTGGACCATCAAAGTCGCGCGAGACGTAGTGAATGCCGGTTTTGTCCCGCCCCCATTGATAGGGTTGAACCGTCGTGACGGTATTGAGGAACTCCAGGCGATTGTCCGGAGAGACAAACCACCAGACACCCGAGGCAGTCTGCCCCAGTCGCCAGAAGCCTTGCTTGCCACGCAGCACCGTCAGGGAAGACGGATCCAGATTCACCTGCCTGGGCTGCGGCTCGACTGCCTTGGCGAGCGGTGCAGGCTCCTCGTTGTTCTGCGAGGCGGGGATCTCGGCGGTTGGTTCCACCTGTGGCAGGGGGTTATCGACGTATCGCGCCACGGCCGGCTGAGAGTTTCCCCGACCAGTAAGATACGGTTGAACCCACAATCCGATGGCCAAGAGGAAGATGACGGCGAACGCGAGACGGTCCATGATGCCCTTCCAACTGGCGGCCCGGACCTTGGAAAGGCGCGTCAGGCCGCGGACGGCGTTGCTCAGCATCTGGCCTGCGCCGAGCAGGAGTTGGCCCATCCCCAGCCCGCGAGCCCGATGAAGGAGGGTGCGACCGACTCGTCGCCAGCCGGCTCGGGATCGACCGATTACGGGATAGATATCGGTCGTCATCTATCAAATGATTAGCCAAAATACCGGGAGGGTCAAATTGCCTAAGTTACTATATGAAAAGAATTTGTGATCACTTTCACGAACCTTTACGACTTTTTGTCGTAGCAGGTTTTTAGCTAAAAAACGGTTGGGGAGGGTGATGCTGTTGGATCGCTCGCTGCGAGTAGCGCGCAGGGTCAATTCCGCCTGGTTCTAATCGCAAGGTGCACTGAATCCGATCAGGCCAGAAGCTGGCGGCAGCGCGCCAAGACGTCGAAGTGTCGAAGTTTCGGCTTGACGGACTTGCGTTGAACGCTAAATTACGCCCCGCGCGTTGACTGCGCCGCAGCGGTTGCCTTTGATAACGGCGGGTGTGTCAACGCACCAGCACACAGGCATAAGGCAAAGGAGCAGGTGTGAAGATTGAGCCTGACTGATGGCTCATGCTGACCGAAGCGCCGTGAAGTGGTCGGCATGAGCAACCGTTAGCGGCGAGTGCCGACCGTGCAGCGAGCTTCGTGGAAGCGCGACATCCGGA
Organism: Fontivita pretiosa; assembly: GCF_050410795.1. GTDB lineage: Bacteria > Planctomycetota > Phycisphaerae > Tepidisphaerales > Tepidisphaeraceae > Fontivita > Fontivita pretiosa. The sequence goes on along the minus strand of NZ_CP191258.1, from coordinate 1,468,220 downwards.
AGCTGAGCACCAACCCGCAGAGGCCGCGCTCCCGACCGCATCGGTCGGGGCGGTAGTCGCCAACGGAATCGACGATTGCCGCGGAGAGGCCTCGGCGGGTTTCGTGTTTTGAGGAGTTGTCAGTTGCCAGTTGCCAGTTCAATGGCAACAGCGGCGGCTGGCAACTGGTAGACTGGCAACTTCGGAGTGCATATGGCACGCGATCTGACCAAAATTCGCAACATTGGCATTTGCGCCCACATCGACGCGGGCAAAACCACCGTCTCGGAGCGCATCCTTTATTACACCGGGAAGATCCACAAGATGGGCGAGGTCCACGAAGGCACCGCCGTCATGGACTTCCTGGAAGAAGAGCAGAAGCGCGGCATCACCATCCAGTCCGCCGCCACCACCTGCCCCTGGGACCGCAACGGCGAGCGATACACCATCAACCTGATCGACACTCCCGGTCACGTGGACTTCACCGTTGAAGTCGAGCGGTCGCTTCGCGTGCTCGACGGCGCTATCGCCGTCTTCGATGGAAAAGAAGGCGTCGAGGCGCAGTCCGAAACCGTCTGGCGGCAGGCGACCAAGTACAACGTGCCGCGCATCTGCTTCATCAACAAAATGGACAAGCTGGGCGCCGACTTTGACTTCAGCTTCAACAGCATCGTTGAACGCCTGGGCGCCCCGGCCGTTGCCGTGCAACTGCCCATCGGACAGAGCAACACCTTCAAGGGCATCATCGACCTGATCCGCGGCGTGGCGATCTACTACAACGTCGCCGACGAGAAGGACAAGGGCCGCACGCAGATCGAAAAACCCATCCCCGAGGAAGAGCGCGAGCGATACGAACACTGGCGGCATCTGCTGCTGGAAAAGGTCGCGGAGCTGGATGACCATCTGACCGACAAGTACCTGACCGATCCGAACACGATCACCGAACAGGAGATTCGCGCGGCCCTGCGAAAGGGCACGATCGCCTTCAAGGTTCATCCCGTGTTCTGTGGCTCGGCGCTGCGCTACGTCGGCATCCAGCGCCTGCTGGATGGCGTGATCGATTACCTGCCGTCGCCCCTGGACCTGCCCCCGGTCAAGGGACATGACGTGAAGGATCCGGACAAGATCATCGAGCGAAAGCCTTCGCCCGATGAGCCGTTCTGCGGGCTGGTATTCAAAATCGTCAGTGACCAGCACGGCGATCTGACTTACGTGCGGGTCTACTCCGGGCGGCTGGAAAAGGGCAGCCGTGTGCTCAACGCCAACCGCGGCAAGAAGGAGAATATCTCGCGAATGTTCCAGATGCACGCGGCGGATCGCATCCCCATCGACGTTGCCGAGGCCGGCGATATCGTCGCGTGTATCGGCGTCAAAGACGCGCTCACCGGCGACACGCTGTGCGACCCGGACCACCCGATCATCCTCGAACGGCCCACTTTCCCCGAGCCGGTCATCAGCATGTCCATCGAGCCCAAGACCGCCGCCGACAAGCAGAAGCTCGGCGAGGCCCTGACGATCCTGAAGCGCGAGGACCCGACCTTCCAGGCCAACTACGACGAGGAGACCGGGCAGACGATCATCGCAGGCATGGGCGAGTTGCACCTGGAAATCCTCCGCAACAAGCTCGTGCGCGACATGAAGGTGGATGTGCTGGTGGGCAAGCCCAAGGTCGCGTACAAGGAGACGATCACCGGCGTGGCGACCAACGTCCGCGGCAAGCACGTCAAGCAGACCGGCGGACGTGGCCAGTACGGCGACGTGGTGATCAACATCGAGCCGTTCGACGGCACCGGCGTGGATCCGGAAACCCTCAAGAAATGGAACTGGCGCGATGGGGTGGCGTTCGAAAACAAGATCTTCGGCGGGGCGATCCCCAAGGAGTTCATCCCCTCCGTGGAGTACGGCGTGCGAATGGCCGCCAAGACCGGCGTGCTGGCCAGCTACCCCCTGATCAACATCAAGGTCTCACTTGTGGACGGCAGCTACCATCCGGTCGATAGCTCGCAGATCGCCTTCGAGCTGGCCGGACAGCTTGCCCTTCGCGAGGCGGCCATGAAGGCGGGGCTGACCCTGCTGGAGCCGATCATGAGGGTCGTCGTCACCACACCCGAAGAGTTCGTCGGCAATGTCACCGGCGACCTGAACCGCCGCCGTGGGGTCATCGTCAACTCCGAAAAGCGTGGCAACGTGCGGATCATCGAGGCCGAAGTGCCGCTGAGCGAGATGTTCGGCTACACCACCGAGCTGCGCAGCATGACCCAGGGCCGCGCCACCAGCGTCATGGAGCCGCTGAAGTACGCTCCGGTTCCGGCTCAGGTCAAGAATGCCATTCTCCAGGAAGTTGGATGAGCCGATCGCGGCACCGCAGAGCAACTGTCGCGGACGTCCCGCTCACCAGGACGCCCGCGACGTTTTTCTTCCACTTCGCGCCTTTTTTTTCACGGGCATCCCGCACATGGTCTGATCGCCCGCACCGGCGAGACGCCCGTGTCACAGAGTGGCGTGTTTCTGCACAGGACTCGTGCGACTGTGCCGCCGCGGCGGAGATTTGACGCGCAGCCGTCGGGAACGCAGACTGGCTCCATCAGCAACAGGAGTTTGAGGGCATGACAAGATCGTTCCTGTGCGCGCTTGTGGCCACATGGCTTTTTGCAGGCGGCTTAACGTTTGCACAATACCCGACGCTTTCGCCACAGCTCGAGGCCGAGGCCAACGCGCGCCGCGCCGCCTCCGACCAGCGCAGCGACGAAGCCTTCGCCCGCGCGCTGCCGGTCATCAAGGACTGGGAAACCAAAGGCAAGCCGTATATTCCTTGGGCTGCGCGACCGCAGGATCTGCCGCAGGCCAGCATCCCTGCCTTCCCCGGCGCCTGGGGCGGAGGGATGTACAGCTTTGGCGGTCGCGGCGGAAAGGTGTACGTCGTGACATCCCTTGAAGACTCCGGCCCCGGAACCTTCCGTGAAGCGCTGGAAGCCGGCGGGCCGCGCATCGTCGTCTTCAATGTCGCCGGCATCATCCGATTGAAAGACCGCATCCGCATCCGCGCGCCGTACATCACCATCGCCGGCAACACGGCGCCGGGCGACGGCGTGTGCATCGCCGGCGACACCGTCGAAATCGAAACCCACGATGTGGTCATCCGCCACATGCGCTTCCGCCGCGGAAACACCTGGGTCGGCGATCGCAACGACTCGCTGGGCGGAAATCCCGTCGGCAACGTGATCATCGATCACGTGTCGGCGAGCTGGGGACTGGATGAGAACATGTCGATGTACCGGCACATGTATCAGCCGCCCGACGGCGGGCGGGCACAGAAGCTGCCCACCGTCAACCTCACCATCCAGTGGTCGATCTCCAGCGAGGGATTGAACACCTACAATCACGCGTTCGGCAGCACGCTGGGCGGGCGGAATACGCTGTTCCACCACAATCTCTATGCCTGCAATACAGGACGAAATCCCAGCATCGGCATGACCGGCGACTTCAACTGGGTCAACAACGTGTTGTTCAACTGGCGGCACCGGACGATGGATGGGGCTGGCGGGGGAAACACCGTCAACGTGATCAACTGCTACTACAAGCCCGGCCCGGCCACGCCCAAGGACCAGGCCGTCGGCTACCGCATCGTGCAGCGCGAGGGGCTGGAGCGGACGGATCGCGAGGTGAGGCCCAACTTCTACGTTGAAGGCAACATCGTCGAAGGCAACGAGAAGGTGACGGCGGACAACTGGGCCGGCGGCGTGCAGCACATGGACGAGGACGACGCCGCCCGCGACCCCGAGGCCGCCCGGCGCGCCCAGGCCAATTTGCCCAAAGCGCGCGCCAAACAGCCGCTGCCCATGCCCCCGGCGCCGCCGATCGACACCGCCGCCGAAGCGTTCGAAAAAGTGCTCGCCAACGCCGGCGCCACGCTGCCCAGGCGCGATGCGGTCGATCAGCGCGTCGTCGAGATGGTGCGCAGCGGCCGGGTCAGCGCCAAGCCGAGCATGAACCTGGCCGAGGAGCTGAGCAAGGTCGGCTATCGCGATGAGGTGATCCAGCGAATCGCCGCTCTGGTCGAGAAGGGCATCATCACCGATCCGCGCGACGTCGGAGGTTATCCGCAATACCAGGGCACGCCGTACAAGGACAGCGACAGCGACGGCATGCCCGATGAGTGGGAGACAAAGTACGGATTGAACCCCAACGACGCCTCCGACGCCAGCGGCGACCTCAACGGCGACGGCTACACCAACATCGAGAAGTTCATCCATAACATCGATCCCACGAAGAAGGTGGACTGGAAGGACCTGAACAACAACGTGGATACGCTCAGCACGATAGCGAAGCAGGGCTGATTGCGTGTCTTGACGATATTGCGCAGAGGGTGTGCGAAGTTTGTTCAGCAATGAAAGCAGGCATCATCCACAGCGGGTTCATCTACGAGATCGGCACGGCGCCGTTTCCGTCGTGTCATGCGGCGACGCTATGCGAGCCGGCGCCCGGGCATGTCGTGGCGGCGTTTTTTGGTGGCAGCGGCGAGGGCAAGCCCGATGCGTCGATCTGGACCTGCCACCTGCGCGACGGGCGATGGTCGGCGCCGGTGCTGACCGCCGAGGGAATCGAGCCGGATGGCTCGCGCTATCCCTGCTGGAACCCGGTGCTGTTCAAGCCCCGCAATGGCCCGATGCTGCTGTTCTACAAGGTCGGGCCGTCGCCGTCGAAGTGGTGGGGCATGCTCAAACGATCCGGCGACGAAGGGCACACGTGGAGCGCCGCCCGGCGCGTCGGGCCAAACCTCATCGGCCCGGCGAAGAACAAGCCGGTGCAGCTTGAGAGCAGCATGATCCTGGTCCCGACGAGCGTTGAATCGGAATCCGGTTGGCGCCTGTATTTTGAGTGCAGCACAGACAACGGCAACACGTGGTCGGCGATGCCCTGGGTCGAGCAGGACCGCTCGATCATCCCCAAGGCAACGCAGCCGACGATCCTGATCCATTCGCAGACGGTTCTTCAGGCGCTGGGGCGGACGACGGTGGGGCGGATCTGCGAGACCTGGTCGCGCGACGGCGGGGCGACGTGGTCGCCGCTGGCGCTGACCGACCTGCCCAACTGCAACTCCGGGATCGACGCGACGACGCTGCGCGACGGGACGCACCTGCTGGTCTACAACCACTCGAATCTGGAGAAGGTGCGGTATCCGCTGAACGTGGCGATCTCGCGCGACGGAAGAACCTGGCAAGCCGCCGCGATCATCCAGGACGAGCCGCCCGGACAATACTCGTATCCGTGCGTGATCCAGACGGCCGACGGACTGGTGCACATCGCCTACACGTTCAAGCGGCGGACGATCGGGCATGTGGTGATCGACCCGGCGAAGCTCGAGCCGCGGCCGATCAGGGAATTCGTCTGTCCGCCGCCGGGAAGCATCACGCATCGGGTGGATCCGACGCAGTGAATACAAGGATGAGGGCAGAGGGATGAGGGCAGAGGGCAGAATCAGCAGATGGTTCTGCTGCAACGTCGCACGATGAGCCAGCCGGCGAGGGCCTCGGTCGCACGGAACTCTCATCTCCTGCACCGCAGCGGCTTTGCCCTTGCACCGCGTCACCGTTGACTCGTCCCCTGCGCCTCCACGCCTGCGGCGATGAGCTTGTCGATCCATTCCTCGGCCAGTTTCGGATCGGCAAAACCGATCATCTCCTTTCGCTCCTTATCGATCAGGACGCGCGAACCCATGATCGTTATCACCTTCAGTCGGCCAACGTGCGCGAGCATTTCCTCAAGGCTAGTCAGCGGCGGGGGCAGGGCTTCGGGCGGAGTCGAGGCGGCGGCGAGAAACTTCTGTCGCCGGGGCATCAACTCCCGCGGGATGAAACGCGGATCCACATCCACGAGCCGTGCGTCGCGCTGTCCGCTGGGTGGGGGATCGCTGGGCGTGCGCACGCGGTTGAAGCACTCGCGGCCGAGATGGTCGATGACCGCCTCGCGCGTGGCATTGAACTTCTCCCAGTCCGTGGCGACCTCAGTGTAGCTGTGGCTCAGTTGCAGCAGGATGGTATCCGTCGCGATCTCGCGCACGACCGGCGCCGGGGCCGACAGCAGCCGATCGCGACCGAAGTGCCGAACGTACATCGGCCCGAAGACCGTCACCCAGCACAGGTCGGGAATGCCGTTGCAGAGCTCATTCAGATTCCGCGGGTAGTAGCTCCATGCCTGGGGATCTTTGTGAGCCTGAGGCGATATTCCCAGGAAGGCCAAACCTCGCGCGGCCGCATGCTGCGCCTCCGGCTCGGACAGGACATGGATGTGAGCGTATGCCAGTCGCACCCGCTGGGCATACCACTCGGCCACCTCGAGCAGTTCCTGCTGCTCGACATGATCCAAGTCGATGGAGAGGTACTCATGCTCGTCGCCCTCACTGCGAAAGCGTGACCTGCATCCTCGTACGTCAGGCTTACGTCGCCTCCAATGCCAGCCGTCATCCAGCCGCTCCGGTGTCAGCGCCGCTTTGAGCGTCCGGGGGTCAACTTTGACCGTGTTGGGCTTCAGGCCGATCTCCTGGGGAGCCAGGCGTGGGAATCGCGCCGCAAAGTCGAGCGTGAGCTGAACGAGCGCGTCGTCTGATAGCATCTCTTCAGCAACAAAACTCAGGTATGCCATGCCTATTCCAAGGGCCATATCTTCACCAGCTTCCTCTGAATGCTGTCGTACTTTTCGATGCTCGCGGTCTTTCCGTTGGCCCGGTTCAAGAGCAGGTCCCTCATCAGACCCGTAAGGTCTGGATGCGGATCTCCAACCAGGGTATCCGAAACGATGATCCGATAATTCAATCCATGCTCTTTCGCCGCCTGGATCTGTGCTCTGAACTGGTCGGTCAGTTGCAGCGATTGTACTCGCTTGATTTCGATCATGCTCTGCCCGGCGATCACGACATCGGGAAACGTTCGCCGCGCCCTGCCCGTAGCGAGGACCACGTCGAAGAATCGCTTTTTCGCCGGCACGTCCAGTTGCTCCACCTCCCGCAAAAGCAGTCGCATCTCATTCTGGAACTTCATCCCCGCGGCCGCGTTCTGGATCATTTGGGCCGCCCGCTTGGCAGCCAGAAGGCGGCCGGGTGGCGCCCAACGGACTCGCACGGCAGTCCAGCGACGTCGTCACCGTTGACTCGTCCCCTGCGCCTCCACCCCGGCGGCGATGAGCTTGTCGATCCATTCCTCGGCCAGTTTCGGATCGGCGAACCCGATCAGCTCCTTTCGCTCCTTATCGATCAGGACGCGCGAACCCATGATCGTTATCACCTTCAGTCGGCCAACGTGCGCGAGCATTTCCTCAAGGCTAGTCAGCGGCGGGGGCAGGGCTTCGGGCGGAGTCGAGGCGGCGGCGAGAAACTTCTGTCGCCGGGGCATCAACTCCCGCGGGATGAAACGCGGATCCACATCCACGAGCCGTGCGTCGCGCTGTCCGCTGGGTGGGGGATCGCTGGGCGTGCGCACGCGGTTGAAGCACTCGCGGCCGAGATGGTCGATGACCGCCTCGCGCGTGGCATTGAACTTCTCCCAGTCCGTGGCGACCTCAGTGTAGCTGTGGCTCAGTTGCAGCAGGATGGTATCCGTCGCGATCTCGCGCACGACCGGCGCCGGGGCCGACAGCAGCCGCTCGCGACCAAAGTGACGGACGTACATCGGCCCGAAGACCGTCACCCAGCACAGGTCGGGAATGCCGTTGCAGAGCTGATTCAGATTCCGCGGGTAGTAGCTCCATGCCTGGGGATCTTTGTGAGCCTGAGGCGATATTCCCAGGAAGGCCAAACCTCGCGCGGCCGCATGCTGCGCCTCCGGCTCGGACAGGACATGGATGTGAGCGTATGCCAGTCGCACCCGCTGGGCATACCACTCGGCCACCTCGAGCAGTTCCTGCTGCTCGACATGATCCAAGTCGATGGAGAGGTACTCATTCTCGTCCCCATCACGGGGGTCGCGCGATCTGCGACCTTCTATGTCAGGTCTACTTCGTCTCCAACTCCAACCGAACTCCAGTCGCTCCGGGGTCAGCACCGATTTGAGCCTGGCGGAATCGAATCTGACCGCTTCCGGCTTCAACCCGATCTCCTGGGGAGCCAGGCGTGGGAATCGCGCCGCAAAGTCGAGCGTGAGCTGAACGAGCGCGTCGTCTGATAGCATCTCTTCAGCAACAAAACTCAGGTATGCCATGCCTATTCCAAGGGCCATATCTTCACCAGCTTCCTCTGAATGCTGTCGTACTTTTCGATGCTCGCGGTCTTTCCGTTGGCCCGGTTCAAGAGCAGATCCGTCATCAGACGCGTAAGGCGTGGATCCGGATCTCCAACCAGGGTATCCGAAACGATGATCCGATAATTCAATCCATGCTCTTTCGCCGCCTGGATCTGTGCTCTGAACTGGTCGGTCAGTTGCAGCGATTGTACTCGCTTGATTTCGATCATGCTCTGCCCGGCGATCACGACATCGGGAAACGTTCGCCGCGCCCTGCCCGTAGCGAGGACCACGTCGAAGAATCGCTTTTTCGCCGGCACGTCCAGTTGCTCCACCTCCCGCAAAAGCAGTCGCATCTCATTCTGGAACTTCATCCCCGCGGCCGCGTTCTGGATCATTTGGGCCGCCCGCTTGGCAGCCAGAAGGCGGCCGGGTGGCGCCCAACGGACTCGCACGGCAGTCCAGCGACGTCGTCACCGTTGACTCGTCCCCTGCGCCTCCACCCCGGCGGCGATGAGCTTGTCGATCCATTCCTCGGCCAGTTTCGGATCGGCGAACCCGATCAGCTCCTTTCGCTCCTTATCGATCAGGACGCGCGAACCCATGATCGTTATCACCTTCAGTCGGCCAACGTGCGCGAGCATTTCCTCAAGGCTAGTCAGCGGCGGGGGCAGGGCTTCGGGCGGAGTCGAGGCGGCGGCGAGAAACTTCTGTCGCCGGGGCATCAACTCCCGCGGGATGAAACGCGGATCCACATCCACGAGCCGTGCGTCGCAGCTGTCCGCTGGGTGGGGGATCGCTGGGCGTGCACTGCGGTTGAAGCACTCGCGGCCGAGATGGTCGATGACCGCCTCGCGCGTGGCATTGAACTTCTCCCAGTCCGTGGCGACCTCAGTGTAGCTGTGGCTCAGTTGCAGCAGGATGGTATCCGTCGCGATCTCGCGCACGACCGGCGCCGGGGCCGACAGCAGCCGCTCGCGACCAAAGTGACGGACGTACATCGGCCCGAAGACCGTCACCCAGCACAGGTCGGGAATGCCGTTGCAGAGCTGATTCAGATTCCGCGGGTAGTAGCTCCATGCCTGTGGATCTTTGTGAGCCTGAGGCGATATTCCCAGGAAGGCCAAACCTCGCGCGGCCGCATGCTGCGCCTCCGGCTCGGACAGGACATGGATGTGAGCGTATGCCAGTCGCACCCGCTGGGCATACCACTCGGCCACCTCGAGCAGTTCCTGCTGCTCGACATGATCCAAGTCGATGGAGAGGTACTCATTCTCGTCCCCATCACGGGGGTCGCGCGATCTGCGACCTTCTATGTCAGGTCTACTTCGTCTCCAACTCCAACCGAACTCCAGTCGCTCCGGGGTCAGCACCGATTTGAGCCTGGCGGAATCGAATCTGACCGCTTCCGGCTTCAACCCGATCTCCTGGGGAGCCAGGCGTGGGAATCGCGCCGCAAAGTCGAGCGTGAGCTGAACGAGCGCGTCGTCTGATAGCATCTCTTCAGCAACAAAACTCAGGTATGCCATGCCTATTCCAAGGGCCATATCTTCACCAGCTTCCTCTGAATGCTGTCGTACTTTTCGATGCTCGCGGTCTTTCCGTTGGCCCGGTTCAAGAGCAGATCCGTCATCAGACCCGTAAGGTCTGGATGCGGATCTCCAACCAGGGTATCCGAAACGATGATCCGATAGTTCAATCCATGCTCTTTCGCCGCCTGGATCTGTGCTCTGAACTGGTCGGTCAGTTGCAGCGATTGTACTCGCTTGATTTCGATCATGCTCTGCCCGGCGATCACGACATCGGGAAACGTTCGCCGCCGGCAGCATTGCCAGCGCCCACACCGGGCCATAGATGTGTGTGCTGATCGGACCCTGCTCCGGGACGTTGTACAGCCTGTAGCCGTACAGCATGCCCACAACCGGCGCCAGTCGGCAGGCGTTCCAGTCCAGCCGGGGAAGGTTCGCCTGCCACATCAGCGACCAGGCCAGCCACACGCATGCCCCCCAGGGCACGAACCAGCCGGCCAGGCGTCGCAGCAGCGGCGGGGCATGATCGATGCTCAGGATTCGGCCGGTCGCCCACACGGCCGGAACGGTTGCGGCGATGAGAATCGCGACGATCAGCAGCATTCGATCCGGTGTCGGCAATGACTGGTAGCCACGCGGCTCACACCGCCGAGCGAGCTTCGCTGGCGGAGCTCAATGCGTTTTCGGTCGTGTTGGGACGTGGAATCGGGCGATCGCATCCGGGACATCGCGACAAGGCATCGTTCAACGGCACGCCGCATCGTGGGCACAGTCCCAACGCCAGGCGATCCTCCCTTTGACGCCGCACCACCCCCGCCACGTATCGCCCCAGGGGGTAGCCGATCAGCGCCAGGAAGATGGCCCAGAACGGCACCGTGACAGTCAATTGTCGTTGGCGGCTGGTCGGCGAACTGTTGCTCCAGTGATCGAAATGAAACCCCAGCGACGCCAGGACCGAATCGTTGCTCGCCTCGCGCATCGGGTAACGAGGCGGGTCGATGGTGCGGTATCCTGGCGGCGCCCAGCGGCTGATCCCGTCCAGCCGTCGTCGGGTCCGATCGATTACATTGGGGTCGGTGCTGTCCACGGCTTCGTAGACGAACCGGATGCCGCCGATCCCGGTGGCGAAGCCCCCGCTGCTCATCACGAATCGCCCCGAGGGCGCATCCTGAATGCGTACCCATCGGTAGCGGTCGCCGACGGCGTAGCTGCGGCCCCACAGCAGCGCCACGCCCCCGGCCAGCACCAGCGACACAACGATGGCAATACGTTTGAGCAGCATCGGGCAAAAGTATTATACCGTTGCCGCGATTCGCGAAAAAAAGCCGAACAGTCCGCTTTTCCTGCCCAAAGCTGTGCTTAGAATGCACGGCGGGAAGGTGAGCACGGTACGTCGAATGGATCCGGACCGCAGGCAAGGTTTCCGCCCGGGCCGTGCGGGTCATTCCTGCTGGTGAATGCTCGGGCGCGTGGGAGCCTGCGGCGGGGTCGTGCAGACGCAAAGCACGCACGAATCGCGGAAACCGCAAACGTTCCAGGAAGTCGTCGCGATGTCGATCCAGCAGCCGATGTCCGAAGCGGCCCGCTTTCCCGAGGCGCAGCTCTCCGCTGCCGACGGGCCGCCGCCGGCCGCAGGACAAAATCCTCCTGCCCCGCTGGTGCACGTCAGCTTCCTGCGCAACCCGACGGTGCAGAATCTGCTGCCGCTGGCGACGTCGATCGTGTTTCACCTGTCGCTGCTGATCATTGGCTATGCGCTGCTGAAGACAGTGCCGCAGATGGTCAGCCCCACGCGCGAGCAGGTGATCATCCCCGAGGCGGCGATTGTGGAGAACGCCGACGTGGGTGGATTGCCCAATCCGGGGCTGGGAGGCGATCCGAACCTGTCGGCGGCACAGGACGTGGACCCGCACATCACCGCCGCCGACGGCTGGGCGCAGAAACGCAGCGAATCGCTGACCAGTACGCTGATGGCCGGGGCGGCGCCGGACGCGGCGGATTCGGTGATCGGCCTGGGGCTGCGCAGCGGCATCGCCGGCTCAGGACCCCAGGGAAGCGGCGGCGCCGGCGGAGAAGGCGGCGGGCCGATGGCGCCGTTCGGCGTGCCCGGCGGCGGACAGGGGCTGGGGCCAAAGTCCCCGTTCATGGGCATCTCCGGCAACGCCCGAAAAGTCGTCTATATCTGCGATGCCTCCGGCTCCATGTGGGGCGTGTTCCCACGCGTACAGGACGAGCTGCGAAAGGCCGTGGAAGTCTTGAAGCCGATCCAGGCCTTCAACGTCATTTTCTTCTCTGATGTGGACGTGATCGCGCTGAGCAAAGACCGGCTGGTGATGGCCAATCCCGAGCAGAAACGCCGGGCCTTCGAGCTGTCGCAGAAGATGACCAGCGCCGGATCGACGGATCCGCTGCCAGCGATCCGCCTGGCGTTTCAACAGCAGCCGGAGCTGATTTACGTGCTGACCGACGGTTTCGAAGCAGTCGTGAGCTTCGACGCCGTGATCAACGAATTCCGCAGGCTGAATGCGGACCGCAAGGTGCGGGTGAACGTGATCCTGATCCGCAGCACCCACAGCCCGGAGCTGGAAAAGGTCGTCCGCACCATTGCTTCGGAGAACGGAGGGGTGTGCAGGATCATCGATCGGCAGGATTTGTAGAAGAAGGATGTGACATGCGGCGATATGCGACATCGAAGCTCAGATTGATTCTGCTGGCGGGGATGCTGCTGGCGGCGGGGGTGTTGCTCAGCACCAGCGGCAGCCACGCACAGGACTCGCCCGCGCCCGGCGGGGCTGTGCCTTCGGCAGCGGCGCCTTCCGCGACGCCCGGCGCAACACCGGCGGCACAGAAGGTCGGGCTTGCGGCACTGATCCTCCAGAACATCGACTTTGTCTTCTTCATTATCATCCTTCTGTCGGTGACCGGTCTGACGCTGATCATCCAGGGCTTCATCAAGAACCGCGCCGCCGTGTTCATGCCCCCGCAGACCACCAACCTGATCCGGGAGATGATCGCGCAGCGTCGCTTTCGCGAGCTGATCGAGTTCACCGAGCAGGACCCCAGCTTCATCAGCAAGGCCCTGAACCCGGCCCTGAAGCGGGCCCCATCCTTCAGCGCGATGAAGGAGGCGATGGAAACCGCCATTGGCGAGCAGACCGCCGAGCAGTTCCGCAAGATCGAGTACCTGAACATCATCGGGAACCTCGGGCCGCTGCTGGGGCTGCTGGGGACGGTGCTTGGGATGATCGACGCGTTCAGCGAGATGCACGCGGCGGGAGGCAATGCCAATCCGGCTCAGCTTGCGCACGGCATCAGCAAGGCGCTGGCGCACACGTTTCTGGGGTTGTTTCTGGCGGTGCCATGTCTGGCGGCGTTCGGCGTTCTGCGGACGATGGTGGACCGGCTGACGATCCGCGGCGCGCTGGTGGCCGAGGAGCTGCTTTTGATGATCAAGCCCGCCGAGGCCAGGCCCGCCGTGCCTTCGCCGACGATCCCGGCTGGGATGCGCGCCGCGCCGCAGCCGAACATCGGGATTCCCCAGCCGGTGGCTCCGCCTCCACCGGCGATGGGCCGGGCCAAGCCCAGCATCTCTCCGCAACCATGACAGAAGCGACTGACGACGGAGGTGCGCGATGCGAATTCGTCGCATGCCCGACATCAAGGAAGGCAACGTCAACGTCACGCCGCTGATCGACATCGTGATGTGCCTGATCATCTTCTTCATGCTGGTGGCCAAGATCGGGGTGACGACCGGCGCCGAGCAGGACATCGAGCTGCCGGCCAGCGCACTGGGCAAGGAGATCAAGGACATCGGCGCGGGCAGCTCGATCGTGCTGAACGTGCGCGAGGTGGCCGGCCAGCCGTTCGTCACGGCGCTGGTGGAGGCCGATGGATCGGTGAGCAGGACAGGCAGGCCGGTGGAGCTGAAGGTGGTGGACCCGCTGACGGGCCGGCGGCCGCTGACGGAGGTGCTGCGGCGACTGCGCTTCGGACGGGACGGTCGCCCCGGCGGCAGCGACGAGAACGCCGACAACGAGCATCTCAGCGTCATCATCCGGGGCGACAAGGGGTTGGAGGACCGCGAGCCTCGCCGCGCGGGATTGACCTACGGCAGCCTGGAGCCGGTCCTGCGGGCGTGTATGGAGGCCAATGTCCGCAACGTCAACTTCAGCACAGTGCGCAAGACGCGTTGATTCGCGGCTGCGTTTCACGGGTGTCGCACTCGTGCGCGAGCCGGGCTTGGGCCAGAGGCTGGTGACATGAAAAGATGAAGATTCAGGGCGCGAAAAAAGTTCACTACGACTCGGGGCCGAACATGACGCCGCTGGTGGACGTCGTGATGGTCCTGCTGATCTTCCTGATGATGACCGGCACGTTCGCCGGCACCGAGTGGTATCTGGTCAGCAATCTGCCGCTGCGCGAAACCGGCGGCGGGGCGGTGCAGCCTCCGCCGGGCGGATTTCCCACCGATGAGCCGCTGGAGATCCGCGTGGATCAGAACGCAACACGCGATGGTTACATCGCGCGGGTGGGACAGATTCAGACCGGCAGTCAGGACGCCCTGGCCGCCGGGCTGGCGCGCATGCGCGATCAGTTCGGGCGCGCCGGCAAGGGGCCGGACAAGGTTCAGATCATCATCAGCCCCTCGCGGTCGGTGAAGTACGAGCATCTGGTGGAGGTCTACCAGGCCGCGATGACCGCGGAGTTCAAGAAGATCGGGTTTGCCACGGCGCGGTGATGAACGACTGGATGACAAGGTGACAATCTGATGATGGGATCTGTGGACAAGCGGAGATTGCCGAGCATCACCGGGCGTTTTCTGCTTCACCTTGTCACTCTGTCACCTTATCACGTTGTCTTCGTCGCTCTGCTTCTGCTGCCCTCAGTGGCACTCAGCCAGCAGCCACAGAAGCCGGAGGGGCTGGGCGCGATCGATGATGATGCGCTGATGAATGAGCTTGCGGCCCGGGGGCTGGATTCGCTGCTGGAATATGCCTTTGAGGTGAACAACGTTCCACAGGCGGAACGTCAGGGCCGGCGGACGCTGATCGCGCTGTCGCGGCTGAGTGATCCGTCATCGCGGCTCAGCCCGGCGCAGCGGCAGCAGCTCGTGGCCGAGATCGTCCGCGGGATCGAGAGCGCGCTGCCCGCGATCAATGATCCGAATCTGCTGATGCGTCAGGCGTTTGTGCTGATCACGCAGGGGGTGGAGCGGGAGATCAATACGCTGGAATACTGGGGCGAAAACCCGCGCACGCAGGCGACGGTTCGCCCGATCGTCCAGACTGTCATCCGGATCCTGGAGAAGTGCGCCCAGCGAGCCAAAGAGCAGGCCGAGCAGTTCGCCAACCAGATCAAGGATCCCAACAGTCCGTACATCGCCAAATACGAGCAGGCGGAGCGTCTGGCGGCGACGGCGGAGTACACGCGGCACATGGTGGCGTACTACCTGGCGTTGTCGATCGATCCGGCCAGCCCGCAGCGCCGACAGGTGGCGTCGGAGGCGTTTGAGTATCTCAAGCAGTTCGACGTGCCGGAAAACCCGGATCGCGCCATGGTCCGCAACCGCATGGCCAAGCTGGCGATGACGCGAGGCGACTTTGCCACGGCGCGCAAGCTGTTCGAGGCGACGTTGAACGATCAGGTCGAGCCGCGTCCGACGGTCGCCCAGCAGTACGAGGCCAGATACTTCAGCGCGGTCACGGAGCTTCTGGCCAAAAACCTGACCGCCGCCAAGCAGGCTCTGAGCGACCTGCTGGCCTGGCAGCGTGCCAATCTTGCTGAGGACAAAGCCGCGCGCGACGGTGCCGACGCCGCCGCCGCCATGCTCGAATATCGTATCAAGACCCTCGAGGCCGAGCTGGCGCGGGATCCGTCGGCCAGGGAGCAGGCCAATCAGCAGGCGGTGAAGGTGCTGATGGATCTGGTGAGCAGGCGTCCGGACCTGCGTGGGATCATCTACGATCAACTGTTGCCGCGGATGGATGAGAATGCGGACCTGACTCGCGTGGATGGCCTGATGCTCCGCGCCCTGATCGCGCGTGGCGAGCAGGAGCTTCGCCGCCCGAAGGACGATCAGATCGACCGGCAGGCGATCGAGCGTGCGATCGACGCGGCGAGGGAAGTGATGCGAAGGCGTGGCAGCCCGGAGATCGACGGGCAGATGCTCGATGCCTCGGCGCTGCTGGTGCCGTTTTTCCTGGAGCGGCTGGGTCGCGGGCCCGAGGCCGCCGACGCGTTTATCAGCTATGCCGACGAGCACAAGAGATCCAACCCCGACAAGGCGCGGCTGGCGCTGGACAACGCGCAGGCGCTGATCGGGCAGCTTCGCGCCGACGAACAGACGCGCGAGGATACGGCCGTCACCCGCGCTTACGAGCGTTTCCTTCCGATTGCGATCGCCGAGCCGTTCAATCGAACCGAGTTCGCATTCGAGTATGCGCGGCGGCTTCAGCTCAATGGCAAGCCGGCCGAGGCGATCGAGTACTACCGCCTGGTGCCCGCCGACGATAAGCGGGCGCTGGAGGCGCGATTCTTACAGCTTCTGGCGATCGAGCAGCAGCTTGCCGACGAGCCGGTGGACTCTCCGCGGCGGGGACAGTTCCTGGCGGAGATTCAGAAGCTGGCCGACGACGTCAATGCCAGGGCGCGGGCGTCGCTGTCATCGGCGTCGGGCCAGGCGGAACAGGCGGCGGCGCGGTCGATGCTGGCGCGCACGTCGCTGCTGGCGGCGGAGCTGGCGCGCCGCGAGCAGAAAGACCCGCAGCGGGCGTTGTCGCTGCTGGCGAACTTCGAGCAGGCGGTGCAGGGATTGCCCAACAGCGATGAGCTGCTGAACGAAGCCATGAATGTGCGCGTCCGCGCTTATATGGCGTTGGAGCAGTACAACCAGGCCACCGAGCAGCTTGTGCAACTGCTGAACCGGACCGAAGGAGCCCGAGGCGCCCAGATCGTCTACAACCTGCTCCAGAAACTCAACGCCGATTTCGACCGCGCCCAGCAGGCGGGCGATGCGCCGGCCATGAGATCCCTGGCCAGAAACCGGGCACAGCTCAGCGGATTTCTGGTCAACTGGGCGGCCAACAACAGCGATCCCAATATCCGCAGGTTCACCTACCGCTATCGCGTCTTCGACGCCGAGGCCCAGCGCCGCGCCGCCGATCTGGAACACGACGACCCCAAGGCCCGCGAGGCGGGGCTGAAACTGGCGCTTCAGCGCTATCAGGCGCTGGAATCGGCGGAGAATCTGGCGTTGTATCGCCAGACGCTTGACGCCAAATCCGCTGGCGAGGCGCCGTACGATCCGCAGGTCGTGTTCGGCATCGCGCTGATTCATTACGAGCTGGGCAACTACGAGCAGGCGGCGGAGGGATTCAGCAGGCTGCTGGTGGGACGCAAACTGGGCACGGCGTTAATCGAGACTATCGAGAACGGGCAGAAGCGACTCATCGACAACGACCAGTACTGGGAGGCGATTCTGAAGCTGATCCGATCGAACCAGAAGCTTGGCCGCGGCGGAGAAGAGGCGGGCAACTACCTCAAGCAGCAGTACATCGTCTGGGGCCAGCGTGTGGGCGGGCGGAAGTGGAAGCAGGACTTTGAGCAGCTCCGGCGGGAGCTGATCCCGGATTTCGCGGTTCCCTCGGCGACGGCGCCGGCAGAGTAGCGGCGGGCGCAATCCTCGCGGGAAGAGGTCGGCTGATGCAGCGGCGCCGCGCGCAGCGATTACAATACCGGCATGCCCAACGAATTCATCAGACCGGTGCGCAATGAGTTGAGCACTTCGTTCCGCCAGGAACTGCTGCGACAGGAGGCCGAGGCGCTGGCGGAAACGGCGGAATCGACCAACCTGCTGGCCAGCCGTCTGCTGGCCGACGCGCTGCGACATCACGCCAGCGATATTCATCTGGATCCACAGGGCCAGAGCAGCCGAATCCGCTTTCGCATCGATGGCGATCTGCTGGATGTGGCGATTCTCTCGCGGGCACAGGGAGGCCGGCTGCTGCGGCACTTCAAGGCGATCTCGGGGCTGGATTCGGCGGATCGATTCCGCCCGGCGGATTCGCGGCTGACGCAGATCGTCGATGGCCGCGAGATCGATCTGCGGATCGCGGCGCTGCCCTCGGTCGCCGGGGAGAAGCTGTCCATCCGCCTGCTGGATCGCTCGCGCGTGCTCCAGCATCTGGACGAGCTGGGTTTCACCGACGAGCAGCGGGACAAGATCGAGCAGTGGCTGAAGAACATCTGCGGGATGTTTCTGGTGGCCGGTCCGACGGGCAGCGGCAAGACCACGACGCTGTACGCGATCCTGCATGAGCTGCGGCTTCGGGATCGATGCGTGGTGACGATCGAGGATCCTGTGGAATACAGCATCGAGGGGATCGTGCAGACGCAGGTGGACCGGCGGCATGATCTGTCATTCGCGCAGGGACTGCGGGGCATGCTGCGCGCCGATCCGGATTACCTGCTGCTGGGCGAGATCCGCGACGCCGAAGCCGCCGATGCCGCCATGGAAGCATCCGGCAGCGGACGCGTGCTGATGAGCACAATTCATGCGCCCGATGCGATCAGCGCGATCACGGCGCTGCGAAACTTCGGTCTGGCCGACCACCAGATCGCCAGCTCACTGCGGATGGTGGTGGCCCAGCGGCTGGTCAAACGTCTGTGTCGCCGGTGCAGAAAGCAGCGCAGCCTGGAGGAAAGCGAGCGGCAGTTGCTTCAGTCGCTTGGGCTGCCGGCCACGGCGCAGCAGACCTGGACCGCCACCGGATGCGTCGATTGCCGATATCTCGGTTATGACGGTCGCATCGGGGTCTTTGAGGTCTGGCGACTGGTGGATGCCGACTATGACGCGATTCTGCATCACGCCGATGAGCGTGCACTGCGCGCCGGCGCCACGTCGCGCGGCCTGCGCAGCCTGGCGCACGACGGATGGCTGAAGGTCGAACAGGGGATCACCAGCATCGAGGAGTGGCGAACGCTCAGCGGCACGTACAGCTTCGCTTGATCTGATTCCCCGCAGCAGGGCGCAGAGCCGCGAACAGTGCACGAAACGCCGGCTGTTTATTTTCGTGTCGCGGGCGTTCCGTCCGCGCAGGCGAGCAGCCCGTGCAGGCGGTCAGCCCACGAGCCGGACGCGCCTGACATGGCCATTGGACCTCGCATCTCCGAGTTCTTCCGTGAATCCTTGCCTTGTGGTGCGCGAGTGCGCGCGGTGCAGCAGCGGCTAGGCGTCAAAATCGATATCCGCAATGCGGTGCCTGGCACGTCCGGTCACGTGCACCTCGCACAGCGGACGCTGCGTCTCCCACGCCTGCCACAGCACCACACGTTGGCGATCAGGCGTGACGGCGGCGATAAGGCTTGCGGTGGCGGCCAGAATCTTCAGGCCCCGATAGGGGCTGAGGTATTCGCTGAGCAGTGGGTCGTCCAGGCCGATGCAGTCGATCGGGCCGTCGTCTGTAGCCAGCAACACACGCACGTCACCCAGCCACGGCATGGTGGCGGCGGCGGTGAATCGCCCGGGGCGACGCATGCTGACGCTGACCTGTCGCGTCGTCCGGTCGATGCTCACAATCGTCCCATCCTGATGAATCGCCAGCATGTGCTGGGCCGAGGTGGGCAGGATCGCAATGATCTCGGCGTCGGAGTGCGACGGCAAAACCACAGCCCGATCGTCGTGCCGCAGGATGATGCGACTTCCAACGGCATAAATCAGGTGCGTCTGATCCAGCGCCTGAAGATGCCGCGGGCCGGTAAGGCGAGCCTGGATTGAGGTCATGCCCATGCCCGAGGATGCGCCCTGGGTGATGGTGGTGCCTTGCGCCACGAGTTGGCTGTCCGGATCGCGCTCGGCGTAGCACGCCGTCGGCGCATCGTGGCGATCGCGACTCCATCGCACGATCCCCGCTTCGGCGTGTGATGCGCAGATCGTGTCGTCGATCACCACCACTCGGTTGAACCCGTGCTGCGATTGGAGCGACGGGCAGGCGAAGGACTCGATGATGCGCTCGGGATCTTCCCGTGATACGACCATCACCCCGCCTTGCGCGCCGATCAGCAGGACGCGTTGCTCGTTCACGACAGCGGGCTGAACACTGCGCAGCGGCCCCAGCGTGGCGGGAAGCTGGATCAGCTCGGGCTGCGGCGAGTTGCCCGGATCGATGCGCACCAGCGTGCCGCCGGCCACGCACCACAGCGTCTGCCGGTGCAGTCGCGTTTCACTTCCCGAGGCCAGCAGCAGCGCCTGGAGGGTCGGCCCGCGGTCGGCCGGATTGAGCCGTTCGAGCAGCGCGCCGGCCGAAAGCTGCGGCGCCGCCTGTCGCATCTGCTGGAACTGCTGGAGCAGTTCGGCGGCGCGTTGAAGGTGCTGAAGCTGTCCGGCGGCGTGCTGCTCGGCCTGAGCGCGGGCCAATTCCTGGATTCGCTGCCGCTGGAGCGTGGGGCTTTGAAGATCGAGCTGGTAAGGGGGCAAAAGCTCCAGCCCGGCGGCAAAGGCGGCGGGCCTGGCGGCCTGGAGCAGCTCGGCGATCCAGGTGTGTTGCTGATCCGGGTTGCCGACAACATCGGCGGCCCGGCAGCGCATGGCCAGCCCCGTCAATGCTGCACGCAACGGGGGAGCAAAATGCTCGATGAGCATCTGGGCGGTGACCGACTGCCGATCGCACAGCAGCAGCTCAGAGAACATCTTCCGGTCGGCGTCGGTGTCGGCAATGCGAACGCTGGCGGCGAAGCGGGCCTCCAGCGTGTGGGCGTCGGCGGTGGCAAGCTGATCGAAGACCCATCGCAGCCGCAGCGGCTGGGGTCGGCAGATCACCGCATCGCCCTGGCGGCGCGCCAGCTCGTTGTCCTTCAATTCCGTCGCGGACATCACCCCATCATCTTATCCGTGCCCAGCTTCAGCGGGGATATAAAAGCCGGGCAATGTCGGAACCAAAGCCGCCGCCGGCTCGATGGATGGGACAAATCGTTTGCGTCATGGCCCGGTTGGGCCGCGCGGGGGCGGACCCTGGTGGGCGGCCGAGTCGGCAGGAACAACGGATTGGTCGGCGTGTTGCGGGGACGACTGCGGGCGCAGCGCCTCCAGCGTCGCGGCGACCAGGGCATCGTTTCTCGTCGCGGTGAACGAACCGGTCAGCAGCGACTGCCCAAGAGGATCCTGAAGCCTGCCCGAGCTTTCGGCCAGTTGCACTCGGGCATTGCGGATAACGAATCGCGCCTCCTGTCCGGAATCGTCGATGCGGACAAATCCCGCGCCGCGATAGTGAAGCTGATCGTCACGGCTGGCGGCATCGTTGGAGCGGACGTACCAGTCGATCACGGCGTTGGTGGCCGAGGGCGTGTCCGGCTTGACCCCTCGCAACGGTTGCCACAGGACCCGCAGGTATACGACCTGGCTGAGGGGCGCGGTGGAGGCGGCGTGCAGCGGGCCGGCAGGCTTCTTGTCTTCCGGGGCCGGCGCCAGACCGTCTTCGATCAGTACCGCCTGATATTCCCCGCCGGGCTCACGCGCAAAATAAGCGCGGGAAAACTTCTGGGAATATTGACGGTCAGACTCCGTGGATTGGAAAGTCAGCCAGGCCGGCCCCGAGGAGCAGGCCAGGGGCAACAGCAGAAAAAGAGCAAAAGGCAAAAGCAAGGCCGCCGATCTTGCGAGGTGCTGGGCGAGCCGGGCGACTTTTGCCCGTTGGCTTATTCCGTGGTCGGGATTCATTCGATTCCGAGCAGGCTGATGGCGTCGCGTTCGACGATGCCGCGGAGGCTTTCGCGCGGGACGACCGGCAGGTTGGTCCCCTGGGCCATCTGATTGAGGCTGTAGAGGGTTTCGATGCACTCGGTGGCGCTGGTGTAGGGGAAGTCGGAGCCGAACAGCAGCTTGTCGATCACGCCATACTGGTTGGCGCTGACCAGCGCGTTGTACGCCTGCCACGGACGCGACAGAAGCCCCGAGACGTCCGCGTAAACGTTTGAATGCTTGCCCAGCAGAACAATGGTCTCGTCGATCCAGGGCTGGCCCATCTGGGCGATGATCATCCGCAGCCGGGGAAACGCCCGGGCGATCTCGTCGAGCAGGTAGGGGCGGGCGTACTCCAGCTTGCTGGCTTCGGTGAACTGCCCGGCGGGGTGAAACAGGATCGGCATGCCGAGCCTTTCAGCTTCGGCGTAGACCTTCATGGCCCGGGAATCGGCGGGGTGGAAGTCCTGGTTGGCCGGCGACATGGTGATCCCGCGCAGCCGAAGCTCATCATGTGCCACGTGCAGCTCATCCACCGCGCCGCGTTCGGTCGGATCGATGCCGGCAAAGCCGATGAGCTTATCGGGGTTTCGGCTGACGTACTCGGCGACGAAGCGGTTGGGGATCTCCGCCTTTAGATACCGGCTCTTGAACGCCAGCACGATCGACTTGTCCACCATGCCGGACTGAGCCCAGTGGTGTTCCGGGTCGGCGGCGGGAATGGTCCGCCAGATGGTTCGCCCGCCGGGCGTCAGCCGCGACGTGCGCGACCGGGTCGTGCGCGGCAGGTCGCCCAGATCCATTTGTCCGAGCTGATCCGGGGACTGCCAGATATGGGTATGACAATCAACGATCATCGTGACCCGGTAGTCTAAAGCATCATGCCCGCGCCCGTCAAAGCCATGGAGGTTTGCTCAGCAGTCTGCAGGACGGCTGTTTCCCGGCCGAACCGGCGGACGATCCATGTACCAGGCTTTATCGGACGTACAGGCACAAAGCTTGAGGGCCCAGTTGGATGTGCTGTAAGACAGCTTGAATCAAGATGTTATATTAACTACTCCCCGACGGCACCGCCGCGGTTTGCTTCTTGGCGGCGGCGGCCTTGCGACGACGCAACTCCGCGTCAATAAACATGTCCAGCTCGCCCCGATCCAGCACGCTTTCCACATCCCTCGTTTCCACCCCGGTTCTTACATCCTTAACTCTTTTGTCATCAAGGATATAAGAGCGAATCTGGTTGCCCCACGCAATCGCCCCCTTCTCCCCAACGATCTTCCGCAGCTCTTCGTCCCGCTTGGCCTGCTCAAGAAGCTCCAGCTTGCCCTTGATGATCGACAGCGCCAGGCGCTTGTTCTGCTGCTGGCTGCGTTCCACCGAGCAGGTGACGGTGATCCCCGTAGGCTTGTGCACGATCCGCACCGCCGACGCCACCTTGTTCACGTTCTGCCCGCCCGGGCCGCTGGCACGCACGAAAGCCGTGATCTCCAGGTCTTGCTCGGGGATTTCCTCCTGCCCGGCCACCTCCTCGAACTCGGGCACCACGTCCACCGCGGCGAAGCTGGTCTGTCGCTTGTGCTGGGCATTGAACGGGCTTGGGCGTACCAGTCGATGAACCCCGGCCTCACAACGCATGTACCCGAAGGCGTAGTCTCCCTTCACGTGGAAAGTGGCGCTTTTGATCCCGGCCTGCTCTCCGTACTGCCGGTCGACTTCCGAGACGTCCCATCCCCGCTTTTGCCAGTAATACAGGTACATCCGCGCGAGCATCTCGGCCCAGTCCTGCGCCTCGGTGCCACCGGCGCCGGCCTGGATGGTCACAAAGCAGTTCAACGGATCGTTGGGGCCGTCCAGCAGTGCCTGAAGCTCGACCCGCTCGGCCTTTTTCTCCAGCCGGGCAAGCTGCTCGTCGGCCTCCCGGATCGCCTGCTGATCCCCGGCCTCCAGACCAAGCTCATACAGCGCGCGCACGTCCTCCAACTCGCGCAATACCGACATCACCGGATCGATCTGCGCCTTGAGAATCTTCAGTTCCTGGACGATCTGGCGGGCGGCCTGCGGGTCATCCCAAAACCCCGGCTGGCCCATCCGCTCTTCCAACTGCTTTCTGCGGACCTGTTTGGCCGGCAAGTCAAAGAGAGTCCCGGATGGCGATCATCCGGGCGCTGAGGTTTTCGATGCTCTGGGCGAGGTTTTCGTGAATCATCATCGCGACGATAGCCGCCTGAAGCTCGATTTTCAATCGACCATCCCGGCCGCTGCGTCGCTGCTGGACCATGAATCGGGCGTATTTTCTGTGGCCAGGATCGCGCGCGGCGCGGCATAATGAATCGATCGTCCACCAAGGCGCCAAGATACAGGAGGTACGCCATGAACCTTCAACAGTACTTGGATGAACAGGGCGTTAAATACCGTCTGTCCAAACATCCACCGACATACACCTCGCAGGATCTGGCCGCCGTTCAGCACGTTCCCGGGCGCAAAGTGATCAAGCCGGTGGTGGTGCGCGCCGATGGGCAGTGGATCATGTGCGCTTTGCCGGCCTCGTATCGCGTCGATCTGCATGAGCTGCGCGAACAGCTTCGCGCCAGCGATGTGCAACTGGCCGACGAGCAGACCCTGGAGCGGCTGTTCCCCGGCTGCGAGCTGGGCGCCGAACCCCCGATCGGCAAGCTGTTCGGCATGCCCACGCTCATGGATGAGTCGCTCGTCGCCGATGATACGGTCACGTTTCAGGCCGGCACCCACGAGGACGCCGTGACGATGCCGCTGGCCGATTACCGCCGCATCAGCGACGCCGAGATCGCCCATTTCGGCAGGCATATGTAAACGCAGCCGGCCTGGCCATCGCGGGTCTGAGCATTCTTGCCCCGGACACTGCTGCGCCTCATTGCTCTGCCCTGGCGCGCGTGAGGGTTATCTCCACGACCTGTGGCGGGCAGAAGGCGCGGATGGGAAAACGCGTCGTGCCCAGACCCCGACTGACCACCAGCAGCGTCCGCCCGAAGCGGTGCTGTCCTCGCGCCATGTGCTTGGGCAGCGAGTCGTGCGACATCAGCGCCCGTCCGCCCGGCAGGCAGATCTGACCGCCGTGCGTATGCCCGGCCAGCATCAGGTCCGCCTCCAGCCGACTCACCACACGCACCTGATCGGGAAAATGCCCCAGCACGATTCGCGGCACTCCCGGCAGCCGCGGCGGAATGCCCTCCAGAAATTCAGCATCCAGATCGCTGCGGCGAACCCCGGGCAAACCGATCAGCTCGATCGCCGCCTGCCCGTCGCGCCCGCCCAGACAAACATAGCGACGATCGATGTACTCGATCCCCCAACCCGGCAGCCGCGGACCCAGCAGATCGCCGTCATGGTTGCCCGCGATCGCGAACACGCCCCATCTTGCCCGCAGACCCTCGGCAAACCGCCGAACCAGTGGCAACGCCGGGCGGTGATCCAGAAGATCCTCCACGAAGTCCCCGGTGATCAGCAGCAGATGCGGCGGATTCTCATGCAACCGCTCCAGCACTCGCTCCAGCGACGCCGGCCAGCGCCGCTTCAGGTGAAGGTCGCTTAGATGAACGATCCGCACCGCCTGGAGCGCCGGCGAAAGATGTGGCACCGCCAGCTCGATGTGACTCCACTCCAGCGACATGGACCAGCCGAACTGCACCCATGGCCAGCCGCGTCGCTGTTGCAACTGCTGATGCCCAGGCGATTGCCTCGTCGCCTCCGCGGGCGAATCGCAGGGCGAACGCATCTCGGCCGTGTTGGTATCCGCAGCATCCAAATCGATCCCTCTTGCCCGCGCCGCAGCGCGGCTGGTGCTCGTATCATAGGATCGGCTGGACTGGCCCGCACCAATAGCCGCCGCGGCGGTCAGTCGCCGGGCGATCCTTCGCCTGGATGTCGCGATTCCGTCGATTGGCCAGAGATTACGAGCGGCTCGCTTCTACGCTCAAGGGTCTGCACTTCAGTGATGTCCCCTTTCGAACCTGTACTCAGGAAAAGGCTCCCCAAGTCCCTCTCCCTGTACTCAGGGAGAGGGCAGGGGTGAGGGTTCTGCATCGAACGACGGGAGACCTCCCCCGGATACACCATGGAGAGGGCAGGGGGGTCTGCATCGAACGACCAGGGCAGAACGACGAAGGCACAAGGATGGATGAAGATCGCGCTTCGCCTCGAAGGCATCGAAATCGGCGTCCCCGTGGAACCGCCGCATACGACCGCTGGGCCTACCGCGGCCGCTGCGTGGCCGAGCAGTGCGTCGGCTGGCTCAAGGAGTTCCGGCGCATCGGAACGCGGTTCGAGAAGCTGGCCGTACATTTCCATGGAATGCTACAGTTGGCGATAATCCGCCGGTATCTCAAACTACTGTTTTCAGACAGTGCCTAAACTACGGCGCGGAGTTACGGCTATCTTAATGTCATTAAGAGCCGTCCCGGTTTCCGCCCCCGCCCTCTATTCCGGATCAAGCAGCTTGCCGAAATCTGAAGGCGCCAACCTCTTGACGCCCACCGTGTTGTCCTTCCGAAAGACAAAAGCGAGTATGTCGTGATTGCCCGGAACTAAATCTGGTGTAATCTGCACGATTTGCGTGTGATGCTTGCCGTCCGTAGTCCGCCAAGTGACCGTCACCTGCGGCGGCACTGCAAACGGGATCGAGTTGTAGGTGCTCACCCCCCCCGGCACAATGCACCCCTGTTCCGGCTCGGTCATCGGAGCTTGGAAGGTAAAGCCTTCCCATTCGACATTGGCGTTGTAGATTTCGTCGTGGTGCTCGTTCTTCAGGGCCATCTCGTACGAGTAAGGACGCTTTGCCCGAGAGAACGCGCATCCATGGACGGTGAAGGCCAGGGCTAGAAGGCACATAAGTAGTTCATGCTGCCAATTCTTACCGGTCACCATGGAAACGTCTCGTGTGGATAGTCGTAGAAGTTGTCATTGAACACGTCGGCGTCGCGCGAGCTACCGCCGTTGGGCTCCCAGGGCATCTCCTGGTCCAGCATCAAGCCCTGAGGCTTCTCGATGCGCGCGCCCCGGCGTTGCGCGTGCTCGATCATCCAGTCGTAGGTGATGTCCGAAGCGCCCACGGTCCCGTGAACACCATGGAACCACATCTCGGAAGCACGGTCCACACGCGTCACCGGGAAAAAGAACCGACCTTCGTCGTG
The DNA here is from genome assembly GCF_050410795.1 of Fontivita pretiosa. Classification (GTDB taxonomy): domain Bacteria; phylum Planctomycetota; class Phycisphaerae; order Tepidisphaerales; family Tepidisphaeraceae; genus Fontivita; species Fontivita pretiosa. Next base: position 1,441,603 of record NZ_CP191258.1, on the reverse strand, counting down.
GGACATGGCGTGATACGCGTGCTGGACGATAGTCGCCTTGCTCAGGCTCCATCCGAGATTGTCGGGAAAGAACTGGGGACATTCTGAGGGATCGGGAGTACTTTCCGGACCGTGAGACATGCTCGCGACCTCTTTGTCATCTCCTGACGCCTGAATCAAGCCGCGCCGCCAAGCGGCGTCGGCGTGAATGAGTTGTCAGGTGCCGCCAGTCAGCCATTGACCGAGTGGAACCAGAACTTGAGCCTCCCGTGGGCGCTGCAACAAATCTGGCAGCTTGGCATCGTATTCGACACGATACGGCTTCATCTGATTCTCCAGAAACGCCTGGACACTTGGTTCGGCCCATCTTTCGTAAAGCGTGAACAGATTTTTGTCCTGGGCATCCTGATGCAAGTAACAGCAGATAAAGGCCGGCTCCTTGGACATGGCTTCGACAATTTCTCCAAACGCCTGTCTCCATTCTTGAACGCGTTCAGGCTTGACATGCAGTTTGACGTAGAACACCAGGTGATCGCTGGTCATAGCTACTCCAGGGATTGTTTGAACGCTGGCGACATTCGCAGCGACGCGTGACGATCGAGCTTACCTGAGGGCGCCGCAGGCAACCGTCGGGCTTATCAGGGCACAGGCTCGCGAAACTGAATCGGGTTTCCATCGGGATCAATCGCCTCGCAGGCCCTGAATCCGCGAGCACTCCATTCTTCACTCGCAGGGCTTAGCTGCCCGCCGAAGGCCGCAGCGCGTTTCCGCGTCTCGGCCAACGACTCTACCGGAAAGAAGGGCTTCACGTACGACTCACGCCCGGGCAGCGTAGCGTGATTCACTGGCTCTGTGGGAAGGGCATGAATCACGAGCTCGAACACGTCCGACGCCAGAACCGTTACCCCGTTGTTCCTTGCGGAGATCTTCAACCCTGTAACAGCCTCGTAGAACCGTGCAAGCCGGTCCTTGTCACCGGTGAAAATGACTGCGCCGAGTCTCGCCGTGCTGGCCATTGGAATCACCTCTTGTCTTGCTCTGCACCCTCCAATGCCCAGCATCAGCAGCGGCGCGCAGCGCCGTGCGCAATTCGAAAGGGTCGGGAGTATTTTCCGGACCGTGAAAAATGCTCCCGACCCCTTTGTCACCTCGCGTGCTGATCGAGCTCGATGGCGTACCCCCGGGGCAGGCCTTTCCAAAGGAATTCGCTGAAGGTCACCGTGGGCGCATCAAGATGCAGCTTGTCTTCCAGCTTCTCACAGTGCGCTACCCCTCAGGGGCCGCCGGTGCGGACAAAGCGGATGAAAACCTACTCCATTGCAGGCAGTGCTGTCAAAGAAAAAGTTTTTCCGGGAAACAGGGCGGGGTTGGGAGTGAATTCCAGAGCGAGCTCGTCTTCATCATTAAGCTGAGTTGGTTGAGGCGCGAGTTGGTCTACCACGGCCAGGTGCGAAGCTGGCGGGATCCTTGCGTTGCGGCGGTCGAAAAAAAACAGGCGAAGATGCGTCGGCTTAGCTCATCTGGCGGATCAGCGGCGGAAGGTACAGCATCTGCACGAAAAGCCCGCCGGTGGCACACGTGGCCGCCGGTGTGGCAGGTTTGATCTGTTGCCCCGCGGGCTGCGAGAGATCAGCCCCGCCAGCAGCAGGGCCAGTGCCATCGCATGCGGCTCGGGCACGACTCGCACGGCCACGTCGTTGGGCAGGCCATCCGGATCGGCGGCGTAGCGGTAATCCAGAATGTAGTCCAAGGTTCGCGAAGGCAGGATTGATGAGGCTTGCTCGATGCTCAGCTCGCCAAAAGCGCCGTTGACGGCATCATCGCCGTCATTGCGAATGATCAGGAACATCGAGCCGGCCGGCGGCTCGATGCCTTCGGCCAGCCGCAGGCGCAGCTCTGACGAGGCGGAAAGGGACACGCCGCCGTGAACCTCCAGCAGATCCGCCGTTGCGTTGCCCGTGATGTCGCAGATGAACGTGCCGCCCAGCTCAAGATCGCCGGTGACGAGCGCGCCATCGGTCGTCTCGCCAGGCTCGATGCTGCCGCCGGCTTGGACAACCAGCTTCCCGGTGACGTTCCCGCTGCCGCCCAGCGCAGCGCCGGCGCCAATGATTACACGATCACTGGCGGTGATGGTTCCACCGGCGTCGAGCGTCAGTCTTGCTGCGCCGGGCACGTCACCGTTGGCCATGACCAGGTCGGCCGAAGCGCTCGACGTGCTGTCGATGGTCATCACGCTGGCGGCGCCACTGCGGCCAGCGATGCTCAGCTCCCCAGCCATCATCTGCGCGCCCTGCGCAAGCTCCAGACGCGTGTTGCCCAGAAGATTGATCCACTGGTAGGTCGCCCAGGCTCCGTCCTCCAGGCGCAGCAGTTGTGGCGCCGGGTCCTCGGCGGCGCCGCAGGTCAGAAACATCCCGCTCATGCCGGTTCCGGGGCCGCCAATTACGACTGACGAGGCGTCGATGTTGCTCAGCAGTGCCGTGGCTCCGTCGCGAAACGTCAGGTTGGATTGGAAGAGGCTGCCGCTGAAGGTTGATCCGCCGCCGATGCTTCCGCTGGTGATGATCGCACGCCCGGCCAGGACCTGTGCTCCGCCGATCACCTCCAACTGATCGATGCTTACGCCGAAGGCGCTGGCGAGATCCAGCGTACCTGCGTTGATGCTGGCCGAGCCGATGTTCACCAGCCCCCGTAGGGTAGCGGCGGCGTTGGAGCCGATCCGCAGGTCCGGTGCGACCAGGCCATCTTCGTTGAACAGCCTGCCACCATCGGACACTTCCAAAACGGTTCGCCCGCTCAGGGACCAGACCGCGGCCTTTGCCGAGCCGCCAGCGGTGATGGAGATGGTGCTGGCGTCCGTGCCCGTTCTGGCCGCGGCGTTCAGTGCGCCGCTGGTCGAATGAAAGTCCTGGACGATCAGCCGCGAGTTGGTTCCGCTGACCGATACCGAACTGCCGGGGTTCAAGTCGATCCTTGCCGTCAGCGCGCCGCCGGGGATCGTGTCGGAAACCACCGCTCCGGCGCGGATGATCAACTCGCCGCTGCCGCTGCCGTCACTGCGCCCCAGCGTGATACCTCCGGTCAGGGGCATGCTGGTGTTGGTGCCGCCAAGCTCCAGCCGTCCGAAGCTGCCTGCGCCGGTCCCCACGCGCGCAAAGCCGAAGTTGACGGCGCGGGCGCCGGGGTCATCAGCGGCAGAGAAGTGCAGGGGTGTGAACAGCGTGCCGCCTCCAGTGACGGTCAGCCGCGCATTCTGTCCGGCCGCCGCCGCGACCAGCAGGCGGTCGGAGAACTCTGAGTCGAGCGTGCAGGTCTGACCGGACAGGTCCAGCGTCACGTCGCCGCGCATGAACTCCGCATCCGCGGCCAGCGCACTCTGCGTGAGCATCACGGTATAGCTGGCGTCCAGGTCGAACAGGCAGCGGTCGTCGGCCAGCGGCACGCGGCTCTGCCGCCAGTTGGCGGGATCCGACCAGCTCCCGCCAAGTGGATTGATCCAGTGGTTGATGGTCGCAGCGCTGGCGCACGGCGCCACGCTGCACGAAAGCAAGGTCGCGCCGGCGGAAAGCAGGTTGCGGCGCAGCATCTGAACAAGCATTGTCGGCCCCTCGATCGGATCATGCCGTCACGACGTGAGCGGACGGCCAGACGAAATGAGGAAAAACTATCTTCCCTCACCAGGCTATCATACCCGACCGAAGGGGCAGTGGGGAACCAATCCGTGAAGAACTTGCGTGCAAACCGGCCTTAAGCCCGGCTCGTCGCGGTGCGTGGCGGAGATGCCAACACTCGTTCGATCTGCTCGGCGGCCTCGTGCAGATCGCGGACGCGGGCGTCGGCGAAGCTGAAATCCTCCTGCGCGGTCAGAGCGCTGGGGACGGCGATGACGTAGGCGCCGGCGCGGTGGGCGGCCAGGGCGCCGGCGCGGGAGTCCTCCAGCACGATGCATTGATCGGGCCTGACTTGCAGTCGCTGCATCGTCTTGAGGTAGATTTCCGGGTCGGGCTTGCCGCGAAGGATCCGGTCGCCGGTCTGAATCACGTCAAAATACCTGGCCACGCCCAGCGCAGGCAGCAGCACGTCGGTGAATTTCTTCGGGCTGCTGGTCGCGACCGCGAGCTTTAGCCTTCCGTGGAAGCGCTCGAGAATCTCGCGCAGCCCCGGCATCGGCTCCACGCCTCGCGCATAACGCTGGAGCATCAGCCGCTCCCGCTCAGCCAGCAGTTCTTCCACCGGCCGGTCGATGCCGCAGTCCTGTGCGAAGATCTGCATCGACTCGTGCCGGCTGCGGCCCATCATTTTCCGCAGCGTCTCATCCGAGACGGATTTGCCGAATCGCGCCGCCAGCTCCCGGGCCACCTCCCAGTACAGCGGCTCGGTATCCACCATCAGTCCATCCATGTCGAAGATGATCGCCTGCATTGTCTGTCCGCCTGCCAGCGCACGTGTGCAACGTTCTGCGCGGGAGCTTCACGCCTGGAGCGGCGCGCAGAAACACCCGTCGGAGCCTGGCCGCGGGATTGTACTGCGGCCAAGCGGCAGACAGAATGCGCCCAAACCGTGAAAGAGCGGAGATGACGGAGCAGGCCGGCGCTCGGCCGGCATCTGCTCCATCATCGCCCGCCCGATCAACCGAAATCGGCTCGATCAACGATTGGGCTGCGGCTGCTGTTCGCCGCTGCGACCCGTGCCGGTTCCTTCGATGCGACCGGCGGCGGGGATCGCCTCCAGCGAGCCACTGGGCAGACCCAGAGCCACCGCGCATTGCTGCACGCTCTCGAAGTGCTGCGAGAGTAAGGGCAGTTGCTGGCTGGCGTACTGCCGCACCTGCTGATTCTGCGCCGTCTGCGAAACGGTGCGGTACTTGATCAGGTCCCTGGCGTGGTTGGCCTGCATGTGCGCAACGAACAGCTTATCGAACTGCTCGCCCGACAGTGACGTGAAGATCCGCAGTTCCTGCTGTTTCATCTGTGGCAGGGACTGGGGAAGCTGAACCTGCATCTGGCGGGCGATCTGCTGAAGCTGCTGGTTGGCCTGCTGATGATCCTGGACGATGCGCTGGGCGAGCTGTTTGACCTGATCATCCTGGGCCTTCTGTTGGGCGGCGCGAGCCAGCTCGATCTCCGCCTGGTTGCCCATGTAAGCGTGCAGGACGAACAGTTTCTCCACGGCACCGGCCGGATCCTGTGCCCACTGCTGAAGCTGCTGGCTGATCTGCTGATCGGCCTGCTGGCCGGCGCCGCCCATGGCGCCGGTCTGTGCGGTTGGCTGCATCTGTCCGGGCGGTTCGGGCTGCTGCGCCAGCGCCACACCGCCGCCCAGCGCCAGGCTCATCGCCAGCGTCAGGATTTTCGAGCGGGTCGAGCCAGTGGATCGACGCGTTACGTGGGTCATACGACACCTCACTTCCAACAGGGCGTGGCGGGCGCCGGCACATCAGCCATGCGATCGCGACGCCGGTACGTCTGCCGGTTGCTCGGCCTGGGCCGCCTCGGGTCTACCATGACGCCGATAGCCAACGGCCCGGTGCAGGCATCCGGTGGGCATCCACCATGCGCCGCCCGCGCCGCTGCGCCTACGGGCTATTTTGGCGGCGTCACGATGTCGCCCGGACGGATCCAGGCGCTTCGGGCAAGCGCATCGGCAATCGAATCGACATATGCAGGCTGGTCACGCGACTGTGTGGCGTGGGCATGCCGTTCATGGCCTGCCGGCGCTCTGTCGGAAGTGCAGCTTCTGGTCGCCGCTGAGGTAGTAGAACCCGCCGTCCACCACCTGCCAGGACAAAATGGTGGCCGGGTCACTGATCTTCACATCGTGCTCCAGCAAACCCGACTCACTGCCATTGGGGTTGATCGCGCGGCTGAAGGCCTTGATGTGCACAATGGGCGTGGGGGACTGGTCCTGCGGCTGAGGCTGCGCCAGCGGCGGAAGGCGCGGTCCGCGTGGCATCAGATCCATCAGCCCGATGACATAGTCGCGGGCGATGATCACGTCCCTGACCCGCAGGCTCGTACGCGCATCGAATCGGCTGACCCACGCTGTGCCGTTGTCCAGATCGTATCCCTTCATGTCGTTGGCCAGTGCCAGGTACAACCTGCTGCCCGCGGTGCGCAGCACCAGGCGTCCGGTGCTGGTTCGCGACTCGAACTGAAGGGTCTGCTGATTGAATGGCAGCGGCTTGCCGCTGCGCAACGAATAGCCGTGCAGGCTCGTGCCGTTGTCAGCCACCACCAGCACCCGCTCGCCGCTGATCTGCAAGTGATCCGGCTCGGTGGAGAACTGGTAGGGGGCGCCCAGATCCGAGCGTCGGCGTTCTCCCATGTAGGTCCATTGCTCCAGCCCGCCCGGCTCGAACAGGTCCTTGCCGCAAATCCGGTCGGCGAGCAGGCAAACCAGGATGCCGTCGGGGGAAAGCGCGATGTTGACCGGAAGCATCGCGACCGGATCGGCGCCCGCCATGGCGACGTCGGTGTCGGTGCCGAAACTGCGACGCGACAGCACCTGCCCGGAAAACGCATCCAGCACCACCACCTGCACGCTGACCGCGCCGCCAGCCGCCTCCAGCAGGTGCGCCACGACGAAGTCGTCGTTGGCCAGCAGATTCCTGGCCGCGCGCTGCCCGAGCCGCGTCTGCCACAGCAGCCGGCCACCATCCAGGTCGAACGCGGCGATTCGACCGTCGGTCGTGCCCACGACGATCCGATCCGCCAGCGGTCGAACCTGCGCGATCTGTTCCGAAGCCGGCTGCGGAGGCATCTCCAGTGCCGCCTGTGCCACCGCGACCGGACCGAAACGTCCTCGCCGGGCGCGGATGATGAGCTGCTGATTACGCCGGATGATGATCTGCTGCTGAGCGAGGTTTCCGGCGTCGATGACGATCTCCTGCGGCTCTGCGACTTGCGGCGCGTTGGCGGGCGCGTCGGCGTCGAGGTCGGCCTCTTCGGCGCTCTGTGCGGATCCCTGCGCCACCACCAGCACCTGCGGGATCGATTTCAGCGACGTCTTCCACAGCAGTTGCCCGCTGTCGCCGGCGAAAAGCATCATCTCGGTCTGGCCCCAGACCAGCAGGTTGTGCCGTTCGATCCACGCCGCCCCCTTCGCAAGCTCAGTGAATTCCGCGCAGGTGATGATCGGCTGGGTCTGTCCCACGGCGAAGACGCGCACTCCGATGCCCGGGGTGTAAGTGATCACGCGATCATGCCGCGCGAACTCCGCCGGCGGAACCAGCAACGCCGAAACACCCGGCACGATCGACTCCGGCGACTCCGGAAGAAACGAAGTGCGCGAGCGTGGGGGCAGACCGATCTGAGGCAGGTCGCCGGCTGACGAGCGGGCCAGATACTTGCGCAGTTGATCGGCGGCGTCGGCGAAGCTGACATTGGGCTGAATCGCCGTGCCATCCGGCAGAGGCAGTGGGCGCGAAAGCCGCGGCGTTCCGCCCAGCTTCTGCGCGCCGAGCGTCAGCCGCGCGATCGCCACGTCGATCCGGTTCGGCATCGCCAGAGAGTTTCTCGCCAGTGCCTCGATGATTCGAGCACGCTGGGGATATTCCGGGTAGCGGAAGTAGGCCTGGCGAAGGACCTGCGTGGCGCGGCGGGGATCTTTGTTGACTTCGAAGGCCTCGGCGGCGGCCAGCAGGGCGCGCGGCGCCGCCGACGAGTTGGGATACATCGCCGCCACCTCCTGAAGCTGCTGTGGATCGATGGCGGATTCGGCGGCACGGAGCCGCTCGGCGGCGGCGCGCTCGTAAGGCTCGTAGACGGCCGGGCCGGCCCGCTGGATCGCCTGATCGATCGCCCTGCGTGCCAGCACGGCGGCGGCGACGGCGTCGCCGTCCTCGTCGGCCACCGGTACCTCCCGCAGCAGCGGATCCGAAAGGATCTGCTGATGCAGCTTGACCTCCAGATCGTGCTGTGCGCGCTGGCGGGCGAATGCGGCGCGGCTCAGCCGGTAGGTGACCTGCTGCGACGGCGTCGTTGCTGCCACCGCCGCACGGTCGAACAGCCCCGCCGCCAGATCTGCAACGGCAGGCGTCTGCTGCGCCTCTTTGGCCAGCTTCTGGGCAAAACCCAGAGCCGTGGTGAAGACCTTGTCGCGCGCGGCGCCGCCGAACATCGTCCCGCCATGCCCCTGGCTGATCAGCGCAATCGCCTCGTCCAGTTTCGCGATCGCCTCTTCAAGCTTGCCGGCGACAAACAGCATGTCGGCGTAGCGAAGCCGCGGCGCCGGATCATCGGGCGCGGCGGCAACCTCCGCATCCAGCTTCGACATCGCCAACGCAAGGTCGGTATAGACCGTGACCCGCGACGGCCCGGCGACAATCAGCCGATCCTGCGCCACCAGCACGTTGCCCGGACCCTCGTCCTGGCCCCAGGCGCCGCCGCTGGCGGCGGGGTACTTGGCCACGATCTTGCCGCTGTTGAGCGTGAGGCGCATCAACTGCCAGGCGGTGGGGATGATGACGCTGTCGGTGGTGACAAAGCCGCGTCCGCGGATCGAATCTTCCGGCGCGCCGGCACGCTGGAAGGAGTTGTACCACAGCAGGTTGTCGTCTCGCTTTTTGGCAGGATCGTAATGCACCCAGTCGATGCAGAAGACCTGGCGGGCGTTGTTGATGATCAGCTTTTCGCCGACCACGCCGAGCATCGTGTCTGCGTTGTCAAAAAGGCTCAGCCTGATGCGCTTGACCTCTACGCCGCTGCCGGCGTCGTAGATGTGCAGATGCAGTCCGTCGGAGGGCAACACGAACACTTTGCCCTGCGAGACGACGACGGGGTTGTAGGTCCAGGGCTTTTCGCCGCCGACGCCCGATGCCATCGCGCGTGCCCGGTTCCACCCGCCGCCGAATCCGAACGCCCGGTTCGGCTCCGGCACATTGCGCGGATAGATGTTCAGCCAGACGATGGTTCCGTCGTAGGCGTCGATGCAGGCGACGGCGCCCAGGTTCGTTGCCGCGTACAGCCGCCCGCTCGAGTACGCCAGGTGCGACACGTTCTGCCCCAGCAGCGAGCTCAGATCCGCATCCCAGAACTGGGCGTTGGTGTTGGCGCTGGCGATGTAGCAGGCCCATTTGAACGCGCCATCGTCGGCGTTGAAGGCCAGCACGTAGGAATCTTCAAACTGCACTCCCTTGCCTCCGCGCGCCTGGATGTAGGCGGTCTTGCCGATCACCAGCGGAGAGCCGAAGAAATCGAGGTTGCGCAGATTGGCTGCTGACTCGGGCAGCATGCGTGGCTGCACGAGCCATCGCTGTCGGCCGGTGCGCCGGTCCAGGCACACCAGCCGCGTATCGCGCTGGCCGTAGCTGCCGGTGTACTGCATCGTGATGAAATCCGGCAATCCCATCACCGCCAGCACCGAGTCGTCGGTCACGGTGAGAGTACACTGCTGGCAGCGCGGGGTGGGCCAGCCGCTGGTCACGTAGCGTCCGTTGCGCTCGCCGTCGTAGGTCTGGGCCCATCCGGGCAGGGGTTGATAGCTGTCGAGGGTGACGGCGTAGATGCGGGTGTTGTCGTGGAAGAACAGCTCGCCGCGATCGACGACGGGGAACACGCCGGTCATCAGGCCGTTGTCGCGGTCGCGTTGATCCTGCCGCAGCAGCTCGACGCGTTGCTGGCTCATGCCACGGAAGTTGGGGCGAGCCAACTCGATGCTGAACAGCCGCGCTCCGCCGAAGCCTCCCGCCTGCGGCACGCGCGCGCGATCGGGGCTTCCGAATGCGGTGGGCCAGGAGTCTTCCCCGCCCGCCAGCCGCGCGTCTCCGGATTGCGGCTCGTGCGGGGCGATGGCCAGCGCGCCAGCCAGCGAATCCGCCAGCATCACCTGGGCGCCGCGCACCTGGCCCATCGCATCGGGAAAGTTGGCCTTCAACTCTTCCAGTCGGGCCGCTGCCTGCTGCCGGTCGCCCGCCAGGTGATACGCCATCGCCGCGCGATACAGCAACGCGGGTCGATCCGCGCCTGTTGCCGGATGCCAGCGGAGCAGTCGATCAGCGGTCCAGGCGGCGGCGGGAAACTCGCCACGCTCCAGGTACAGCTCGATCATCCGCATGGCGGCCTGTTTGGCGGCGTCGGTCACGAAATAATGGGCCAGCACCCGATGCAGTTGCCCCAGGTCGTCTCCCGCCGATGCCAGCAGCTCCGCCGCCTGCGTCTCGTAGCGCGCGCGATAGACCCGCAGCCCCTCCTCCGGCCAGCGCGCCAGCCGCTCCTGAACCGCCGGCGTCACGCTGGTGTACTGATAAATCTTGTTCTCCGCATCCACCTGCGACGGAACCACACGATCGCTGTAGCTGCGCAGAATCTCCTGATACACGTCGGCGGCCTTGTCCCACTCCTTCAGATGCTCCATCCGCTCGGCCAGGGCGAACTTCTCCACCGCCACTGCCGAATCGCGGACATACACGCCCTGAGTCGTGTCTCGCCCGTAAAGGCTCTGTGGGTTGACCGCCTGGGCGAAGCAAAGCGAACCGCAGATGAACACGATTGAACACACGTGCAGCAGAACCAGCCAGGCAGACCTGGCAGATATCGCCGACGGCGCGGCGGCGGGTGCTTTCATCTGTGAAATCCGTGGCTTGATGCCGCTGCCCGGTCTGTGTTCAACTGTGTTCATCGGTGGTTCCAAAGTACTTCATCCACAGTGGGGCCAATCGCTGCACTTCATCGGGCGCGATCCTGGATTTATCCGACCAGATCGCCAGCCGCAGCGCATGATGCGCCGGCGATACAAGCTGCTGGGGCGGGCGAGAGGCAATCAGGGCAACCGCACGGCGCATCAGCTCGATCGCGTTCGCCGTCGCCTGCTGAAGGTTCGACGTGATCTCCTTCAGAAGCGCGAACGGATCGACCTCAGCAGCGGCCTGCGCGTGGCCGGCCTGTCCCGGGGCGGCTGGTCTGCCCCGCCAGCAATCATAGTCCGTCACCAGCGCGACCAGCGCGTAGGCGATTTCGGCCTCGCGTGCCAGCCTGGTTTCAGGCATGGCGGTCATGCCGATCAGATCGCCGCCCCACAGTCGGTGCATGAGGCTTTCGGCCCGCGTCGAGAACGCCGGCCCTTCCATCGCCACGTAGCAGCCGTGATCGTGAACCGTAAACGACGCACGATCCGGGCTGGAAGTCGCTGCCGCAGCCGGGCTGGCGGGCTGGGCGGCCGAACTGGCTGGCGCCGACCCCGAATCCCTTGCTGCCTCCAGGAGAATCCGACGCAGCACCGGGCAGAAAGGTTCAGCCATTTCCACATGCACCGCCGCCCGCTCGAAGAACGTGTTGGCCCGTTTATGCGTCTTGTCGATGATCTGGTCGGGAATCACCAGGTCTGTGGGCCGAAACTCCTCACGCAGGCTGCCCACCGCGCCCGAGGCGATGATGTGTGTGCATCCAAGCTGCTTGAGCGCGAAGATGTTGGCACGATAGGGAACCTGAGAGGGGTTGAGCAGATGCCCCGGTCCGTGGCGATTGAGAATGAAAATCGGCAGCCCGTGCCAGCTTGTTTCGATGATCGCATCGCTTGGACGCCCGAAGGGCGTGTCGATCTCATGCCGCCTGGCGTCCTGGCTGCCCTGCCCGACCAGCGCCGCTCCCAACCCGGTTCCCCCAATCAGACCGATTTTGATCTGGCTCATGGAAACAAGTTGTCATTGGCAGCCGCCGGGATGTCAATGTTTGATTGTTCCCGCCGATCTTGAGCGGCGGCAGCCGCTACGTGCCCGGATTTGAGACGGATCCGATCAGTCTCCCGGGCCTGATCCGCGGTCCACATGCCACAGCACGATATTGCGCACCAGGCTGATGGCGCTGCCTGGAGCGTAGCCTTCCAGCCCGGCGGTGGAATAGCCGACCAGCCCGCCGCTGAGATCTTCGGGGGAGATGATGGCGATGATCCGCCCGTCGATGCTGGCGGCCCGCAGGCGCGGGATCGGCACCAGATCCAGATTGCTTTCGCGGCGACGGAAGCGGACGCGATCGATCTCCTCGCCGCCCAGGGATTTCATGTGATAGATCGGATGATCCAGCGGCAAAGGCTCGATCGTCACGTGGTAGGGGTATAGTTCGCGCAGCAGCGGCTCGAAGGACGCGGCGGCCTCGGGCGAACCGCCAGCCGCGTCAAAAAGCAGCAACCCGCCACCGTCGATGTACTGACGCAGCCTGGCCTTGTCGGATTCATCGAACTGAAGCGATCGCGTGTCGGTGATGTGGGCCAGCCGATGCGCCGCGGCATCGGCAACAAAAACCGGATCGACCTGAAGCTCGATGCCGTTGCGGTTGGCCAGCAGGTTGGCCAGTCGCACCCAGCCTGCCGGTTCGGGATCCCAGTTGCCCGTGTGTCGCAGGCGTGCGATGCGCAGGCTGCGTGTGGGTCGCGGCGCAAGCGGGTCGCGGTCGATCCAGGTGTCCTCGCCCTTGTAGCGCGGGTTGGCGCGGTCGGTCACGTACAGGTGGAGGTTGGCCAGCGTGGCGTAGGCGCTGTTGCGCGGGAGGAACGCGCCGCCGGCGCTGTGCCACTTCCACGACATGTCGCCGCTGGGATACAGTACGATCAACTCTCGCAGGCCGTTGTTCACGCCGCGGAGGTTGGTCTGATCCGTGCCGCGCGTGACGGGGAAGTTGGCGGTGTAAGCGGGGTGATTCGCCGGCAGGTCGCGCATCGGATACGCCGGGTACAGCTCCGCCGCCAGTTCCATGATCGAGCGCGCAAACGCATCTCCGCTCCCTTCGTTGACGCACACGAGCAATCCGCCCTGATCGATGTAATCCTTGAGCCTGGCCTTTTGCGTCCGATCCAGCACAAGGGGACGATCCGAGGCGACATAAAGCAGTGGCGACTGGCGCAGCTCCTGGGGCGTGTGGTCGATCGAGACGACCTGCCAGTTGACATGCCGTTCGCTGGCGCGGCGCATGAAGCGGGTAAAGCCCCAGGCGTCGCGCGGTCGGTTGTTCCATCGCCCGTTGAATTGAAGTTTCTGCAACACGATCGGCGCTCGCCCGCGCGACAGAAACAACAGCGCGTAGGCCGTATCGGTCTGCTCGTGATTCGATCCCTGCCAGGATCCGTCCGAAGCCTGGGTTCGGATGAGAAACTCGGCTCCTTCGTCGAACCACTTGTGCTGGCCGAAACGTGTCAGCCCGCTGGCCTCGCCGACGCGCTCGTAGGCGAAGAGCATGTAGTGAACCTGTGTGCCGGACGGCTGCGCCAGCTCGCCCAGGATGTTCAGAAGCGAGCGGTCGCGTTGTCGCTGCTCGCCGGGAAGGATGTCGCGTCCGACATTCAGATCCGCGGCGAAGTTGTCGCCCAGCCACTTCATGGCGCGTTCCAGCGGTTCGTTGGTGACGGATTGGTTAAGGTTCTGAGCCTGACGCGCGTGAAGGTAGTCGTTGGTGATGTAGAGGGTTGCGGCGGCGGCGGCGGTCATCGAGGCGTAGCTGCGGCGCCGACCGGGCATGTACGCCCACCCGCCGTCCTCGCATTGTCCGGCCAGCCAGCCATCCTCCACCTGCTTCCAGTAGGCTCGGGGGACTTCCAGGCCTGCGTCGGCGGCGTACCACACGCCCAGCACGCCGTACTGGCTGTTGGAGTAATCTCCGCCCAGCCCGGTTCCGCCGACGTTGTAGTCGTACATCCCGCGGCGATCGACGCTCCGCCCGTCGCGGGCGCGCGACGGGCCCTGAATCATCGCATCCAGCAGCCAGCGCAGATCGGCGCGCAGCTCGCTTTGCCGCAACTGCTCGGGCAGCGATGCCCACACGCAGGCGCGCAACGCGATCGAATAGGTGGCGTGATGCGTCTTTTCCGGCTGGACTTTTTTCAGGAACGCGATGGCCCGCTGGATCGCCGCCGACTGGTGCGATTCCCCGCAGCTCAGAAGCGCCAGCGTCACCAGCGCCGTGTTGCCGCCTTCCTCGTCGGTCGCCTTGCCCATGCCCCAGCTTCCGTCGGGGTTCTGCTGGGACAGCAGGAACCTGACGCCCCGGCGAAGCGCCTGCTCGCTGCGGCGAGCCAGATCCGTCCGCCAGATATCGGAAACGGCGATGTCCCAGTCGGCCGATGGGGCAGTTGCGGGTGGCGCCGCCCGGGTCGCGGGCAGCGCCATCGCGATGATGCACAGATGCGGGATGACGAATCGAGATACTTGCATGGTGCATCAACTGACTTGCAAACATCCGATCTTCGGCGCCGAGCGCGTTTCACATGCCGCATCACTCGGATGGGGTTGTCGGCGGTTGGGGCGGGCCGTTGGCCGGCGAATCCGGGCCCTTGCGTCGCCGCGGCGGGGGACGACGCCCCTGTTTCACCTGCTCGTCGATCTGCGCCTTGCGTCGAAGAATGTGGTGATAGTGCTGCGCGAAACGGTGCGCCTCGTCACGCAGGTACTGGAGCATCTTCAACGCCGGATTGTTCCGCGCCAGACGCAGCGGTTCCGTCTGGCCCTGCACGTAGATCAGTTCCTGCTTCTTGGCCAGCGAGATCACCATCGGGGGCCTGAAGTCCATGGTTTTGAACACGTCCATGGCGGCGTGGAGCTGACCCAGCCCGCCATCGATCAGGATCACATCCGGGTACAGCTCGTTGTTGGCCCCGGCCTCGCGATAGCGCCGCCAGACCACTTCCTGAATGCTCAGATAATCGTTGTTGCCCTGTGCGTGGCGGATTTTGTAGCGGCGGTAGGCATCCTTGAACGGCACGCCATCGATGAAGGTGACTTTGGATCCGACCATCTCGCCGCCCTGAAGATGGGCGATATCAATGGCCTCGAGGATTCTGGGCGGCTCGGGCAGCCCCAGTGCCTGTTGCAGCGCGGCGACGCCCTGCTGGGGGTTGTGGATGAACGCCTCGGGTTGCCAGAACTGCTGTTCGCCCTTGCGTGCGCGATGCCCCAGGGCCTGAAGCGCGCGGATCTCGTCGCGGATTCTGGCCGCCTGCTCGAAACGCAGCTCCGCCGCCGCCTGATTCATCTCCTTCTCCAGGTCGCGCAGGATGGACTTTCGTTCGCCGTCGAGAAACCTGATCAGACGTCGAATGTCCTGGTTGTAACTCTCGCGGGAGACCTTGTCAGCGCACGGCGCCGTGCATTGCTTGATCGCATAAAGCAGGCACGGACGGAAGAACCGGCGAGAAGGGTCGTCCTCCCGGATATCCAGATGACACGTGCGGAAGCGGAAGGCCTTCTGAAGATGCGTGACCGCGTCCTTGAGCGCGTTGACGCTGGTGAACGGCCCATAGAGCTTTACTCCCTGCGTGCGCGGCTCGCGGGTGACGTATACGCCGGGGTAGTCTTCGCCGGTCGTCACCATCAGATACGGATAAGTCTTGTCGTCCAGCAGCCGGGCGTTGTACTTCGGCTGGATGTCTTTGATCAACCGGTTCTCGGCCAGTAGCGCCTCGACTTCGGAATCGGTTTGGATGATGTCGAAATCGACGACTTCCTCGAGCAGCCCGGCCTTCTTGTACTCCAGCTTCGTCGAAGCCTGGAAGTAGGAGCAGACGCGATCGCGCAGGCAGGCGGATTTGCCGATATAGATCACCCGCCCGCGGTCGTCTTTCATCAGATAGACGCCCGGAGCTTTGGGCAGGGCTTTGGCCTTTTCGGCAAGCTTGACGATGCGCTCGTCCATGGCTGCCAACATGATATTCCGGCGATCGGAGGAAATCGGCCAGGTTCAGCTCCTGCGGGGCGCGATTGTTCGTGGTTCTGTCGTTGTCGGTCTACAACAGGGCCTTGAGAATGCTGACGAACAGCCCGACGATTCCGAGCAGGATCGAGAAGATGCTGAGGATTCCGCCTCGAACGCGCGGGGAGGCGGCCATCACAAAGCCGATGATCCCCAGGAAGATCGCCGCCAGCGACAGAAAAAACCCCAGCAGGGGGTTGACGAAGAAGGAACCGATCGCCGCCACGATGGACAGCGTTGCCGCCAGACCGATCCGTGCATTCATGCGTTGCTCCGGTGTGTCGCAGATGCGACGCTGCTGATACGGAAAGCGGCCGGTTTTCCGCGGCGGCGAGCCTGTTGCCCTGGGCAAAATCCGCTGGTCATTTGTCGTACCCTCTGGGGTGTTTCTGGAACCAGTTCCACGCCGAGCGGATGATGGTTTCCGGGTCTTTGTAGCGGGCTTCCCAACCGAGCAGTTGCTTGGCGCGGGTGGGGTCGGCCCACAGTGCCACCGCGTCCCCGGCACGCCGCGGACCGTACTCCACCGGCACTTTTCGACCGGTCACTTTCTCCACCGTAGCAATGATTTGCTTAACCGAGAACCCCGATCCTGTCCCCAGATTGCAGAAGATCGACTGCCCGGGCGAAAGCTTCTCCATCGCCTTGATGTGCGCGTCGGCCAGATCCTCCACATGGATGTAGTCCCGGATGTTGGTGCCATCCGGCGTGGGGTAGTCGGTGCCGAAGACGGTGACCTTCGGGCGGACGCCCAGCACGGCCTGAAGCACCACCGGGATCAGGTGCGTTTCGGGGTCATGATCTTCCCCGAGTGTGCCATCCATGGCGCAGCCGCTGGCATTGAAGTACCGCAGCGAGGCGAAGCAGAACTGCCTGTCGGCCACCAGGTAGTCCTTGAGGATCTGCTCGACCATCAGTTTGCTTCGTCCGTATGGGGAAACCGGAGCCTGTTTTTCGTCTTCGGTGATGGGGACTTTTTCCGGGTCGCCGTAGGTGGCGCAGGTGCTGGAGAAGACGAACCGCTTGACCCCTGCGTCGCGCATCGACTCCAGCACGCTGATGGTTGTGGCGACGTTGTTGCGGTAGTACTCCAGTGGCTTTTCGACCGATTCCCCAACGTAGGCGTAGGCGGCGAAATGCATCACGGTGTCGATCCGGTAGTCGCGCAGGGTGCGGATGAGCGTTGGCTTGTCGTCCAGATCCGCCCAGACCGCCGGGACCCTGAGGATTTCCGCCACCACCTTGTGTCCGCGGGAGGCGTTGTCGTAGATCACCGGCGTGTGCCCGGTCTGCTTGAGCAGTTTGACGGTGTGCGATCCGATGTATCCGGCCCCGCCGGCCACCAGTACGTTCATGGGGTTTAATGCTCCTGTAAACGGTCGATCCGCGCAGTATACGGCGGACGCCCCCCGCGCCAAACCCGAAAAGGGGTCGGGAGTCTTTTCCGCATGGCAGAAAACACTCCCGACCCCTTTTTCAAAACTCCGCGTTGCCCGGCGTGCGCGGGAAGGGTATCACGTCCCGCACGTTGGCCATGCCGGTGGCGTACATGATCGTCCGCTCGAAGCCCAGGCCAAAGCCCGCGTGCGGAACCGTCCCGTAGCGCCGCAGGTCGCGATACCACCAGTACGCATCCTTGTCCAGGTGCAGCTCATCCATCCGGCGGTCCAGCACGTCCAGCCTTTCCTCGCGCTGGCTGCCCCCGATGATCTCCCCAATCCCAGGCGCCAACACATCCATCGCCGCCACCGTTCGCTCGTCGTCGTTCAGCCGCATGTAAAACGCCTTGATCTGCTTGGGATAGTTCATCACGACGACCGGCCGGCCGAACAGCTCCTCGGTCAGATATCGCTCGTGCTCGGTCTGGAGATCCACGCCCCATTTCACCGGGAACTCGAACTTCCGACCGCTCTTCTCCAGCGCTGCGATCGCGTCGGTGTAGCTGATTCGCTCGAAGCTGGAGTCGATGAACTTCTCCAGCCGCTGGATGCAATTCTTGTCGATGCGGTCGGCGAAGAACTTCATGTCGTCGGCGCGTTCCTCCAGCAATGCCCGGAAGATGTATTTGAGGAACGCCTCGGCCAGGTCCGCATCGGCCTTGAGGTCGGCGAAAGCGATCTCCGGTTCGATCATCCAGAACTCGGCCAGATGTCGCGGCGTGTTGGAGTTTTCCGCGCGGAAGGTCGGACCAAAGGTGTACACCTTGCTCATCGCCAGGCAGTATGCTTCGACCTCCAGTTGCCCCGAGACGGTCAGGTTGGCCGGTTTGCCGAAAAAGTCCCTGGAGTAGTCGATCTTTCCATCGGGCGTGCGCGGCAGGTTGGCCAGATCCAGCGTGCTGACCTTGAACATCTGCCCGGCTCCCTCGCAGTCCGAGCAGGTGATGATCGGCGTGTGGATCCAGTAGAAGCCGCGCTCGTGGAAGAAGCGGTGGATCGCCATGCTCAACGTGTGCCGCACGCGCGTCACGGCGCCGAAGGTGTTGGTCCGCGGGCGAAGGTGCGCCACCTGCCGCAGATACTCGAACGTATGATGCTTCGGCTGGATCGGATACGTGTCCGGATCATCCACCATGCCCACGACCTGCACCCGGCTGGCCTGGATTTCATAGGCCTGCCCCTTGCCCGGCGACTGCACCAGCGTTCCGGTGGTGATCACCGAAGCGCCGCTGGTCAGGCGCAGAATCTCGGCGTTGTAGTTCGGCAGGGTGTTCGGCGCCACGACCTGGATCGAATCCAGACATGAACCGTCATTGATCGTCAGAAAAGAAAACCCGCCCTTGGAGTCCCGCCGCGTGCGGATCCACCCTTTTACCGTCACTTCAGACCCGACGGGCACTTTTCCTCGCAGCGCTTCGGCGACACAGACATCGGCCATGGTGTTGGTCCTCTCTACTTCATCGCGATCCGATCCCTCGCCCCATCCTTCGCATCAGCGGTCGGATTATCAACGACGAACCACGCCCCGGGCAACAAGCCGAGGCTTCACTGCGTGGGTTGGCCGCCCCGTATCACGAGCGGGACCCTCCGTGACACGTCCGAGCCAATTGTGGCATGGTCGTCCCGGCCATGCGCGGTGCACTCGAATTCGAAAGTCCGAGCTTCGGGCTCTTCATCACTCCATGCTACTCAAGACGGGCGAGGGACACGGACGAAACCCACGTGCGTTTCGTCTTATGATTCCATGATTTTCCTCGACGGTCGATCCGGCGATCGTTAGCATCACTGGTGCACGTCTGTAACTCAGCTCTCCGTCGCGGACCCAGGGGTATTGATATGAGCGACACAGGCGAACAGGGTCAGACCCGCCCGCACGAGCCAGGCGCCGCGGCATACAACACGCTGGAGCTGCAAAAGGCGCGCGATCTGGTCGAGGCGATGCGCGACGACTGCATCGGCGAGTACCGGATCCTCCGCAAGATCAAACAGGGCGGGATGGGCGTGGTCTACGAGGCCGAGCACCGACGCCTGGGGCAACGCGTCGCCCTGAAGCTGATCCGCCCGGGGTTGGTGTCCGACGAGATGCTCCGCCGCTTCGAGTACGAAGCCAAGCTTCTGGCGCGGCTGGAACATCCGGGGATCGCGCGGGTTTACCACGCGGGCATTCACGACGACGGCGGCGGCGCCGGGCCACGGCCCTATTTCGCGATGGAGTTCGTCCATGGCCAGCCGCTGGACGACTACCTCGCCCAACACCAGGCCAACGACCCGCTCACACTCCGCCAGCGCGTCGAGCTGCTGCTGGCGATCTGCCAGGCGGTCGAGCACGCCCACAGCCGCGGCATCGTCCACCGTGATCTGAAGCCCGACAACATCCTGATCACCCCCGACGGCCGGCCGAAGATCATCGACTTCGGCGTTGCCCGGGCGATCGAAGCCGACGCGCTGGCGGTCGCGTCGCTGCACACCCGAACCGGCGCGCTGGTCGGAACGGTGCAGTACATGGCCCCCGAGCAGGTGCGCGGAAAGGTGGACGAGCTGGATCATGCCACCGACGTATACGCGCTGGGCGTGGTCGGATTCGAGCTTCTGACCGGGCGGATGCCATACACGGTACACGATCTGCCGCTGCCGGAAGTCGCACGCGTGATCTGCGAGGAGGAACCCAGCCGCCTGAGCAGCATCAACAGAAGTCTGCGCGGCGATGTCGAGACCATCGTGGGCAAGGCGCTGGACAAGGACAAGAGCCGGCGCTATCCCACCGCAGGCGCGATGGCCGCCGATGTCCAACGCTATCTAGACTACGAGCCGATCACCGCGCGCCCGCCGAGCACCTGGTACAACCTGCGGAAATTCGCCAGGCGTAACAAGGCGCTGGTGGGCATGGTAACGGCGATCCTGTGTATTGCGGTGGGCGCGGCGGCGGGGATGACCGCGCTGGCGGTCAGCGCCTTGCGGGCGCGCGATCAGGCGCGGCGCGAGGCGGGCAGGTCCGGTGCACTCACCCAGTTCATGATCCAGGCGCTGAGCAGCGCAGATCCCGAACAAGGCGGCGGGCAGCATGTGACGATCGCCCAGGCGCTGGGCGCCGCCAGCCAGCGCATCGTCCCCATGCTCGGCGGCGATCCGCTGCTGGAGGCGGCCGCACGCGAGGCGATCGGGCAGTCCTTTCACGGACTGGGGATCTTCGCAGATGCCGATAGCCACATGCAGCAGGTGCTGCGATTGCGGCGGATGCACCTGGGCGAGGATGATCCCGCGACACGCGCGGCCCTGAACAATCTGGCTGTCCTTCGCGACGACCAGGGTCGGCTGGATGAATCCGAACAGCTCTATCGTCAACTTCTGGCCAGCTATGCCCGTCCGCCGGCGCCGCAGGTCGCGGACACGGCTCGTGCGATGAGCAACTTCTCCTCGGTGCTTCAGCGGCTGGGAAAGCTCGACGAAGCCGAGCAGATGGCGCGGGAGGCGGTCGAGCAGAGCGACTCGGCACTGAGCAGGGAAGATCGCGAGTCGATCCGTTATCTGCAGAACCTGGCGACCGTGCTCATAGCTCAGGAGAAGCTGGCGGCGGCCGAGAGCGTCCTCCGTCGAGCACTGACCTTGGCGCAAACCCATCTGTCGCCGGATGACACAGTGGCGCTGACGATCGAGATCAATCTCGGGGCGGTCTTGCAGCAGCAGCGCAAGTTCGACGACGCCGAAGGGTTTCTTGGCCGCGCTTATGAGGGTCGTCGCCAGTGCCTCGGCGAATCGCACCGCGATACGCTCGGGGCGCAGCTTCGCTACGCGGGTTTCCTCCTGGAGCGCGGCGACGTGAGCGAAGCCGAAGCCAAGCTGCGCGATCTGCTCGCGGCCGCCTCGGCCAGACTCGGACCACAGGATTCCATTGTCATCGCCGCGAGGCAGAACCTGGCTCGCGCGGCACAGTTGCTCGGCAAGCTGGACGAGGCCGAGCAGCTCTGCCGGCAGGCGATTTCCGCATCGCAGGCGAACAGCGGCGCGCCCAATCTCGATACCTTTACGTTGATGTCGCACCTGGCGCGCGTTCTGGGCGCGCGGGGCAGATTCGATGAGGCCGAGCCGTTGGTCCGGCAGGTGTTCGAGGGCCGGATGCGCCTGCTCGGCGCTGAACATGCTGATACGATTCGCGCCGGAGTTGATTGGGGAAGCCTGCTGATCCGAAGGGGCTTATACACCGAAGCCCAGGAGGTTCTGCGCGCGACGCACGCGACAGTGCGGCGCGCTGCCGGCACGCCGCCGGCGCTGGCGGCGGTGTGCGCCGCCGAGCTCGGACGCGCCATGCTCAAGCTCGGTAACTATGGCGAGGCGGAACCGCTTCTGCTCGATGCCTTCGAGCGGTTGAGCAACGCCTGGCCGGGCAATCCGAACCTGTGGCGAATCGCCGACGCGTTGGCGAATCTGTACACCGAGACGGATCGCGCCGCCGACGCGCAGCGTTGGCGTGCCAGGGCAGGGGAGTTGGAGACGACGACCCGGCCCTTGTCGGCCACAGCCGCATCTCGGCCCGACACCACCATGTCACGCTGACCATCACACACGCCGAGCCCGTTGAGATCGCTGCCCTGTTGAGGGCAGGCGCGGGGAGCGCTGTCAGCAGACCGTGCTTGCCGACCTACCGGTTTGCGGTGCCGGACAGTGCCGGCCCAAAGGAGATTGACCATGCTGCACCACATTCCGTTTCGCACCGCGTTTTCGTCTGCGGCTTGTGGCGTTGGCCGGTGGATCCGACCACGCAGGGCAGCGCTGCTGACGGGCATCGCGCTTGCGATTGCCGCCGCGGCCGCACCGTCCCGGGCGCAACCCGTCGGCGGGCGGAAGGTCGCCCACGAGCGCGTGCTGGCCCACAGCACCGACGTCTACCAGATCCGGCTGGTCGGCGGCGAGAGGACCCGGATCATTGTTGATGGAGATGGTGACACCGACCTGGATCTGTTCATTTACGACGAGTTCAACAACCTCGTCGCTTCGGATGTGGGTGACACCGACTACTGCGTCTGTGACATCACCCCGAAATGGACTGGTCCGTTTACGATCAGGATCAGGAACTGGGGATCGGTGTACAACCGCTATCTGCTCACGGCCGAGTGAGCCATCCGCCCGGCGGAAGATTCATGCGAGCCAGGCCCTCTCCCGTCGCCGGGAGAGGGCCTGGCCGTTTATGGACAAAGCACGGTGTTACAGCTTCAACGTCGCGCCGGTCAGCTTCTGATAGGCTTCCAGGTATCTTCGCTTGGTCCCTTCGATCACCTCGAAGGGCAGCTTGGGCGCCGGCGGGGTCTTGTCCCAGTCACGGCTTTCCAGCCAGTTGCGGACATACTGCTTGTCAAAGCTGGGTTGATCGTGGCCGGGTTCGTACTCGTCGGCGGGCCAGAAGCGGCTGCTGTCGGGGGTGAGGATCTCGTCGATGAGGATCACCCTGCCGTCGGGAAGCTGCCCGAACTCGAACTTGGTGTCGGCGATGATCACGCCTCGGGCCAGGGCATATTCCATCGCCTGCGTGTAGATGCGAAGCGTTTTTTCGCGCAGCTCATCGGCCAGCCCCGCGCCTACCCGCGCGATCATCTCCTCGTAGCTGATGTTGATGTCGTGTCCGGTCTGTTCCTTGGTGGCCGGGGTGAAGATCGGCGCCGGCAGGCGGTCGCATTGCCGCAGTTTCGGGGGCAGCTTGATTCCGCAGACCGTCTGCGTGCGGGAGTATTCTTTCCATCCCGAGCCGGCCAGGTATCCCCGGGCCACGCACTCGATCGGAATGACCTTACACTTTTTCACCAGCATGGATCGGCCACGAAGCTGATCCTTGTACGGCTGAAGTGCCTGCGGGAAGGTTCTGACGTCGGTGGAGATCAGGTGGTGCTCGATCTCGCGCTCGAAGTGCCGGAACCAGAAGACACTCAAGGCCGTGAGGATCTTGCCCTTGCCGGGGATCGGGTCTGGCAGCACCACGTCAAAGGCGCTGATGCGATCGGTGGCCACGATCAGCAACTGATCGCCCAGATCGTAAACATCGCGCACCTTTCCGTGTCGAACGGGAAACGGCAGATTGGATTGAAGCATCGCCTCCATCGTGCGGAAAATGTACGCGAATCGGGGAAAAAACGGAAGTGCCCATTATCGGTCAACAGGGCAAGGGCATTCAGGTCGCGGGGCGAGGGCTAAGCGCCAATCATGACACGAGTTGCCGCATTCGGCGCCGTGATGCTCCACGTTGGCCGCGAGGGTTGCTTCAGTTGCGGCCCGGGGGTGATTCACCTTCCCGAGGCGACGTTGGCTTCATTGGCGGCGGCGTCGATGGCTTTGACGATCCGCTCCTGAAGCACCTTCGCCGAGGCGTAGTCGTAGACCTCGTTCATGAGGATCGAGAAGGCGTACCAGTTGTCGTCGCGCGCCCGGAGATAGCCGCTGAGCGAGGCCACGCCGCGGACGTAGCCGCTCTTGCCGAACACGCGTCCGCGCAGGTCCGAGTCCCGGAAGCGGTCCTCGAAAGTGCCGTCGATGCCGGCCACCGCAAGGCTGTTCAGGAACACCTCCCGATCCCGGTCGTGGAACTTATGCTCCAGGACGCGCGCGATCGCATTGGGGCTGATCATGTTCTTTTTCGACAGTCCGCAGCCGTCGTCGATGGTGAACTCATCGCGATTGACTCCCAGCGATTCCAGGAACGCGCCCATCGCCGCCGTGCCATTGTCCCACGAGCCGGTCAGTCCGGTGGCGGCGGCGCCCAGTCGCTTGCACAGCGCCTCGGCGTAGAGGTTCATGCTGTCCTTGTTGGCCCGCGCCAGCACGGTCGCCAGCGGCGTGGCATGCACGGCCAGGGGGATCCATCGGTCGGCGGATTGAGTGGCCGGGCCAACGCCCGGGGCATGCCCGGGGCCGGGGTTCAGCATCGCCTGGCGAATCGTGCGATCCCGCTCCACGGACCCGGCCACGCCGACCCCCGCGCGCACGAGCGTCTCGGCCAGCACCGTGCCGGCGTACATCGGCGGATCGTGAATCGTCACGGAGATCGGCTCGACGTTGTTGGCGTTAGTCTCGCCGCGCAGCACCACGTCGTTGGATCCGCGCTGCCGCGACAGCCACACCGCGTTTTTCGATCCCTGAACGCAGGCGTTGCGCACCGAGATGTATCGTGTATCCGGCGGATTGGTGCGGTAATCCACGATCTGCCCGTACCCACCGATGCGAAGGTAAAAATCGACGCAGTTGGCGTTGAGGTTGATCCCCCCGACCTGCGCGACGTAACGCTTGTGCTCCTGCTCCGGCGGCCAGCTTGGGTGCGCGAACGTCACGTCGAAGATGCTGTCATCGACGTAGAGATTGCGTATCCGCTGCACGCCTCGCTGCTGGAGCATTCCGGCCCAGGTCTTGAAGACAGTATCGACGTCCCAGCCGAGCTTGCGGAGCATTTCCGCGTCGCCGAGGGTGGGGTCGCCGTCGCCGATGATCGCCAAATCGGTCGCGCCGGCCTCCTGACGTATCGCCAGAACCGTGCGGAAGGCAAAGTCGGACCCGAGCTTCTCCAGAGCGGCGGCGGTGGTGACCAGCTTGAGGTTGCTGGCCGGGATGCGCGGCACCGACGACCTGTACTGATAGATCGTGCGCGATTCGCCGGGGGAATTGCCCAGGCGGATGATCTGGATGCCCAGCTCGCCCCTGGCCAGGAGCTTATCCGCCAGCACCGCCCGGATCTGCTCATCCAGCTCGGCGCATGCGGGTCGGACAACTGTCCCCAGAAACAGCACAAACGAGGCAAGCCATGGAAGGAATCGGAACGACTGTTTCATCCGTGAAACCTCGAAACCTCGCCAACACTTCCCAACAGCGCGGGTGCTTCCGATACGTGCGCCAAGCCTATCGACTCGCGAGAAAACAGCAAGGCGAAGTGGCGCGTTTTGAACCGGCGGGGACGCGATCGCATGTTCGCCCGCGGGCTGATCGCCGGCACAGGCGGGACGCCTGTGGCACACGCGCGACCTTCCTGTTCACCAGCGCAGAGAAACTGCCGGGCAGGATCGTATAATCGAGCGGCTCGGCGTGATGTCCGCAGCCGATCCTGAACCCGATCAAGCCGTGCCGGAGGTTCGCAAATGCCGTTGTTCCAGGTCGTCTCGCCGTTCCAGCCTCAGGGCGATCAGCCCCAGGCCATCGACCGGCTCGTCGAAGGCATCCGCCAGGGCAAGAAGTTT
The DNA here is from genome assembly GCF_050410795.1 of Fontivita pretiosa. Classification (GTDB taxonomy): domain Bacteria; phylum Planctomycetota; class Phycisphaerae; order Tepidisphaerales; family Tepidisphaeraceae; genus Fontivita; species Fontivita pretiosa. The sequence continues at coordinate 1,416,304 of NZ_CP191258.1, read as the reverse complement.
CAGACCCTGATGGGTGTGACCGGCTCGGGCAAGACGTTCACGATGGCCAATGTCATCGCGCGGGTGCAGAAGCCGACGCTGGTGATCAGCCACAACAAGACGCTGGCGGCGCAGCTTTACGAGGAGTTCAAGGAGCTGTTTCCACACAACGCGGTGGGATATTTCGTCAGCTACTACGATTACTACCAGCCCGAGGCGTACATCCCGCAGCGCGACATCTACATCGAGAAGGACGCATCGCGAAACGACGACCTGGACCGACTGCGGCTCAGCGCCACCAGCAATCTGGTCAGCCGCCCGGATGTGCTGCTGGTGGCGTCGGTGTCGTGCATCTTCGGGCTGGGCTCGCCGGTGGACTACAAGCGCAGCGTTCTGCCGATCCGCACAGGCGCCCAGACCGACCGCGATGAGATGCTGCGAAAACTGATCGACCTCCAGTACGCGCGAAACGACATGGACTTCAAGCGAGGCACGTTCCGCGTCCGCGGAGACGTGGTCGAGCTGCACCCCAGCTACGAGGAGTTCGCGTATCGCATCGAGTTCTTCGGCGACGAGATCACCGCCATCGACGTGATCAACCCGCTTACCGGCGAGCTTCTGCGCAGTGAAGAGCAGGTGTTCATCTACCCGGCGGTGCACTACGTGATGCCCGAAGACCGGATCCAGGCCGCCGTGCAGTCGATCCGCGAGGAGCTGGACCAGCGCGTGATGCAGCTTCGCGGGCAGGGCAAGCTGCTGGAGGCGCAGCGCCTGCTGGCCAGAACCAAATACGACATCGAGATGATTCTGGAGGTCGGCTATTGCTCGGGGATCGAGAACTACAGCCGGCACCTTGACGGCCGAAAGCCCGGCGAAAAACCGTACACGCTGATCGACTATTTCCCGAAGGACTATCTGCTGATCATCGACGAGTCGCACGTGACGATTCCACAGTTGCGTGCGATGTTCAACGGGGACCGCAACCGCAAGGAGGTGCTCGTCGAGCATGGTTTCCGGCTGCCCAGCGCGCTGGACAACCGCCCGCTGCGGTTTGAAGAGTTCGAGCAGATGTGGAATCAGGTGATCTTCGTTTCCGCCACGCCGGGAAAGTACGAGCTGGAAAAGTGCGGCGGGGAGGTGGTCGAGCAGATCATCCGCCCGACGGGGCTGGTGGATCCGGAAATCGTGGTCCATCCGGCACAGGGGCAGGTGCCGCACCTGCTGGAACAGATCCGGCAGCGTGCCGCGGCGGGCGAAAGGGTGCTGGTGACCACCCTGACCAAGCGGCTGGCGGAGGATCTGAGCGCCTACATCCAGGAAGCGGGGCTGCGCGGGCGGTATCTGCACAGCGAGATCGACACGCTGGAGCGCGTGGAGATCCTTCAGGACCTTCGCAAAGGCGAGTTCGACGTGCTGGTGGGGATCAACCTGCTGCGCGAGGGACTCGACCTGCCCGAGGTGTCGCTGGTGGCGATTCTGGATGCCGACAAGGCCGGTTTCCTGCGATCCGAGACCTCACTGATTCAGACGATCGGTCGCGCCGCGCGAAACGTCAATGCCCGCGTCGTGCTCTATGCCGACACGATCACGCCAGCAATGCAGCAGGCGATCGACGAGACCAACCGCCGACGCGAGCTTCAAATGAAATACAACGCCGAGCACGGCATTACCCCGCAGACCGTGCAGAAGGCCATTCGCGACGCGCTGGAATCGGAAGTCCGCGCCCGCCGGACCGTGCAGCAGGCGATCCATTCTCACGAGCAGGAGCTGGATCAGGCGGAATTGATCAGGCTGCTGGAGGAGGAGATGCTCCAGGCGGCGCAGAACCTGGAATTCGAGCGGGCGGCACAACTTCGCGACAAGATCAACGAGCTGAAGGGAGCGCCGGTGATCCGCAGCGGCTCGGCCGCGTTCAACCCCACCGACGATCGACCCGACGCCCAGCCGGGCATCTGGCAACCCAGAAGCAAATCCCGCGGCAAACGTCGCGTGGCCAGGTAGTGGCATGGCCCAGGCGCACGGCCGCGGTCTGATAAGATCCAGGCGGAAGGATGAGCCATGACGAACCGAACGGTGCGATCGAAGAGCAGGCGCAGCAGCACGGCCAGGCGATTGAGGTTCTTTTTCGATCGCAACGGATATGTGCGATGGCAGAATCCGCAGCGGCTGGTGCAGGAGAAGCGGAAACGCACGTACAAAAAGGGGGATGAGGTGCGGCTGGTGGCGCGGTCGATCGACGAACTCGAGACGATCATCCGGCTGCTGGAGCGGGAGGGGTTCAAACCGGGACGTCCGTTCGAGAAGGCCAACCAGTGGGCGCTGCCGATCTACGGCCGGCAGGAGGTGGCGCGCTTTCTGAAGCTGATCGGTGTGTCGGGTTGAGCGGCGGGGGATGTGCCAGGATTTCCGGGCGCGCAGCCCGCCTGGGTCGCGGGTGTCGGCGCCGCGCGAGCGATCAGCCGACGGGCTTGGACGAGAAAGCGCCGCCGGAATTGCCGCTCTGTTTCCGCACTTTGGGGATTGATCGCATACAATAGCAGCGGTTACCGGTGTGATAGCGGTGTTCCGAATGGTCCAGGCGCCGGCGCGCGTTGGTGTGGAGGATCCGAATGTTTCCGTTCCCGTCGGTCGATGAGGTTCGCGATCTGATTCAGCTTGCCCGCCGCGAGGATCTGGGCCAGCAGGGGGACGTGACCAGCCGGCTGCTGGTTCCCGAGGACCGGATGGCGGTGGGCACGCTGGTGCAGCGCGAGGTCGGGATCGTCTGCGGACTGCCGATCGTGGAGATGATCTGCCGCGCGTACGACGAGCGGCTTCGCGTCGAGCAGATTCCCGGGTTTCATCTGGACGTGATCGAGGGGCGATTCAGCGACCAGCGGCTGACGCCACTGTTGCGCGTGCGCGGGCCGATGCGATCGCTTCTGTCGGCCGAGCGGGTGATTCTGAACTTTCTCCAGCATCTCAGCGGGGTGGCGACGCAGACGCAGCGGTTCGTGCGTCGTGTCGAGGGCACCGGCGTGAAGATCTACGACACGCGCAAGACGATTCCGGGCCTGCGGGCGCTGGAAAAGTACGCAGTGCGTTGCGGCGGGGGGCACAACCATCGCACCGGACTGTTCGACGCGGTGCTGATCAAGGACAACCACCTTGCGGGCGTGCCGCTGAAGGAACTGGCCTCGTACCTTTCAGGGGCGGTGGCGCGCAGCCGCGCGGAGGATCCGGGTCGCATGATCGAGGTCGAGGTCGAGAGCCTGGAGCAGTTCAGGGAAGTGCTCAAGGTCGATGGGATCGACATCGTGCTGCTGGATAACATGGATTGTCCGCGAATGCAGAGTGCGGTGGAGCTGCGCAACGCGGCGGGCAAGAAGGGCAAGCTGCTGCTGGAAGCCTCGGGGGGCGTGACGCTGGAAACGGTCCGCTCGATCGCCCTGACCGGAGTGGACCGCATCGCCGTCGGGGCGATCACGCATTCGGCCAAGGCGCTGGATATCGGACTGGAGATCGAGGGATAGCTGACAGAATCGGGGCACCGCAGTCAGAATCGTTGGAGTTGTGCGCGGTGTTCTGCTTGTTCTGCGTTTTGTGTCCTGCCCCGTTTGCCGTTCGAGCAAACATATCGTACGTCAGATCACGTCAGCCCGTGTGGGCTGACAAGCAGATTGAGGATCCCCGACAAAGGCTAAGCCGTCGAAAGGCGGCGTCCGCGCGGGGATTGGCGGCATGATGCATGTTGATGGTGCCGTCAGGCTCCGCGCGGCTCATCGGGACGGGATCGGACGCGAGTTGCCTCCGAGCTCTTTCCGGTGATGCGCAAAGGGCCCGGTCCTGCTGTGGATCGAGGGCCTTGCCGAAAGGATGCTCGCGTGGACGGCGGTGTAAGGCAGTTTGATGCACGTCTGCTGAGCTGCTCCTGCTCGGTTATCGGCCCGCGATTGAGCGGGCGGATCCTCCGGTTGTTGCGTCCAGGTGTGCTGCGGCCGGCTGATGATCAGTCGCCCGGGACATCACCAGGGCGGGTGGTTAAGTCACCCGCCTGCGGCGTCGATGACGATGCTATCCGAACGCCAATGCCCCGGCGGGGCAGGCACGGATGGGCGCGTCGCCATGGCCGGCTGGTGTTTCCGCGCGGACAGAGGCCGGGCGCGTCGCATCCTGAGGCGCCATGCGGCAACGCAGTGACGAAAGGAGGCGCCAGGGCCATGTAACGCCGCCAGGCTTTGTGTTCGTCTTGCAGCACGTTCGCGTGGCGCCGCTTCGGCGCGGATGCGTGCGTGCGGCAGTTTGACCGTCAGGATCCAGTAGCACGGGCGGCATGCCCGTGTGGGTGTGAGACACGGGCCGATCGCCCGTGCTACTCGAACAAGAGCGTCTGAAAACGACGCTCCAGTAACACAGGAGAACTCAGCAATGAGAACCTATCGCACGCGCAAGAGCGGCTTCACGCTCGTTGAAATTCTGATCGTCGTGATCATCCTGGGCATTCTGGCCGCGATCGTGATCCCACAGTTCACCAGCGCCTCGCAGGATGCCCGCAAGAACAGCCTGGTCAGCCAGCTTCAGACCATCCGCAGCCAGATCGAGCTGTACAAGCTCCAGCACAAGGATCAGCTTCCCACGTCGCTGGGCAGCGGGACCAATGACTGGGCGGAGATGCTGAAGCAGACCGACGCTGACCAGAACGACTACGTCGCGGGTACCTCCACGACCGGCCCGTTCGGCCCGTATCTCCAGCAGGAGCCGGTCAATCCGCTGAACTCCTACTCGGCGGTCGGCAGTGTGACGACCGATCCGACTCTGGGCGGCGCCAACCCGGTTTCGGGTAACGTCGGCTGGATCGTCAACACCACCAACGGCAAGGTCTTCGCGACTTCGGCCAAGCTGGGCTACGTCTACAACGAGGCCGATCCGACCGATCCGAACAACGACCTGTAATCGATCCAGGAGTTGTTGCTCGGAAAGCACCGGCGGCGGATGAACAGTTCGCTGCGGCGCCGGTACGGCGGGGCTGAACCCCGCCGTATCGGCGCCCAAGCCGGTTTCTGAAACATGATCAGTGGTGACGGGGCGCGGGCAGGTCAGGAGATCCAAACATGAGTGCCCGGAGATCAACACGGAGATTTGCGATTGGCGATTGGCGGTCTGCGATTCGCACACATCGCACATCTGACATCAATACTCGCAGATCGAGCACCGCATTCACCCTGATCGAGATCCTCATCGTCATCGTGATTCTGGGAATCATGGCGACGATCGTCATTCCCCAGTTCAGCAACGCCTCGCACCAGGCCAAGGAGAACACCCTCAAGGACGACCTGCGTTATCTGCGTACGCAAATCGGGGTGTACAAGGCGCTGCATCGCGACGTTCCCCCCGGCGTGACCGGAAGCTTCTTGGACCAGATGACGCAGTACACCGACGAGGAAGGCAACACCAGCACCACGAAGACGGCGGTGTTCAAGTACGGCCCGTACCTCAGCCGCATGCCCAGCAACCCGTTGAGCATGATGGACACGATCAAGTTCACCACGTCGCTGGATTTGAAGACAGAAGTGGATGACACGACGGGGTGGATCTACAACGCCACGACGGGGCAGATCATCGCCAACCAGAGCGGCGCCGACAGCGGCGGGGCAGGTACGCCGTATGCGGAATACTAAACCCAATGCACATCGTCTGCGATCCGCGTTCACGCTGGCCGAGTGCCTGGTGGCGTCGATCGTGCTGGCGGTGGCGGTGGTGGGAGTGACGGCGGCGATCGTGGCGTCGCAGAGGCAGACGGCGGCGCAGGAGGACGACGCGACCGCCGTGGCGCTGGCACGACAGCTCATCGAAGAAGTCGTTTCCCTGCCGATCGTCCTGCCGGACGGATCGACGGGGGTCGCCGGCTGGCCGGCCAGCACCAACCGCAGCCTCTACGACACGATCGACGACTACAACGGCTACACCGACACGGTGACGACGGACGTGGCGCGGGCGACGGAGCTGGCGGCAAAGGGGAACTTTACACCCGTGCCGCCCAAGCCATCGTTCGCCGTGGCCATCGACGCGCCGCTGGCGGCCCAGCAGTATCGGCGTCGCGTGGCGGTCTCGTTCCCGACGGTGATGTTCGGTGCCAGCGTCAGCGCCGGCGATTTCGCGGTCGTGACCGTGACGATTCAGGGCAACAGCCCCGGCAAAGGCGCCCAGCTCACAAGGCTGGTCGCCAGGACCAATATCACGCGCTGAGGTGGTGAGAATGCCGAAGGTCGGTTGCCACGTGTCGATCGCTCGATGTCGAATGCCCGCCGAGGCATTCGTCGCTGGGCATTCGTCTGGCATGGGTCACTCGGCATCGCTCATCCGGCACGTCTTGCGCCACGGCTTTACCTTTGTTGAACTGTGTCTGGGGTTGGTGATCACGTCTCTGGTGATGAGCGCGCTGGCAGCGTTCGCGCTGGCGATGAGCTCGGCGTGGAAGCAGGCGGAACAGACCCAGTCGGCCACCGTCATCGCCAATCAGGTCTCCGCAGTCCTCCAGGACCAGATCCGTCAGGCAAGGTTGCTGGGCGCGTGGCGCGCCGGATCGATCAACGGCAGCGGCGAAAACGCGGCGGTGATGCTCTGGAAGGAAGCCGCCGGTGGCGATGGGATCATCCAGGATACCGAGCTGTCCCTGATCGAGTTTGATCCAACGGGGCATCGGCTGCTGATCTATCCGGCGGGGCAGGGGTCGGGGCTGAACATTCAGTACAGCGCTTTTACGACGACGGCGGTGATCGACAACTTCAAGGTGGGTCGGACGGCGCGGCCACTGGCGCGCGGCATTTGGGGCGCGAGTTTCAAGGTGAGCGGCACGGGCAGCGGGCAGGTTCCGCGGCTTCAGTTTGCGCTGCGCATCGTGCCGGAGCAACGCGATGACAACGGCAGTGTCAGCCCTGACGGCAGGGCACGCCCGCTGATCCAGTACGGCCAGGCGACGTTGCGTGCGCCGGCGGCGATCCCCAGCTTCTAGCGAGCAAGGTATGCAACCAGAAGCACGAGCAAGAGAACACGGGTTGGCGTTGATGCTGGTGCTGGTGACGGTGGCACTGGCGGCGCTGATCGGGTACGCGATGCTGTCGGCGGCGTCGCTTCAGACGCAGATCAGCGACGGCACCTCGCGCGCCGCCGCCGCCGACTGCATCGCCGATTCTGCCGTTCACGCGGGCATCTTCTTTTTGCAGTATCCGTCCAAGACCCCGGCGTCGTGGATGGGGCACGCGGGGTACGTGATGTACGCGGATAACGTGCCGATGCCCGACGGCAACGGCAACTTCGACATCGATGTGACAGCAAGCCCGACGACGCGCGACCGTTATCGCATCCGCGTGACGGCCCGCAGTGGCGGCAGCACCCCGCTGACGCGCAGCGCCACCGCCAACGTCCAGGTCGTGCGCATTACTCCAAGCTACGCAGGTGCGTTCGGCGGATCGGTGACGGTTCCGCCCAACTACACATTGAACGGGTCGGTTCTGGCCGGCGGGAGCGTGACCATGGCTGGCGGGACGATCACGGGATCGACGGTCATTTCCCCGCCGCCGCCGAGCTTTGTTGTGCCGACGCTGGCGGATGTGAACCATTACGGGGCTGGCGATGTCCCCGGGCAGTATCTGATGCCCGACGGCCTGACGGTGGGAACGCCGCAACCTGTGAGCAATCCGCTGCTGGCGCCGCCCGCGTGGAACTCGACGACCAACCCGGGGCGGGTGTTCTACTGCAATGGAGACGTGCGGATCCAGGCGTCGATGACCTTCCCGGGCACGCTGGTCGTGCGGAACGGCTCGCTGGTGCTCGACATTACCGGCGGAACCATCACCTTCACTCCACAACCCGGATTCCCGGCGCTGGTCATTGACCGAGAGCTGAAGCTCAACAGGAAGCCGCTTACCGTGACGGCCAACGGCATCGTGTGGACGGGCAGCGGCCTGCAATGGCTCGGTCCCAGTTCGCTCGGCTCGGTGCTGACGATCAACGGCGCGCTGATGATGCCGGCGGGCGCAGCGCTTGGGAGCACTTATTCAGGCGTGTTGACGGTGAACTATCACGCGGATGCGATGAGCGTGCCGGATTTGCGGGTCACGCCGCAGGCGGCGACATCGGTGAAGATCCTGTCCTGGAATTAACACAAGAGGGCAGAGGGCGAGCTTCGCACCGTTGCGCAGCCACGAGAACAAAGAGACTCAGAAAGGATGTGCATATGAAAACGGGACGACTGCTGGGTGTGGTGCTCGTGCTCCAGGTGCTGCTGCTGGCGGGGCAGTGGTTTGGCGGGACGGGTTATCTGACCTCCGCCAACGCGCAGATTACTGATCCCGGGCGCGATCGCAGCCAGATGATCGACGAGCTCAAATCGCTCAACGCGAAACTGGACAAGATCATCGCACTTTTGGATGGCGGAAACCTTCAGGTGAAGGTGATTCAGCCCGATGAGAATAAGGGCAAGGCGGCGGGCCGATAAGCCCGATGCCGGATGTGCCGGATTGCGGATCGTGGGAGTGTGCAATGCCGACAGGTCGGCGCTGATCAGCGTTGGCGTTGCGCATCGAAGTTGACCGGAGGAGAATATGCAGGCTCACAGTCACAGATCGGCAATCCACAATTTGCACCCCCGCGGCGGGTTTACGCTGGTGGAGATCCTGGCGGTGGTGGTGATCCTGGGGATCGCCTCGGCGATCATCATCCCGCAGATCGGCACTCGCGACGACCTGGTGGCGTCGGCGGCGGCACGCGTGGTGATGGCCGACCTCATCTATGCCCAGAACCGCGCCATCGCCATGCAGAAAAAGCACTTCGTGCAGTTCGTCGGCCAGCAATACACCCTGATGACCCGGGCGTCGGACACCAGCCCGCTGACGGCCATCACCCATCCGGTGGACAAAACCGATTACGTCACAGCCTTCGGCGTGCGCTACAGCGGGCTGGAGAACGCGTCGCTGGGGACGATCAATTTCGGCGGTCCGAGCATCATCGGCTTCGACGAGCTTGGCTCGCCGTTTTCATTCGATCCGGCCACGGGAATCATCGCGCCGCTGACCTCGCCTGCAACCATCCAGGTGTGCTGCGGCAGTCACCGGCTGACCATCGCGATCGAGCCGTTCACCGGCGAGACGACCGTGCAGTGAACGGACAGGATGAAGGAGGACGGATGAAGGATGAAATGAGAAGGACGTGACGATGCGATGCCCGCGCGCTTCGTCGTCCTTCTGGTTTGATCCTTCATCCGTGGTCTGATGATCCGTCTAACGCGCTCACAAGTTCAACCGATCGGGCTGGATCTGGGGCTGGACAGCATCAAGATGCTCCAGCTCGAGGTGGCGGGCGAGTCGCTGTCGGTGGTGGCGGCGGCGAAACAGTCGTTGCCGGAAGAGCTGCGCCAGCAGCCCGAACAGCGTGTCGCGGCCACGATGGATCTGCTCCGCGGCATGCTTCGATCCGGCTCGTTCATCGGGCGACGGGTGGTGGCCTGTCTGCCACGCGAGATCGTTCACGTCAAGAACCTTCGCCTGCCCATGATGCCGCCGGCGGAAGTCGAATCGGCGGTGCAGTATGAGGTGAGGCACATTTTCCCGTTCGAGCCTGAAGAGGCGACGGTGCGGTACCTGTGCGCCGGCGAGGTGCGTCAGGGAAGCGACACGAAGCTGGAAGTGATCGCGGTGGCGGCGCGGCAGCAGGAGATCGATGGTTTTGTCGAGCAACTTCACCAGGCCGGATGCGTGATCGAGTCACTGGATTTCGAGCCGTGTGCGTTGTACCGCAGCGTCGAGCGGTTCATCCGCCGCCGCGAGGATGAGACCGAAGTTAATGCCCTGCTGGATGTCGGGCTTCGGCGAAGCCAGGTGGTTATTGGCCGCGGGCGGGAGATCAGCTTCTACAAGCCGATCGAGATCGGCGCGCAGGATTTTCATTCAGCGGTGGCGCGGAAGCTGGGAATCAAGGTCGAGGAGGCGCGTGCGGTCCGCCGGCGGCTGTTCGACGGCGGCCAAGCTGACGAACCGGGCAAAACCGACCCGGTGCGCCAGGCGGTCTACGACGCCACGCGCAGCACCATCGAGGATCTTGCCCGGGAAGTGTCGCTGTGCCTGCGGTATCACTCGGTGACGTTTCGCGGACACCGGCCCTCCAGGCTGCGTGTGCTCGGCGGAGAAGCCGGCGACCCGCAGCTCATCGCGATCCTGACTTCGGCGCTGCCGATTCCGGTGCAGGCATCGCGTCCGCTGGCCAGCGTCAACATCAGCCGGATGAGACAGTCCGATCGCCAGGGCCATCTCGGGGAATGGGCGGTGGCGTTCGGGGCGGGATTGAAGCTGACGCGGGGATACTTCGGCTCGCGCGACGGCCGGCGGCGTGAGGTGCTCGTGGGCGCGGCCAGGGATGAAAGCGCATCCGACGGGGACCGCGCGATCGATACCGTCGAGGTGGTAGACCTGGGCAGCATCGACGCCGCTGGCGCGTCGCATGCCACGGCCGCCGAACCGTTGCCTCGACGTCAGGAGGCAGCCCATGCGTGAACTGGAGTTTCTTCCCGCGTGGTATCACCAGACGCGGCGGCACAAGCGGATCGTGCTGATTCAGACCTGGACGCTGGTGCTGCTGGTGGTGGGCTTGAGCACGTGGACGCTGCTGGCGCGGCGGAGCATCCGGGCGGCGGAGGCGTCGCTGGTGACGCTGAGCGGGCGTCTGGAACAGACGCAGACCGAGCAGAAGGTGCTGGAGCAGCACCTGTCGCTGAAGCAGCAGCTTGAATCGCGTCGGCGGCTGATCGCGTCGCTGGGCTTCCCGGTGGAGACCACGCGGCTGCTTCAGACGCTGGATGGCCTGATGCCCCCGGAGATGAGCCTGCTGGAGTTCAGTTGCGAGACGGTGGAGCAGCCGCGGCAGACGAGCGGCGTGCTGGGCGCGCGGTACATCGTGCCGCCCGCGGGCGAGCAGCAATCCGGCGCCCTCCGCCAGATGGACCGCCGCCTGAATGTCAAGCTGGTCGGCGTGGCGCCCAGCGATCTGGACCTGGCCAGTTTCCTGGCGGGGCTGAGCGGCGTGCCTTTCTTCGAGCAGGTGGCGGTGACGTACGCGCGGGACAAGCTGGACGCAGGGCACATCCTGCGCGAGTTTGAGGTGACCTTTTCAATCGACCTGAACCAGAGGCTGTGAAGCTGAGCGGCCATGCTGAAGATACCGAGCCTGAAAGTTCAATCACTCTGGTACGCGCGAGCGCGCTGGTCGCTGGGGGCGGCGATCGTGCTGCTGCTGGTCGTGTTTTACACGCTGTGTTATCGCCCCAGCACGCGTCGGCTGGCGGAGCTGATCGACCAGCGTACCCGGCAACAGCGGGAGCTGGACGCGGGACTGAGCAAGACCAGCATTCTGCCGGTGGTGAAGCTGGAGGTCGAGCGGCTGCGGGCCGAGCTCCAGAAATACAAGACGCTGCCGCGTCAGCAGGAGCTGGCGCAGTTCATCAAGGACGTGGCGCAGCTCGGCACCCAGTCGTCGCTGAAGAAGTTTTTCCTGAATCCCGGGGTTCCGGTGCGAGGCGAGCAGTTTTCCGAGCAGCCGATGCAGCTCACGTTCGAGGGGGACTTCGTGAACGTCTATTCGTTTCTGAGGCACACGGAGGAGCTTCAGCGTCTGACTCGCGTGCGCGGGCTGAGCATCCGCTCGCGCGATCGCATGGGCATGGTCAAGGTGCAGTTGGCGATGAGCATTTACGTCGAGGCGAACTGAAGTGGCAAAGGGTATGTCGGGCCAGAAGCGTAACACCCTGATGCAGGCACTGAAGGCGGACCCGAGGAAGACCGCGGCGCTGGGGGTGCTGCTGTTGCTTCTGGTGGTGATGGTCGCGCGGTCGGTGCTTGTGGGCAGGGGTCCGGCGCGTGCGGCGGCGTCGAACGTGGTCAGCGCGGTGTCGAATTTCATCACCGGGAGCAAGCCCGGTGCCGGGGCCGCCTCGGGCACAGACCAGGTCGGCGGCACGGGGCGAGAATCGTCGGCATGGGCGGCGCTTCAGAAGTGGGCCGACGCGCCCGTCGGGCCGATAAGCCGCAACCTCTTTGCCGTCCGTATGGAGTATTTCCCCGCGGACGGTTCTCGGACGACGGAAACATCGTCGTCGAACGAGGGGTTCTGGGAAAAGCTGGAAAAGTCGCTGGCGCTTCAGGCCGATCAGAGGGACAAGCGCGAAAACCTGATAGCCAACTATCGGGCCGAAGCGTCGAAGTTGAAATTGCAGAGCACGATGCCAGGTGCGCAACCGCGAGCGTTGGTCAATGGTGAACTGGTGGCAGAGGGAAGCGTCGTCGCGGGATTCCGCGTACTCAAGATCGAGTCGCGGCGGATCATAGTCGAGCGAGAGGGCATCCGGCTCGAGGTCCTGATGAAGTGAGGGTCCAGGAGATCCGACACAGGGGATGGTGGGCTGAACCCCGAACCCTGAACCCCAACCAGGCGATGATGCCCGAGATGAGGAGCACACCATGAAGAAGTGGACGAAGACGGCGGGGCTGATTTTTATGGCCGCGGCGTCCGTTTATGCCGATCGGGCCATCGCCGCAAAGCCGGCGAAAAACGTAAGCTCAGCCGAGAAGAGCGCGGCGGCAACGGAGGTGAAGTTGCTGGAGGAGGCCGATCCGTTCGCTGCGGCGGGCGGCGGCGTCACCGCAGCCGCAGCGCCGAGCACCGCGCCTGTCCCGATCGAAGGCGCCGTGGCGCCCGACGCGGCGCAGCCCTCGCAACCGACGCAGACGATCACCGTCAGCGCCGACGGCAGCACGGGCGGCGGGTCGGGTTCAGCCGTCCCCATGCAACTGAACCCCGACGGCACGTTCAGCCTCAACATCACCGCCGGCGCCGACCTGGTCGAGCAGCTTCGCGTGATCGGCTTCCAGGCGCAGATGAGCATCATCCCCAGCAAGGACGTGCACGGGACGCTGCCCGCGATGGACCTGTACAACGTCACGGTCCACGAGGCTCTGGATGCTCTGCTGCACGCCAACGGCTATGCCTGGCGCGAGAAGGGCAAGTTCATCTACGTCTACAGCGCCAAGGAAATCCAGGAGATGGAGAAGGCGGCGCGGGTTCAGAACACGCAGGTGTTCCGGCTGTTCTACACGCCCGCGGCCAACGCGGTGAACATGATCAAGCCGGTGCTCAGCGCCGATGCTCAGGTGTCGTTCTCGACGCCCGCGGTGGCGGGGATCGCGACGGGCACGGGCGATGTCGGGGGCAATTCGCATGCTGAAAACGACCTGCTGGTCGTCAAGGACTACCCCGAAAACCTGGAAAAAGTGCAGGCGGTGCTGAAGGAGATCGACCGCCGGCCGCAGCAGATCCTCATCGAGGCCACGATCCTGCGGGCGACGCTGAGCGAGGACAATCAGCTTGGCGTGGACTTTAACGTTCTGGGCGGGGTGGACTTCTCGACGGTCACGACCCAGGGCGCGCAGATCACCAACTCGAACATCGGGACGCTTTCCGGCGGCAATCGCGTGCACAGCGCCGGCACCGGAAACGCCTTCAGCAGCCCGATCAACGGCGGGCTGAAGGTTGGCGTGGTCTCGCAGAACGTCAGCGTCTTCGTCAGCGCGTTGGAGGGCGTGACCGACACGACCATCCTGGCCAACCCGAAGGTGCTGGCACTGAACAAGCAGAAGGGCGAGGTGATCGTTGGCCGCGAGGACGGCTACGTCACCACGACCGTGACCGAATCCAGCAGCACCGAGACGATCGAGTTCCTCAAGACTGGTACGCGGCTGATCTTCCGTCCGTTCATCGGCGACGACGGGTACATCCGTATGGAAGTTCACCCCGAGGACTCCAGCGGCGGTTTGCAGACGGCGGACAACCTGCCATTCAAGGTGACCACGGAAGTGACCAGCAACGTGATGGTCAAGGACGGTCACACGATCGTGATCGGCGGTCTGTTCCGCGAGTCCAGCGACTCGACCAAGAGCCAGATCCCGGTGCTGGGCAACATCCCGCTGGCCGGGGCGCTGTTCCGCAATCAGCGTGATCGGACGACTCGCGAAGAGGTGATCATCCTGCTCACGCCGCACATCGTGAAGGACGACGCGGCGTACGCGGACGTGTCGGTCGAGACGCTGAAAGATGGTGAGAAGCTCCGCGTCGGGGTGCGCAAGGGGATGATGTTCTGGGGCCGCGAGCGGCTGGCGGAGATGTACTACGAGAACGCCGTCGCGGAGATGCGCAAGCCCAAGCCCAACCGCACGATCGCGTTGTGGAACCTGAACGCGGCGACGAATCTGAATCCCAAGTTCCTGGAAGCGATCAACATGAAACAGGAACTGACGGGCAAGCAGATCACGGCGTCGGACAACAGCACAGCGCGTGCGTTCGTGAAGCGTGCGATGCTGCGGGACGCGACGCCGGCGACGCCTCCGCGGGCCGGCGCGATTCGGATCGACCCGGTGCCGACGACCAATCCGGCGGCGGTGGCGGAGGCGACGCAGGAGCAGGATGCTCCGACGACGGCGCCGGCGCTGGCGGTGGGAGAGCTGTGCGAGACTGCCACGACGCAGCCGAGCGAATCGGCGGCGGGCGTGGAGCTGGCCGGGACGCCCACAACCGCCCCGGGCGCTGAAACGGCGCTGACGCAGGAGCAGGATTCGGGCTTCGGGTGGTCGGATTTGGCAAAGGCGATGGCGTCCGGGCCGACAACCGCCCCGACGAGCCGGCCCGCCGGTTCTGAATTCAGCGGCGACGAAACTGCGGTCACGGAAGTGCCGATGCAGGAGTTGCCGGATTTGTCGGATCTTCCGACGTCGGACCTGCCCGCGCAGGAGCCTGAGGCGCCGGCGGCCAACAAGTAGCACAGCCGGTTGAGCGGTTGCAGAAGCGGCAAACGGACTGGCCAGGGACGGCCGCAGGAGATCCTGGAGAAATGCGCGTGGGCCGCCGCGGGCCAAATGAGGCTCGCGACGGCTCGCGCGATTTCTGGGATGCATCGGGTGCGTGCGGAGCGTTCCGGACGCGCAGCAGCGACGGGTCGAAACCGATTGGTGAGGTGTGCCAATGAAGTGCAAGTGGCTGGGCAGGCGGTCGGTGGTGCTGATGCTGGTGGTGGTGCTGGCCAGTTCGCTGGCAGGCGGTGGCTGCTCGGGCAGCGGCAAGAAATTCAAGAACAAGACGCAGCGTGAACAGGCCCAGGCGCAGTGGAATCGCACCCGCGCCGCGGTGCTGGCATCGCTGGCCAAGAGCCAGTACCAGAACGCCAACTTCGAGCAGGCGCAGCAGTCGGTGAACGAAGGGCTTCGGATGGATCCGAACCTGGCAGCGCTGCACGTGCTGAACGCCAAAATCGCCATCGAGCAGGGGCAGCTCGAGCGCGCCCAGCAATCGCTGACGGTGGCCAGGAAACTGGACGAGAAGCTGGCCGAGGCGGACTACCTGATGGGGGTGGTTTACCAGCGGTGGCAGAAACCGCAGCAGGCGTACGAGTGTTACCTGGCGGCCTGCCAGAAGGATCCACAGGAGCTTGCATACTTTCTGGCGCGGGCGGAAATGCTGGTGGCGATGAACTGCCCGAGCGAGGCGCTGTCGCTGCTTCAGAGCAAAGTCGCCGACTTCGAGCACAACGCCGAGCTGCACCATGCGATCGGACAGCTTCTGGTGGAACAGAACCGCTACAAGGAGGCGGTCGAGTCGCTGCGACAGGCGTCGGTGCTGGCTACCGATGACCTGACGATCCGCGAGCACCTGGCCATGGCGCTGTTTCTGGACCGGCAGTACCGGGAGGCGGCGGACATCTTCAGCCGGCTGTTGCAGAAGGAATCGCACTCGAAGCGATCGGAGCTGTGGCTGGCGCTGGGGGAATGCCAGATGCAGATCGGTCGCGCCGGGGAGGCACGCGCCAGCTTCGATACCGCCACGCAGCTTGACCCCTCGTCGGCAAGCGGCTGGCTGAGCCTGGCGAAGGCGGCGCTCCAGCTCGGCGACGCGCGGCGGGCCGAAGTGTCGCTGCGCAAGAGCCTGGCGATCGATCCGGACAACCCCGAGGTCTATCTGATGTTCGGATATCTGCGACTGCGGGAGAAGAACCTGCGCGAGGCGATGGCACAGTTCCAGAAGGCGGCCACGCTGGACCGTCGGGATCCGGTGGCGCTGTGCATGATCGGATATGTGCTGGAGCAGTCGGGTCGGCGTGACCAGGCGATGAAATACTACGCCGCGGCACTGAAGCTTCGTCCGGGCGACGAGCTGGCCAGCAAGCTGATGGCGTCGGCAGCGGAGTGAACCGAAGGGGTAAGGATGAAAGCGGAAGGGTGACGGATGAAAACGGAAGGCGGGGGTGGTCCGGCGGCCTTGCGAGTTCGTCCTTGACAGACGGGAGCAGTCGTGCGTCGGGCGACGGGGTTGATGATCCTGGCGGCAATGCTGCTGATCGGCGGCATCGCGTGCTTCGTGGAGCGGGCGTTGGCGCCGCAGGCTGCGCGCGTTCCCGTGGGCGCTGTCCAGGATCAGCAGGCATATTGCTACACCGGCGCGGCACTGCTGCTGCTGGGAGGCAGCAGCGCGCTGCTTGGGCTGGCGGTGGTTCGCCGCGGATGTCGCGAGCTGGAGCATCAACTTGGGCAGATGGTGGCCTCCGAGCGGCTGCGGGCGCTGGATCCCAGAGACGGGGGGTTGCTCTCGCTGGTGCGCGCGACCAACGAGCTGGTGGAGTTCGCGGAGCGCGCCGTCACCGACGCCACCGTCAAGCTCAAGGAGCTTCAGATTCAACTGAAGGTGGCCACGGCGCAGCGACAGCACGCCGAGGCGATCATCTACAGCATTTCCGACGCGGTTCTGGTGACCGATCCGTTCGACGAGCTTGTGCTGGCGAATGAATCGGCGGCGCGGACGTTCGGCTTCGACATCGACAGCGCCACGCGGATGCCGATCGACCGGTTCATTCACGATCCGACGATGGTGCAGCTCATCCGGGACATGCGCAACAGCGGCTCGGGACGCACCGGTCGGAGGATCGTGGAATACACGCTGAAGGGGGACAGCGGCTCGCAGCAGGCCAAGACATTCAAGGTGACGCTTTCGTGCGTGGCGGGTCAGGAAGACGAGCCGGCGGGAGTGGTGGTGGTCCTGCACGACATGACCAAGGAGAAGGAAGTCGCGGAACTGAAAAACGACTTTGTCTCCAACGTCAGCCATGAGCTGCGCACGCCGCTGGCGAGCATCAAGGCTTATGTGGAGATGCTGATCGACGGCGAGGCCGAAGATGAGAAAACCAAGCGCGAGTTCTACGAGGTGATCCAGAACGAGGCCAACCGTCTTGGCCGGCTGATCGACAACATTCTGAACATCAGCCGGATCGAATCGGGCCTGGTGAAGATCAACAAGCAGCCGCAGAGCCTAACGGTGATCCTGAAGGAGGCGATCGAGGTGATTTCGCCGCAGGCCAAGCTCAAGCAGATCCAGATCGACGAGCAGTTGACGCCGGTCTTTTATCAGACGCACGCGGATCACGACATGCTGTATCAGGCGGTGCTGAACCTGCTGAGCAACGCGGTGAAATACACGCCCGAGGGCGGCCGGATTACCGTGCAAACCGTTGTCGACGAAGTCAAGCGCAAGGTGGTGACCCGGATAAGCGATACGGGCGTGGGGATTCCACCCAAGGACCTGCCGTTTGTGTTCGATAAGTTTTACAGGGCCGAGGCGAACAACAGGATGGCCAAGGGCACGGGGCTGGGACTGTCGCTGGTGAAGCACATCATCGAGACGGTGCACCGTGGCCGGATCTTCGTTGAGAGCCAGGTCGGCAAGGGCAGCACGTTCGGATTCGAGTTGGACCTGTGTCAGTAAAGGAGATTTGCGATTGTTGATTTGCGGTTTTTGATTTGTGGTCCACTGCGGACAGATCGCAAACGGCAAATCGCAAAGCGCAAAATGACAAAGATGAGTGCAAAGACGATCCTTGTCGCCGATGACGAGAGCCACATTCTTCACGTGGTGTCGCTGAAGCTGCGCAACGCGGGGTATCGCGTGATCACCGCGCGGGACGGGCAGGAAGCGCTGGAGCTGGCGCAGACGGAAAAGCCGGATCTGCTGATCACGGATTATCACATGCCGCAGCTTTCGGGGCTGGAGTTGTGCCAGAAGCTGAAACAGACGCCGCTGACCAGCGCGATTCCGACGATCATGCTGACGGCGCGGGGGTATCACCTGGAGCCCAGCGACACGGAGAAGAGCGGAATCCTGCGGATGCTGAGCAAGCCGTTCAGCCCGCGGCAGTTGCTGGCGACGGTGAAGGAAGTGCTGGAGCAGTCGTCCAGCGCGGTGGCGACAACCTGAGCCTCGGGGCAGCAGCGCACGGGGCCGGGCAAACGACGAGGATGGGGAGCAGACGATGACGGCGACGGCAATGGAAACGGACAAACCGATGGGCTCGGAACAGACGGTCGTGTCGTCGCTGGCGGCGGCGGCGCCGCTGCCACAGAGCGCCCTGGAGACGCTGGCGGCGCGGTTCCGCCCCGGGGGGCTTTTTCTGGTGGCGCTGCACGCCGACGGCTCGGTTGCGTATCACGATGCGGCCGCCGGGCTGTTCTTCCAGCGATTCGTGCTGCCGATGCTCCAGTTCCGCCAGCCGCCGGAGGTTTCCGTCGCGGATCGTGCGGCGGCGGTGCACGCTGGCTCGGGGGTGGAAGTCTGGAACCTGCTTGCGGGCGTGGCGATGGCGGCGTTTCCCTACGTCGAGCGTCGCCAGGTGCAGGGGATCCTGCTGCTGGCGGGCAAGGCGCGCGGATTTCGGCTCAGCGAGGAGGTCGTGCGTGTCTGCTCGCGGCTGGGGATCGACGGAATCTGGCTCAACCAGCAGGCGGAGAGTCTTCCGGGATACGACGATGAATCGCTGCTGCGTCACGCCAGGCTGCTGCTGAGCATGGTGCGCGATCAGGTTCGGCTCAGCCACCTGGAACAGGAACTGGATTCTCTGTCGGGGCAACTGGCCAACACGTACGAGGAGCTGAGTCTGATCTATCAGCTCGGCAGCGGGATGAAGGTCAACCGCAGCACCGCGGATTTTTTCCGCCAGGCGTGCCTGGAGGTGATGGACCTGATCAGTGCCCGGGGCATGGGCGTGTCTCTGGCCAGGGATGTGAGCAAAGAACACAGGGCCGAGAGCGGCGGGGGGGCTGCTTCATCGCTGATTCTGCATCCTTCAACCATTGCTGAGCCGGTGCTGTACGGGGCGATGAGTCTTCCGCCCGGCGCGGTGCAGCGTCTGGCGCGGCAGCTTACGCAGATCCTGGGGCAGCGACGCAGCCCGTTGCTGATCAATCACCTGGGCAGGGACAGGACGTTCAACTGGCTGGCGGAGCATGCTCATCAGCTTCTGGCGGTTCCGCTTCAGCGGCAGGAGCAGTTGCTGGGATGTCTGTTCGCGCTGGACAAGCTGACCGGCGAGTTCGACACGGTGGACTGCAAGCTGCTGTGCGCGATCGCGAACGAGTCGGCGATTTTCCTCGAAAACTCGATGCTTTACGAGGACGCGCGCGGGCTGATGATGGGGCTGCTGCACAGCCTGGTCAGCGCCGTCGATGCCAAGGACACCTACACCTGCGGGCACAGCGAGCGCGTGGCGCTGCTCAGCCGGATGCTGGCACAGCAGGCGAATCTCGGCGAGCGGTTCGCCGAACGCGTCTACATGGCCGGTCTGCTGCACGACGTGGGGAAGATCGGCGTGCCCGAGGCGGTGCTTCAGAAGACCGGACGGCTCACCCCTGAAGAGTACGAGCAGATCAAAAAGCATCCGGAGATCGGGGCGCGGATTCTGCGGGATATCCGGCAGATCGAGGACATCATCCCGGGCGTGCTGCACCACCACGAGCGGTACGACGGCAAGGGCTACCCTGCCGGACTGGCCGCGGAGAACATCCCGCTGATCGGGCGGGTGATCTGCCTGGCCGACTGCTTCGATGCGATGACCTCCAGCCGCACGTATCGCAAGGCCTTGCCGCTGGAGGTGGCGCTGACGGAGATCCGGCGATGCTCGGGCACGCAGTTTGATCCGGGTCTGACCGATGCGTTTTTGCGGATCCGGGTGGAGCGATTTCGCGAGCTGCTGGCGTCGCACCAGCCGCAGGGGTTGCGTCTGGCGCAGCTCGCTTCCGCCCAGCCGCTTCGCGCGGCGGGCTAAGACCCTCGCCGCACGTACCAGTGAGCGACCATGCCGATCAAGTGCGAGGAGTACAACCACGTGTGCGTGATGTCGGTCGAAGGCGACCTGGCCGGCGAGGAGATCGACCGCGCCCGCAAGGCGTTCGACGACCTGGTGGATAAGCGGCAGATCGTCGATTTCGTCATCGATCTGGAAAAGTCCGGCTTCATCGACAGCGAGGGTCTGGAGCTGCTGCTGAGCATGAAACGCAAGTGCGAGGACCTGTTCGGACAGGTCAAGCTGGCCGGCCTGGATGAGAATCTGCGGAAGATTCTCGAGATCACCCGGCTGGCGCAGCGTTTCGAGACGCACGCCGACCTGACGTCGGCGCTGAAGACCATGCGTTGAGGAGAGCCGACGTCGGGCGGCAGGCAGCGGGCGGCAACAGCTCCGACTGCCGGCTGTCTGCCCTGCTTGCGGCTGGGTGCTGAATGCTGGCCACGGCCACGCGAAAACCTCTGGGACAACTGCTTCTGGGCAAGGGGATCATCCAGCCCGAGCAGTTGGAGCGCGCGCTGGATGAACAGAAGCGATCGAACCATCAGAAGCTGCTGGGGGAGGTGATGGTCGAGCTGGGCTTCTGCACCGAAGACCAGATAACCGAGGCGCTGGCGGAGGCGTACGGAGTTCCGTACGCGCGGATCAGCCCGCGCGTGGCCGATCCCAAGGTCATCCCGATTCTGCCCAGGGAGTTTCTGGAAAAGCACCAGGTGCTGCCGCTGTTTCTGGTCGAGGGGGTGCTGACGGTGGCGGTCTCCGAGCCGGCCAACGTCTTTCTGCTGGAGGAGCTTGAGCGGCTCAGCGGCTACCGGGTGCAGCTTGTCGCCGCCACCTCGCGCGACATCAAGGCCACGCTCCAGACCTACCTGCCCAGCGACCAGGTTTTCGTCATCGACGACATCATCGAGGAGGTCAGGCCCGAGGAATTCACCCTGGTGGAATCGAAGGTCGAGGACATCGCCAACCTCGAGGCCGCCGCGGGCGATTCGCCGGTCATCAAGCTGGTCAACTACTGCATCTACAGCGCGGTCAAGGAAGGGGCCAGCGACATTCACATCGAGCCGGGCGAGCACAGCTTCCGAGTGCGGTTCCGGATCGACGGGCGGCTGGCCGAGCGACTACGCCCGCCTCACCAGATGCATGCCGCCGTCGCGTCGCGGATCAAGATCATGGCCGGACTGGACATCTCCGAGCGCCGATTGCCGCAGGACGGCGGCATCCATGTGATGATGGACAAGCGACCGGTGGATCTGCGCGTCAGCACGATGCCGGGAAAGCACGGGGAAAAGGTCGTCATCCGCATCATCGATAACGACAAGGCCTCGGTGAACCTCGAAAAGCTTGGCTTCGGCTACGAGACGCTCAAGCAGTGGCGGAAGCTGATCTCGCTGCCGAACGGGATCCTGCTGGTAACCGGCCCGACTGGCAGCGGCAAGAGCACCACCCTGTATGCGTGTTTGCAGGAGCTAAACAGGCCGGACGTGAACATCTGCACGATCGAGGACCCGGTGGAGTACAACCTGGCGGGGATCAACCAGTTTCAGGTGAACGAGAAGGCGGGGTTCACCTTCGCCAGCGCGCTGCGGTCGCTGCTGCGTCAGGATCCGGACATTCTGATGGTCGGGGAAATCCGCGACGGGGAGACGGCGCGTCTGGCGACACAGGCGGCGCTGACCGGGCACCTGGTGCTCAGCACGCTGCACACCAACGACGCTCCGGGCGCGATCACGCGGCTGTACAACCTCGGCATCGAGCCGTACCTGGTCGGTGCGACAGTGGCGGGCGTGCTGGCCCAGCGCCTGGTGCGAAAGCTCTGCCAGCACTGCAAGGAGCCATACGAGCCGACGCCCAATGAAAAACGGCAGATCGAAAAGTTCAGCAGCGGCGCGGTCCAGACCCTCTACCGGCCAAAGGGTTGCCCGCGCTGCCGAAATCTCGGCTTTGCGGGACGAATCGGCATTTACGAACTGTTCGTTCCGGATGATCAGGCCTTCGAGCTGATCAGCAACGGCGCCACGCTCAACGGGCTTCGCGCCCTGGCCAACGCGCAGGGAATGGTCACGCTTCGCGGGGATGGAATCGAAAAGGTAAAGGCGGGCATTACGACGCTTGAAGAGATTTACCGCGTCACGGCCTAGAGCAGCGAACCTCCTGGTGGTGGTTGGCATGCCGATGCCAGCAACCGCCAATCGAGATTGAGCAGAGATGCAGACCTACGCCTACACAGCCAGAGACGAGCGCGGGGCACCGACCAGCGGGACGTTGGAGGCTGGTTCGGTGGCGGAAGTGTCGCGACAGCTTCGCGCGTCGGGGAAATATCCTGTTTCGATCCGTCTGGCGTCGGAAGCTGCCGGCGATTCGTCTGACGCTGCGGCAAGCTCGACTGCGATACCGGCGCGCGGCATCAAAATCCCTCGCCGCGAGGTCATTCAACTTGCCACGCAGCTTGCCATCATGCTCGAGACGGGCGTGAACCTCTCCGAAGCGCTGGAGTGCATCGCCGCTCAGACCGTCAAGCCGACCACCAAACGCCTGCTCGAAGACCTGGTGACGCAGGTTCAGTCCGGCTCGGACCTCAGCGCGGCGCTGGCCCGCCATCCCCGCAGTTTTCCCAGGGTGTTCGTGACGCTGATCCGGGCGGCGGAGAAGAGCGGTATGCTCTTTAAGCTGCTTCATCGGGCCACGCAGTACCTGCGGGATGAACAGGAGATCATCCGCAGGGTGCGGGGGGCGCTGACGTATCCGCTGATCATGCTCGCGTTTGCGGTCTCGACCACCGTGTTTCTGCTGGCGTTTGTGCTGCCGAGGTTCGCGGTCATTTACGCCAACAAGAAGGCCGCCCTTCCCGTGCCCACCAGGGTGCTGATGGCCATCAGCGGCGTGATCGTGAATCACTGGGTGATGCTGTTGTTGGCGGCTGGGGCGTTGGCGGCGGGGGGATACTACTGGCTGATGACCGACAGGGGCCAGCGCGCCTGGCACTACGTGCAGCTACACCTGCCGCTGATCGGGCCGATGTTCCGCAAGCTGCACCTGGCCAGGGGATTGCGGATGATCGGCACGATGGCCGGCGCCGGCGTGAACCTGGTCGATTGCGTCGCCACCGCACATGACCTGTGCGCCAACGTCTACTTCCGCCAGATGTGGGACGACGTGCTGGACAAGATCCAGACCGGCAAGCAGATGTCCGAGCCATTGTCGGCCAGCCCGCTGGTGCCGCGGTCGATCTCACAGATGATCCACAGCGCCGAGCGAAGCGGCAAGCTGGCCCAGGTGACCGAGCAGGTCGCGACCTACTCCGAACAGGAGCTGAAGGACACGATCGCCGAGCTGACCAGGTACATCGAGCCGGCAATGATCGTGGTGATGGGCGCGATCATCGGGGGGGTGGCGCTGGCGCTGATGCTGCCGATCTTCACCATCAGCCGCGTCGTCAGTCAGTAACTGCCGTCCACTTCTTCCCGCACTCAGTACGGCTCCAGGCCCGCCGATCAGCCGGCAGGTGCAATTCCGCTGCAATTTGTTCGTTGCGATAACTTGCAAAATTCGTCGGAGTGTGAGAAAAGAGCGGCGGGCAATTCGGGTTGCACAACAACATCACGAACTGAGCAGTCGCGCGTGAAAGGAGTCAAGCAATGTCGGTGGAGCAGGCATCCGGTGCATCAGGGCTGGGGGAGACCGCCCCTTGGGTTCAGCTTTTTCAAAGGGCTCATCAGAAGATCGTCATGCTCGAACGGCTTGACGAGCAGATGATCCAGATGCTCAACCGTCGTCAGGAGCTTCAGGACGAGCTGCGCGAGATTCAGCTTCAGATCAACGAGGAATTCAACCAGCGGATCAAGACAACCGGCGACGCCCCGGCCAAGCTGCTGCAAGCCATCGCCAGCGACCCGGCGCGGCGCAACGGCGGCGCCGCACCACCGCGCTTTGCCAGCGCCGTGGACGCGGCCATCCAGCAGGGCCATTGAGCGCCGCGGGGCTGGTTACACCGCGGTCGGGCATCAACAGGGCGTCTGTAAGTGGCCGGCTTCGCACGGGGTTACGGACGAACAGGGGACTTGGGCGAGCAGGGTCCGGCGATCCGAGCACAGGTGCTCTGCGCCCCGTTGTCGGAGCGTCCGTCGTACCTGCACATCTGCCCCGGCGGTTTCAGCTCAGTTTTTCCTGTTATCCCAACCGGCTGCGTGCACATAATGCTTGCGAATGACGCAGTGCAGTCGGCACTGGCAGCTTCTACGGGATTACGTCGAGCAGGGCTGCGAGCAGGCCTTCGCCGAGCTTGTGGCCGAGCACATCGACCTGGTCTATTCCTCTGCGCTGCGACAAGTCCGGGACCGGCACCTGGCCGAAGAAGTCACGCAAATCGTCTTCATCATTCTGGCGCGCAAGGCAGGGTCGCTGGGGTCGGAAGTGGTGCTGCCGGCATGGCTGCACAACACCACGCGTTATACCGCGATGAACCTGTTGCGCGCCGAGGCACGCCGACAGACACACGAACGCAAGGCAGCGGAAATGAAAGGCCAGCTCCAATCAACCTCCACCTTCGATCCGTTGTCACGGGTTGATTCGAGCTGGAAACACCTGGAGCCGGTGCTGGACGAGGCGCTGGCCCGGCTCAACGAGCGTGATCGGGCGGCGATCCTGCTCCGCTATTTCCAGCACAAGAGCGTTGCCCAGACCGCCGAGGCACTGGGGATTTCCGAGCCGGCGGCTGGAATGCGCCTGCATCGCGCCGTCGAGAAGCTTCGCAGTTTCTTCCAGTCGCGCGGGGTGAGCCTGCCGGCGGTGGCCCTGATGGGGGTGATTTCCGCCAACGCCATGCATCCGGCCCCGCCGGGGCTGGCACAGACCGTCGCCGGCGGCGCCTTCCACGCCGCCGGACACGCAGCCTCCGCCGCGGTCTGCTCTTCGCAGACCTGTGAATACTCCGCCCTGGCCGATTCCGTCATCCGCACGATGGCCATCTCCAGGGCCAAGTCGATTGTCGGCGTCTCCGCCGCCGTTGTGGTCGTGACCCTGATCCTGGGCCTGTTCACTCACGTGCTGATCAATTCGCTGATCCGCCAGCCCTCTCCGCCGCATGAGGAGCCTCACACTTCCCTGCAAGCCCAGCCGCAACAGGCCAGCAGCGCACGAGTGCTGTAAGTTTCCGGCTTCAGGTTCCGGGCATGGCGGCGATTTCCCGCGTTATCTCCATCCCCTCGCCGCACAGATAACCATTGGAGCGACTGATCGATGCCCCGCCGGCTGTTCATCCCCCAAACACCCGCCTCCGTATCGCAGGTCGATGCGGTGCAACTGGTCGATGGCATTCTTGCCGCCGCCCTGGCGCGGGGGGCGTCCGACGTTCACATCGAGCCAACCGCCGACGGCGCTGAAGTCCGCTTCCGCGTTGATGGATTGCTCGAAGTTTTTTCAAGACACGATCACGAAACCGGGCGATGCATCGTCACCCGACTGATGGTCATGGCCCAACTGCTGACCTATCGGCTGGATATCCCCCAGGAAGGACGATTACGCATTCAATCGGAGCGGGCGGACGCAGGCAACGGCGACGAGGCCGCCGCGCACTCGGCGCTGCGCCCCCTGGAACTGCGTCTTTCGATCATGCCCACGACCCACGGCCTGCGCGCCGCGGTCCGCATGCCTGCCGAACTCATCCAGCCGCGATCGCTGGAGGAGCTTGGCCTGCCGGAGCCGGTGCTCTGGGGTCTGCGACAATTTGCAGCCGCCGCCAGCGGCATGCTGCTGGTGACCGGGCCGGCCGGCGCGGGCAAGACCACAACCATCTACGCGCTTCTGGATCTGATCGTGCGAAGCAGGCCGGGTGTGAGCATCGTGGCGATTGAGGATCCGGTCGAGCGCGACATCCCCGGCGTGACCCAGATCGAAGTCTCGCCGTTCGGGCAGCTCACCTACGAGCGCGCCCTGCGAAGCGTGGTTCGCCAGGATCCGCAGGTGCTCATGCTCGGGGAGATTCGCGACGCGGCCACCGCTTCGCTGGCGGCGCAGGCGGCGCTGTCGGGGCACCGGCTGATCTGCACGATGCACGCGGGCACGCCCGGCGGGGCGATCGCCCGGCTGCTGGAGATGGGCCTGGAGCCCTATCGCATCACCAGCACGCTGTTCGGCGTGATCTCGCAGCGGCTGCTGCGGAAGCTCAATAGGGATGCGTCGGGAACCGCAAGCGGCGGCGCGATCGGCCACGCGCGCCATTACCGGGGCCGCGTGCCGGCGGCTGAGTTCGTGCCGCTCAGCGCGGCGCTTCGCCGCGCGATCCTCGCCGGCGCCGACGCCGCCGAGCTTCAGCGCGTCGCCGCCGCGCAGCCCGGCCATGCCTCGCTGCGACATGCCGCCCAGATCCTCGTGGCGCAAGGTTTGACGGATATCGACGAAGTCAACCGCGTCCTGGGGCCGGAGGATGAGGCTGAACAATGAGCAACACACTGCGGCAATCGCGACTCGTCGGGTGTGTCATGGGCGTGCCGCCCGACGTTTACACGCATCTCTGTGAGCCCTCGTCTTTCAGGCAGCAGAGCGGACAGGTGTCGCGCCCGCGTGCTGAGCGGCATGAAGTGATGAAGAGCCTCAAGATCATACTTTCGAACTCGAGCGCACCCTGCATGGCCGGGGCGGCCATGCCACAGTTGGCTCGGACGTGTCATAGGCGTCGCGCGCGTGCGGGCGGGGCGCGCACGGTGAGACGACCGTGACACCGGACAAGCACCTATGACCACGACTTCGGACAATCCGCAAAGCCTTCCGCCAGCCGCGATCACCTTCGCCTACATGGCGCAGACGCTGGATGGTCGGCCGATGAGCGGCACGATCGAGGCCGCCAGCCTGGAAGATGCCTCGCGGCGGCTGTCGGACCTGAACCTGCGTGTAATCTCGCTTGCTCCGGCGTCACGACCGCCACGCGCCAAGCCTCTGGGCGGCGAGGACTTTGCCGCTTTCAATCAGCAGCTTGCGCATCTTGCGTCGGCGGGATTGCCCATCGAACAGGGACTGCGGCTGATCGCCGAGGACCTGCGTGACGGCGGGCTTGCCCAGTCCGTCCGGGATGTGGCCGCGGAACTGGAGCGGGGCGTGTCGCTGGGCGAGGCGTTCCGCCGCCACGCCAGGCAGTTCCCGCCGCTGTACGGTGCGATCGTCGAGGCCGGGGTGCGCGCAGGGAATCTTCCGGCGGTGCTGCTGAATTTGGGCCGGCATCTGGAGCTGGTCGCGCGGCTGCGCGCGGCGTTGTGGCAGGCGGCGGCGTATCCGCTGACCGTGCTCGCCGGGCTGGTCGTGGTGCTGATCTTCCTGGGGCATTACGTCTTGCCCCTGTTCGCCAGAATGTATCGCGACCTGCACGTGCAGCTTCCGGGAATCACGCGAGGGATGCTTGGCCTGACCGACGCAACTCCGTGGATCGCGCTGCTGGCGATCGTGCTGTTTGTCGGCTCGCCGCTGCTGTGGGCGATACTCCGCGCCGCCAGGCTCGATCGCGCCGCCGCCGACCTGGCACTGCCCCTGCCTTTGGTTGGGCCAATCCTGCACAAGAACCTGATCGCCCGATGGTGCGATGCGATGAAGCTGGCGATCGAGGCGGGGATGGATCTGCCCGGCGCCGTCAGCCTGGCCTGCGACATCATCGCTTCGCCAGCGCTGAAACGTGATACCAGCCGGATCCTGGCACAGCTTGAATCCGGGCGACGGCTCGACGAGCTGCCGGCCGGCGCCACTCGCATCCTCGCGGCGCCGGTGCTCAGCGTCGTGCAGCTCGCCGCCGACGGCAACCATCTGCCCGAATCTCTCCAGACGCTGGCGACGATGTATCGCCAGCAGGCGGAACTGCGGCTGGGGTCGATTCAGGCGGTGCTGGCGCCCACGCTCATTCTGCTGCTGGCGCTGTTGATCGGCCTGGTGGTGATCGGCCTGTTCGCGCCGATCATCTCTCTGTTCAACGTGTTCTCGTGATGGATTGAGGTACTGCTTCGTGTGGATCATTCGTGGCATCAAGCTCGTCCTCATCGCCGTTGCGGTACTGCTGATAGTGGTGCTGGCGGCGATGTTTGTGCAACTGCTGCTCGATGAACCCGCCGCCGCGATCGCGCTGGTGGGGGCGATGTCCGCGGGCGCGGTCATCGCCCATTCCGCCTACCGCTTCTGGCGCGTCGCGGCACGACGAAGACGCTCAGCCATCCTTCTCAACCACGTCGAGCAGGCCATGCGCCTGAACCTGCCGCTGCCACGGATCTTCGGCGCCTTCGCAGAGGCAGAGACCGATCGTCAATTCGCCCGCGAACTTCAAGCCGCTCGACTCGACCTGGAGCACGGCCAGCCGCTGTCTGCGGTGCTGGGGCGAGTCGCCCACCTGCCTCCGCGCCTCGTGAACCTGCTTGCCGCCGCCGAACGTCTCGGACGAATGCCTCAGGTCCTCTCGCGACTTGCGACCCAGCGGCAGGCCGCCATCGCTCGCGCGGTGTGGCCCGGACGCACCCGCTTTTACCACACCTATCCGCTGCTGATTGGTCTGGTGCTCGTGTTCATCACCAGCATGCTGATGATCTTCGTGATCCCCAAATTCCAGCAGATTTTCAGGGACTTTGGCATTGCCCTGCCCTGGATGACGGTAACGACAATCGAGCTGGCCCGGCGTGCCGGGCCGATCGTGACGGTCGTGCTCATCGTGCTTCTGCTGGCGATGCTGGTCGCCACCTGCGCGACACGCTGGTTCGATGCCCGCTTCGGGCTGGTCGAAGACCTGTGGAACTGGATCGCCAACCGCATGCCGGGCATCGGCACGTATCGGCTCTATCGCGCGCTCGGCGATGTGCTGGACTTCACCGCCGAGTCCATCGACGCCGGAACAGAGCTGATCAGCGCATTGGAGGAGGCGGCGGCAATCCCGGCGAATTCGCGTCTGCGCCGGCGGATTCATCGCTGGGTAAACCAGATGCGGCGAGGCGCTACATTGGCCCAGGGCGCCCGCGCCGCGGGGATGCCGCGACTGGTCAGCGGCATGCTCGGCACCCCCGCCGAAGGTCCCGAGGCCGCAGAAGTCTTCCGCTTCCTTGGGCGTTATTACTCGATGCGCTTCAGCCGCGCCGTGGCGCTGCTGGAGTCGGCCACCGTGCCGGCACTGGCGCTGATCATGGGCCTGTTCGTCGGCTGGATCGCGTTGAGCATGTTTCTGCCGCTGATCCACCTGATCGACCGCGTCGCGCCGTACCCGTACGGAGGTTTCACCTGATGCGACCCCGACGCACGCTTCCACTCGGTCTGTTCAGCAGCCCCTCCCGCGGGCGGCGCGACGGATTCATGACCATGGACGCACTGGCGGGGCTGTTTCTTCTGGCCTCGCTGGCAACCCTGCTGGTCGTCGCCGTGAACCTTCGGTACCGTGCCGCCTCCAGCCTCGCCAGCCAGCGCGATGCACTGCACGCCGCCCAGCATGCTTTGCAAACGCTTCAGACCAGCCGGCAGCTTCCCCAGGGAGATGTGAGCGTCATCCCCACCGGGCATCGCCTGGGCGAGTACGAGTGGTATCAGATTACAGCCACGACAAACGGGCGGTCCGTATCGCTTTTGGGGTTGGCGCCGGCGGGCCTCGTGCCCGCCGCCACGCAACCCGCGGGAGATGCGCCATGAGAAAGTCCGCCTTCACCGTCACCGAAATGCTGTTCGTGCTGGGGATCCTGGCGGTGGCGGGACTGCTGATGGCGCGCATCTTCACCGGCAGCATCCGCGCCATCGAGGCTGCCCACGCCGATCTGGACCGCGGCGCGGCCGCCGAGCGCTTCGCCGCCGCCATCAAAGCCGATGTCTGGAATGCATCCAGCATCCAGGTGCCCGATCCGACGACGCTGCTGCTGACGCTTGGCGACGGAACCAGCCTCCGCTGGAGCTTCGGCGATGATGGCTCCGTAACGCGCTTCGCCGAATCGCTTCCAGCCTCGCGCTGGGCGCTGGGCGAGCGGTTGCAGGTTCAGGCACAGGATGGATCGGCCATCATCGTGCGCTCGATCACGCATCGTATCGATCGCGCCCAGCAGTGGCGG
This sequence comes from Fontivita pretiosa, assembly GCF_050410795.1. Taxonomy (GTDB): domain Bacteria; phylum Planctomycetota; class Phycisphaerae; order Tepidisphaerales; family Tepidisphaeraceae; genus Fontivita; species Fontivita pretiosa. The sequence goes on along the minus strand of NZ_CP191258.1, from coordinate 1,386,100 downwards.
TTGCACAGTCAGCTTCTGCTCGCCCGGGCCATGACAGAAGGAGTTGCTCGATGACACGCGAGAGGCGATGGCCTGGTCAAACTAAGGGGGGATTCGTGCTGCTGTCGGCGTTGGCGGTGGTGGCCATTGTCGCGGTGGCGATTGTCGTCAGCGCCAGCGCCGCGACCACCGCCGGGCAGCGACTGTCGCGACAGATTGCTGACGCGCAGCTCGATCAACTGCTGCTGGCCGGGTCCGTGGAGGCGTGGCACATCCTCTCGACCACGCCCGCGCCCGCCGCCGGTCAGACGCATGGCGTGAATCTTCCACCTCCGCTGGCCGACGCCGCGGCGCGGGTTCGGGTCACCATCGTTGATGTCCAGCCCGACGCCGCGACGGTTGCCGTCGTGGCACGGCTGAACGAGCAGTCCGGCACGCAGACGCTGCATTTCGCCCGCCAAGCCCATCGCTGGCGGCTGACCAGCGCCCGGCGCGATCCGGCGTAAATAAGGGGTCGGGAGTCTTTTCGCTGGCCGCCGCAGAAAAGCTTCGACCGCCACACGGTCCTGTGGCGTGGAGAGGTCTTGCTTGGGCGATCACACGAACTCGAAGCTGAACAGCTTGGCGGAGCGGAGGCGGAAGCGCAGGGTTACGCTGCCGCCAGTGCCGGCGCCGATGGACGACTGGCCGCGCCAGGTTACGGTGGCGCCGAGACGGTCGCCGAAAAGATCGTCGCAGTCATCGAGGCTTCGGCCGGGTTTGCCTACGACCTCGACCTTGACAAAGCCGTTTCGTCGGGCGTGGAAGTTGAGCCGCAGCGTCTCGCCGTTGACTCGGAAGGGTTGCGTGTAGAACTCACCCTCCTCGTCGGCGACGAGGGCGCACAGGCGATGCTTTGGCCAGGTCGCAAGCCCGACTTCGCCGCAGCGCACCAGCCGAGGGAACTTGTGCGGCAGGGCGTAGCCGATGTAAGGCAGGGCGACGCGATCGCCGGCGATCTCGGCCAGACCGTTGCCCGCGAACACGCACCCGCCATCCCACGAGCCTTCCGGCCCCTGCTTGAGCACGTCGCAATCGCCCGGCGGGAGCATCCACATCTGCCCGTCGAGGCTGGTGACCATGCGCACCACCGAGCTGTCGGAGAATCGCTGGTAGATCGTGGGGAACATCAGGTGCGCCGTCTTCGTGCCGGGATACAGCGACTTGCCGTTGGTGTAGTAGTCGTTGGAAGGCGGCTCGCCCGGGTCGGTCCACAGCACCGCCTGCGGCGCCGGCCAGGGAACATCCAGCGACGGCCCTTCGGAACGCCCGATGACGCGACGGTTCATGAAGCTCATGCGGAAATAGCCGACATATCGCCGCAGGACCTGGTCGTAGTACAGCGTGGTTCCGGTGTCGCTCATCTGAGCCATCAGCGGCTGCGGCAGCGGCGTCCAGCGAAGCCCATCGGGCGAGGCGGCGCAGAAGATGAGCAGGCGTTTGGCCTGGCCCAGCGGCGTGATGCTTGCGGGGCTTTGCGCCTTGAGCTGCGCCACCTCCTCGGCCGACACCTGGCTGTTGTAGATCATCTTGTAGCGCTGCTGCGGCGGGGCGGAAGGGTCGTAGCACACCCCGACGCCGTGGAAGCTTCGCCCCGCCAGCTTCTCGTCGTAGACGATGTTGTTCCGCGTGTTGCCGTCAAACTCGACAAGACCAAGCTCGGGTTTGTGCCACGTGACGCCGTCGGAACTTTCGGCGTAGCAGAGTATGTCGGCGGCGCCGCGCTCGCGCGGCGTGATGACCTCGTACCACATGCGGTACTTGCCGTCGAAATACCCCAGCGTCGGATAGCACAGCGAGTATTCCCAGGGCTTGTCGTTGGGGATAACCGGCCCGAGCTTGCTGGCGGGCTGCGCTTCGAGCCGCACGCCATAGGGCGATTGATCGCCAAGGACTTTGATCTGATCGGTGGTAACTCTGCCGTGCAGTCCTTCAGCCGAGGAGTTGGTGCCTTCGCCGCTGGGGGCGAAGTAGCGTGTGCGGCCGGGCAGGACATATCTCCAGTCGAGAAACAGATGCGGCCCGGGGTCCAGCGGGTAGGGTTCGACGTCGTAACCGTAGGCAAAGACGGTGGGCAGTTGCGGGTGGGTAGTGTCGGTGGGTTGCGGCTGGACGGGTTGCGCCCGGGACTGGCCCGAGCCGACAATCGCCGCGACGGCAGCGGAAGCGGCCGAAGCGGCGGCGCCGCCAACGAAACGTCTTCTGGAAGGACCGCTGGAACGATGCGGGGGCGACGGATTTTTCATGTTGATTCCGATGCTCGATGCGAATCTCTGGCAGATCAGTTGGCACGGATTTTCGAGGGCCTTGGGACGGCGTGTTCGCCGGGCGCAGCGGCGCCCGGCTCGGTGATTGCGCCCGAACTCGCGATGCCGCGCAACGCCATGGACAGCGCATCGGGGTTGGTCGCGTGCCGCAGCGCCTCCTGAGGCGTGATCAGTTCGCGCTTGAACATCGCCAGCAGGTCCTGATCGAACGTCTGCTGCCCGTCGCCGGCGGTTCGCATGTAGTCGTCCAGCTCCAGCGCCCGGCCCTCCAGAATGTACTTGCTGGGTACCGGACCGCCGCGAAGGATTTCGCAGGCCGGTCGGCGGATGCCGTCGCGGCAGATCAGCAGTCGCTGCGAGATGATCGCCTCCAGATTCCCCGCCAGTTGCGTCAGCAGCAGCTTGTGTTCGGCGGGGGGAAACATGGCGATGATGCGCTCGACGGTCTGCGGCGCGCTGGCGGAGTGAACGGTGGTGAGGATCTGATGTCCTGTGTCGGCGGCGCGAAGCGCCACCTTCAGGGTTTCCACATCACGAAGCTCGCCGACCAGAATCACGTCCGGGTCCTGCCGCAACGCCTGCCGCAACGCCTGCTCGAAACTGGGTGTGTCCGATCCCACCTCGAGCTGCGTGATAATCGCCTGCTTCGGCACATGCAGATATTCCACCGGATCTTCGATGCAGATGATCTTGGCCGGCCAGGTCTGGTTGATCAGCTCGACCATGGCGGCCAGGGTGGTGGTCTTGCCCGATCCGGTCGTGCCGGTGACCAGCGTCATTCCACGGCGTGAGAGGGCGATCTGGGCAACAACGGGCGGCAGATTCAGCTCGGCGATGGTGGGGATCCGCGACTGGACGATGCGCATGACGATCCCCGCGCTTCCCAGGTGGCGGTAGGCCGAGCATCGGAACCGCGACAGCTCAGGCGCGGCGTAGGAAAAGTCGATGCCTTTGAAAAGCCGCTCATCGAGATTGTCGCGAAATCTCGGGGGTAGGATCTCGGCGATGAACTGGCGGACCTGTTCGTCGCTGACCGCCGGCAGATTCACCGCCCGGATGATTCCTGCGATGCGTACACGGGGCGGGAGCCCGGCCTGAATGTGAACATCCGACGCCTTGTGCTCGACCGCGAAGCGAAGCAGTTGGTACAGATCCATGACGCTGGCCCCTGTACAGAAGCGGCTGGCCACAACAACTCGCGATGGACAACCAAGCCCGGATCCGACGACCCGGCAACGACATGCGCCCGGCGGCAACACACCGCGCGCTGCGCGGCGGCGGGTCGCGGATCAACCTTAGCATATCGCGCCGCGATCACGCGGTCTATCCGCAAGATGCATGCCCGACCGAGGCGGGCGTGCGCGATCTCCCGGCAGCGCAGCAGGGCAATGAATGAGCCTGTGCACGAGCATGCCAGTCTGTGTCACGGGCGAGACGCCCGTGACACGTCCGAGCCAACTGTGACATGGCCGTCCCGGCCATGCGCCGTGCACTCGGATTCGAAAGTCCGACATCCGGGCTGCTCATCACTTCATGCCGCCGGGCACGGGTGTCACGCCTGTCCGCTCTGCCGCCTCGAAGACGAGGGCTCCTGGAAATGTGAACGACAGGCGTCCCGCCATGCAGGCACCTGCGATCCGTGTTCAGCGGCGCTGATCGCTGGCGGGAAGCACGGCGATGATGCGCGTCGGCCCGCCGCTGCCGCCTTCGATCTTCATCGGCAGCGCGATGATCATCGCGCCCGTCGGTGGGAGCTGATCGACATTGGCAAGGTTCTCGAAGGCGGGCTTGTTGGCCTCTCCCACGATCTGGTGAACGATGAAGTCCTTGCTTTGTCCGTAGTCGATGCTGGGGGTGTCCACGGCCAGGGCGGCGACACGCCGCTGGTGGATCAGCAGTTCGGCGGCCTCACGCGACCAGCCGGGGAAGTGCAGATTGGCCACGTCCCCGGGCAGGTCGGTGCCCAGATATCGCTTTTTATCCGGCCAGCGCTTCCCCCAGCCGCTGTTCATGATGACGATTGCGCCTTGGGGAATCGTGCCGTGCCTGCGTTCCCAGTTCTTCACGTCATTGTCGCTGACGCGGTAATCCGGGTCGGCTGCGGCCTGCCGCCGCACGTCAATCACAGCCGCCGGGCCGATGCAGCTCGACAGCGGGACCTGCTCCGTGGTGTATCGTCCTTCGGCAAAGTGCATCGGCGCGTCCAAATGCGTTCCCCCGTGCTCGGCGGCGATGATGTTATTGGAGTAGTAGAAATACCCGCTTGGCGTGCGACCGAAGGCCACCCGCTGAAGTCGGAACGGCTGGGCCGTCGGCCAGTAGATCGTGTCCGGGCCGAACGAATAGGTCAGATCGACGATCCTGGCCGGATCGATCTCCAGCATCGTGGTCGGGGCGGCCTTCCTGGATGCCGCGCAGCCGCCCAGCGTGAGTGCAACCAGCACGGTGGAAGTGAGTCGAATCAGAGATGACATGCCCGGCAAGGTTAACGGTGCCGGGATCGCGGATCAACCGCCGGCAGCCCGGCGCGACGGAGGCAACGACCACTCCTGAGCTCCTGCACGAGCGCGGCTGCCTGTATCACGGGTGCCCCGGCGACACACCCTCACATCCTGAATCGAATCGAGCTTCTTGCAGGATTCCCGTCAGGTACTGCCAGGCGATTCGCGCGACTTCGGCGGCGGTCGTCTCATACGGATACAGCTCGACAGTAACCCAGCCGGTGTAGAAGATCTGTTCCAGGGCTGCGAAGATGGCGCGAAAATCGATCACGCCCTTGCCCGGCGCAAGATGCTGGTGAACGCGGTTGGCGCCGATGTCTTCAAGATGCACGTGTGCTATGTCATCGGGGATCGCCCGGATCACCTCCGCCGGGTCCTCCCCGACACAAAACAGGTGCCCGATGTCGCAGTTCATCTGCACACTGGGCTCGGTCCTGAAATAGCGATTCTTGAACTCCAGGTATTCGCTGGCCGATTCGATCAGCAGGCCAGGCTCGGGTTCGATGGCGATCGCGATGTCGTATTTCTGGGCGTGGTCTTCAATGCGATTGAGTCCCTCAGCGAAACGTTCTTCGGCCTGTTCGCGGGAAAGCCCTGTGCCGATGAGCGGCCCGCCGGGCTGAATGCTGACGGATCTGGCCTCCAGTTCGGCGGCCAGCTCGATCGCGCCCAGCGTATGCCTGATCCGCACTTCCCGCAGGGCCGGATCGTCTTCGATCCAGGTCGGATGGTACGTATCCCCGTCGGCAAAATGGGTAAAGGCGTTGATGTTGCTGACCTGAAGCCCGCGGGCGGCAAGCTGCTGCTTCAATGCCCGACGCGCTGCCGCGTCAAAGCTCGCCGGGTGTGCATGCGGCACGTCGGCCATGATCTCCACCCCGCGGTAGCCGATGGCGGCGATCGTGTCGATCGCTTCAGCAAGCGATTGCTTCTTGAAGGCGTTGGTTGAAAAGGCGAGTCGGATCATGCCGTCATTGTACGGTCCGGCGGCGGCCAGGGCAGCCTCCGGGGCCGCACGCAGTACCCTGCCCCTTCTGCGGGGCGACCCCGATGCTCCACTTCGCCCAGATTCGCGGCGGTGGCGATGGCAAGCGTCCTGGCGACTCGCGGCCAGCATCACGCTGGGCTCAGGTCCCGGTGCTGGGTGGAACGTAGTCGGCGGGCGGCGGACCCTCGGCGTCGGTTCGCAGGCACAGTGGCTTGTCACGGTGCTCAGGCTTCAGGAGCATCTTCGCCTGCTCCATCGCCGTCTGAGGATCGGATGCAAGGACCGAACAGGCCATCTCCCAACCGTCTTCAGTCTTCACGTAGAGGCGGTAAACGTGCATAGCTGCCTGTAATACAATCAAAATGCACGTTGCGTTGCAAGATTTGGCGCGCCGGCACACAGCATCCTGCGCAGAATGCGCGTGGCGATACGACCGCCTTGGGCAGGCATCAGTCCGTCCGTTGCGCTTTAATTTAAACGGAGAGGGGGGGCGTGATCGGTCACCACGTCCGCGCATGCGGCGAGTTGGTTGCTGCGATGGTGCCGGGCAGCGCTGCGTCGTGAACGACAAGTGCCGTTACGCTGGCGCGCGGCGATGGCGCAGGCGCGATCCGGCGGCGGCGACGATCATCGTCGGCATCAGGAGCATCCCCATCGTCGCCGGCTCGGGAACCACGCCCGACTGCACCGCCCGCAGCGCCGCAACGTACTCCCCGCCGAACAGCTTGGTGTGCTCGGCAATGAGCGCCTCGGCCAACGGACCGGCCTGATTCACGTACGCATTGTCGATCAGGGCATAGTCCGTCGCGTCGATCGTGCCGGAGTAGTCGAAGTCCCCATTGATCCAGCCACTGAGACTGTTGACATACCCGTTGTCGATCAGCGAGTAGTCGGTGGCGTCGATCGAGCCACTCAGGTCGGCATCGCCGAAGTACGTGAACTTCACCAAGATCTCGTTGCCGGTGAGTGTCTGCCCGGCGAAGGTCGTGTAGATCGGCCCGCTGCCTCCCACCTGAGCCAAATCGTTCAGGACCACACCAAGACCGTACAGGAAGCTGCCGGCGGTGCTGTTCTGGACATTGGCCTGTGTGCTGCCGATGCCCGGGCCAAGCCAGTCGAAGTTCCCGCCGTTTTCAAGGGCCGACTTGATCGACGCGGTCACCGTTGCCAGCGAGCCGCTGTTGACGATCAGGCTGTTGTTGTTCAGGTCCAGCCGCGCGCCCGCGGCCACTGTCAGCACGTCCGTGACGGTCGTGCCCGAGGGGCTGTTTGCCGTCGGTTTGGCGCTGATGGCCAGCGTGCCGGCGTTGATCGCGATATCGTCCGTCTCCAGCCGTGCGACGCTCAGCAGACCCTGCCCGTTCTTGCGGATCGCCCGTCCGGTGGCGGTGGCCAGGACCTCGCCGGTCACGTTTAGCGAGGCTCCATTGGCCACGTCCACGAACAGCCAGTTGTTCAGCCGCAGCGGAGCGGCGATGGTGTGGCTGCCGGACAGCACGTTGATGCGCGGGTCGCCGGCGCTGGCCTGCATGCTCAGCGTGCCCGGGCCGGAAAGCGTGTAGCTGACCGGACTGTCGAAGTTGATCACCCCGAGGGTGCGCGGCACATCGACGTTGACCTGATAGCGACCGGAGGCGACGGAGCCAAAGTTGGCCACATGATCCACGCCCCCGGGAACAGCTCCATTCCAGTTGCCTGCCGAGCTCCAGTTGTTGTCCGCGTCGCCGGTCCATTGCGAATTGGTCACCACCGTCCACAGCCGCGCGTTGTCGAAGTGATAAGCCGCCGACGTAAAGGCGCTGTCGTAGGTCGTGATCAGCACCAGCTCGACCCAGTACGGATGCCCCGGCTCGGTGTTGATCTCGCCGTTGCCCGGGTCGCCGTCGAGCAGGTGCGAGTAATCCCAGGTCATCGTGCGGGTGTGCAGGGATCCGAAATTGGTCGGATCCCAGCCGCCGCGGTAGTTCGGATTGCCGGTGTCGATGTCGGCCACACCCTGATCCGACCATCCGGTTCCCTCGGCATTGACGACCAGGGCCTCGACCTTGGCCCACGTGCCCGGCCCGTTCCATTCCGAAAGATCCCAGGTCACGTCGATGGAGAATCGCGTGTTGGCCAGAAAGTCATCGACCAGCCCCAGGTTCTGGAGCTTGATGGCCAGGTGCTGGTCGTAGGTGGCGTCGGGGATGACCTTGACGGCTGAGGTACCGCGTGTGGCGCCGGTGGGGCCGTAGGTGAAGGTCGGGGGCGCCAGCGGCTCCTGGCTGCTCCATTCGATCCAGCCGTCGTCGCTGTTTTCCCAGTCTCCAATGACGACATCGCCGACAAGATCGGCCTGGAGGGACAACGTGCACGCGGCGGCGATAGCGGCGAGCGCGCGGCCGGCGCGCCTGCTGGATGTTGATGATGACACGGCAAAATCCTCCTCGCGATCGTCCTGGCTCAGACAACCGCCAACAGGTCACGATGGATTGTCATGACGGCGCGTCACCTCAGGCGCGCCGCCGCGGCCGGCCGAGCAGTCCCAGCAAAACCGCACCGCCCACACCCAGGGCGGCCGGCTCGGGAACCGGATCGGTCAGCCGCGCATTGTCGAACTGGAACACGCCGTGACTGGCGTCGGAGTTGGTGGTGATGATGATCTCCACCCACCAGGGGTCGTGCCCCAAAGCCAGCACGTCCGGATCGCTCAGGTACGCCGAGTAGTCGAAGACCAGGGTGGTGCTCTGCGGTCCTCCGCCGCCCGCCGGCCAGCCGAACAGGATCGGCGCCGTCAGCTTGTAGTCGCCCCAACTGGCGCCCTGTGCATTGAGCGTGATCTCCTCGATCTTGGCCCAGCCGGATTCGCTGGTCTGCGGAACCGTCAGGTCGATCCGCAGCTTGGTGTGCGCCATGAAGTCGTCCACCAGAGCGTTGTTCTGGAGCTTGATCGCCAGGTTCTGGTTCCAGCCGGTCTGATTGACCTGAAGCGAATAGGCCCCGCTGGTGACGCCTGAGGTGCTGTAGGTGTACTTGGGCGGCGCGATGGCGGCGCCAGTTCCCCAGTCGATCCAGCCATCGGTGGACTGTTCCCAGTCGCCGATCTGCACGTCAGCCAGGCTCGAGCCCGCAAGCCCGCCGATCGCCAAGGCGGTAGCCAATGCCGCGGACATGCCCCCGCGGCGCATTCTCACCCTCTGCATAAGTCCCTCCGAAATGAGTCGAGCACCCCGTCGGCCGGTGGGGCGTCAGGGATGCGATGATACCCGCACTTCTCCCGACGGCGACCCCGAAATGAGGTAACCGATTACCCAAAGATACCGCAAACTTCCCGGTGAGCAAGCAAATTCTGGCTGATTTTGTCCGCGATCAGCCGCGGCAATGTGCGGGAAAGGCTGCGACCCGGGGCGGATTTTGCTTGACCGCCCAGCGGACCTGTTGTAATTTAGGTAAGCGTTTACCTATCGCCACCAGTGCCGCCGGCCCCGCCTACGACGCCGCAGGCACGCAGACCGAGGCTCGAGCCCCATGTGCCCTTTTCAATTCTATAAACGGACTAACCGTGCCCAGGCACCCAGCCTGCCCCGACATCCGTGTCTGCTGCCACGGGCTGCTGGCTTTACCCTCGTCGAGCTGCTGGTGGTCATCGGCATTGTTGCGATCCTGGTGGCGATCCTGCTGCCGACGCTGGGCCGGGCACGCGCCAACGCACGCCTGGTCGCCTGCCAGGCAAACCTGCGATCCATCGGACAGGCGCTGAATATCTATGTCACATCCGTCAGTCGCGGATTGCTGCCATGGGGATACTGGGACGGCGGCGGCAACGACGGGCGCAAGGCCACCCACTGGGATCTGGTCCTCATGCAGGCGCTGAACAGCCGCTACGGCTCGACGTGGAACGAAGCCAACGCCAGTGGCGGGGACATGGCCCGGCTGAAGGACATGTTCCGCTGCCCCGATGCACCGGTGGAGAACGACCGCGCCGCCGCACGCTCGGGCGCGATCCATTACACCTGTCACCCCCGCCTGATGCCGGCCATGGGTGACGGGCCGGCCGACCCCAACCTGCCCCGTTTCAAGCCCTATCCGATGGCCCGGATCAAGCGACCTTCGGAGATCGCGTTGATCTTTGATGCATCACTGTGGCTGCGTGGCAACGTCTGGTCGGTAGGCTGGGATATCCCCGTCGCACGGGGGATGGACTATGCACGTGCAATGGGCTGGGGCAATCCCACGACCTACTTCACCGACCGCTATGTTCCCGGCTCGCCGCTTCAACCGGACACCAGCATCAGCATGAAGTCGTGGTGGGGCACCACCACCATCAACCGCGATGATGCACGCAACAACAACGACAGCACGCCGCTGAATGGACTGAACGTCCGATTCCGCCACCTGGGCGATACGGTGTGCAACGCCCTGATGGTGGATGGCCACGTCGAGAGCTTCAGTTACGACAAACGCAAGGGTCCGGACGACCCGAAGGTCACGACGTTGTATCGCAAACACGTGTATGTGAACCCCTATCCATGACGCGCCCGCCATAGCCACGAAAGCTGGCAGGCTCCGGGCACGTCAGAACCTTATCCTCGCCCGCTCCGTGCAGGTGCATCGTCGAGACGGACCGCCCATTGCGGAATTGACAACGTGCGCACGGCGCGGATGATCCATCAGGCAGTTCTGACATCGGCGTCTGGTTTGTAGCCTTCGGAAGAACATGGGCCTGCGCCGCAAGCACCTGGGCACTGACAATCTGGTTCGCGACAACCTGCCCGCCGCGCAGGCGTCTCGGCGGCGGGGCATCGCCGGGCGGAAGTCCTTGTCCGCCGAGTTGGAACGACTGCACTCATTCCACGGATACTGCGCGAGGTTTTCCTCGGATCTGGCCGAAGCGGCGATCCTCCAGTACACGCGGCCGGGGCAGAGCGTGTTCGATCCGTTCTGCGGCAGCGGCACAAGCCTGGTCGCGGCGGCGGCGCACAGACGGCGGGCGGTCGGGTGCGACATCGATCTTCTGGCCGGGATGCTCTCGTCGGTGAAGTGCGCCGCGCGTCCCTTGCAGCAGTACCAGCGTTGGAAGCAGCCGTTCGTGCGGCGCGTCGCCGACGCGATCAGGAACATCGCCGAGCACTGGGGCAGCAACGGCTGTCGGGCCAGGCCGCTTCCGGGCTCCGTGCTGCATGTGGGTTCACTGCAACTGCCGATCCCGGTGTTTGCGGAGTTGAACTACTGGTTTCCGCCGCAGGTGGTGGCGGCGTTGTCGGCGATCGCAACGGAGGCGCGTGGCTGCGACGATCCGCATTTTCAGCAGGTCGCCCTGATCGCACTGTCGTCGTGCATCATCAGCAAGTGGCCGACAACGCTGAGCTACGCGGTGGACATCGATCACACGCGACCGCACCGGCGATTGCAGCGCATACCGCTGGACCGCGTGCTGGGGACATACCTTCGACGTCTGGATCGAGCGGTATGGTGTCTGGGGCAACTGCACGGGATTTACGCATCGGCCGGCGCGGCGGATCCTGCGGACCGGCCGCTGCGGGTGATCTGTCCGCACGACGCCCGCCAGCCACTGGAGGACGCGCCTGCGGGCAGCCAGTCGTTGATCCTGACCTCGCCGCCGTATTTCAATGCCGTGGATTACCCGCGTTCACACCGCGCGTCGGTGTGCTGGATGAACGGGCACGATGCGGCGGAGCTGGTCAGCCGCAGCCAGTACATCGGGCTGCGGTACGCCGGGGGCTTTGACGCCGAACAGTGGCTGCGGCAGCACAGCGAAATTCGCCGGCTGTTTCCGTCGCACCTGTCGCCTCAGCAGCCTCTGGGCCGGCGGCTGTGCGCGTTCTACGCCGATCTGGAGCAGGTGCTGCACCAGAGTTGGCGTGCGTTGCGCCCCGGGGGACACGCGCTGTACGTGATCGGGGACAACGTGGTTCGCGGTCGGCGGATCGGCGCGCCGGCTGTTCTGGCCGCGCTGGGCCGCTGCGCGGGTCTGGAGCTGATCCAATCCCGGCCAAGAACCATCGCGTCGGATCGGCGGCGGTTTCCCACGGGGCCTTTCGGTTTTGACGGGCCGATGACACATGAGCACTGCGTGGTGTTTCGCAAGCCGATGGAACACCACAAGGGGGTGCGAATTGGCGGCAGCACACGAGCCAGGATCTGATACGAATACGAACACGCTCGCACACTTGCATCAACGCCTTTGCGACCGGGATCCCGCCGCCCAGGGTCCGTTCATGGCCGCCGCATTGCACGCCCTGGCGGTGGCGCTGGCGGGCAGATACCGGCATATCGACGAGACAATCCGGCACGATGCGGCGATCGACGCAATTCTCAAACTGATCGAGCGACCCGAACGCTTTGACCGCTCGCGAGGCGTGACGCTGGAAGCGTTTCTGTTCAAGGTCGCCGCGAACAGGCTGCTGAATCTGCGTCGCGGCGAGCTGCGGCTGAAAAGGCGCGAGCGTGCCGCGGCCGACCCCAATCATACCGGCCCCAGCTTACGTCATGTCGCCAAAGACCCTCTGGAGGTGTATATCGCAGGGGAGCAGTTGCAGCGGTGCCTGGCCATGCTGGACAACTCGCAAGAGGTGGCGTTCGTGAAGCTGCTGGCCGATGGAGAGCAGGATGTGGGCCGGCTGATCCAGGCGCTGGGTTTGGAGCACCTGCCGGTGGAGCAGTGGCGGCGGGAGCTGAAGCGGGCCAGGGATCGGATCCGCATCAAACTGAAGCGAAAGGGGGCGGGAAGATGAACAAGCGGGGTCCTGGTGAGCGGGCTGTGCGGCGGGCGGTGCAGCGGCTGGAGGGTGATCCGCGTTTTTTGGCGTGGGTTTTCGCCAGCCTGCGGCGACTGGAGACCGCAGCCACCGCCGCCAGCGCCGACGCGATCGCTCGGCGGCTGGGGGTCCGCCTGGAGCGGCTGGACGAGCTGGCCCTGTGCCCGCTTCCGCGCGAGGAACATTTCGCGCAGGACGTGGCGGCGCTGGCTGGGGAGTTCGGCCTCAACGCGTCGGCGTTGGCGGCGATGGTGCGGCAGGTGCAGGTGCTGCGGGGGATCAGCATCGCGCCTGAGCACGGTGCGGCCGGCTCGCTGCTGGCCGCACGCCGCCGCCAACGCCCCTCGCGTCGTCGCCGCCCGGGAGAAAATGGATGAATCGCCGCTCGATCGAGCAAATCGCGGCGGGTTTCTGGCATGACGCGGGCATGCCCTGGCCACCCGCGGCCTTTCCGGCGCCGATCGAAGCCGCCGTCCCCATCGCACTGCCCCTGTGGATCGCCAAGTGGCCAAGTCCGCAGGTTCCCGGCGTGGCCAGCTTCCTCTCGCGGCTGCACCGGTTGGCGGCGGCGGTTCGCGACGAGGAACTGCGCGGCTGTCTGTTCGCCTATCGCGGCGCAGGGATCGTGTTCGTCTGCGGCACCGATGACCCGGCCGAGCAGCGCCTGACCATTGCCCACGAAGTGGCACATTTCATCCTCGATTACCAGCGACCACGGAATGCGGTCGTGCGGGCGATGGGAACTGATGCGCTGGCGGTACTGGATGGGGATCGTCCACCGACCGAGCGCGAGCGTCTGCACGCGCTGCTGGCCCGACTTCGCTTTGGACCGCACCTGCACCTGGTCCCACGACACCGCGCCGAACAGCCCTGCGCCGCACACACGCACGTCGTTCGGGCCGAGGAACACGCCGATGAGCTGGCGCTGGAGCTGGTCGCCCCGCTGGGGGTCATCGCCAGTCGGCTGGCCCGGATTGGGGTTCCGACGGACAATGGCGCGGCCAGCGAATGCCTGGCGGCGGAGTTCGGCGTGCCGGGGTACGCGCTGCGCCCGGCAATCGACCGCCTCCGCCCCGTCCGATTGCGCGGTCTGCTCGATCACGCACGCACAGTGCTGAGGCCAACTGATCAGGTGAGTCAAAACCCATGAACAGTCACAGTCCCATTGAACCGATGGCCGGCGACTCACCTCCCGGCCCATACGACGACGCCGCGGGCGACGGACTGGTGCGGGATGATCAGCTCCAGGCCGGTTTGGGCGAGCCGCTGAGCCAGGCACTGGACATCGGGCGGTGGCATGACGGCACGGCGCTGGCGACGGATGTGCAGCGAGTGGAACAGGAGGTAGCCGACGCACTGAAGCAGCAGGACCGCGTGCGTCAACAGGCACGGGCGAAGCTGTTGGGGGAGATTGACAGCCCGGACCGTCCCGACAAACCCAAGGGCGCCGGGGTGGTGCGGGTCACGCGACAGCAGTTGGAACGGGTGCAGAACGGGCTGCTGTTCGCCGGGGCGGTGGACGCGTGCGTCGGGACCGCCGCCGCCCACGACACCCTGCCGGTGACCGTCGCCCAGGTCGGGGTATGCCTGGTCAGCTATCTGGGCAGTCGCGGCGCCTGGGGACATCGGCTGTTCTATCGCGACCTTCGACTGTCCGGCGGGGGCGATCCGGTTGGCGAGATGATGGAGGTGCTGCACCGCCGAATCGAGCGTACGGCCAACCGGCGGCCGGGGCAGCGTGATCCGCTTTCGGAGCTGGCCCGCCGCGGCATCCGCAGCTACGCCGAGCGCGCCGTGCTTCTGGAGCGTTCCGACGCCCGCTGGGTCATCGGACGCGGTCATCCGGCGCCTTATGAGCTGATCACCGGATCGGGCAGCATGGAGTTCCTCAGGCTCAGTTTGGACATGCTCCGCCGGCTGATCCTGGATCGCCGCCGGTTCGTGTTCATCGCCTCCAGGCCGCAGGAAGACCGGCTGCTGATGAGCATCGGTGACGCGCTGATTCCGCTCGAGTTCGCCATCGTGGATCGCGACGAGCTGCGCACCCGCCCGATCGTTGAGGAGGGCAATCTGCGCGGCGAACACCGCAGCCGGGCACTGGACTTTGTCAATGACGTGATCGACAAACTGGTGGTGGGGGTCTACCGCACTGGCCTGCACAGCCCGCCTCAGATCTTCTACGCTCACCAGGACTACGCCGAGCAGGCGGCTCTGGTCGCCATGGCCGACAGCACACTTCAGCCGTTCCGTTCATATCCGACGTTGCTGGATCTGTCCGGTGCGGTGGTGGACAGCCTGTTCGGTCCTGAGGCGTTCGAAGCGACGGTGCAGAACGCCTACGCCCGCGGCGGCCAGGCGCTGCGCTTCGCCTTCGACGGCTCGGCCAGGTGAGCCGCGGCCGATCCCCAGCACGCGGTGAATGATCAAATCGATGTCGCCGAAACCCAATCGGCGGAGAATGTATTGCGATGAGTGAGCCAACGACGACCAACGGGCGGCAGTTCGATCGGTTCTCGCCCCGGACGCTTTCGCAGACGTCCCTGGAATCGATCGAAGGCGAGATCGATCAGGCCGGTGGAGTGCTGCCCGCGCCGGTGGATGCCGAAGGCGCCGTGGGGTTCACGCACTTTGACGCTGCGGACGCACAGGACGACCACGTGGTGGTCCTGATGACCAGCGAAAACATCGAGCAGTTGCCGATGCAGTCGCTGGTGCGGATTCGCAGCGCGCCCGACCCGCAGCATCACGTCCCGGCGCGCGACTACCTGGGCGTGGTAACCGCCGGGCCGTTTGCCGAACCCGACGGGCTGCGGGCCGATTCGTCGATCGTGGTGGCGACCACGACGCAGGGAAGAGGCCGGATTCTTCTGCCGCGGTACCACGGGCGGGCGTTCGTGCAGATCCTGGGCGAGGAAATCGAGCCGGGCAAGCTGGTGCCGCATCGCTATCGCCCGCGACCCAACAGCCCGGTTTTCCCGCTGTCGCTTGACGAGACAACATCCGTGCTGCGCGTTGGGGGGGACGCGCAGCTCGGAGCACTTGTGGGCAACCAGCAGATCACCGTCGCGGTGAATACCCGTCTCAAGAGCGTTCTGCCCCGGCATATGGGGATCCTGGGCACAACCGGCAGCGGCAAGAGCACCACCGTGGCCAGGCTCGTGCACGAGTTGCAACGCGCCGGCGCCGCCGTGGTCATCTTCGATGTCGAGGGGGAATACACCGAAGTCGACCAGCCCACCGACCACGAAGCGATGCTGGCGGCGCTGCGACGACGCGATCTCCAGCCGCAGGGCGTGCCCAACCTGCACGTGTACCACCTGGTGGGCAGGCAGACCAGCCGCGAGGGCCCGCAGGCCAATGTCTCGTCATTCCGGCTGGACTTTGCCGATCTGTCGCCTCACGCGGTGATGGAAATTCTCGACCTCAGCGAGGCCCAGCAGACGCGCTTCCTCAAGGCCTACGACGTGCTGAAGCTGCTGATGCGAGATCTGCAAATCTTCCCTCGCCCGCACAACGAGGCGGATTACCAGCGGCTGCTGGACCTGGATGAACTGGAAAGCGGATATCCGGAGATGACGCTGGCGATGCTGCGCGACGTAGTGAACGTCTGCCTGGACTACGCCGATCACTCCCAGGATGGCGGGTCGGGGCGGCGACGCTCCGCCGCGGACGACGCGGGCGCGGACTTCCAGCTCAGCCGGCATCTGTACTCCCCGCAGCTCAAGGATCATGTCGATCGTGTCAAGCAGTTCGTGGCGCGTTCGCGCCCGCCGGGAAATCTGCCGAGCTGGATGAGCCTGTTGGGCAAGCTCAATCGATTGGCGCGACTGAACGTGTTCGACAACCCGCGAGCCAGGCCGCTGAGCGCTTCGGCGCTGACGCGCGGCGGGAACGTGTCGGTCATCGATCTGTCGGATACCGATTCCCCGGCGGTCAACAACCTGGTCATCGCCGCCCTGCTGCGACAGATCCAGCTTCAACAGGAGTTGAACTTCAGGCAGGCGGCGGAGGAAGGCCGCCCTCCCACGCCGACGATCGTATTCATCGAGGAGGCGCACGAGTTTTTGTCCGCCGCCAGAATCCGGCAGATGCCCACGCTTTTCGAGCAGGTGGCGCGGATCGCCAAGCGCGGCCGCAAGCGGTGGCTGGGGCTGGTGTTCGTCACGCAGCTTCCGCAGCACCTGCCGGACGACATCCTGGGGCTGGTCAACAACTACGTGATCCACAAGATCGCCGACGCCAATGTGCTGGAGCGGCTTCGCCGCAGCATCGCAAACCTTGACCGCTCGCAGTGGGGCGCGGTGCCGGCGCTGGCGCCGGGGCAGGCCATCGTGTCGCTGACCTCCGCGACGCGGCCGGTGCTGGTGGCCATCGATCCGGCGCCTTGCCGGCTGCGACTGGTCGAGTAGCGGGCAATCAAACTCCCTCTTCCGATTTGCCGATGGTGGTCGCCTCGACCAGCGCGCTGCCCCCCAGCCGGGCGGCCTTGCGGGCACGCACAAACTCCACCACCATCGGCATGATCGAGATCAGCACGATCGCCACGATCACCAGCTCGAAATTGCGCTTCACGAACTCCATTTCGCCAAACAGCACGCCCGAGCCCACGCAGATCAGCACCCACGCCACTGCCCCGATCACGTTGTAAAGCGCAAAGCGAAAGTAGTTCATCTTGCCCACGCCCGCCACGAACGGGGCGAAGGTGCGAACCACCGGCACGAATCGCGCCAGGATGATCGTCTTGCCCCCGTACTTCTCATAAAACTCCTGCGCCCGCAGAAGGTGCTTCTTGTTCAGCAGCTTGCCGCTGTCGCTGGTGAAAACCGCCGGGCCAACTCGGTAGCCGATCCAGTAATTGACGGCATCTCCCAGCACGGCGGCGAGAATCAGCAGCACAACGGTCAGCGGCAGGTTCATCCCGACATTGCGGGCCAGCGCGCCGATCGCGAACAGCAGCGAGTCGCCGGGCAGAAACGGAGTGACCACCAGCCCGGTTTCGGCGAA
The DNA here is from genome assembly GCF_050410795.1 of Fontivita pretiosa. GTDB lineage: Bacteria > Planctomycetota > Phycisphaerae > Tepidisphaerales > Tepidisphaeraceae > Fontivita > Fontivita pretiosa. The sequence continues at coordinate 1,368,564 of NZ_CP191258.1, read as the reverse complement.
GATGACCATGAACAGGATCACGTACATCGTCGGGTGTCCGACGTGATCGATCACGGCCTTCCATTTCTCCACCTCGCCCAGGTGCCGCATCAACTCAAACAGCTTGTACAACAGTTCCGTCATGCGCCGGTCTCCGCAGGGCTGGGGATCAGTTTCCGCAAGTGGGCGGACAATACCGCATCGCCCCGGCAAGGTACAGCCGCTGCTGCTGTATGCGCGATCGACGGGCGGCGTTTCATGGCTTGTGCCATAGATATGCCCTGGATCTCCAGCCTGCCGAACAGGAGCCGGGTGCATCCGGATCTCCCGCGGCGACCGATGCGACCAATGGTGTCGAGTCGCAGTTCTCGGGTCGAGCCCGCTTCGCCACGTCTGCCATTTTGGCACGCGAGGGTGAGGGCCAACGGGCTGGGAGTTTCCTATAAGTCTCTTATATACATAAATTTAAGTTCGTTAAGGGGTCATCATGTGTCTGGCATTGATTTTGTAAATCGCGTTCGTGGTGGTGTGCGGAGGGCTCGGGGGCGCGGCGCCAGGAAGCCGCAGACCCCGGCGGCGAAGGCACCGGGCGCCGCCGCCACCGCGTCGTCGGCCTTTTAGCTCGTACGGTGGCGTCGTTCGCGGCAAGCGACGAGCCGGGCAAGCCGAACTCTTCCTTCGACGACGCGACCCGAACCCCCTTGGTTCATCGATGTGGTCTGGACGTGATCAAGGCCAGCCTTGCGCGACAAGGCCAGCCGCAGCGGTCGCGCCACGTCACAGCCCGCATCGGGTTGGCGGCGCCTCAGTGCCAGGTGCATGCCCCCCGCTGCCGTCACGCACACCATCCCGATCGGTCGCAGTTGCTCAGACTGGTCAAGCGACCAGAAAGGAGGAGCTTGTATGTTCAGCCGAATGCTGAGTGAGTTCGAACCGCTGATGCGGTTGCAGGACGAGGTGAACCGGCTGTTCGAGAGCTTCTTCGAGGACATGCCCGCTCTGCGAGGATTCGCGGCCGGGTATCCCGCCGTGAACCTCTGGGAGGACGGCGACAATGCGTACGTTGAAGCGGAGCTGCCGGGGATGAGCATGGAGGATATCGAAGTGCTCGTGACCGGCAACGAGCTGACCATCAACGGGCAGCGCAAGATCGCCGAACATCCCAACGCCACGTATCACCGGCGTGAGCGCGCCACCGGGCGCTTCTCCCGCACGCTGACGCTGCCGTGGGAGATCGACGCCGACCATGTGGAAGCCAGGCTGGTGGACGGCGTGCTGACGGTCAAGCTGCCCAAGAGCGAATCGAGCAAGCCGAAGAAGGTGAAACTGCTCACGGCGTAAGCTGAGGTGGCAGGCTCGAGCGCGTCGCGCCTCGCGCGGCGCGCGTGGGCGACGCGCGTCGGGCCGGCGCACTGCCGCGAAAGGAGGTGTTGTCGATGAGCGAGATCGCGATCCGAAAACGCCAGAACGTGGCCAGCGTCCCCGAACGCATCGAGCAGGCAACCTACTTCACGCCGCTGGTGGACATCATCGAAACCCCCGATGAGTTCATCTTCCAGGCGGATCTGCCAGGTGTGAAAGCCGGGGACGTGGACATCACCTATGAAAACGGCGTGCTGACCATCCAGGGCAAGGTGAATCCGCGTCAGCCTGCTGATCAGATCTATGTCTGGCAGGAATATGACGTCGGTCACTTCTACCGTCAGTTCACCCTGAACACGCCGATCAATGCCGACGCGATCAGGGCAGAACTGAAAAACGGTGTCCTGGAGCTGCACGTGCCCAAGGCCGAGTCGGCCAGGACGCGAAAGATCCAGGTCAAGAGCTCATGATCGCAGCCTCGACCATGGCCCTTGATCGCGATGATCGCGCGATGGCCGACACGAAGCCCACGCACACCAGGCAAGTGTCGGATGCGCCCGGGCACTCTCGCCCGGGCGCCTGGGGGGCGGGTGAAGCTGCCGCGAAGGACATGCGGAGTTTGCAGCTTCCCGTAAGCGCATGAAAGGAGGCTGACACGTATGAATCTGCTGAAGAGGTGGCGAAAGAACGGTAACGGAAACGTGATTGTTCGCCGCGCCGATCAGACCCGTGAAGCGCCGCCGCTGGCAAGGTGGCGCGACCTGCGCGAGCAGATCGACCGCACGTTTGATCGGGTATGGCGCGACTTTGATCGCGTGTGGCGAGACTTCGAGCGCGATCCCTGGTCGGCCCTGGCGCGTCTGCCCGAGCCGATGGGCCTGACCGGCATGACGGTCTGGAACTGGCCGGCAGTCGACGTCGGCGAGGACGACAAGGCCGTGACCATCCGCGTGGATGTGCCCGGACTGGATGAGAAGGACCTGGACATCGAGCTCTCGGGCAACCTGCTCACCATCCGTGGCTCACGGGAGGATGAGTGGAGCGAGAGCCGCTGGGGCGTGCGCCGTCGCGAGCGCGTCAGCGGAAGCTTCGTGCGCACCATCTCCCTGCCGTCCTATGTCGATGCCGACAAGATTCAGGCCCGGTACGACAAGGGCACGCTGACGATCACGGTGCCCAAGCTTCCTGGCCAGGGTCCGCGACGGGTGCCCATCACCAGCGGGTGAGGCTCGAGGCTTGTCGCACGCGATCACGGCCGGAGCTGCCGGCGCACGCCTGCCAATCACGCGGCGCCGATGCACCGGCAGGTCCGGCCGGTATACCGCCCGCTTCCTGCCGCACAGGCAGGTGGCGAGCTTTGCCCAAGTCGGGCGTCTGGATGATGCGCTCAGGAGGTGTTGGAACATGCCTGCGATACCGGTCAGCAGTCGAATGAGCCGGGTGATCAATGATCTGGGGCTGATGGTGCTGGCAGCGCTGCTGCTGGTGTTGCTCACGCCCGCCGACACCGCCAATGGCCCGCGGTCCGACGAGGCGCTGCTCCAGCCGCTGCCGCCATCGCCGGGTCTGGCGGCGCTGATGGCGCTGACGTCCCTGGGGCCAAAGGCCCGTCCCGACTCCATCGCCCTGGCGATCTTGCTGTGGGATGCGCCGTCGCTCAGAGAGGCCAGCCCGTGGACGGCACTGTGGCCATATGGTCCCTACGGCCCGGGCGCTGCTGCGCCCCAGGAGGATCAGCCGGTGGCCTGGCAGGTCAATCGCGAGTTGGCCCTGGTTGGTCAACAGATCAATCCGCGAGACCTGGCGCCGCAGGCGACAAGCTGGCGGATCCGACCCTGGACCTGGCACCGCAGTCTGGCGGCTACCGTCGCCCGACGCGACCTGCCCGTGGCGGCGATCCGCGGCATCCCGGTCACCGGTACGCAGCATCTGTGGGCATGGAAATGAACGGATGATCGCAGGAGGTGCTCAGCAATGACTGCAAGAGCGTACGAAATCCGGCAGGCGTTCAGCTACCTGTGGAGCGTTCCACTGGCGGTGCTGGCGCTGCTGACGCTGGCGGCGATCACGTTCGTGGTGCTGCCGGCCTATCTGGCCGCCCTGATCACGCTGACGGCGGCCATGGGTGTCGGCGCCGCCTCGATTCTGGGACCCACTGTGGTCCTTCAGTTTCTGCTGAGCCTGCTGCTGGTTCTGGCCGGCGCAGTGGCGCTGGTGCTGGCCAGCGTTGCGGTGGCGCCGGCCATCGCCTTCGCTTTGCTGTGTGTCGCCTTCGCCGCTGTCCTGCGATGGACCGTGGCGACCAGCAATCGCATCGCTGCCATCCTCCGCCGCCAGCTTGCGGCGACGACGGCGCAGATCCGCGATGCTGGCCGCAAACTGCTGTCGGACCTGGAGGGGTTGCCCCACGCCGTCCGACGCATGACCCTGCAACTGCAACGCTCGCTGGATCATTACAGGCACCTGCTTGTCCAGGCGATGCGGCGCTGGCTGGCGGTCGTACGTCGCGGCGGACGCAGCGGGGTGGTTGGTCATTGAACATCGGATTGTCTGTCGTGCAAAACGATCCGTGATCCAGGCAGAGAGGGAGGTGAATGGTGGCTATGGCTGATCCCGCGGTTGTCGGTTCTGTCGGAGCGTCGGCTGCCGTCGGCGCAGCAGGCAATGCGCAGATGCCGGTGCACATGATCTTCGAGGACGGCGTCTCGGAGTCCGTTCGCGAGGCGTTCCGCATTCACTGGCAGCGCAAGTGGCCGCGAATCGAGCGGCTGCTGCAACACTTCCCGCCAGACCAGAGACACCTGCGGCTGGTGATCCATAACCACCATCCGATCTGGGATGCGCGCGCGGTGCTGACGCTGTCCAGCGGCACGCTGGTGGCCAACGGAAGGTCGCGCGGCGACGACTACCGCGAGGCGCTGGACATGGCGCTGGATCGCCTGGCCGAAGAGGTTCGCCGGCACAAGGGACTGCTTCGCCACGATTATCTGTATCATCGCAAGAATCGTCGGCAGCGCGACTTCGCCGGCATTGGCGCCGAGATCGAGCAGCAGTATCAGCAACGCGATCGCCAGGCCTTCGGGCAGTTGCTGCTGGGCGTGCTGCGAAACCTTCAGGATCACGCCCACCATGAGCTGGTCATCGCACAGCTCGAAGGGCTGATCCGGCCCAACGAGCTGAGCGTCTCGGACGTGCTGGACGAGGTGGTGGCACGGGCGTACGAGCGGTGGGAGGATCGCCCCGCCGAGCCTCTGGAACAATGGCTGACCCGCCTGCTGCATGAAGTGATCGACTCCTACGCCGCCGGCGCCAGCCGGGTGGCGCATGGCGCCCCGCCGCAGCAGGCTCCGCCGCCGCAGCCAACTGAGCAGCCAGAGCGGATCGAGACAGCCGAAGCGACTGAAGCGCCTCCGCTGCTCAGCCCGCAAAATGAGGTCTCGCTGGAGGAGGTTATCCCCCCGGACGATCCGCGGTTCCAGGTGGACAGCGGATGGATCATCGAGAACGAGCCGTACTGGCCGGAGTTGGAGCCGCTGACCCTGGAGCAGGTCCTGCCCGACCAGGAAGTCGCCGAGCCCTGGCAGGAGCTGTCGGCCGAGGAGCAGCGCCAGCAGATTCTGCTGGAGTTGAGTCGCTTCCCGCGTGAGCAGCGGCGAGCGTTCATGCTGCACGCCCTGGAGGGCTGGGACCCGGACGACATCGCGACGTTTCAGCAGCGCCCGTTGCAGGACGTGCGACGCGACATCGAACTTATCCGACAGCATCTGCGCGAGAAGTTCCAGAAGTCGGCCGACTGAGTGCCCGCACCACAGCGCCACTTCGATTCTCGCCGGACGCTGTCGAGATCACTCGATGCCCGCACGGGAGACCACATCGGGATTGGGCCTGGCCGACGACCGCCGCGGGGCTGCGGGCGATTGTGCAAACATCCACGTCCACAGCAGTCCTCCGATCAGCGTCGCCAGGTTCCCGATCACCACGATCATGAATGAATGAAACGGGCTGCGGATCGCGCGCAGCGCTTCTGGCCAGTAGCTCTTGGTCGAGAAGTACATCCACAGAATGATCGTCACGCCCAGGATCACGCCGGCCGCGGCGCTGCGCCCGTCGGCGCGGGGGCAGACCGCGCCCAGAATCAGAACACCCAGGATGCCGCCGCTGAACAGCCCGGCCAGCTCCCAGACAAGATCCAGCGCCGCGCGGTTCTGCACTCCCGCGGCCCACAGCGCCACGGCGATCATCATCACCCCCCAGAAGCCCGTCCCGGCGTGAAGCAGGAACATCGATTCCTTCTCGGAGGCGTTGGGGCGCAGGTAAGGCTTGTAGATGTCATTGAACGTGAGCGTCGCCATGGCGTTGAGGTTGGGGTCCATGGCGGCGGCGAAGATGCCCGCGATCACCAGCCCGCCCAGCCCCACAGGCAGCAGGTGGGAGATGAAGTACGGGAACACGCCGTCGGCGTCCTTCACCACGTTGCCGGGGAAAAGTTCGGGCCGCGCCACGTGCAGGGCGTACAGCCCCGTGCCAATGAAAAAGAAGAACGCGGCGGTGGGGACGTAGAAGCCGGCGGTGATCAGCACGCTCTTGCGTGCCTCGCGGTCGCTGGCGGCGCTGATGTACCTCTGCACGTAGCTCTGATCGACACTGAAGTTGCTCAGGTTGGTGACGATGCCATTGAGCAGCACGACCCAGAACGTCGCCTGCCCGAACATCACCGCCACTCCGCCGAGCTGCGTGCTGCCCAGGGCGAACTTGCCGTGCTCGATACCCGTGGTGACGATCCGTCCGATCCCTCCGGGAACCAGGTACAGGATCGCGGCCAGACAGATCACCGGCCCGACCAGCAGCAGCATGCTCTGAATCACCCCCAGCCACACGACCGCCTGCATCCCGCCCAGCAGCACGTTGAGCGTCATGATCGAGCCGATGACGATGATGACGGCCGGCTGAAGCCAGGCGGCGTCTTCCGCGCCGAACAGCGCCGCAAGCAGCGGCGCCGCGCCCTTGGCGAGCAGAAACAGGATCATCCCCATTCGCCCCATCTGCGCCAGCAGGAAGCAGACCACCGCATACGTGCGTGCCCAGCGGCCGAAACGGTGCTCGAAATGCTCGAAGGCCGAGACGCTGCCCCGGCGGCGATAGAAGGGCACGAACCAGAGCACCGCGGCGATGGCGGCGATCGGCGTGCACAGCGTGAAGACAAACGCGTTCCAGTCCCCGCCGAACGCCTTGCCCGGATTGGCCAGAAAGCTCACCGAGCTGATGTACGAGCCGAACATGGACAGGCCGATGGCCCACCCCGGCATCGCGCGATTGCCTGCCATGAACGAGGCGGTGTTGCCACTTCGCCGCGCCAGCCACGCTCCGGCGCCGACCACCAGCACCAGGTAACCAACCAGAATCCCCACGTCGATGATCGGCACACGCATCACAGTCCGTTTGCCTCCGGTTCTCCGATCCGATTTGCTTCCTGCTCGTCCGCGCCAGGCCGCAGATGCTCACTCATCCGTCGGCGGCTGGATCACCGCCGTCAACCCTCCATCCACCACGACGCTGGCGCCAGTCATGTAGGAGGACATGTCCGAGGCCAGGAACAACGCGACCTGCGCGATTTCCTCCGGTTGGCCGTTGCGCTGAAGCGGGCACATCCTGGCGATGCGGGCGCGTTGCTGCGGCGAATGGTCCTTCCACAGGCCGGTGACCACCGCGCCGGGCAGGATCGTGTTCACGCGAATCGTCGGCGCGCAATCCGCCGCCAGCGATCGCGTCAACGCCAGCAAGCCTCCCTTGGCTGCCTGGTAGGCGGTGTATTGCGCGTATCCGCGAATGGCGTGCACCGATCCGGTGATGACGATGGTGCCGCCGCCCTGCGCCCGCATGCCCGGCACCACCAGCCGCGCCAGCCGCCACGTCGCCTTGAGGCACACGTCCAGCGTTCGGTCCCAATCTTCTTCTGAGATTTCGTCCACGGCGCCAGTCGCGTACGAGGCCGCGTTGCTGAACAGCACCGTCACCGGGCCGAAGCGGTCAACGACCTGGCGAACCAGGTCCTCGATATCCTGTTTTATGCCGATGTCCGCATGAACGAAGATGGCCTGGCCATCGTCGGCACTGATCTGCTCGACGGTTTCCCGCCCACCGGGGTCGTTGAAATCCGCCACCGCCACGCGCGCCCCGTGCTGCGCAAAGAGTCGAGCGGTGGCCCGCCCGATGCCCGAACCCCCACCGGTGATCAGCGCTACTTCATCTTTGAGCAGCATGGGACTCGCCTTTCAACGCGCCTGCGGGCGGCGCGATACATGTGCTGGTGACTCGTGCTTTGTAGTCGCCGCAGCATCGATCTGCCAGTCAAGCGGGCCGCGTAATGCGTCAGACTCTGCCAGGGCATCCGTCTGCCGCTCAGATCACCGACATGGGCCTGGCGGTGCGGAGAAATTCGCGCAGGGCGTCGATGACATCTTCGTCGCTCAGGGCGCCTTTACGCCCGATCATGGACAGCCACAATGCCTGTCTGGGAAAGCTGGCGGCGTCGAACAGGGCCTGGCCGCGCTCCAGGCGCACAAGTTGATCGTGGCTGGCGTGGATGATGAGAATAGGTCGCGGCCACAGGTCGCGCACCAGCTCGACCGGACGGAACGCACTCAGATTCGCCCCGCAATGCATCGAGGCAAACGGCACGCCCAAAGCGGCGACCAGCCGATCCACCGGTGGCACAAACATCGATCGGGCCAGATCCCGCGCCAGCAGGTTCAGGTCATCAAAAGCGCCGAAAACGGCCAGGGCATTCAGGGCCTGGCCCTCGGGGCTGTCATCAGCGGCGGCGGCGATCAGCGCCGCGGCGCCGATGTCCGAGCCGACGCCGACGATTCTGATCGCCTGCCGCGGGCGATTGGCGCGAAGCCAGCGTATGGCGGCCAGCACGTCGCGGCGTTCCAGGGCTCCGAAGCTCGTGAGCAGCCCGCCGCTCTGTCCGTGCGCTCGAAGGTCGATCAGCAGCCCGTTGTATCCCTGGCCCGCAAGCTTCCCGGCCAGCTTCAAAAACTGCGACTTGTCTTCGCCCAGGCCGTGGCAGAACAGGACGGTGGTATCGGCGGCGGCGTGATGCCGGCTCGGATCGGCTTGCAGCCACCATGCGCTGATGCGCACGCCATCCAGCGAATCGAACACCACCGGCGGGGTTTTGTCCTGAAGCTCTGCCGACGATCGCGCTGGGGGCATGAGCCGGGGCCGATACGTCAACAGCGCCGAGGCGACAAACGGCAATCCGACAACGATGAGGATCAGGCCACGGATCAGGCCGCGCAACATGAAGCCGCGCGTCGCTCGCAAGGCATCGGCGGTGGGACGTGCTGATGGCTTGAACGCCGGCTCATCCGGTTGAGTTGGCACCATCACGCTTGTGCCAGATTCACGCGCGGGCAGGGTGAGTCGCAGCAGCCAGCCAAGCAGAAGATCCAGAGCCTTCAACAGCAGGAGCATGCTCGTGCCGAAATAGATGGCCAGCGCAAACTGTGCCCAGGTGGTGCGGGCATCGCTGCGCAGGGAGTGGAGCGTGACGAAGGTGGTGCCGATGAGCGTTCCGCTGAGCACGGTGAGCAGGAAGGGGATCATGGCCGCGGACGACGCGCGACGCAGGCTGTGCACAAAGGCCAGGGTTGCCGCCAGCGGCGGCGCCGCCACGTAACCCGCCACCAGCAGCCAGTGCAGCGCCAGGTACATCATCACCCGTTGCCGTTGAGTTTGCCCGAGAGGTAGGCGTCGTAGGCGCTCATGTCCATCAGTCCATGGCCGGAGAGGTTGAAGAGGATGACTCGCTTGCGGCCTTCTTCTTTCGCGCGGATGGCCTCATCGACGGCGGCGCGGATGGCATGAGCTGATTCGGGTGCCGGCACGATCCCTTCGACCCTTGCGAACTGCGTGGCGGCGGCGAAGACCTGCTGCTGCTCATACGCCACCGCCTCGATCAGCCCCAGCTTGTACAGGTGCGAGACGGTCGGGGCCATGCCGTGATAGCGCAGTCCGCCGGCGTGGATCCGGGGCGGAACGTACTGGTGGCCCAGGGTGTACATCATCAACAGCGGGGTCATCTCCGCGGTGTCGCCAAAATCGTAGCGCATCTGTCCCTTGGTCAGCGAAGCGCAAACCGTCGGCTCGACGGCGACGATGCGGATCGGCTTCTTCTCGACGATTTTCTTTCTGACGAATGGAAACGCGATCCCCGCGAAGTTGCTGCCCCCGCCCACACAGCCGATCACCACGTCCGGCTGCTCCCCGGCCAGCTCCATTTGCCGGATGCACTCCTGCCCAATGACAGTCTGGTGCAGGCAGACGTGGTTGAGGACGCTTCCCAGGGCGTATTTGGTGCCGGGCGTGCGTACGGTGTCCTCGATGGCTTCGCTGATGGCGATGCCCAGACTTCCGGGGCATTCGGGGTCTTCCCGGAGGACTCTTCGGCCATACTCGGTCTGCTGGCTGGGGCTGGGATAGACGGTGGCGCCCCAGGTCTGCATGAGCAGTTTGCGATACGGTTTTTGCTGGAAGCTGACCTTGACCATGTAGACCGTGCATTCCAGGTCAAACATGCCACAGGCCAGCGCCAGCGATGAGCCCCACTGTCCGGCGCCGGTTTCGGTCGCGAGGCGCTTCACGCCGGCCTGCTTGTTGTAGTAGGCCTGGGCGACGGCGGAGTTGGGCTTGTGCGATCCGGCGGGGCTGACGCCCTCGTATTTGTAGTAGATATGTGCGGGGGTCTGAAGCGCCTGTTCGAGGCGGACGGCGCGCAGCAGCGGCGTCGGCCGCCACAGGGCATAACGCTGCCGCACGGCTTGGGGGATCTCGATGTATCGCTCCGTGCTCATCTCCTGCTGCACGATGTTCTCGGGGAAGATGGCCAGCATGTCCTGAAGCGACACCGGCTGCTTCGTAGCCGGGTGCAACGGCGGGGCCAGCGGCTCGGGCAGGTCGGCGGCGATGTTGTACCAGTGCGTGGGAATGGCCTCGGCGGGCAGGATGAAACTTGTTCTCACGTCGGCGGACACAGCTTCTCCTTGGTCTGCCCCGTGTCACGGCCATCTCGGCCGTGCGGGGGCTGAGTCGGTGCATCTACGCCCCAACTCCTCTCAAAGATGTTGCGACCGGGCACAGCCGAGCCGGCCATGAGACGACGGGCCGCCCGGTCGCGTCCGGAGCCGCATCATACGGAGATTCTGACGTGCATCCAAATGGCGGCGGTGGTATAAAGGCTGCCCCGCACGCAGTGCTGCGTCAGTGGAAGGACCTTTCATGGCAGCGCCTTGTGAGACAACCTCGGATCGTGTGGCGGCGGTGGTCCTGGCGGCGGGGCGGTCGCGCCGCATGGGCCGCAGCAAGGCACTGCTGGACCTGGGCGGCCAACCGCTGATCGCGCGGCTGCTTCAAACCATCCACGATTGTGGCGCTGTCGATCGCGTGATCGTGGTCAGCGGGCACCAGCCGGCGGCGATTCATCAGATTGTGGCGGATTTCGGGGTTGATCTGGTTCATAATCCGGATTACGAATCGGGCGGAATGCTCTCAAGTGTGCGAGCGGGCGTGCGCCACGCGCTGGCCGACGGCGGGCTGGATGCGCTGTTCGTGATGCTGCTGGACCAGCCACTGGTGCGGGCCGCGACGCTGGTGGCGATGGTGCGTGCGTGGCGCGCGTCGCGCTGTGCGGTGATGGTGCCTGCGCACGACGGACGGCGCGGGCATCCGATCCTGATCGCCGCAAGCAGTGCCGGGCAGATCCTGTCGCTTGGACCCGATGCGACGCTTCGCGACTTTGTCGAACAACATCGAAATGAAACGCAAGTAGTTGAGGTAAACGACCCGGGCGTGTTGAGCGATGTCGATACGCCGCAGGATTATCAACGAATCGTAAGCCAGTGGAGGACGCGGACATGTCCGACCGTTGCGACCGAAGCAGACAACAACCTGCGCGTGGGCTGACGCGGCGAGGGTTCCTCAAGGGCGCCGGGGTCACCGCCGCCGGCGCGGCCATCGCCGAGTCCGGGCTGGCCGAGTTGGCGCGCGCCCAGGCGGAACAGGCCGCCGCGGCAGTAGTGGGGCCGGGACCGACCACGGTGACGCTTCGCGTCAACGGGACCGAGCGAAAGGTGCAGATCGAGCCGCGGACGACGCTGGCCGAGGCGCTGCGTGTCAACCTGGACCTGACCGGCACGAAGATCGTCTGCGATCGCGGCGCCTGTGGCGGCTGCACGGTGATGATCGACGGCAAGACGGTCAACTCCTGCATGACGCTGGCGCTCGATGCCGTCGGTCGCGAGATCCGCACCATCGAGGGGATCGCGCAGGACCAGAAACTGCACCCCGTGCAGGAGCAGTTCATCGAGCACGACGCGATGCAGTGCGGCTTCTGCACGCCGGGCATGATCATGAGCTGCGTCCACCTTCTGGAACACAACAAAAACCCCACGCTGGAGGACGTGAAGCAGGCGTGCAGCGGCAACCTGTGTCGCTGCGGTACGTACCCCAAGGTCTTTGAAGCCGTCCTGGCCGCCGCGAAGCAAGTTTAGAACCACCGATGCGCACAGAGCCGGACCGATCCGGGTCTTCGTCCGTGTGCATCCGTGTTCATCTGAGGTTGGTCTGCTGGAGAGCACAACATGGCTGCTGAAACACAGAGGCCGAAGTTCGTCGTGGGCATTCCCGGCCAGAAGCTGGAAGAGGTGGAGCGTGAGCTTCCGCCCGGCGAGCCGCCGCCGTTGCCGATCAACGAAAAGCTGAAGGTCATAGGCAAGCCCACGGCACGTCTGGATGGGCGGCTGAAAGTGACCGGCGCCGCCCGATACACCGCGGATATCAAGCTGCCGGGAATGCTTTACGGGCGGATGCTGACCAGCACGATCACGTGCGGGCGGATCAAGTCGATCGACACGTCGGCGGCCGAAGCGATGCCGGGGGTGAAGGCGATTCACATTCTGGAGCGAGTTCGCGGCGGCGCCGAATCCAGCGACGACGCAGGCGAGAAGTATCCCCGGATCCGCTATCAGGGTCAGCCGATCGCGGCGGTGGCGGCGGTGAGCCCTGCGGTGGCGGAAGATGCGTGCCGGGCGATCAAGGTGGTGTACGAGCCGTCGCCATTCGTGGTGGACATTGAAAAGGCCAGGCAGCCGGAAGCGCCGACTGTCTTTGCCGCACCGGCCGAGCAGAGCGGCACTGCTGGCGGGGGCGGCGGACCCCGCGGAGTCCCGCAGCAGGGCAACGTCCGCGGCCCGGCACGCAGCGGGCCGCCTCAGGAAGAGCTCGACAGGGCACTGGCCCAGGCTGACGTCGTTGTCGAGCGCGAGTACCACACGCAGGTGCAGACGCACAGCGCGCTGGAGACCCACGGCGTCGTCGCCGACTACAAGCCGGACCAACTGACCGTCTGGGCCTCGACACAGGGCACGCTGAGCGTTCGCGATGAGCTGGCGGCAATCTTCGAGATGCCCAAATCGAAGGTGCGCGTGATCACCGAGTTCATGGGGGCGGGGTTTGGCGCCAAGTTCGGCGCGGGCAACTGGGGAGTGCTGGCGGTACACCTGTCGAAAAAAGCCGGCGCGCCGGTACACCTGATGTGCGACCGCAAGCAGGAACAACTGTGCACCGGCAACCGTCCCAGCTCCAATCAGAAGCTGCGGATCGGCGCCAAAAAGGACGGGACGCTGACGGCGATCCATGTGGTGAATTACGGCACGGCTGGCACCGGCACCGGCGCCGGCGCCAGTCGCCCGGCCATGACCATGTACGAATGCCCGGTCAAGGTCGCCGAGGAGTACGACGTGTTCACGCATGCCGGCCCGGCGGCGGCGATGCGCGCCCCGGGGCACCCGCAGGGAGTGTTCAGCCTCGAGCAGGCGATCGACGAGCTTGCCGAGAAGCTGGAGATGGATCCTCTGGAACTGCGGGACAGGATCGACCGTCACGAGGCCAGGCGTGTGGAGCGGCGAATCGGCGCCGAACTGGTCAACTGGAAGAACCGGCACAAGCCCGGCGCCGATCCCGGGCCGATCAAACGCGGGCTGGGGGTGGCGCAGTCGATCTGGTTCCGCGGGACCAGCCGCAATTCCGCCGCCGAGGTGCGAATCGCCCAGGATGGATCGGTGCAGATCGTCTCGGCGGTTCAGGACATCGGCGGGGGGATCCGCACGGCGCTGGCGCAGATCGTGGCCGAAGAGCTGGGGTTGAAGCCGGCGGATATCACGGTGCGTATCGGGGATACGGATTTGCCGCCGGGGCCGGCCTCCGGCGGAAGCGTCACCACCAACTCGATGGCTCCGGTGGCGCGGAACGCGGCGTACAACGCGAAGCTGGCGCTGTTCCAGCAGGTCGCGCCGGCGATGGGGGTTGCGCCGGATGATCTGATGCTGGCGGATGGAAAACTCGTCTGCCGTTCGGATCCGTCCAGGAGCCTGACATTCAAACAGGCGGCGGCGAAGATCAGCAACGAGCAGATCACCGGACGCGCCGAACGCGGGCGGGAATACGCCGACGGACCGGGGATGGGTGGCGTGCAGTTTGCCGAGGTGGCCGTGGACACGCAGACGGGCATCATCCGTGTCGAGCGCGTGGTCGCGGTGCACGACTGTGGCCGGCCGGTCAACCCGCTGGCGTTGGAGAGCCAGATCAACGGCGGGGTTCTCCAGGGGATCAGCTATGCCCTGTATGAGGATCGGATTCTGGACCGGCAGACCGGGTTCATGGTCAACCCGAACCTGGAGCAGTACAAGATCGTCGGGGCGCGTGAGACGCCGAAAATCCAGGTCCACCTGATCGAGCAGTATTGGGCGCGCAGCTCGGTGGATGCGGCGGGAATCGGCGAGCCGGCGACGATCCCGACGGCGGCGGCGGTGGCTAACGCTGTCTACAACGCCATCGGCGTTCGCATCACCCGACTGCCCATGACCCCCGCCGTGGTCCTGGACGCCATCGCCCGGGCCAGGGCGGCAACCGCGATGGGAATTCAAGGATGAAGGATCAAGGCAGCAGGGTGAGATCACACTTGATCCTTCTGCCTTGAACCTTCCTGAGACGATCCGAAGGAGTCATTCAATGAACCCCTTTGAATGGGCCGATGCGAGAAGCGTGGATGAGGTCTTCGCGCTGACGGTGAAAGGCTCGGCGATCAAGGCCGGCGGGGTGGACCTGGTGGACCTGATGAAGGAAGGGATCGCCCGGCCCACGCGATTGATCAACATCCGGCGAATTCCCGGGCTGGATGAAATCCGCGAGGAAAACGGCGGGGTGAAGATCGGCCCACTGGTCAGCCTTGCGACCGTCGCGGAAGATCCGGTGATCCGCAGCAAGTACACGGCGCTGGCGTTGGCGTGCGGAAAGGCGGCGACGCCGCAGATTCGGAACATGGCCACGATCGGCGGGAACCTGCTTCAGCGTCCGCGGTGCTGGTACTTCCGCAACGAGCTGTTCCACTGCCGCAAGAAGGGCGGGGAGATCTGCTACGCGCAGCAGGGCGAGAACCAGTATCACGCGATCTTCAACAACGGGCTTTGCGCGATCGTGCATCCTTCCGCCGCCGCCACACCCCTGATCGCCATGGGCGCAACCATTGAGTTGAGCAGTCCGAAGCAGAAGCGCCAGGTTCCGCTGGAGGAGTTCATCATTCCGCCGATGGTGAACCTCAAGACGGAGAACACGCTGGGCGCCGACGAGATATTGACCGAGATTCGCATCCCCGCGCTGCCTCCGGGGGCGCGAAGCTTTTACCTGAAACAGGGAGAAAAGGAGTCTTTCGACTGGCCGATTGCAGAAGCTGCGGTGGTGCTGGAGATGGAGGCCGAGACGTGCCGCAAGGCGTCGGTGGTGCTCGGGGCCGCGGCGCCCACACCGCATCGCGCCTCCGAGGCCGAGCAGGTGCTCCAGGGGCAGAAGATCGACGAGGCGGTGGCGCGCAAGGCGGCGCAGGCGGCGCTGAAAATGGCCTCGCCGATGTCGAAAAACGCGTACAAGATTCCGCTTTTCGAGACGATCATCACCCGTGCGATCCTTGCGGCGGCGCGGGGCGCCACAACCGGCGGAGGTGAAGCATGAGCATGTCGTTGCCGATTTCGTCGTCTTCGCAGACTTCGCTGCCGGACATCTGCCGCATGCTGCGGACCAAGACCGCGTTTGGGCTGCTGGATTACGACGAGCAGGGTCCGTGGGAGCTGGGGGCTTCGACGACGGCGGTGTACTGGTGTCTGTGCACGATGCAGACGGCCGGTCCGGATGATCTGCTGGCGCATCCCGAATCGTGCCGCGAGGGTCGGAGCTGTTACCGGGCGAAGGACTGAGCAGCGGCGAAGGGGCGTTGCCGCAGTCAAGCAGGCGGGCGGGGATTCTTGGCGGCAAAAACCCGGAAAAGATTTGAATTTTCTGATGCACGAGCGTAAGTTGTGGGCCATTCAACTCGGGCGCACACCCAGGGACATATCGCGCGCACACGGGACTAGCCGGGTCTTTGCGGGAGGACGGTCCATGCCAGAAGGCACCGTCAAGTGGTTTGACACGAAGAAGGGGTTCGGCTTCATCGTCAACGCCGAAGGGAAGGACGTGTTCGTCCACTACACCAGCATCGAAGGAGAAGGCTTCCGTTCGCTGAAGGATGGCGAGCGAGTCCAGTACGAGCAGGTTGCAGGCGAAAAGGGACTGCTGGCCAAAAACGTTCGCCGCCTGGCGCCGGCCAAACAGCAGATCTAGCCAGCCAAGCGGTTCTGGTCCGCCGCGGCGGTGGTGAAGCGGGCTGATTGATAACCTGCGCTGCAACGGTGAGATTTGCCGCAATGCGGTTGGCGCCAGCCGCCACCGCCGCCTCTGTTTTCCGGGCGATTGCGGTTGTATCCTGCATGAATGGCATTTGTCTGGGGACTGCTGGTCGGATGGGCGACGAGTCTGCTGGCGGCGGTGGTGGTGGGGTGGGTGGTGCTGCGGCGGGTGGTGGCGCTGGAGCGTCGCGCCCGCCAGGCGGAACGTCTGGCGGAGCTGGGCACGCTGACCGGCGGACTTGCCCATGAGATCAAAAACCCGCTGTCCACCGTTCAACTCAATCTGCAACTGCTTCAGGAAGACCTTTCGCCAACAAACCCGGCCTATCCTCGCATCGTCAATCGGCTCAACACGGTGATCAACGAGACGACGCGTCTGCGCGAGATCCTGGATGATTTTCTGCGTTATGCCGGTCGAATCGAGCTGGACCGCCAGCCGGTGGAACTGAACGAAATGCTCGAGGAACTGGTGGATTTTTTTGCTCCGCAGGCGCAGGCGCAGCGAGTGCGGCTGAGGCTGCGCAAAAGCGCCGAGCCGATCGTGGCCAGGATCGACGCGAAGCTGGTCAAGCAGGCGATCCTGAACCTGATGATCAACGGCTTGCAGGCGATGCAGGGCCACAGCGGCGACGGCGGCGGCGAGCTGATCCTCAGCCTCTCAACAAGAGGCGACGACGCCGTGATCGACGTGATCGACACCGGCCCGGGCATTGCGCCCGAGCACATTGACAAGATCTTCCAGGCCTACTATTCGACGAAGCGAGGCGGCACGGGCCTGGGGCTTCCGATGGCCAGGCGCATCGCCGAAGAGCATGGTGGAAGCCTGAACGTTCGCAGTGAGCCGGGCAAGGGTTCGGATTTTGAACTTCGGCTGCCGCTGAAAGCGTGAACGAGACGAACATGGCCGAGAATGATTCCGAGATCATCGCCTCTTCGATCCTGATCGTGGATGACGAACGAGAGCACGCGCAGGTGATGTGCGAGGCGCTGGAGCGACTGGGGCACGACTGCGATGTGAGCTTCAGCCTGAGCGAGGCCGAGGCCCGACTGAAGCGTCGCAAATATGACGTGATCGTGACGGATCTGGTGATGGAGGGTCGTCGGGACGGCCTTGAGCTGCTGCGTCGGTCACTGGAGCTGAAGCCGGCTCCGCCGGTGATTCTGGTCACGGCACATGCGGATATTCCCACATGCAAGCAGGCGTTGAATGAAGGGGCGTATGACTACATCGAGAAGCCGCTGGATCTGGAGTATTTCCGGGCGCAGGTGAATCGGGCGGCGGAGAAGGCGGCGCTGCTGCGGCAGAACCAGGCGCTTCAGGAACAACTGGATGATGCGGCGGGCTTCGAGGGGATCGTGGGCAAGAGCGCGGCGATTCAGGAGGTGGTGCGAACGGCCAGGCAGGTGGCCGCCAGCGACATCCCGGTGCTGATCATGGGCGAAAGCGGCACGGGCAAGGAGCTGATCGCCCGCGCGATTCACGCCAACAGCCGCCGGCGCAAGCAGCGGCTGGTGACGCTGAACTGCGCGGGGCTTTCCGAGAGCATCCTGGAGGATGAGTTGTTCGGGCATGTCAAAGGGGCGTTCACCGGCGCCCAGTCCGAGCGCGAGGGACGCTTCGAGCACGCCGACAAAGGCACGCTTTTCATGGACGAGATCGGCGACATGCCGCAGACGATGCAGGCCAAACTGCTTCGCGTCCTTGAGAACGGCGAGGTCGTGCGGCTGGGTTCCAACGACCCGATCAAGGTCGATGTGCGACTGATCAGCGCGACCAACCGGAATCTGGACGAGATGGTGGCCGACAAGCGGTTCCGCGAGGATCTGTATTTCCGGATCAAGGGGGTGACGATCCGGATTCCGCCGCTGCGCGAGCGGCGCGAGGACATCCCGCTGCTGGTGTACTATTTCCTCCAGCAGGCGGCGCAGCGGTACAACAAGCCGATTGAAGGCGTCAAGCCCGAAACACAGCAGATGCTGATGAGCTACTCCTGGCCGGGTAACGTCCGCCAGCTCAAGAATGTGATCGAAAACATGGTGGTGCTCAGCAGCGATTCGCAGCTTGGCCCGGAGAGCCTGCCGCGGGAGATTCGTCCGGCGGGCGTGGAACTGAGCGGCGGGATGAACAATCTGGTGGGCATCAGCATCGAGCAGGCGGAAAAAGAGCTGATCCGCAACACGCTGAAGATGGTCAATGGCAACCGCGAGCAGGCGGCCAGGATCCTTCAGATCGGCGAGCGGACGCTGTATCGGAAGATCAAGGAATACGGGTTGGCGTGAAGCGGAAAGGACAAAGGCACAGGGATGAAGGATGAATCACGGGATGCTTCCGCGAAGCAACCCCATCGCGTGATGGTGCAGGGGCTGGCGCCGGCGCGAAAGCCCGGCGCCGCCGAGGCCGCCGCGCCGGCAGCGCCTTCATCAACGTCGTCCATCCCGTTTCGCGTCGGATACGGCTATGACATCCACAGGCTTCAGCCCGGCGGGAAGCTGGTGCTTGGCGGGGTGGTGGTGTCCGAGCAGCTCAGCGCCGTGGCGCACAGCGACGGGGATGTGGTGATCCACGCGCTGGTCGATGCGCTGCTGGGGGCGATGGGCTGGGGCGACATCGGGGAGCTGTTCCCCGACACCGACCCGCGATGGAAAGGCGCCGACAGCCGCCTGTTCCTGCGGGAAGTGTGCGATCGCCTGCGTGCAGCCCGGCAACGCGTGGTCAATGTTGACATCACGATCCTGGCCGAAAAGCCGAAGCTCTCGCCGTTCAAGCCACAAATGCTGCTGGAGCTGCGTCCGCTGCTGGGTCCGGGGTGTCTGCTGAACATCAAGGCCGCGAGCAATGAGGGTTGCGACGCGGTTGGCCGCGGCGAGGCGGTGGCGGCCCACGCCGCCGTGTTGCTCGCCGCCGAGGCGTGACTAGAATCACGGATCACTCATGAGCCTGCGCGTCTACAACACGCTGACGAATCAGAAGGAAGTGTTTGAGCCGGTCCGCCCCGGGAAGGTCGGGATGTATCTGTGCGGTCCGACGGTGTACAAGTCTCCGCACATCGGACACATGGTTGGTCCGGTCGTCTTCGACACGATCAAACGCTACCTGCAATACAAGGGCTACGAGGTCACCTGGATCGTCAACATCACCGACGTTGACGACAAGCTGATCGAGGCGGCGGCGAAGGCCGGCACGACCGTGCAGGAACTGGCCGCCCGGTATACCGCCGAGTACATGGAGTGTCTCGCCGCGCTGGGGGTGGACACGGTCGATCGGTTCCCCAAGGCCTCGGAGCACATTCCGGAGATCATCGACCTATGCCGGCGGCTGATCGACCTGGGCTATGCCTATGTCGCGGACGGGAACGTGTGGTTCGACGTGTCCAAGGATCGGGACTATGGCAAGCTGTCGAATCGCCGGGTCGAGCAGCAGGAGAGCGGCACACGTGAGCTGGCGGGCAGCGGGAAGCGCAACCCGGCGGACTTTGCGCTGTGGAAGGCCGCCAAGCCGGGCGAGCCGACGTGGGATTCGCCATGGGGTCCGGGCCGGCCGGGGTGGCACATCGAGTGCTCGGCCATGGCCATGAAGTATCTGGGCGAGACGTTCGACATCCACGGCGGCGGGATGGACCTGATGTTCCCGCACCATGAAAACGAGCTGGCACAGTCGGAAAGCGCCACGGGCAAGCCGTTCGTGAAGTACTGGCTTCACAACGGGCTGACACGGTTCAACACCAAGAAGATCAGTGGCTCGGATGCCGCCACCGCCGAGGGCGCCCGGGTGCTGGCGATGGTCGCGGCGCGGAAGCTGATCGACGACTACGGCCCGATGCTGCTGCGGTACATGCTGCTGTCCACACACTATCGCCGGCCCATCGAGTTCAGCGACGAGGTGATGCAGGCGGCCAAGAAGGGGTTGAACGTATTTCTGCGGCTGTTCGAGCGGATCGAGCGTCTGGGGGTTCGGCTGGACGATTCGGCGCCGGACATGGACGCGGTGTGTGCCGAGCTGCTGTCCAGCGATGCCGAGCACTTCGTGCGCGCGGTGCTGAACTACAAGATGAAGTTCCTGGAGATGATGGACGACGACTTCAACACCGCCGGCGCGATCGGGGTGATGCACGAGCTGGCCGGAGAGATCAACAGCTACATCGAGCAGAACCGCATCGAACAGGAGCGACACGCGGACCAGATACGAGTTGTGGCGGCGGCGGCGCAGACGCTTCGGCGGCTGGGGCTGTTGCTGGGACTTTTCCGGACCGATCTGCCCGTCCGCGGCGCCGCGGTGACCAGCGGGCTGGCCGAACAGCTCATGCAACTGCTCATCCAGCTTCGCGCCGATGCCCGCCAGCGCAAGGACTTCGTCACCGCCGACGCCATCCGCGACGGGCTGGCCAAGCTGGGGATCAAACTGGAAGATCGTCCGGGGGGCACGGTCTGGAGAAGGGAATAGCCGGAAGCGGGCGGCAGGCAGGCTTCAGGACATTGCCCGCCGTCCGCTGCCGACTGGATGCTGACCGCGCGGCTGCCATGCGCATCATGGGAATCGATCCCGGGCTGCGAATTACCGGCTACGGCGTGGTGGATTATGCGCCGATGCACCCCCGGCTGATCGATGGGGGCGTGATCCGGCTGAATGCCAGGACATCGCTGGCGGATCGGCTGGTCGAACTGGAGATCGAGCTTGAGAATCTGTTCGACGAGCACAAGCCCGAGGTATGTGCCGTCGAGCAGCTCTATTCGCATTACGCGCATCCTCGAACGGCGATTCTGATGGGTCATGCGCGAGGCGTGATCCTGCTGGTGGCGCGGCGGCGGGGGGTGGCCGTCGAGCAGTTCGCCGCCAACCGGATCAAGCAGTCGTTGACGGGCCGGGGGCACGCCAGCAAGCAGCAGATGCAGCGGGCGATCCAGAGTCTGTGGAACCTGGATCGCGTGCCGGAGCCTGCGGACGTGGCCGATGCGCTTGCGGTGGCGCTGTGCTGCGGTCGGGCGCGGGAACGCGGATCGCTGGCCGGGTGCGGCGGCTCGGCTGCGCCGCGGCCGCGTCGCGGCAAGGCGCAGCGCGGCGGCGGGAACCGGCCCTGCCGCTGATCGCAGCGGAGTATAAAATGAGCTTCGGAGTCTGATTCTGCCATGAAGTTGTTGCGTGAGCGTCTGGGCATCGTTGCGTCGGCGCTGGGCGAGGATCCCCACGAGGCGCCGCTGCTGTCCCGCCGGGCAGGCTTCCGCGGACTGTTGTTTGACGTGTGGTCGGCGAACCTTGCGGTACCGGAACTGTCCTTCACCGGCCGGCGCGAGTTTCGCCGCCTGCTGGCAAGTCATCAGCAGCAGTTGATCGGATTGCGGATGGACCTTGGTCCCAGGGGTCTTGCGCCTGGGGCGGACGTGGATCGTCAGATTTCACGAATCGATCGAGCGATGGAGGCGGCGGCGGGACTGGAGTCGCCGCTGGTTTGCGTGGACGTAGGCCCGCTGCCTGCGCCGGCGATGGTGTCGCAGCCCCGTCCGACGATGCGGGCCGAGTCGATCCGTCCGGAGCAGGCGGGGTTGATCATCATTCCCACGCCCGAGCAGATTGCCGAGCTTCAGCCGCCGCCTGCGCCGGCGGCGGGCGCGCCGGAGCCGGCGTTCGTCTCGCAGGTCAACGCCGCGCTGGCGGAGATCGGCCGCCGGGCCGATCGATACAGCGTCACGGTCGCGTTCTCCAGCTCGCTGGCGGGCTTTGCGGCGTTGCACGAGGCGTTGTCGGCGGCGGCGTGCCCGTGGTTCGGAGTGGATCTGGATCCGGTGGCGATGCTGCGGGACGAGTGGTCGGCGGATCAGATCTTCTCGGCTGTCGGCCCGCTGGTGCGGCATGTCCGCGCCCGTGATGCGCTGCTCGGCCAGGATCGGCGAACGCGACCGGCGATGATCGGGCAGGGCGACATCGACTGGCAGCAACTGCTTTCGCTGCTGGACGATGCCGGGTACTCCGGCTGGATCAGCATCGATCCGATCGAGCTGACCGACCGCCTGGCCGCCGCCTCGCAGGCGGCCAAATACCTGCGCGCAGCGGCGGGACGGTAAATGCGCGCCGCTGTTCGTCGGCGACGTGACGGCGGGTTTTGATGCAGGCTCATATCTTCCTGGCCAGCGAGACGCTGAAGATCCCCCAGCGGTCGATGAGCATGTCCAGCTTGTCAAAGCCGGCGGCGCGCACCAGGGCGTCCATCTCCTGCTGGGTGCGGCGGCGCATGATCCAGCGACGGCCACGGTGATCACGCAGCACGCGGGCGATCATCTCGATCTGCGGGTGCCAGGGCTGATTGGTGTAGATCAGATACCCGCCGTCGCGCATCGCCTGGGCCAAGGCCTTCAGCGACGTCAGCACCATGTCGTTGCGGTCGAAAAGCTCGTACAGCCCCGAAACCACCGCGATGTTGGGCGAAGGATGAATCGATGCCAGCGACTGGCGATCGAAGGCATCGCCGATCTGGAACTCCACGTTCGTCAGTCGCAGACGCATCGCGATGGCGCGTGCCCGGCCCAGACCGTCTTCGCTCCGATCACGCAGCAGTGCCCGGACGCGATCCGGCGGCTGATCGGCCAGCGTTCCCAGCAAATACCGCCCCGGACCCGACGCGATATCCACAATTCTTGCCGACGGCCCGGTTCGCAGGGTCAGTTCGATGGCCCGCCGCAGCAGTTGTTGAAGATGATCCCTGCGAACGCGTATCCCGCGCCAGCCGACGGCGTTGAGGTAGATTCGGTCGATCAGCACGCCCAGCGGGGTGAGACCCTGCGCGCGATTTGTGTACACATGATCCAGCGACTGGCCGGAGTCAAAGCCGTGTTCCCATCCGATGCGGATGCCGCGGCTCAATCGTCCGACCGTTCGCAGGCAAAGCTTCGTCGCGGCAAAGTGGATGCGTCGCGGGCACCAGATCGGCAGGGGCTGCTGGAGGCGATGAAACTCGGCGGTGGTGTATTCGGCAGGATCGGCGCCTGCGGATGACCGCTGGGGTGGATCGAGCTGGTAAACCCGGCGGACAAAGTCGCGCACCAGCGCGATCGGCTGCTGCCGGTTGACTTCGTGGAAGATCGCGTGCCTGAAGCCGCTGAGCAGGTGCAGCGATTTGTCTGCGGCCCCCAGGCGATCGTGAAACTGGCGAATCGCGGAGTTGTTCACGACCCAGTCGCTGCTGGCGGCCAGCAGCAGCGTGGGCGTGCGGATGGCTGGCGCGTCGGCGATCAGCCGCATCGACGTGTCGTGCAGTCCCAACAGCACGTTCACCGCGATCTGCCGGGAGATCAGCGGGTCGTTGGCGTATTGCTCGGCCTGCCAGGCGTCGTGCGTCAGCATCGTCGCGCGCACGTAGCTGCTGATGAACGCGCGGCGCTTGATGGCGTGAAGCGCGCGCAGCGCGGGCAGGGCCAGGGGCACATACAGCTTCACTCGCAGGGCCGGCGTGGCCAGGACCATGCCGCGAATCGGCGGCGCGTAATCGTGAACCCACGCCGCCAGCACGACGGCGCCGAGACTGTGTCCAACGGCGACGATGTTCTGGACGGGCATGTCATACTGCTGGCCCAGATGCTTCACGAAGGCATCCAGATCGCGGGCGTGATCGCTGAAGTCATCGGCGTAGCCACGCGCTCCAATCGATCGTCCGTGGCCGCGGAGGTCGCAGGCGAAGATCGCCAGGTCCGCAAGGTTCAGGTCATGAACGAATTGCTGCCAGCGTCCTGAGTGTTCGTGTCCGCGATGCACCAGCAGCAGCGCCTTATGCGTGGGCGTTGCCGGCAGCCAGGCACGATAGAACAGCTCGGCGCCGTCCCGGGTGCTGAAGGTGCGTTGGAGACATGTCGGCTGGCGAACGGTCGCGGGTTGTGTCTGGATTGTGGTCATGGTTGCACCTGTTCAGATTCACAACGGCGGCGCGCAGGTCGTGCGCGATCCGGATGGCGTCGGACTTGCATGGAGAAAGGCCGGCGAAGCTGAGGGGCGATCCGATGCGCAGCGTCAGCTTCCGCGGGCGTGGAAAGCGGCTGGCTCTGGGCATCGCTTCGAATGCGCCTTCGATGTGGCAGGGCACGACGGGGATGTTGCGTGCGGCGACCAGATCGCCTACGCCGCGATGGAACGGCCCGATGCTGCCATCGGCGCTGCGAGTGCCCTCGGGAAACAGGATCAGCACGTTGTCACCCGCGCGCAGAATTCGCCGACACGCGGCGATGCCCCGGTGAACATGCTGGCAGCGTGGGAAGGGCACGGCGTTGAGGCACAGGGCGCAGAACGCGGCGCGCAGCGGCGAGCGGAAGAAGTAGTCTTCCGCGGCGGCGGGGTAGGCCTGATGAACCCTTCGCAGCGGCAGGGCGGCCAGCAGTGCCAGGGCGTCCAGATGGCTGGCGTGATTGGCGACGATGACGAACGGCCCGCTGGCCGGGAGGTTGTGCCGCCCGACGATCGACAGCCGGTGATAGACCCTCAGCCAGGCGCGGCAGAGCAACTCCCAGAGCACGCGAATGGCCCGTGCGATGGCGGGCGGGTTGCGGGGGCAATCGCGCAGCCGCTGAAGCAGCGGAGGCGAAGGTGCCGTCTGGGCGCGGATCAGGCAGTGGGGCGCATCCATGGGGCGTCCTCCATTTGTAAGCATATGCTAACTTGATTGGGAATGGCAGTCAAGTGGAATTTAGTGGATGCTAATGTTTTCGCCTTGCTCCGCGCCGCATATCTGAAGCGGGCGCGATTCGGCAGGATCCCGGTCAGCCGACAGCGCAGATCTCTTGAAGCATCAGGCTGTCAGTCCGTCTGGCACGTGTCACGGGCGTCGCGCCCGTGCTGAACGGCATGAAGTGATGGATAGCCCGGATGTCGGACTTTCGAACCCGATCGCACCCTGCATGGCCGGGACGGCCATGCCACAAGTGGCTCGGACGTGTCACGGGTGGGATGCCCGTGATTACGGGGATACCCAGCCGAAGCCCGCGGTCGTTTGCGCGGGCAACGGGGGCAGGGTAAGGCTGGGCATGAATCGCGGCTACTTTTGCGACTGCTGCACGATCAGGGTCTTGGCCTGGTCGGCGGGCAGATTCAGCGCGCCGCGTGCTTCGGCGGCGGCGGAGCGGACCTGGAGGTTCTCGGCTGTGGCCACCACTTTCGCCAGCGTCTCGATGGCCGCGGCGTCCAGCTTGTTGTTCCAGAGCTTGGCGCTTTGGGCCAGGCTGTTGTAGAGGCTGATTCGCACGTCATCGGGGACGTTGTCGGCGGTGGCGGCCAGCAGCAGGCCGGCCTGCGCGTCGGCGTCGTCCAGGTACGCCAGAACCTGCCCGGCCAGCTTGACGATTTCGTGTCGCGGGTCGCTCAGCGCCGCCAGCAGCGTCTGCTTGGCGGGCGTCAGGTCATACACGCTGGAGCGGCTGACGCCGATCCTGACGAGTAACTGTCCGGCGCGGGTGGCGTACTCGGTGGCGACGGCCGGGTCGATCGGCAGCCCGCCGGCCTTGGCGCGCGCCTGCTGGATGGCCGGCTGAAGAGCGGCGGCGTCGGTTGCGGTGGTCGTGCTCAGCAGTTGGTCGCTGACCTTCCGCGGCTCGTAGATCGACGCGGTGGTTTTGGTCATCACCAGTCGCGCCGCTCCCGCCAGCCGCGCGTTGTCGCTGGCCATCAGGAACAGTTGATCGACGTTGCCGGGACCCAGGTCTTCGGCGACGACGATGACATCGACGGCCGGCAGGGTGTTGGCGACGGCGATGGCGCCCTCGGCGGTGGTGGCGCCCACGGCATTGATCCCCTCGAGCTTTTTCAACTCGTCCACCAGACGATTGGCCTGCTCCTGCGAGGGATGGACCACCACGACATAGGTCTGCCCGGTTTGAGCCATCGCCTCGGCCAGCAGGGGCACGACGCGCTGCGAGCCTTCGAAGTTCTGCTGTGGCAGTGCGGCGGCCAGCGTCATGGCTGCCTCGAATCGCACCTTGCGATCCGGGAACTGCATGGCCTGGATGAGCGGGCCGCTGCCGGCGCCGCTGAGCAGGTTGCTCTGCCCGACGATCTGCTGGAGCGAGCGGGTGACTTTGAAGGCCACCGCCGCGTTGCGGTCGCGCACCGCTCGGGCCAGGGCGTTGTTCAGGTAGGCGCTGCCCGCGGACACGCCATAGTAATGGGCGTCGGGCTGAGCTTCGGCGCGGGTGGGGTCGGTGGCGCCTTCGGGCAGCTCGGCCTCACGTTTGTAGTTGGATGCCAGCCACAGGCTCAGGGCATCGTCGCTGCGCGACCCGCCAAGCTCCAGCGTGTATTCGCACGCCCGCATGGCCATGATCTCGTTGAAGATCTGCGGCGGAACCTGCTTGCGGGTCAGTCCGGTCTGGGTCCAGTACCAGACATTGGCGGTTGGGAAGCGATCGTCGCCCTTGATGTCGGAGGTGTCGTAGTAAAGTCGCTCGGCCAGGTTGTAGAAAAGGTCTGAAGCGCTTGTGCCGGCGCCTGGGGAGACGCCGAGTCTGGCCAGGGCGTCGGCGGCGGCAGCCCTGACCGTCGCGGGCGACTTGTCGGATTCGTAGACCCGTGCCACAAAAGGCGCCGCCGACTGATAGCCCAGATCACCCAGCACACCGATGATCACCGTGAGCGTGTCCCACTCCTGCATCTGGGTGGCGGCGAGAAGGGGATTCAGGCCTGCCCGGCCAAGGTCGCGCAGTGCCCGGCGGATCACCGGGAGCTGGTTTTTTTTGGCCGGATCACGCAGCACGTCGATCAGGAAGGGCACGGCCAGCTCGCCGCTCTCGCGCAGGCGTGTCATGGCATTGCCGTAACCGCGTTCGCCGCTGGACAGCCGCGAGATCTGCTCGAGGATGAACTTGGGATCGGCCCGGCGGGCGCGGTATCCCTCGGCCAGCTTGTCGATGATCTGCTTGGTGACATCCTTCATCGGCTCGATGCCGTGCCAGCGAAGCAGCCACTCATCGAGGTTGTCCTTCCGTTCGGCGGCGACGGCCTCGAAGGTCTGGAGCAGTTCCAGCGGGGTGGCGGTGGAGGCGAGCACCTTTTGCCCTTCAGCCGCCGCCAGGTCGTAGCGCGCCACCTTCCCGTAATGCCAGTAATTCTCGACGGCGTTGCGGATCTCGCGATTGACCGGTGGTGCAGCCGTTTCGGTGGCCGCCGCCTGCGCCATCGTCGTCGGTTGGTTCACCAACAGTGTGCCGGGCATTGCCAAGGCGATGCCAAGGGCAAGTTTTGACATCCATTTTGCTTGCGGGCGCGGATTCGATAGCGCCAACCGAGGCAGTCGGGTCATGGTGCTGGCCTCCAAGGGTGTGTTACGGCAACGGTGCATCTGGGCAGTTGCAGATTAAGCGGTTATGGCAGTTACCACGGCAGTGACGACAGTGCCCGCCAGTGCAACACCATCCGGGTGGTCGGATCGTAAATGTCGGTCAATACACAGTCAAGAAACCGAGGAATTGCCCACAGCCCCGCCCGGCAAGGACATTTGCCTTGTGAAAAACGTACCACTACACTTGCCACTCCTATGAAGGCCGAGCGACGGCACGAATTACAGACCAACACGCTGGCGCAGTTTCTGGCGGACCTGCCGCTGTATATCCGCTTTCACGCCAACAAGATCCTGCTTGGCGTGATCGTGATCTGCCTGGTGATCCTTCTGTTGCGATACCGCAGCACGCAGGCGCAGAAGCAGGCGGCCCAGACACGCGAGGCGCTAGGCGAGGCCAGGCTGACGATCGCGCAGCTCGCCATCGCCGACCGCTTCCGCGGAAACGATGCCGAACGCGCCGAATACCGCAAGCGGCTGGCCCAGCAGGCCTCCAGCAGCATCGATCTGATTCTGGCGAGCACGCAGGATCCGGATGATGCGGTGATCCGCGCCGAGGCGCTGGTGGCAAGGGGGGACTTGAACTGGTCGCTGGCCAACCTGCCGCCCCTGCCCGGCGCCAGCACTCAGCCTTCCCTGGCGATGCCCCGGACGCCCGAAGAGTACCTCCAGGCGGCCGAGGACGCCTACCAGCAGGTGCTGGCCTCGTATCCATCACAGCAGATGGCCAGGGTGACGGCGCTGCTGGGTCTGGCGGCGATCGAGGAAAACCGCGGCAACTGGGAGCAGGCAAGTCGCTACTACCAGCAGGTCGCCGCTGACGAAACGATCGCCAGCTCATTCCGACTGATCGCACAGAGGCGGCAATCGATCATTCCCCAGATCCGCACGCCGGTGTACCTGGGGTCGTACCCGGCGACGCAACCGAGCACGCAGGCGGCTGTAACGCCCCCGGCCACTGCCCCCAGCCCCGCAACTCAGCCCGCAGCCGACGCGCTGTAGAAAAGCGGCCGTGAACAGGCTTCAATGACCAACAACGCAGCAGACCGCGATGGTCGATGCGGGTGATCCGCCTCGATCTCGATCATGTCATGGATCGTTGCTGGCATCGGTTGTTTTAAGCATTGTTGTATGTCCGCGACGGAAATCGACGACAACCTCGACGAAAAGCTTCCGCCTCAGCCGGATGAAGAGTCCGAAACCGAGGTCTACCGCTGGCGGCTGTCGAAGAACCTGGTTCGCCGGCTGGATCAGTATCTGGTGGATCGGGTGGGGTATCTGTCGCGCGCCGAAGTGCAGAGGCTGATCAAGGAAGGGCTGGTGAAGGTCAATGGCAAGCCGACCAAGGCCAGCTATCACCCGCGCCAGGGGGACGAAGTGGAGATGTTCGCTCCGCCGCCTCCGGTCAGCCAACTGATTCCCGAGCCGATCCCGCTGGACATCATTTACGAGGACGAGCATCTGCTGGCGATCAACAAACAGAAGGATCTGATCGTGCATCCGGCGCGCGGGCAATGGACCGGCACGCTGGTCAACGGGCTGGTTTACTACGGCAAGAAGTGGAGCACGGCGGCGGGAACCTGGCGGCCGGGGATCCTGCACCGCCTGGACCGCAACACCACGGGCATCATGCTCGTGGCCAAGAGTGACGAGGCGCACTGGCGGCTGGCGCGGCAGTTTGAGAACCGTACGATCCAGAAGACGTACCTGGCGGTTGTTCATGGGCGGCCGCCGCTGCTGGGGGACGTGATCGACATGCCCATCGGCAAGGATCGCTACGTTCGCGAGAAACAGGCGGTGCGAAAGCTTGAGAACGGCGGCAAGCCGGCGGTGACGGTGTACGAGGTGCTTCAAACCTACAAATACAGCGGCGAAGTGCCGGCCCAGGCGGCTCAGGACACATCACGGAATCAGCCGCATCCGCCTTCGGGGCCGCAGCAGATCTTTACGCTGGTGAAGCTGTCGCCCAAGACCGGGCGGACGCATCAGTTGCGGGTGCACATGGCGGCGATCGGGTGCCCGATCGTGGGCGACACGATGTACGGCGGGCGGGTGTTTGAGTCGCCGGGCTTCCGCTTCGATCGCCAGGCGCTTCACGCCTATGAGATCACGTTCGTGCATCCGGCCACGCTCCAGGCGATGACGCTCAGAGCGCCGCTACCGCCGGACATGACCGAATTGCTCAACCGCCTTTCGCCAGTTGACGCAGGATCCTCCCCAGCCGAAGCCAGATTGTCTGAATACATCCGAAGATGATGAGCAGGCAGGTCCAGTCCAGCAGGCTCAACTGGGCCAGGGTGTAGCGGCGATCGTTGAACCAGATCATGGCGAGTGTGGCCAGCAGCCCGACCGACAGCGCCACCATGCGCCAGGGCTTGGACATGATGCCACCGAACTGGCGTTTCCCCGCCACGGCCTGGCCGAGCATGCCGACGTAGGCGCTGAACAGGGCGAAGATGGCGGCCCAGTAGCCGCTGATCGGGTGGCACAACCCGCTGTGCGCCAGGGCGGTGAAGATCAGCACGTCGGAGATTCGGTCGGGCAGGTCGTTGATGATCTCGCCTCGCGGCCCGGCCCGCCCCTGAGCCAGCGCCACCATCCCGTCGAGCATGTTCAGCCACAGACGAAGGAAGATCAGCAGCGGGGCGATCAACAACAGCAGCGGGTATCGGGCGGCGAAAAGCAGACAGATCGCGGCGACGGCGGCGGCGAGGATCGAGGCGTAGGAAATCAGGTCCGGATGCACGCCGGCGGCAACGCACCAGCGAACCGCAGCCTGCGCCGTGGCGCGAAACCGATCCGGGATCGGGCGGCGGTTCGTCGGCTCATACCCCTTGTGCATGCCCACCTGCCCATCTGCTGATCACCCCTGGGCGCGTCATGGCTGGCGGCGGTGCTCCTCCGACGGCTGCGCGGGCCTTCTCTTCAGGTGATAGTGCCCGCGCTCGCAACTGATGACGAAGCGCTCGACACAGGCCTTGAGGTCTTCCCATCGCTGGCGAATCACGTCGGCCTCGTCCGGGTCGATGTGTGGATCGTCCTCGACGGAGGCCGTGACCGCGTCGAGCAGCTCGGAAAAGTCGCGCACCATGGCGCGGGTTTCGTTGTAGATGCTTTCGTCGGTACTCTTGCGGATGTCGGGGACCGGGTTGGACACGAAGAATCCCCCGGCCTCATTGCACAGCCAGCGGATCAGCCGGATGTCCTTGGTCAGCAGGTACATTTCGCGGACGCGGTCCAGGGGGTTGCGTGCGCCGCTCTGATCAGGGTCGCGCTCGTCGGCGGGTGGCTCGCACCACTTGTAGACCAGCGCCGGCGAGACCCGCAGCGCCGCCGCCACCGCCTTGACCCCAGGCTCATCTACCGCTTGCCGGATGACCTCGTAGGATTTCATGATGAGCTATTGTACACCGAGCGGGGAGCTGGGAAGAAAGCCGCGGATCAGGTGGACGCAGGCGGCAATCTGAACGGATCATGGCACAGACCAAATCGCAGATCCAGAAGTATCTCGAGCAGGCCGGCACCGGGCCAAGGCAGCGGTTCGGTCAGAACTTCATGATCGACCAGAACCTGGTGCGGCTGATCGCCCAATCCGCGCAGCTCACGCCCGATGACGTGGTGATCGAGGTCGGTCCTGGCACCGGGACCTTGACGGAGGAGCTGCTGAGCCGGGCGGGTCGAGTCATCGCGGTGGAGATCGACCGTGACTTGGCGAAATTGTTACTGGAACGGTTCGGCGCTCAGCCGAAGTTCAAGTTGATTGAAGGGGATGTGCTGGAGGGAAAGTATGCGCTGAACCGGGAGCTGGAGGCGATGGTGCGGGCCGCCGTGCATGAGGCAAAACCCGTCAAGCTGGTGGCGAACCTGCCGTACAACATCGCTTCGCCGCTGATTATCGAGCTGCTGATTGCGGGTGTGGGGATGCTGGTGTTCACGGTGCAGAAGGAAGTGGCCGAGCGGTTGCGGGCCGGGGCGGGCGAGCAGGCGTACGGACCGCTGAGCGTGATCGCGCAACTGCTGGCTGAGATCGAGCTGTTGCGGACGCTTCCGCCACAGGTCTTCTGGCCGGCGCCGAAGGTCGATTCGGCGCTGGTGCGGATGATCCGGCAGGATCGGCTGGGCAGTTGCGCCGCGGATTTCTCGCGATTTGTGCACCGCGTCTTCGCGTATCGTCGCAAGACGCTTCGCCGGGCCATGGCGCAGGCGGGATATGACCCGATGATTCTCCAGGTCGCGGGCGTGGATCCACAGCTTCGCCCGGAGAACCTTACGCCCCAGCAGTTTCTGGCTTTGTTTCAGGTGGCCGCGTCGTCGAAGCCGCAGATGTGAGCGACAATCCTATCCCGGCCACAAGCAGTGCTGCGGTCGCGGCGGTGTAGGCATATTCAGAGCGGCGATGCAGCGTCTGGAAGCGGCGCATCTGCTGGACATCAGTACGGCTCAGGCGGTTCATCTCAAAAGTCCACCCGCGGACAAGCAGTGCGGCGGCCAGCGCCAGCAGCATCAGCAAAGTCAGCATCGCATGGATCGGCCTGCGGCTCAGCAGGCTCAACAGCGTGCCGGCGGCGCAGGCGACCATGCCCACGATGACCTGGTATTCGGCAAAGGCCGCGAACAGGATCGGAGCGGCATTGCTGGCCAGCTCCCGGCTGGTGGCGAACAGCCGCGTCACAAACAACAGCAGCGCCACCTGACCCCCGAACCACAACCCCCATGCCAGGATCGTTATCACCGCCAGTGTCTTGCGCATGCGACCGAGTATAGCTGAATGTCCCGGGCATGTCGGACAGTCCAGGCGAATCGGGTTGTACGCGGCCCTGCGGCAGCTGTAAACCGGATTATGGATTGAGCAGGTGGATGGGGAATTGACGGGGGGATTTGTCGGATTTACAGTGTCCTGGCCACAGGGCATTTCGGATTCTCCATTCACAGATGCGCTGCTGAAAGCGCGCAGGCAAGGATGAGCAGCTCATGAGCGAAGGACCAAACCCACCCGGATCGTCACCCAATCCACAGCCCGTTGATTACCAGACGCCTTCGTCGGGATCAGGGCCCTTGCCGTATACCGGGCCGGTGCCGGATCAGGACGCACGCACCATGGCCATGCTCTGCCATCTGCTGGCGATCTTCACTGGTTTCCTGGGGCCGCTGATCATCTGGCTGATCAAGAAGGACGCCAGCCCGTTCGTGGACGATCAGGGCAAGGAGGCGCTGAATTTTCAATTGACGCTGCTGATCGCGTGGGTGGTGGCCGGGGCACTGGCGTGCATCACGTTCGGCATCGGGGCGCTGCTTTTCCCGGTGATCCTGGTGTTGAATGTGGTGTTCTGCATCCTGGCGGCGGTGAAGGCGAACCAGGGCGTGGCGTATCGGTATCCTTTGGCGATCCGTCTGGTCAAGTAGTATCAGGCGGCTGATGACGCGCCGTGGCACGCGCGGTGATCCGCTGTTGTCGCAGCAGGTGAGCGGGCGACAGCCCAAACACGCTCTTGAACGCGCGAGAGAAGTGGCAGGGGTCGGTGAAACCCAGTTCGGCGGCGACCTGCTTGACCAGCGTTCCGGGCGTTTGCATCCGCGCCGCGGCGTGACTCATCTTCAGCCGCATCAGCCGCTGGTAAGGGCTCTGGTGGTCGAATCGCCGGAACAGACGACAAAGATACGCCTGGTCCAGCCCGCAGCGTTGAGCCAGTTGTTGCAGGGATCGAAGTTCAAGTGCATGGGCTTCCAATTCCCGGCGGCATCGCTGGTAGGTCTCAAAGGCGGCGGTCTCGACCGAGCCCAGGGGCAGTCGCGTTTCGGCCAGCTTCAGCAGCAGTGCCTGGAGCAGGGCGGCGCAGATGGCGCCGCTGCGGGCGGAGTTTCGCATGCCGTTGCGGATCAGCTCGTCAAAGATCGGCACAACCTCGGCGGGGGCGGCGGTCTGGACTGCGCCGCCAGGGCTGAGCCCGGCCAGGCGCAGCATGCGCCTGGCGGCGCTGCCGGCGAAATCGACGAAGTACTTGACCAACGGCTCGTCGGCATCGGTGCGGATGTGATGCGCCACTCCTGGGCCATACGAGAACGCCGTTCCCGGCACCAGGCGGCATCGGCGGCGGGCCAGCACGAGCGAACCCCTGCCCGCGGCGACAAATTCCAGCCCGTAGTATGCGAAGGTATTGCGGCGGATCTGGTAATCGGCGGCACAACGCTCGACCCCACCGCAAATCACGCGCAGTTGCGGGTGCCCAGCTTGCCGCTGCGCCCGCAGGTGGAACCGGCTGGCCTCGGCAATCTGGGCCGAGAAAGGCACCTGCGCCAGGTCAATTTTTGGCATAGATTCGGCAAGAATAGTCATTGGTATCAGGCATGGCAACGCATATGGTTACTGGCTAGTTGAACAATGTTCCGATGTGTCATCCTGTGCCGCCGAGCACAGACAGCACGGGCCAGTGGGTAGCGGGCGTGGGGAAACTGGAGCAAGTGCACATGAGCGAGACTGCCAATAGCTGCGCAAAGAACGACCTGATTGTGGTGACCGGGGCCGGCGGGTTTATCGGCGGGGCACTGGTGAAATACCTGCTGGACAAGGGCTTTACCAACATTCGGGCGGTGGACAAGAAGCCCCTGCCGCAGTGGTATCAGCACCATCCCAGCAGCGCCGGCGTCGAGTCGCTTTGCCTGGATCTGTCGGACAAGGAGGCGTGCATGCGCGCCGCGGAGAACGCGGTGGAGGTGTACAACCTCGCGGCGGATATGGGCGGCATGGGCTTCATCGAGCGTTTCCGTGTGGAGTGTCTGCGCAGCGTGCTGATCAACACGCACATGATCGAGGCCGCCTACCGCGCCGGAGCGCAGCGCTACTTTTTCAGCTCATCAGCCTGTGCCTACAACACCGAGCTTCAGAAGGTTCCCACGGCCAGGGCGCTGAAGGAGTCGGACGCCTACCCCGCGATGGCCGAGCGCGGCTACGGATGGGAGAAGCTGTTCAGCGAGATGGTCTGCCAGGAATACTGGGCCGAACGGGGGCTCAAGACGTTCATCGCGCGATTCCACAACGTCTACGGTCCGTGGGGAACCTGGGACGGTGGTCGGGAGAAGGCTCCCGCGGCGATCTGCCGGAAAGTCATCGAGGCCAAGTACGAAGGCAAGGACGAGATCGTGATCTGGGGCGACGGCACGCAGACTCGCAGTTTCATGTACATCGACGACTGCACGAAGGGGATCGACATGATCATGCACTGCGAGAAGCTGATCGCCACGCCGGTGAACCTTGGCTCCAGCGAACTGGTGTCGATCAACGATCTGGTCAGCTACGTCGAGGAGATCGGGCAGGTGAAGCTCAAGCGCCGCTACGACCTGGACGCGCCCAAAGGAGTGGCGGGGCGAAACAGCGACAACACGTTCATCAGGAGCGTGCTGAACTGGGAGCCGACCACCAAACTGAAAGACGGGCTTCGACCCACGTTCAAGTGGATCGAGCAGCAGTACAAGGACCGCAAGGCGGGCAAGCGAACGGTCAAGGACGTGCTGTGAAAATTGCCAGGGCCGAATGCAAGAGAGTGAATCGGAGGTGAGTTCCGGTCATCCCTTGGTCATCGTGGCCTGGTCATTGGTCATCAAGTGGTGCGATCATTGGTTCATTGCCCATGCGTGAGCTGACTTCGGTCATTGGCCACATTCCGTATCGGATGGCGTTGGCGGGGGGATGGATCGACCAGCCGTTCGTGTCGCGGTTGAATCCCGACGGGGTCGGCTCGATGGTGGTGGTGGGGCTGGAGCCGATCGTGAGGTTCATGGATCGTTCCGGCATGGCCACAGGCACACGCAAGGTGGCGCTGCGGATGTGGCCGGAGGGACTGCCCAAAGACCGCTCGCCGCAGCAACTGGTCAGAGACTTGTACGCCGAGGAGAACAAGGACCTTGCCGAGCCTTCCGGATCGCAGGACATGATCGGGCTGCTGTATCCGGGGGTGAATCGTCTGGACTATGACTGCCGTTTTGAAGGCGGGGTGTTTCCGCGGCACATCGAGTCGAACACGGACCCGAGGATTGCCCGGTGGATCGAGCAGGTGGTGCATGTGATCGCGGTGGCGCCGCGACCGCCGGGCTACAGCCCGCTTGGCGTGAAGAACCTGGACCCGCTGTGGATTGCGGAGCTGGGCCGCAGCGGCAAAGACTGCTTCGATGCGATCGTGAGCTGCGATCTGCGCGGCCTGGGCGAATCGATGAACCGCTGCATGAAGTGCTGGGCGACGCTTCTGCCGCACGTGCTGAGGCATCCGACAATCGAGATCGACCTGCCGGGACTGCTGGAGTATTACCAGTCGCGCTACGCCGGGGCGATGTACAGCGGCTGCGGTGGCGGCTACCTGTATGTGGTTTCCGAGGAGCCGGTGCCCGGCGCGTTCAAAATCAAAGTGCGACTGGGCCCGCCATGATGGCGCCATCGTGCCGGTGTCATTGTTCATTGAGACTGCTGAGCCCGTGAACGTGAAAACGATTCTTGTCTCGTCCAGTTTCGACGACATGCGGTTTGCCGACTTTCGCTTCCTTGAGGAGGCGGGTCGGCTTGGGCAAAGTCTGCATGCGCTGCTCTGGTCCGACGAGCTGGTCCAGCGACTGACCGGCAAGCCGCCGAAGTTTCCCCAGGCCGAGCGGCAGTATCTGCTTGGGGCGATCCGGTACGTGGGGCAGATTGCGGTGGTCAACGACCTGAGGTCGTATCCCGATGTTGAGGCGCAGGTCTACGCCGTTCGCGAAGGCGAGGACACACCGGCCGGGCGACAGTGGGCCAGCTCCAACGGCATCGAATATCGTGTGATTGAAGAGCGGGTCTTGAAGCTGGTTCCGCCGCCGCCTGCGGTGCCGCTTAACCCTCGCAGCTCGCGCCCGAAAGTCGTCGTGACCGGCTGCTTTGACTACTTCCACAGCGGCCACGTGCGTTTCTTCGAGGAATGCTCGGAGCTGGGAGATCTTTACGTGGTTGTGGGGCACGACGCGAACATCCGGCTGCTCAAAGGCGAAGGCCATCCGCTGTTTCCCGCGACCGAGCGGCGCTACATCGTCGGATCGATCCGCTACGTGACCGAAGCGTTGATCTCCAGCGGTCAGGGATGGATGGACGCCGAGCCGGAATTCCTGAAGATTCGCCCGGACATTTATGTGGTGAACGAGGATGGAGACAGGCCCGAGAAGCGCGCGTTTTGCCAGGATCACGGGATCGAGTACCGGGTTCTGAAGCGTTTGCCCAAGCCCGGGCTGGCCCGACGTTCAAGCACGAGCCTGCGGGGGTTCTGAGGTTCTGTGAGCAGGCTGCGGTGGAACACATCTTGCATTAGGGAAAATCAGCGACATACTCGGTCTGTTGTGCCTATAAATTGGGCACGCCGGGCAATTGTCGGCGTTGTTGCCGACAAAATGGGCGGGGCTATGCGCTCAGCGGAATGGTATAGGTACAATTCCGTTGCGTCCGGGGCGCACTGCCCTATACTCCCGCTGCTCGAAAATCGGACTTTGCGAACGTGGAATTGGACATGATGCAGTACGACCAGCGCCCAGCGAATCGATCGATGCGCCTTGCCGGCCTGCCGCCGCCGCAGGGGTTGTATCATCCGGCCTTTGAGCATGATGCCTGTGGGGTGGGGTTCATCTGCCACATCAAAGGCAAGGCCAGCAACAAGCTCATCCAGAACGCGCTGGAGATGCTGGAGAACATGAATCACCGCGGCGCCTGCGGGTGCGAGGTGGATAGCGGCGACGGGGCGGGGATCATGATGGCCACGCCCGACAAGTTCTTCCGCCGCGAAGCCAAGAAGTGGGGCTTTAAGCTGCCCAAGTTCGGGGAGTACGGGGTGGCGATGTGCTTCTTGCCGAAGGATCTGGTGGCCCGGCTGGAGTGCGAGCGGATCCTTGAGAACACGGTTCGGGCGTTTGGGATGACGGTTCTGGGGTGGCGTGACGTGCCGACGAACGAGAACTTCGTCGGTCCCACGCCGCGGCGGATGGAGCCGCGCATTCGCCAGTGCTTTATCGGCATGGGCGAGACGTTTTACAACCGCAGCGACTTCAACCGCCGGATGTATCTGGTCCGCCAGCTCACCGAAAACCAGGTCGAGTTTGGCCCGGATGTTTCGCCGGAAGCCAAGCAGGTGTTCTACATCAACCTGCTATCGACCAACCGGATGGTGTACAAGGGGATGCTGACGGCCAGGCAGTTGCGCGGGTATTACCCGGACCTGAGCGACCCCGATTTTCAAAGCCACTTTGCGATCGTTCACTCGCGGTTCAGCACCAACACCTTTCCGAGCTGGCGGCTGGCGCATCCGTTCCGCTACCTGGCGCACAACGGGGAGATCAACACGCTGCGGGGCAATCGCAACTGGATGCGGGCGCGGTATGCCTCGCTTCAATCGGACGTGTTCGGCGACGAGCTGAGCAAGTTGTTCCCGATCCTGACCGAATCCGGCTCGGACTCGGCCACGCTGGACAACATGCTTCAGTTCCTGTGCGTCAACGGTCGATCGCTGGCGCATGCGGTGCTGATGCTGATCCCCGAGGCCTGGCAGAACCACAGCCTCATGGACCCGGACCTGAAGGCGTTTTACGAGTATCACGCCTGCCTGATGGAGCCATGGGATGGCCCGGCGAGCATCGCGTTCACCAACGGCGAACAGATCGGCGCGGTGCTGGACCGCAACGGGCTTCGCCCCAGCCGCTACTACGTCACCCGCGACGACCTGTGCATCATGGCCTCGGAGGTCGGGGTCCTGCCGGTCAATCCGGAAGATGTGGTCAAGAAGTGGCGGCTTCAGCCGGGCAAGATCTTCCTGATCGACACGAAGAAGGGTCGGATCATCGACGACTACGAGATCAAGCGCGAGCTGATGGATCGGCGTCCATGGCGGCGGTGGCTCGATGAGAACATGATCGAGCTGGACTCGCTGCCGGCGCCGGATTACGTGCATCAGCCGGATCATGAGACCCTGCTCCAGCGGCAGCACGCCTTCGGGTACACCAACGAAGACCTGAAGATGATCATCACGCCGATGGCCACGCGTGGCGAGGAGGCGGTGGGATCGATGGGCGCCGACACGCCGCTGGCGTGCCTGAGCGACCGTCCGGTGCTGCTGTACAACTATTTCAAGCAGCTTTTCGCGCAGGTGACCAACCCGCCACTGGACGCGATCCGCGAGGAGCTGGTCACGTCGATGTTCACGTACCTGGGGCGTGAGGGGAACCTGCTGGAGGAATCCCCGCGGGCAGCGCACCTGGTCAAGCTCAAGCAGCCGATCCTCAGCAACAATGATCTGGAGAAGCTGCGGCAGGTGGCGGTGGGGGACCTGCGGGCGGTGACCCTGCCGATGCTGTTCAACGTCGCCGACGGCGAGGAGGGGCTGCACAAGGCGCTGGAGGAGCTGATGGCCAGCGCCGCGCAGGCGGTCAGGGATGGGGCGTCGATTCTGGTGCTGTCGGATCGCGGCGTGGATCGTGACCACGCGCCGATCCCGGCGCTGCTGGCGACCAGCGCGGTTCATCACCACCTGATCCGCGAAGGCACGCGCACGCAGTGCGGGCTGGTGATCGAGACCGGCGAGGCGCGCGAGGCGCACCACTTCTGCCTGCTGATCGGCTACGGCGCCGGCGCGATCAATCCGTATCTGGTCTTCGAGACCATCGCCGATCTGCACAAGGAAGGCCTTCTGCCTCGCGAGCTGACGCTGGAACAGGCCAAGAAGAACTACATCAAGGCCGCGAACAAGGCGATTCTGAAGGTGGCCTCGAAGATGGGGATCAGCACGATCCAGTCCTACCGCGGGGCGCAGATCTTCGAGGCGATCGGATTGAGCGAGGAGCTGATCGACCGCTACTTCACGCACACCCCCAGCCGCATCAAGGGGGTGGGGATCGACGTGATCGCGCGGGAGTGCCTGATGCGTCACCGCAAGGGTTTTCCGCCGATCGAGGTCGATCAGGACGTGCTCAGCAGCGGGGGCTTTTACCAGTGGCGGCGTGACGGGGAATACCACATGTGGAACCCGGACACGGTGGCCAAGCTCCAGCACGCGGTGCGTATCGACTCGTTCAAGACGTTTCAGGACTTCAGCCGGCTGTGCAATGATGAATCGCGCAACCGCTGCACGCTGCGCGGGCTGCTTCAGTTCCGCAAGGGGGTGCAGCCGCCGGTGCCGATCGAGGAAGTCGAGCCGGCCAGCCAGATCGTCAAGCGATTCGCCACCGGCGCGATGAGCTTCGGATCGATCTCGCGCGAGGCGCACGAGACGCTGGCGATCGCGATGAACCGCATCGGAGGCAAATCCAACACCGGCGAGGGAGGCGAAGACCCGGACCGCTTCAAGCCGGATCCCAACGGTGACTGGCGGCGCAGTGCGATCAAGCAGGTGGCCTCCGGACGTTTCGGCGTGACCGTCGAGTATCTGGTCAACGCCGATGAGCTTCAGATCAAAATGGCGCAGGGCGCCAAGCCGGGCGAGGGCGGGCAGCTCCCCGGGCACAAGGTCGATGAGTATGTCGGCAAGATCCGGCATTCCACGCCCGGCGTGGGACTGATTTCGCCCCCGCCGCATCACGACATCTACTCCATCGAGGACCTGGCGCAGCTCATTCACGACCTGAAAAACGCCAATCCACAGGCGCGGGTAAGCGTGAAGCTGGTCAGCGAGGTTGGGGTCGGCACCGTCGCGGCAGGCGTGGCCAAGGCCAAGGCGGATCACATTCTGATCAGCGGGGATTCGGGCGGGACCGGCGCCAGCCCGCTGACGAGCATCAAGCACGCCGGCCTGCCCTGGGAACTGGGCCTCGCCGAGACCCAGCAGACGCTGGTGATGAACGGTCTTCGCGGGCGGGTGGTGCTTCAGACCGACGGTCAGATCAAGACCGGGCGTGATGTGGCGATCGCATTCCTGCTGGGAGCCGAGGAGGTGGGGTTTGCCACCGCGCCGCTGATCGCCACCGGATGCATCATGATGCGCGTCTGCCACCTGAACACGTGTCCTGTGGGCGTGGCCACGCAGGATCCGGAGCTTCGCCGCAAGTTCGCCGGAAAACCCGAGCACGTGATCAACTTCATGTTCTTCGTGGCCGAGGAGCTGCGGCAGATCATGGCCGAGCTTGGGTTCCGCACGGTCAATGAGATGGTGGGGCGTTGCGACATGCTGGAGTTCGCTGACGTGTCCAACCACTGGAAGGCGCGGCATCTGGATCTGTCGGTGATCCTGCACATGCCCGAGCTTCGCCCCGGCGACACGCGCTACAACACACAGAAGCAGGAGCACGGGCTGGAGAACTCGCTGGACCACAAGTGTCTGATCAAGCTGGCCGAGCCGGCGCTGGAGCGCGGCGAGAAGGTGCGGGCCGAGCTGGAGATCAAGAACGTGCACCGCACGGTGGGCGCCACGCTCAGCGGGCTGATCGCCCGCAAGTACGGTTTTGCCGGCCTGCCGGATGACACGATTCACTTCAAGTTCACCGGCTCGGCGGGGCAGAGCTTCGGATGTTTCGCCGCCAAGGGGCTCACGCTGGAACTGGAGGGCGATGCCAATGACTACCTGGGCAAGGGCCTGAGCGGCGGGAAGATCATCGTCTATCCGCCGAAGGCTTCGAAGTTCAAGGCCGAGGAGAACATCATCGCCGGCAACGTGATCTGTTACGGCGCGATCGCCGGAGAGGTCTATATCCGCGGGGTGGTTGGCGAGCGGTTCTGCGTGCGCAACAGCGGCGTGTATGCGGTGGTGGAGGGTGTGGGGGACCACGGCTGCGAGTACATGACCGGCGGGCGCGTGGTGGTGATCGGCCCGACTGGACGCAACTTCGCCGCCGGCATGAGCGGCGGCATCGCCTACGTCTACGACGACAACTCGCTGTTCGAGCGACTGTGCAACACCGAGATGGTGGAGCTGGAAAAGCCCGACAAGCCCGAGGATATCGCCACCATCAAGCGGCTGCTGGAGAACCACGCACGGTACACCGGCTCGCCGGTCGCTAAGAACATCCTGGCTGACTTTGAGAACGAGATCCGCTGGTTCGTGAAGGTGATGCCGACGGATTACCGTCGTGTGCTGGAACACCAGGCGGAGGTGGAGGAGCGGGCGCGCAAGCTGGCGCAGCGGCAGACGGCAACCGTCTGAACGTCGCGAGAATGACATGGCCGTATAATCCAGGCGTGATGGCAACCACCGTCGAAAACATCCTCGCCACGCGTGCCGGCCGAAACGCTCCCGGGCGGATACGTATGCACCGGGTCTGAAACTGGTTGATCGACGGAAAGTGAACTGAGATGGGCAAACCCACTGGCTTCAAGGAGATCCCCCGCGAGACGCCCAAGCGTCGCCCGGTTGAGTTGCGGGTGCTGGACTGGAACGAAATCTATCTGGATTTTCCGGAGGAGAAGCTGCGTGCCCAGGGCGCGCGGTGCATGGACTGTGGCATCCCGTTCTGTCACGGCAATGTTCGAGGTCCAAACCCTCTGACCGATTCGGTGGGCTGTCCTCTGGGCAACCTGATCCCGGAATGGAACGATCTGGTCTACCGCAATCGCTGGCGCGAGGCGCTGGCGATGCTGCACAAGACCAACAACTTCCCGGAGTTCACCGGACGTGTCTGCCCCGCGCCCTGCGAGGAAGCCTGCGTGCTGGGGATCAACGAAAAGCCGGTGACGATCAAGAATATCGAAGTCAACATCATCGAACACGCCTTCGATCAGGGGTGGGTCAAGCCCCGGCCGCCCGCAACGCGCACGGGCAAGAAGGTGGCAATCGTCGGCTCCGGTCCGGCGGGACTGGCGTGCGCGGCACAGCTCAACAAGGCCGGGCACTGGGTCACCGTCTTCGAGCGCGCCGATCGCGTCGGCGGACTGCTCACCTACGGCATCCCCCAGTTCAAGCTTGAAAAACGCTTCGTCGAACGCCGCGTGAAGCTCATGGAGGCCGAGGGCATCCGCTTCATCACCAACGCCAACGTCGGCCGCGATGTGAAGATCGAGCAGCTTCGTCAGGACTTTGACGCGATTGTTCTGTGCGGCGGAGCCACCCGGCCACGGGATCTGCCCGTCCCGGGGCGGGAGCTTAAGGGCATCCATTTTGCCATGGAGTACCTGCCGCAGGCCAACCGCGTGAGCCTGGGCGAGACCGTGCCCAACCAGATTCACGCCAAAGACAAGCATGTGATCATCCTGGGCGGCGGGGATACCGGCGCCGACTGTCTGGGCACCGCTCTGCGACAGGGCTGCGCCAGTGTCCGGCAATTCGAGCTGCTCAGCCGGCCACCCGACGCTCGCACGCCGGACATGCCCTGGCCCTACTGGCCGATGATCTTCCGCACCAGCAGCGCCCATGAGGAGGCCGCCGTCAAAATCGGGCACGACATCCGCGACTTCTCGATCAATACCAGAAAGTTCACGGGCGAAAACGGAGTGGTCAAAAAGCTCCACGCCGTGCGGCTGGAATGGAAAAAAGATCCCTCGGGGCGATGGGTCAGCAGCGAGATCCCCGGCAGCGAGTTCGAGCTGGATTGCGACCTGTGCCTGCTGGCACTGGGATTCCTCGGCCCCGAACACGACGGCCCGGTCGGACAGCTCGGGCTGAAGCTTGACGCCCGTGGCAACGTGCTGGTGGACGACGACTACATGACCAGCGTGCCCGGGGTCTTCAGTGCCGGAGACATGCGCCGCGGTCAGTCGCTGGTGGTGTGGGCCATTTCCGAAGGTCGCTGCGCCGCTCACGGCGTGGACAAGTTCCTCATGGGCTACAGCGACCTGCCGAAGCTGAAGCTGTTCTGATCCTGCATCTAGCCCGGGTTCGAGACGTGGGCGGCGACCTGCGCGGCGGGGCGGCGCGCCAGCGCGTCGCGAACGCTTCGCATGATGCCCGGCACGTCCAGCCCGACTTCGGCGAGCTGTTCCTTGCGGCTGGCGTGAGGCATCAGTCGGTCGGGCATGCCCAGCCGCGTGAGCTGCGCCGTGGGCAGGTGGTGGGCTACCGCGTGCTCGGCCACGGCCGTGCCAAAGCCGTTCAGCAGCGAGTGATCCTCCAGCGTGAGCGCCGGATGCCCGGGCCGCAGCACGCGCGCCAGCATCTCGCCATCCAGAGGCTTGCAAAAGCGGGCGTCGATGACTTCGACATCGATGCCTTCTTCGGCCAGTTGCTCCGCCGCCTGCATCGCGTTCTCCGCCAGCGCGCCGTATACGATGATCGTTGCATCGCGTCCACGACGCAGCGTGCGGCTTCGGCCCAGCGACCACTCCTGGCTGGCGGCATCGCGAAGCAACGGATCGATGGTGTCTTCGAAGTTGCTGGCCGGGACGTTGTCGCGCGGATAGCGCAGCGCACAGGGCACTTCCAGCTTCAGTGCCAATCGCAGGGCGCGATTCAGTTCCGCCTCATCGCTGGGGGCCATCAGAACCATTCCCGGCATCGGGCGCAGGAAGGCCTGGTCCATGAAGCCGTGATGCACGGCTCCGTCGTCGCCGACATACCCGGCGCGGTCCATGCAGAACACCACCGGCAGGTGATTGAGCACCACTTCCTGCCAGATCTGATCAAACGCGCGCTGGATGAACGTGGAATAAATCGCCGCGACCGGACGCAGCCCGGCCTTGCACATCCCCGCCGCCATCGCGACCAGGTGCGACTCGCAGATTCCGGTGTCCTGGTATCGGTCGGGCAGCTCCTTCTCGAACTTGCTCAGCCCCGTGCCATCGGGCATGGCGGCGGTCAGCGCCACCACCCGCGGGTTCTGCCGCGCGATGGCGATCAGGGCGTCGGCGAATGCGCTGGTCCAGGATTTGCCCTGTGGCCGGCTGATCTGCACGCCGCAGTCGGTCACGACGAACGAGCTGGGGCTGTGCATCTTGGTCGGTTCGGAAGCAACCAGCTCATATCCCTGTCCCTTGACCGTCTTGACGTGCAGCAGCACCGGCGCCTGCACGTGCTTGATCTCCCCGAGCATGTTGATCAGCCCGGGCAGATCATGGCCGTCCAGCGGACCCATGTATTTGATGCCCAGCGACTCGAAGATCTGCCCCGGCCAGAACGTGCTCTTCACGCCCGCGGTGAAGTGCCGCCACATGTACTCGATGCGTGAGCCGATGCTGGTGGGCAGCTCGTGGACGATCTTCTTGCTGATGCGTTTGAATTCGTCGTAGGTGCTGGAGACGCGGACGCGTT
Source organism: Fontivita pretiosa (assembly GCF_050410795.1). GTDB lineage: Bacteria > Planctomycetota > Phycisphaerae > Tepidisphaerales > Tepidisphaeraceae > Fontivita > Fontivita pretiosa. The sequence continues at coordinate 1,323,981 of NZ_CP191258.1, read as the reverse complement.
CCAGGTAATGCGCCAGCGCGCCCTGCGGAGCCGAGATGCTCATGCCGTTGTCGTTCAGCACGATCAACATCTGGCGTTTGAGTGTTCCGGCGTTGTTCAGGCCTTCAAAGGCCAGTCCGTTGACGATGCTGGCGTCGCCGACGACGGCGACGACGTTGCTCTGCCGCCCGATCTGCGCGTCGCCGCGCGCCAGGCCGACGGCCGTCGAGATCGCCGTACCGGCATGACCGACCGCGAACAGGTCGTAAGCCGATTCTTCGGGGGATGGAAAGCCGCTGATGGATCCCTTTTTCCGCAGCCGCTGGAACTGTGCCGCCCGTCCGGTGAGCATCTTGTGCGCGTAGCACTGATGCCCCACGTCCCACAGCAGCCGGTCCGGTCCCTGAGGGTATGGACCGAAGTCGTAGACATAATGCAGGGCAATCGTGAGTTCGACCACGCCGAGGTTGGACGCCAGGTGGCCGCCGTTGCGACTGACGGAATCGAAGATCCGCTGGCGCAGCTCCTGCGCCAGTTCAGCCAGCTCGGACAGCGACAGCTTCCGCAGGTCGCCCGGCGAAGCAATCTGGTCAAGCAGCGACATTCCCGAAAGAACCTCCCGTGAACCCTGATCGTCCCTGATCGTGCCCCATCATAAGCCCATGGTCGGCGCGTGGCTGAAGTTTCACGATTTTCACCACGCCATCTCAGGCGGCATGCTGCGCGGGCTTGGTGGTCTGCGCAGGCGCCCGGTCGTGCGCATCTTCCGTCGAGCGCGGACCGACACGACTCACTGGCTGCGTCACCGCTGCGCCGACGCCCTGGGCGATCTGCGCGGCGGTTGCGGCGACAATCCTGCCCGCATCGCGTACATCAGCCAGAAGACGCTCGAATCCTTCCGAGCCCCGTCCGCGGTGCAGCACCGCCGCCGTCGTTTCCGCCAGCGTTACCAACGCCAACTCCAGGTCGGTCATGTGGTCGCGCAGGTTGGCGCTGGTGCCGGACAGACCTTTGTACCGCCGATAGCCCTCCACGTCCATGCCGAACGCCGAGCGGATCAGCTCGTTGGTCAACGCCCGGTACTGCTCACTTTCACGCGCACCGCGGCGGAACCACTCGGCGGTCAGCTCGTGGCGAGCGCTGACTCCCCGCAGCCGCTTGTCGATCCACCGTCGCGAGTAACCCCGCTGCTCATAAAGCTTTCGCGCTCGCACCAGGGCCAACTCGGGATTCTCCGCTTCCTCGATACGCTGCCGGGCGGATTCGGCCATCCACCGCTTGATGCGCTCGGCGCGAGGGGAAGGAATCGACTGAATCAGCCGCAGCACGCCCTCCAGATCCAGCGCATCGGTGGTGACGGTCCGGCCGTCTTCATCGACCTGGAACTCGACGCTCTCCGCCAGCCGCGCCAGCGCCGGCTCCCGGGCCTTCAGATCAGCCCAGTATTCATCCGGATGCTCGGTTTCTGTCAGGACTTGCACGACGCCCGGTGCCGAGTACCAAATCCCCAGCTCTTCGCCCCGATTTGCTCGCAGGACTCGCGGATCCGAAAGTACGCCGTCCAAGCCGCCAGTCGTGGCTCGTTTTGTATTCATCTTCTTTACCTTTCGCAGTTTATGCACAAAGAGTAATACGTACCACAGTGGCTGAAGATCGGCAGAGTACCGGTATCGCATCGGGCATAAGTTGTGATCTGACAGGAAGTTGATGAAGCCGCTACATCTGCCGCTCCACCGCGAAGCTTGCTAAGCTGCGAAGCCCGTCGGCGGCTTGATCCAGGTTGGCAAGGGCGGCGATGGCTGCGTCGAGCTGGCGGCGGGCTTCGGAGCGGCTGGCGTCCAAGCCCAGCAGCGCGGGGTAGGTATTCTTGCCCCGCGTGCGGTCCTTGTTGGTTGCCTTGCCCAATTGTTCCGGGCTTGCCGTGACATCGAGGATGTCATCCACAATCTGAAAAGCCAGCCCCAGGTGTTCGGCAAACGACGTGAGTGCATCGAGCTTTTCTCGATCGGCACGGGCGGCGATGGCGCCCATCCGGCAACTGGCCACCAGCAACGCGCCGGTTTTCATCCGGTGCACCTGCTGAAGCTGTGCCAGCGAGAGGGTCTGGTTTTCCGCTCCGATGTCCAGAACCTGGCCGCCAATCATCCCCGTTGGACCGGCGGCGCGGGCAAGCTCGGCCACCAGCAGCGGCGCCAGCTCGGCCTCGGCGCGCCTGGCCAGCAGCTCGAACGCCAGCGTGACCATCGCGTCGCCGGCCAGGATCGCCATCGCTTCGCCAAAGACCTTGTGGCTGGTGGGCTTTCCGCGTCGCAGGTCGTCGTCGTCCATGGCGGGCAGATCGTCATGGACCAGCGAGAAGGTGTGAACCAGCTCCACCGCCGCCGCCGCCGCCAGCGCCGTCGGCTCGGACAAAGCCGTTGCTCGGCAGGCGCGCCAGGATTCGAGCACGAGTGCCGGCCTGATGCGCTTTCCGCCCGCAAGCAGGGAGTACTCGATGGCTTCGATCAGTTGCCGCGGGGTCTGATCCGCCTGCTGCCTCAGAAAGTCGCGCAGGCAGGCGCTTATCCGTTGTGCATGTTGCGCGAGAATGCTGGTCGCATCAGTCACAAGTGCCGAGCGTGCGCTGAATTGACGCCGAATGCAAGTGCGGTTGATTCGGCCCCGCCGGCTCAGGCGGGCTTTCCGTACACCGCTTCGCGCAGGCCGGTGATGTACCCGATCGCCAGCAGCCGTCCGATGCTCGAATAGCACGGGTTGTCGTTGCTGTCGCCTTCAAGCGTCGGCACGTGGTCCGGTCGCAGAACTCCCTCAAAGCCGATGTCCTTGTACGCCCGCATGCACGCGAGCATGTCGGTCTGCCCGGCTTCATGGAAGGTCTCGACGAAGTTATCCGGCGTGCCGCGCACATCGCGGAAGTGCACGAAGTGGATCCTGCCCTGCTTCCCGAAATGCCGGATGACCCCGGGCAAGTCCCGGGTCATCAGCGTGAAATTCCCCTGGCAGAGCGTGATGCCATTGTACTCGCTGGGGACCATCTCGATCAGGCGCTGGAAGCCCTCGACGCTGCTCATGATCCGCGCAATGCCGCGCAGCGGCGACAGCGGCGGATCATCCGGGTGCATCGCCAGTTTGACGCGAGCCTTCTCCGCCACGGGCACCACGCGCTTCAGGAAGTATTCCAGGTGCTCCCACAGCCGCTGCTCGGGCACCACGCCATACTCGGTCAGGGGCGGGCCTTTCATGGCGTCCAGGCGAAAGCCGGTCACCAGCGCTCCGCCGCGCGAAGGAATCGCCATGTCCGTCCGCTGCCAGCTTATCCCCGCCATGAAGTTGTAGCAGACCACCGGAATGCCAAGCTGGCCCATGTTCCGCAGCATGGTGCAGAACAAATCGATTTCCTCGTCGCGTCCGGGCAATCCCAGGCGGATCTTGTCCATCGGCGGGGAGGACTCGATCACCGCCAGTTCCAGCCCGGCCTTTTCAACACGTTCTTTCAGATCGCGCAGCGGCTGGTATTCCCATGGCCGGTCCTCATGCAGTCGAGCATAGTCGAAGAACACCACCGCGTGCGTGACGCCAGCCTGCACCACCAGCTTCCACAGCGGCGTCGGCTGAAACGGCAGGGCTTCTGCGATCTTGATCATCGTGTTGGTCTCCCATGGCCCGCGAATCGACGAAGCGAACACTTGAACATATCCGATCCGCTTCAGATCGGCCACGCGGCCTGCGCAGGCAAAGGCAGCATCGCATGCACGGATTATGGTAAGATTACCGCTATCGGAGGCGAGATGCGACGCAACCGCTGGTCCGCAGTGCTGGTGGCGGGATTGACAGCAGGCGTGCCGGGCGCGCCCTGGTGCCAGGCCGCCGCGCCGGATTTCCGCCGCGCGGTCAACCTCGTGTGGTTTTCTCCCACCGTCGAGCAGCGCGTGCTCGATCAGCAGCTTGAGAACCTGGTGGCCATGGGGGTCGATAGCGTCGCCCTGAATGTCTGGTGGTTCCAGGATAACATCAATTCGACGCAGGTCGCTCCGAACTTCAGTCGCTACAGCTCGACCGACGCGACCCTGCGGCAGGTGATCGACGCAGCCCACGCGCGCGGGCTGGCAGTGCAGCTTCGCCCGCTGGTCGATCTGGCCAACGATCCGACTCATTGGCGCGGGCAGATCGTCGGGGGTGATGCCTGGTTCAACGCACCGGGCGGGTATGGGGATTACATCCGTCACATGGCCGACATCGCGCAGGAGAAGAACGTCGCGATGTTCAGCGTGGGGGTGGAGCTGGAGGCCGTCGCATCGCAGGAAGCCAACTGGCGAAACCTGATCGCGTCGGTGCGATCGCGTTACTCCGGCCCGCTCACCTACGCCGCCAACTGGGGCAATCCCGCGATCGGCGCGACGATCAACTGGTGGGATGCCGTGGATTACATCGGCATCGACGCCTATTACCCGCTGACCGCAAAGAACAACCCGACGCAGGCGGAGCTGGACGCCGCCTGGGCCAACCGCGCCAATCTGATCGAGTCCTGGCGAAACAGTGTGGCGCCGGGCAAGACGGTGCTGTTCACGGAAGTCGGGTACATGAACTACGACGGGGCGAACAGGATGCCCTGGAGCTTCGACGCCGCCGCGGGCAATGATCAGCTCGAACAGGCACAGGCGTATGCGGCGATGCTCTCGCAGAACATGCCGCGTGCGTGGTTCGGCGGCGCCTACTGGTGGGCGTGGGATGTCGGCAACCCCAATCCCAATCCCATCGGCTACGAGACCATGGGCAAGCTTGCGTACGACGTGATGGGCGCCCATTACGTGCCGGGCTACACGCTTGGCCCGACGTGGACGGGGGCGGCGGGCAACCTCTGGACGAGCGGCGGAAACTGGAGCAGCGGCCTGGCGCCCGGCACGCTCACCACCGCCACCTTCAGCGGCCCGGGAAGCGGCTCGACCAGCATCGTCCTCGGCGGCAATGTCCCCAACATGAGGCTGATCTTCGACGGCGCGACCACACCGGCGTACACGTTCGCGCCGGGCGGCACGCTGATCGTCAACAGCGGCGGGGGAATCACCATCACCAACACCGTCACCACCACGCAAACGCTGAATTGCGCCATCGCGCTTGAGGGGCCGGCGATCTTCGCCAACGGATCCGGTGCCCCCAGCCAACGCCTGGTCATCAACGGCCCGATCAGCGCCGCCAATGCAGGTCTGAAACGGCTGAGCCTCTTCGGCGGCGGCAGCGGACAGCTCAACGGGACCATCAGCGACGGCGCCGGAACCGTCGCCCTGTGGAAAGGCGGCGGCGGAAGCTGGACGATCTCCGGCAACAACACCTACGGCGGCCCAACGGACATCTGCTGGGGCACGGTCGTGATCACCAGCAACACCGCGCTGGGCAGCGGCGCGGGCAGCACCACCGTGCTCAGCGGCGCTTCGCTGGTGATTCATCCCGGCATGAGCGTCAATGAGACGGTCCAGATCAGCGGCAGCGGCGTCGGCGGGCAGGGCGCACTTCAGCGCGCCGACGTGGCGCCCTATGGTCCGACCGCCTGGAACGGCGATATCGTCCTCAGCGGCGATGCCGAGATCCACAACCGCGCCTACAACAACCCGGCCAATCCCATCGGAGTCTGGACGCTGGGCGGGAACATCAGCGGTGGATCGGCCAACACCACGCTGAACCTTCGCTCGGGCAATTCCAACCCGGGATTCTTTCGACTCACGGGCACGAACAACACATATCTGGGGCGCACGCTGATTTCCGGCGGAAAGGTGATCCTCGACGGTGGGGATGACACGCTGCCGCCGACTACGACCGTCGTGCTGGACACGTACGATCGCGGCACGAACGTGGAGGCCGGCGTGCTGGACCTGAACGGCACGAACCAGGCGATCGCGGGGCTGACGCAGGTGGCTCGCGCCACCCGGCCACGAGTCATCAATGGACTGACCGCGACGCGCAGCGTCCTGACCATCAACAACAGCGGCAGTCAAACCTACAGTGGAATCCTGCAAGACGGCGGCGGAACACTGGCGCTGGCGAAGTTCGGCGCTGGCACGTTTACCCTGACCGGCCCAAGCACGTTCAGCGGCGGCACGCGAGTCGGTGGCGGCACACTGCTGCTGGCCGACGCCGACGCCATCGGTAACGGCACGCTTGAAGTCCTGAGCGCCAACGCTGTCTTCATGGCCAACCTTCCCAAGGCGCCAAAGCTCAAGGGCGTGGTCGTCTCAGGCTCCGGTCAAGTCGATCTGACCAACAACGATCTGGTGATCGATTACAGTCCATCCGGCCCGGGCGATCCCGGGCCGATCGATGAGCTGCGCGGCATGATCGGCAGCGCGTACAACTTCGGCGGCTGGAATGGCGCGGGAATCGGCAGTTCCCTCGCGACGGCCAATGCCTTTGCACTGGGGTATGCCCAGGCGTCGCTGCTGGGCATCACCTCCTTTTCAGGCCAACCGGTGGACGACACAAGCCTGCTGATCCGCTACACGCGCTTCGGCGACAGCGACCTTGACGGGCAGGTCGATCTTCAGGACCTGAACGCGCTGGCGCTGCACTGGCAGAGCAGCGACTACTGGAGCGGCGGGGACTTCAATTACGACCACGTCGTGGATGCGCGAGACCTGTATCTGCTGGCGATGAACTGGCAGCAAAGCTCATCGGCGGCGCTTGCCGAGGCATTGGCGTCAATGGGCCTGCCGAACGTGAGCGTGCCGGAGCCGGGCTGGGCGATGATCGCGATGGCGGGGATGCTGGCAGGCGCGAGGGTCCGCAACACAAGATTCAGCGGGAGGCGCCGGATCGCACGGTGAAGGCCACAAGCCCTGGTCCAGTATGGTCGGTAAACTTTTTTGAGTCTGAGTTCACAATAAAGGGTGAGTCGCGGCGTTTTGTGACCGGGGGAAACGCACGCGGAATGGGAAAGGAGCTTGGACTATGTCGCCAGTCGCATCCAAATCGCTGTTGCCCCGATCAGAGAAGTCGCTTGTGTGTGCCGGGTGTCTTGAACCGCTGGAATCGCGGCGGCTGCTGGCGGCGACGGCGGTGCTCGATGGCGGGATCGTGAAAATCGCCGGAACCGACGAGGCCGACCACATCGGCGTGGCGGTCATGCCCGCCAGCGTCGCCCCCATGCTCGTCGTCACCGCCGAAGGAACGCAGATCCTGGCCGTTCCCCTCAGTGCGGTTCACAGCATCGAGGCGCGGCTCGGCGCCGGGGACGATGCGCTGCACACCCGATCCAACGTCAACAGGCCGATGCTGGTGTTGGGCGAGGCGGGTCGCGATCACATCCTCACCGGCGCGGGCAACGACCGCATCGACGGCGGCGCCGACGATGACCTGATGCTGCACAGCGCCGGCGACGATGTGTACATCGGCGGGGCCGGACTGAACGATACCGTCAGCTACGCCGCCGCGCAGTTCGGCGTGAACGTGACGCTGGACGGCCTGGCCAACGACGGCGAGGTCAGGCCGACCCTCTCGCCGCTGCCCGGTGAGGCCGACAACGTGAGTCATGGAGTTGAAGTGGTCCTCGGCTCGAGCTTCAACGACCGAATCGTCGGAGTGACCTCGCCGCTTGCGGTGGTATTTCCCGCCGAGCGATTGATCGGGGGTGCGGGCAACGACCAGCTCATCGCCGGACACAGCGCCGCCCGCTCGACGCTGTTGGGCGGAGACGGTAACGACCTGCTCGTGGGCGCGCATCAGCCCAATGACTTCGTTGGCGGGCCGGGGTTGGACACCGTCGATTATTCAGCGCGGACGGGCAACCTTCACATCACGCTGGACAACCGGCCCAACGATGGCGCCGTGTTCAACAACACAACGCATCCGAGCGAAGGCGACAACGTTCGAGCCGACGTGGAGCGGGTGATCGGCGGCAGCGGGGATGACACGATCATCGGCCCGGCGCTGTTCGCGACATCGCTGACAACGGCGGATTCGCTGCACGCCGCCGCCCCGATCACCTTTGAGGGCGGAGCCGGCAATGACACGCTGATCGCCCAGCCGCCGGTGCAGCGACCGCGCGCCGACGCGATCACAACCATCGCGGAAGCCGGCCTGGAGAACACCAACACGCTGGAAGCGACGGCGCAACTGGCGGGCGACGAGGGTGCGGTGGAAGCGACGGTGACATCCGGCGACGCCGCGACGGTCCTGCCGCCGTTCTACGCGGTGCTGATCGGTGGCCAGGGCAACGACAAACTCGTCGGCTCGGCGCGGTCGGACCGGCTGGTCGGTGGCACAGGCGACGATGTGCTGCTCGGGCTGCTGGGCAACGACCTGCTCGATGGCGGCGCAGGCTCCGACCAGATGTTCGGTGGTGCCGGCGACGACCGCTTCATTGCCAACGACGGCGAACCTGACACCGTCGATGGCGGCGAAGGCAATGACTCGGCCCTGGTCGATGCGATCGATACCCTGATCAGCATCGAGCGGACGGGAGCATGAGAAAGAGGCAAAAGGCAGAAGGATGAAGGATTCGGTACCTGGACCTTCATCCTTCTGCCTTCATTATTTGATGGCCTACCTCGGATCCAGATAGATCCGATGGCTGTGCCTGCGTTCCAGGTTCTGGTCGAACACGACCTTTCCCTCGACGGCGGCACGGTCGTTATCCGGATCGATGGTGATCAGCTCGCCGCGCTGAACATTGCCGCTCCACACGACGCGTCCGTCGTTCACGTCGTACAGGTAGGCCTTTCCATCGGAACTGGCGCGGGCGGAAAGCTCGCCGCTGCCTTCGCGCAGCAGCTCCGCCGACTTGGGCACGCCGCTGACGGTCAGCGGCTCGCGCCTTTCCGATGGTGTGCGGTCATTGTCGTTGTCATCGCCGTCGAACATCTCACAGCCGCTGAGTCCGATGGCGAAGATGGCGGCGACGGTCAGCGCCAGACAGCGAACGGTTCGTGCGACCTGAGTCATGGCAGACCTCCAAAAAGGGGCCAACGGCCCGAATCACTGCCGCGCCCCTTCCACCGAGGAGGGCCGCCGATAGCCAGAACAACCCATCATGCCGCGCGAGGTCCGGGATACGCAGCGCTGAAATTGTTCCATGGAGACACGAGCCACGGGGGAGACACGAGCCACGGGCCTGGACGGCCGCCCGGCTCGACCGGGACGCTCGTGACGCAGGGCGAGTTATCCCACCACCAGGTTATCCCGGTGCACGACCTCGTCGTACGCCTGTTCCTTGAGCAGGGCGCGTACTTCGCTGGTCTTTTTGCCCTGGATGAGCTTGATGTCGTCGGCGGAGTAGTTCGTCAGGCCGCGGGCGACGACCTGGCCTGAGGTGTTGGCGATGGCGACGACGTCGCCGCGGGCAAAGTGCCCGTCGACCCTGACGATGCCGGCGGGCAACAGGCTCTTGTTCCTCTCGACCAGAGCTTTGACCGCACCATCGTCGATGACGATGGTTCCAACGGTCCTGGCGGCGCCGATCCAGCGGTCCTTTCCGGTGCGTCGCCGACCGTTGGCGGTGAAAAGCGTGCCGATCTCCTCGCCCGCCAGCAGCCGCGGCAGGACGTTTTCCATGCGTCCGTCGGCCACGACCATCGATTCGCCGCAACTGAGCACCATCCTGGCGGCACGGAGTTTTGAATCCATGCCGCCCTTTCCAAGGGCGGTTTTCTCGGCGCGGACAAGCTGCTGGGCGGCGTCCAGGTTCTCCACCAGGCGCAGTGGCTTGCCAGAGCCATCCAGGATGCCATCGACCACGGTCAGCAGCACCAGCAGGTCGGCGCGCATCGCCGTCGCCACCAGCGCCGCCAGGATGTCGTTGTCACCGAAGCTGATCTTGATCAGCTCGTCGGTGCTGATCGTGTCGTTCTCGTTGATGATGGGGACCGCGCCCAGCTCATGGGCGGCCAGGATGGTGTTACGAACGTTGAGAAATCGCGTGCGGTTGTCGATGTCCTCGCGGGTGAGCAGCAGTTGAGCCACGGGCATGCCGAAAGGCTCGAAGGCGTCGGCCCAGACGTCCATGAGGCGGCGCTGCCCGACCGCCGCCACCGCCTGGAGTCGCGCCAGGTCGGTGGGCCGGCGTGAAAGATTCAACTCGCGCAATCCCGCGCCAATGGCGCCGGAGCTGACGATGGTAACGGTGATCTTGCGCTGCCTGCGGAGGCTGGCCACCTGTTGGGCGATGCTGGCGACGTAGGCGGTATCGAGCCTGGCCTGCTTGTCGCTGAGCAGTTGCGTGCCGAGCTTGACGACCAGGCTGCGAACCGGGGCCAGGATCTGCTGGCGGGAGCGGTATCCGCTGACGTGGCGAGACTGCGAAGTCGAATCACAGCCCGCGGGTTGCATCCTCGTGATACTCACAGGATCCCTGCCGTGCAGGTCATCGTTGCCCAGGTGAGAACCCATCGCTTGCTGATGCCCTTGGCGAGATTGTCGCAGGAACAAACCTGGATTCAAGGATCGGGGGATCAGACGCTGCTTCCTGGGCTTGTCGGTGAATTCGTGGGCTGCCATAAGTGATTTCGTGTCGGCGGGTTAGGTACTGCGGCGGCGCATGTTAAAATAGGTAAAGATTTTTCCGATGAAAACCGATACATTAGTTGTTACATTTTACCTAGTTTAACAGACATCGGATGGATGCGGCGGCAGGGAAGCGGCCGGGATGTTAAGATGGGAAGCGCCAAAGCCACGGCGGGCGGGCAGCTTGACCCAGCCACTCAGGAGCATCGGCCATGAGCTTCACCTGCACCTCGGCGGTTCGCGAGTCCTACCTTCAGTCGCTGCTGGCCGGCGATCGCACCACCGCACGGCTCATCATCGAAAAGGAACTGACGGCCTCCCAAGCCAGCGCTTACGATCTGCTCACCCAACTCATCTGGCCGGTGATGGAGCAGATTCAGAATCTGTACCGCGAGGACCGGATCAGCATCAGCAACCTCAACATGGCCACGCGACTGAACCGCGCCATGGCCGATCAGCTCAGCGGCAAGCTGGAGCGCAAAGCTCCCAACGGCAAACGCGCGCTGATCTTCTGCGGCAATGATGAACCGGAAGAACTTGGCGGACAGATTTGTGCAGACCTGTTCGAGGCCGACGGCTGGACGGTTCGCTTCGCTGGCGGGGGAGTGCCCGAAGACGAAGTCCTGGAGCTGATCGGCGAGTTTCGCCCGGATTTGCTGGTGATGTTCGCCACCCTGCCCAGCAACGTGCCGGGCGTGCGGAAACTGATCGATTACCTGCGTGAGATCAACAGTTGCCCCAACATGCAGGTGATGTGCTGTGGCGGGATCTACAAGCGCGCTGAAGGACTGGCCGAGGAGATCGGCGCCGACCTTTACGCCCCGGACGCTCCCCAGGCGGTTCAGGTCGCCAACGACAACCCCACACGCAAGGCGACGGTGGATCAACAGACGGTGGGGCGGATGCGCCGAATCCGCAAGGCCGCGGCCCGCAAGAGCGCACACGCCGTGAAACGGACCGCGCCACACCTGGTGCAGACGGAGGTTGATCCAGCGTCGGATTCGGCGGCGGAGTCCGAGGCCGCGTAAGACACGGCGTCTCGGTTACCGGACGCGACACGACCTTCGACCGTTGCCACTGGGCATCATCCCGCGCCTTCCGAACGCATTGATGTCTATGGATGTGTCGGTTGCCCCTGAGGTCCGGGAATCTGAAGCTTGGATTTTGCCCCTTTGACGCAGCGGGCCGCAGCGGATAAAAGGCACAACTGATACAGATCGACCGTCTCAAGCGGGGAGCTTGAGCCAATCTTCGGCCGCCACTGGACGCCGTGGTATGGTCTGGAGACCCGCCGGGCCGGATGCCCGCGGGGCGGAGGCAAAGGATGCTGATGTTCAACGGTCTGCTGTCCAACCTGCTCGTACCCGTTGTGGGCAACCTGCCGAGTTGTGCGCGTCGCGGGTTGCTGATCGGCATTGTTTTGCTTGTGATCGGGATCGGTGGCGTGGGCGCCGCCCGGCCGGTGCAGAGCAAAAGCGCGCCCGCCAACTCTGCATCGCAAAGCGCTTCGGTTCGGCAAGCCGAGTCTGTGGCATCGCATTCTCTGAAGCAGGGCCAGGACCTGGTCGAGTTGATGGCTCCGCAGCTTCCGCCGCTGGAGCGGATGGTTCGCCAGCCTCAGGTCCGGTTCATGGAGATCACCGCCTATTGCCCATGCAGCAAGTGCTGTGGTCCCAATGCCCAGGGCATCACCGCCAGCGGCAAGCACGTCAGCTACAATCACGGCAAATTTGTCGCCGCCGACACGAGTATTCTTCCCTTCGGCACCAGGCTGCTGATCCCGGGCTACGCCGCCGAGCCAGTCGAGGTGATCGACCGCGGCGGGGCCATCAAGGGCAACAAGCTGGATGTGTTCTTCCCCACCCACGAGGAAGCGCTGAAGTGGGGCCGGCAGAAGATGGTGCCCGTAATCATCGTCGAGTGATCAACGGGGGTTTTTTTTCACTTCGGCAGGGCGCGAACGCCCATGGCGACGCGGTCGGCCAGGGCGTCGATCTCGTCGGCTTTGTCAGGCAAAGCGATGCTGGTGATGCTGGCCACGCCGTCGCCGGCGCGGACTTGCCGCATGGTCAGGACGAACTTCATCTCCCGCGCGGAGTATTCGGTTCGCAGCTTTCGCAGGAATCGCTTGTCGGCGATGGTTTGGGTCTGCCCGGCGGGCTGGGCGCCTTCGATTTGAAAGCTCGGCTTCTCAGCTCGCGCCAACTCCTCGATCGCCAGATCCCGCAGCCTGGAGTCAGTCTTGGCCTGCTCGGGAATCGGACGGTAGATCAGCGTGATGACGTTGGCCGGCTCCTGCGGATCGCGCCAGGTCGCGAGCAGCCCGCTGATGTTGGCGGTGAGCTGGGCGGTCCATCCGGCCGGCGGCGTGATACGCAGCCTCGCTTCACGCAGGACGATCGATTCGTCGGCGGGGGCACTGGCCGGTGCCGACGCCGAGACGCTCCTGGGGCGAGGCCGAATCACCGGCGGCTTCGTGCCCGCAAGGTGCACCGTCTGCATGGCCGTCTCGGCGGCCTCGTGGATCTGCGCGGCTTCCTGCTCGTTGTCGGTAAGCGCCACGACGGTGACGGAAACGAGATTCCTTCCGATACCACGAAACAGTTGAAGTCGATCGCCGAACTTGCCCTGGGCGTGATACCGGTCGTGCACGCGCAGCAGGAATCGCGGATCAGGCTCGACCCGCGGCTCCAGCACCAGCTCGAGGTTGCCGCGCTGCTGCTCCTGCAAGATCGTCTGGCGAATCCTGGCCGCCAGCTTCGGCGCCAGCTCGTCGGGGATCGTATTCTGCTGGGGCGTGGCCAGCAGGGTCATGTGTGCTCGACCTTCGCCCAGGCCGTAGCCGACGCGACGGTCCTCGAATTTGCCGAGCAACTGCCAGCCCGGCGGCGGGGTGTAGACCAGCTTGCCGTCCAGCAGCGTATCGGTGGCGGGCGAGGTCGTCGGCTCCTGCGCGGCGCAGAAATTACACACCCAGACGAGCAGACAAAGCGATAGAGGCGATATGGCCCGATGCATGCAGGCTCCGAGGCTGCGCGGTTGCGGCTGAGACGCGATGCGCGGGCCAAAGATCCATCTTATTTCACCACGCGCGTCGCCGTGATCCGCTCGTCCTTATCATACATCGCCTCCTTGTTCAGGTTCTGCTCCAGAACTTCCTTGAGCTGCTCGGCGGATTCGATCTTCTGCTGGTTCATGAACTGCTCGTCGAGCTGATCGATCGTGAGCTTGCCGTCGTCGCCCATCGCCACGCGCATCAGCAGCCATTCCTGCGGAATGCTGCCGTCATCGGACAGCGGCCTCAGATGCGCGAAGGTGGCGCCCTTGATGTCGGCGATCATGCCGACGTATCGGCTCACCTGTGCCGGCTCCTTTTTGTCGCGTGTTTCGATGTAGTACAGATGATCGTCGATGTTGCGGATGACCAGAAGCGCCTGATCGCCGCTGGCGTTGACCGCCTCCCAGTCGCCGACATACTTGCGGTCCACGACGGCCTTCTCAGGCGAAATCAGGGTGAACTTCGATGCCCAGCAGCCGCCGACCAGCGCCGCCGCCAGCAGCCACACGACCCGCCAATGGCCAGCACGCATCGCAGGAGACATGAGCCACCATCCTTTCTTTTAGTGATTGCTAACATATATCGGTGATTCGCGCCCGTCAAGCCCCGTGCTGGCGCCAGACCACAACCGCCGCGTCGTCTGCGCTAACTGGAATAAGTGAACATGGCGGAGCGATTCCGGGCGCTGGGGCGCATTCGCGGCCAGGATCGCGATTTCTTATAATCCGGAGGATGAGTTGCCGGATCATCGATGGGGCCGCCATTGCCCAGCAGATCAGGAACGAAGTGGCCGACCGAGCCCGCAGGTTTGCCGAGCAGGGCCGGCGAGTGCATCTGACGGCGATTCTGGTGGGTGGTTCCACAGCGGCGGAACTGTACGCGCAGCGTCAGGCGGAGGCGTGCCGCGCGGTGGGCATCGACTACACCCTGCTCAAATTGCCGCCGCAGACCACGCAGCGGGAGCTGAAGCTGACCATCCGCCGGCTGAATGACGATCCGACCGTCACCGGGATCATGATGCATCTGCCGCTGCCGCCGCACATCGACGCGCCGCGGGTGCAGTACGAGATCGACGTGGTCAAGGATGTGGAGGGGGTAAACCCGGCCAACATCGGCTATGTCGTCTATGGGCACACCCTGATCGCGCCGTGCACGGCGCTGAGCGTGATCGAGCTGATCAAATCAACCGGCGTGCCGCTGCGCGGCGCCGAAGCCGTCGTCGTCGGCGCCAGCGAAATCGCCGGCAAACCGATCGCGCTGCTGCTGACCGAGCAGATGGCCACCGTCACGCTCTGCCACATCGCCACGAAGGACCTGATGAGCCACACGCGGCGGGCGGAGGTGCTGGTGGTGGCGGTGGGCAAGCCGGGGCTGATCACCGCGGACCATGTCAAGCAGGGCGCCGTGGTGATCGATGTGGGAATCAATCGGATCACCCTGCCTGACGGAACCCGCAAGACCGTCGGCGATGTGGACTTTGAAGCGGTCAAGCAGAAGGCCGCGCACCTCACGCCGGTGCCGGGCGGCGTGGGGCCGATGACGGTGGCGATGCTGCTCCGCAACACGCTGCGCAGCGCCGAGATCCTGTATGGGCAGGAGTGAGAGCAGGGGCAAAAAGCGAAAGATGAAGGCGGAAGGAAGAAGGAGGGCCTGTTCCATCCAGCGGTCCCGCTTTGCGAGGCAACAAACCTCATCGCGGCGCGTATGAACGGGCAGGTTGTGGGAATGAGACGAACTGGTCAGATCACAATTGTGTTCGTGGCGCTCGCTGGGCTGGTGAGCTGCGCGCCTGAGGCTTACCGCAAGTCGGCGGATTTGCAGGTGCAGAAGCTGCTGGAGGATCGCCAGAAGCGTACGCTGGATTACGCGCCGCAGGTGGAGGCGCCGGTGCAGACGCCGGCCAGGCCGACACGCAAGAGCTACGAGAAGCTGCCGGCCTCGCCGGTGCCGCCGGCGATGCCGCCGGTGCTGGAGCCATCGCGATTTGAGCTGGGGTACGGGCGGCTGGGGCCCGAGGAGCTGTATCCGCCAGGCACCGAATCGCCGCAGCGGCAGCCGCTCAGCGTCGAAGAGGCGCGCAAGCCCGGGCTGGATCGGCTGCGGCTGGGTCCGCCGGCGGAGCTGGCGCCGATCCAGACGTTTGATCTGTTCGACGCGATCGCCTACGCCGTGCAGCACAGCCGCGAGTATCAGTCGCGGATGGAGGATCTGTACCTGGCGGCGCTGAGTGTGACGCTGGAGCGGCATCTTTTTTCGCCGCGGCCATTCGCCCGGACCGGTGTGGAGTACACCGGCGGGCAGCTCGATGTGGATTACCGCTCGGCCCTGACGATCACCAATTCCGCGGGAATCCGTCAGCAGCTTCCGTATGGGGGGGAGATCGTGGCCGAGGGGCTGGTCGACTTCGTGCGTGCGCTGAACGACAACGTCAGCGATGGCGAATCGGCGCAGCTTGCGCTGAGCGGCACGATCCCGCTGCTGCGCGGCGCGGGGATGGTCAATCTGGAATCCCTGATCAATTCCGAGCGACAGCTCGTGTATGAAGTACGGCGGTTCGAGGATTTTCGCCGCGACTTTGTCGTTCGAATCGCCTCGCAGTATTTCCGGCTGCTCACGCAGCAGCAGGCGATCGCCAACCGGCGGTTCACGTACATCGTGGCGTATCAGCTCACGGAGCAGACGTACGCGATCTACGCCGCCGGCAGGCCGGGAGTCAATTTCCTGTCCGTGCAGCGGGCGCAGAACCAGTTGTACGAGGCGGAGAACGCGATCATCAACGCGGAGGACAACTACCAGGCGGCGCTGGATGATTTCAAGCTGCTGATCGGCATGCCGGTGGATGAGCCGCTGGAAGTCGTCGGCATGGAACTGGACATCAATCCTCCGGATCTGGAAGCCGACGCGACCCAGATGGCGCTGAAGTATCGACTGGACCTCAAGACCGCCAGCGATCAGATCGAGGACGCCCGCCGGGCGGTGGAGGTGGCCAAAAACGGACTGCTGCCGGACCTTGAGCTACGGGCGCGCGGTTCGATCGGCAATCAGGAGGATTCTCCCGCTTCGCATATCGACAGCCGCACGATGGAGTACTCGGCGGGGCTGACACTGGACCTGCCGGTGGACCGGCTGGCGGAGCGGAATGCGTATCGGCGGGCGTTGATCTCTCTGGAGCGGGCGACGCGCAACTGGAAACAGACTCGCGACTCGATCATCGCGCAGGTGCGCGATTCGTTGCGCGCCATCCGCTCGGCCCGCGATACGCTGGAAATCCAGCGCCGAACCATCGAGCTGAACCGCCGGCGTCTGGATTACGCCAATGAGCTATTGGTGCTTGGGCGGGCGACCGATTCGCAGCAGGTGGTCGATGCGCAGAATGCGCTGCTTCAGGCACAGGATCGCTACGAGCAGGCGCGAGCCAACTACCAGATTCGAATTCTGGAGTTTTTGCGTGATACGGGGATGCTGCGAATCAATCCGCAGGCCGGCTCGCTGGGTCTGGCGATGGATCGGGGACATCCGGGTCGGCGACAGCGAGCGTCAACCGGCTCACAGGTCCCGCCAGACCGCTCCACAGATGAGCCGGATTCTCAGGAATCGTCGGTACGCTAAAACGACAACTGGCCTGGCGGGTAGTAAGATAAACCGGTGCATTTGCGATGATGCGGCCACGCCGGACATGGGGCATCCTGTGCGTGTGCCGGCCATATGATGCCTCAGCGGCAAGGATTATGGGCAGAGTCCCCATGTTCCGGGATTCGCCATCGTCAGCATGGAGTGATAAGCCCCAAGAGCCAAAGTCGTCTCATGAACCTGATTGCCCTGCCAACTACCGCGGTGAATCGTCGATGGACCACCTGGCTGATCGCGCCGGTGGTGATTGTGGCTTTTTCGATGGCCGGATACTGGGCCGTCAATGCCCGCACCAACCCGGCCGCCACCATCTCCCCATCGATGCTCTATACGCTGCATCCGATGGACTTGGACATCAAGGTCATCAAGGACGGCGAGCTTCAGGCGGTGAACAACATCGAGATCGTCTCACAGGTCGAAGGCCAGACCGTCATCCTCACGCTCGTGAAGGAGGGCACGTCGGTGAAAAAGGGCGACGTGCTGATGACGCTGGATTCATCGACGATCGATCAGCGCATCGAGGACACGACGCTGGAGCTTCAAAAGGCCGAGGCGGACCTGACCACGGCCAAGGAAATGCTGGAGATCCAGGAGAGCACCAACGCCGCCAACCTCGAGGCAGCCGAAGTCGCGCTGACGCTGGCCCAGCTTGATCTGAAACAATACGTCGAAGGAACCTATCCGCAGCTTCTGGCCAACGCCAGGACCGAACTGGAGATGGCCCGGATCAACCTCAAGACGCAGGAGGAGAAGCTGGGGCAGACCAAGACGCTGTATGCCAAGGGGTTCGTGACGGCGACGGCGGTGAAGGACGATGAGCTTGCAGTCACGACGGCGCGCAACGCGGTGACCAAGGCGGAAACGGCACTGAAAGTCCTGACGGAATACACGCACCAGATGGATCTGGCGGCCAAACAGAATGCGGTTTCTCAGGCCGAACAGCGGCTGGTGCGCACCAAACGTGAGAACGCCTCGAACCTGGCGCAGCGAATCGCCGACGTGAGGGCCAAGGAAAACTCGCTGGCGGTGCTGCGGCGGCGGATGGAGAAGCTGCTGGAACAGAAGGCGGCGTGTACGATCCGGGCACCGGCGGATGGACTGGTCGTCTACGCCACCAGCGGCGACCGCAACGCCCAGAACCCCATTCAGGAAGGCGCCACCGTCCGCGAGCGACAATCCCTGCTGAAGCTGCCGGACACCAGCCAGATGAAGGCGGTGATCCGCGTGCAGGAAGGTCAGGTCGCCAAGCTGCGCGAGGGGATGCGGGCAAGAGTCAAGATCGTCGGCATCCCGCAGACAGTCGGAGCGACGCTGACCAAGATCAGCGTGCTGGCCGACAGCGCCGGGCGGTGGTGGAGCGAAACCAAGGAGTATCCGGTTGATCTGGTGCTGGATGAGATTCCTCCCGGAGCGGTGCTGAAGCCGGGGATGGGCGCGCTGGCGGAGATCCTGGTGGACCGCGCCACCAACGTTCTGGCGGCGCCGCTGTCGGCGATCTATTCCACCGGTCCGGACAGCTACGTGTTTGTTCGTCAGGGCGAGCAGTTCGTCCCGCGCAAGGTGCGCGTGGGACGAACCAACGAGACGCACGCGGAGTTGCTGGGCGATACGATTCAGCCGGGCGATGAACTGCTGCTGCTTCAGATCGGGCAGGGCCAGGAGCTGCTGGAGCGGGCGGGGATCAAGTCGGCGCCGGCCACGCAGCCGCGCGACGGGGAGTTCCGTCAGCGGCGTCGCGGCGGGGGGCAGGGCGGCGATCGCGCCGAGGGGCGCAACGGCGCCGGCGGGCCGGCGCCCGGAGGCACGGCAGCGCCTTCGCCGGCCGCGGAATCCGAGCAGCAACCACCCGCCGGACAGCCGCGCCCCGGCGGCAGACGCAATCGGCAGGGCGAGGCCTCCGACGCTGCTGCTCCCGCTGCGCAGCCTGCCGCTCCAACTCCCCAGCCCGCTGCGCCGGCTCCCGGTTGAAAAACGCCGGGGTGCGAGTCAGAAAATGAACTTCACGTTCTGATGGATCGCTGCCGTCACCAGCGCCAGCGCGGCGAAGCACGTCAGCCGCGCGCCCACCGGCCAGCGCCGCAGCTCCAGCCCCACCGGAATCATCAGCAACGGCAGCATGAAGTTCCACACCCGCGCTGTCTCGAGCTGGAGCAGACCCGAGACGGCCACCGCGACCAACTGCCCCAGCGCCAGGATCACCAGCGGCAGGTGTGGCCGCCGCGTGCCTGCGTGAGTACCGATGAAGTAGAAGATCACCAAGGGGACGCTGATCCAGCCCGAACCCAGCGCAAAATCGATCAGATCCCAGGCGATCGTATCCGGGTAAGGCCGCTGGTCGGCATGCGCACGCAACAGCGCATGCTGGTTTCGCCAGGCGGAGATGAACGTGGCAACCGGATCGTAGTTGATGCTGATCCACAGCAGCAGCAGGACGGCGGCGGTGGTGAGCAGCGCGATCGCAGCGTGCTTGGCGGCGATGCCGATTCGGAGAATCATCGGGCGCTGCGGTGAAACGATGAAGATCATCCCGACCATGAACAGTCCGATGACCAGCACATTGAAGGTGATCAGGCACATCAACCCCAACACGACCCCGAGCAGGATCGACGGTTTGATGCGGTCATCCCGCAGCGCCGAGTACCAGCATCCGATCAATGCGGTGCTGAACAGGATGTAGGTCGGGTCGAACATCGGGAAAAACAGAATGAACCCCGGGCACAGGGAAAGGAAGCTGGCGCCGCAGAACGCCGATTCGTCGTCGCCGAGCAGATGTCGCAGAAACAGATACGTTGCGGGGATGGAAAAGGTGGCGATGACGCCCAGGACCAGACCGGCGATCAGTGCCGCCTGCGGTGTATCTCCCAGCAGTTTCAGGAATATCACGTAGTAAAGAACTGGCCCCGGGGGTTTGCTCTGGGTGTGCAGATTCATGGCGGGCGTGAGCTGCGGATACAGCGCCATCCACTCGCGCAGAGGCACGTTGCTGACCGCCAGGGCGTCGGTGTAGTAGCTGGTGGCATACTTGTTTTCGACGGTGATGCGAACCAGCGCCAGGCTTGGATTGGGGATTTCGGTGACATCGCCGCGAAAGGCGACGGCGGCGAGCTTCATCGCGTAGCAGCAGACCATCAGCAGCAGGATCGCCAGCCAGCGAAGGCTGCGTCGCCAGCGATCCAGCAACTGCGCCACAAAAAACGGGACGGCAGCGGCGGCAAAGAACGGGTAGACCAGCGCCGCGGGCAGGGGACGGTAGAACCAGACCCAGCCGGGCCCGATGATCCAGCCAACCTGCAACAGCAGAGCGGCGATGGCGGCTGCGGCAACCAGCAACGTGAGCACGAGCTTTGTGCCGACGGTTAGTTCGAATCGCCGCATGCGCGTGGGATTGTGTCTGCTGCGTGGCGATGTTGCAAATGGAGGCGGTGGTGCTGTAGCGTTTTCGCGAGTTGATGCAAGACGCGCCGCCACAGCAGCCGAACCAGCCGCATTCGCCGGAACCGGCGCCGCGTCGAGGCGTTGGCCGGACGGGGCTTTTTGCCGCGCTGGCGTGCGCGGGAATGCTGGCTTGTTTCACGGCGTTGGCCTGGTGCTCGGTGCGGCTTCACTCCCCGACGATCGACGAGCCGCTGCACGCCGCTGGCGCCTACTTCCACCGCTTTTATCACGACTTTCGCATCAACCCCGAAGACCCGCCGCTGTGGAAGTACTGGGCGATGCTGCCGCATCAGCGAGATTCGCTTCGCCCGCATCCGGATGCAACCTGGTGGGACCTGGCACTTGGGGACATCGTCTACCAGTTCGCTGTGGCGGTCCGCTGGCTGTTCCAGACGCCCGGGAACGACGGGGCCGGCTTCATCAACACCTCCCGCGCGATGATGCTGGTGGTGGGTGTGGCGCTGGGAGCGGCACTGTGCGCATGGTCATGGCAACTGGGCGGGGCGACGGCGGCGATCGTTGCCTGCGCCCTGTTCTCATTCGATCCGAATCTCATCGCTCACGCTCCGCTGGTGAAGAACGATGTCAGCCTGTCGCTGGCGATGCTGTGCGCAGCGTGGGCGTGCTGGAGCGTCGGACGATCCGCCAGGTGGTGGAACATCATGCTGCTGGCGGCGGGGTGCGGAATCGCGGCGACGGTCAAATTCTCTGGCGTGATCGTGGCGCCGATCGTCCTGCTGATGCTGCTGGCTCGGGCGCGGCTGGTGCCGGAAGGCTGGCCCGTGTTGGGGCGGCAGCTTCGCACCCGCTGGGCTGGGGCGCTGACAGCGGTGGGGATCTGCGCTGTGGCGGCGGCGGTGAGCACGGGGATCATCTGGGCGTCGTACGGCTTCCGCTTTGAACCCACGCCGGTTCGCGGCGCGCTGCTGGATACCCCGTCGCAGGTCCGCAAGCTCAAGGAATGCCGGTTCTTCCTGGCCAACCAGCGCTGGCCGAATGAGGTGGACAAGGCCGAGATCGACGCGATGCCCACGCCCGCCTTCGCCCGTGCGGTGCTCTTGGCCGAGCGACATCGCCTGCTGCCACAGACCTGGCTGTATGGCTTGCTGTTTACCTATCGCTCGACGCTGGTTCGCACGACGTACCTGCTCGGCCAGCACAGTGAGACCGGGTGGTGGTACTACTTCCCGCTGGCGATGCTGTTCAAGACGCCGCTTGCGACGCTGGCGGCGATTGTGGGTGCGGCCTGGCTGGGATTGAGTTGGAGACTGCGCGCTGCGCGTTCATCGCCAGAGACTTCCAGGTTAACGCCCGATCGATGGTCGCTGTTGTGTCTGACGATTCCTCTGATCGTGTATGGCATCAGCGCGCTGAGCAGCAACTTGAACCTGGGGCTGCGGCACGTGCTGCCGATTTACCCGTTCATCTACCTGCTGGTGGGGCTGGCGGGAGCGAGAATGGGCGCGTGGCGGCCACGCGCAACAACGCTCCTGGCGCTGGTGCTGGGCGCGGGGTTGATCATCGAGACGGTTCGGGCGTTTCCGCATTACATCTCGTTTTTCAATGTTCCTTCACGCCCGTATCGGCTGCGGCTTTTGAGCGATTCCAACTTCGATTGGGGGCAGGATCTGACGTTCGTGGCCGAGTGGCGCCGGCGGAATCCGAACGTGAAGCTGTATCTGGGGTACCTGGGTTCGGTGGATCCGGCGTTCTACGGGATCGACTACACGAACATTCCGGGTGGATATCAGCTCAACCCGCGGTGGGAATGGCCGCCACGAGAGCCGGGCGTGATTGCGATCAGCGCGACGGTGCTACAGGGGGTGAACGTGGCACCGAGCGTGATTCGTTTGTACGCCCCGCTGCGCGCCCGCCCGCCAAAGCAGATCATCGGCGATACGATCTACGTTTACGACTGGCCGTTGCGGTAAACCAGCCGCAGATCATCCGGGCATCGGCTGGCGATTCGCCTGTGCCAGGCGGTAAGATGCCGCTTTGATCAGACAAAGGCAGGGACGTGTCGATGCGTGGACAGCTCGGCTTGCGTGCGGCGATGGTGGTGATGCTGGCCTTGGCGGCGCAGGCAGCGCGTGCCGAGACGGTGAGCCTCAAGGACGGCACGGTGCTGGAAGGCAGCGTCATCAAGTTCGGCGAGACGTATCGCGTGAAGACCGCTGATGGTCAGACCCATACGGTAAAGGCCTCGGAGGTGCGGTCGATCACCAAAGGCAATGCGACGACGATCAGATCGGCTGCCGCGTCGCAGGGATCGGAGTCGGGACCGGCGGCGGTGGCGTTGGCGTCGCTCAGTGCCAGCTTCCAGTATGCCAAATCCCGCGCCGATGCGGTTGACGCGCCGGTGCTGGCGGTGGTGATCTGGGAGAAGTTCATCGAGAGCAACCCGCCCGCCGCCGAGCTTGAACGGGCCAGGGCCGAACTGGACAAGTGGCGTCGGCTTCAACAGGAGAACGCGGAGAAGATCAATGGCCGGTGGGTCGGCGGAGAGCAGCGCCGACAACTGCTCAAGGAAGTGGAGCAGTTGTGCCGGGAAGCGCGGCAGATGATGGAAGCGCAGACGCTTCAGGCGGTGGAGAAGTATGAGAAGGCTCTGAAGCTGTATCCGAACAATTACGAGGCGAACTTTGCGTTGGGGTATTTTTACCTGACGCGCGGTGCGGTCGGCAGCAGCGGGCGGGGAAACAACACGTATCTGGATCGCGCCCTGCGATCGCTGGAGACCGCGGCGCGGCTCAGGCCGGACTCGCCCGAAACCCTCAGCAATCTGGCGATCGCGTACAACTTCCGCCAGAGATATGTCGAATCGGTGCAGTGGGCGTACAAGGCGGCGAAGATTCAGGACACCAGGCCAATCGTGCAGAACCTGGTCAACAGCATCGCGCACGCGCCACGCGGGTTGCAGACCAGCAACGACAAGCTCAAGCCGATCATCGAAGAGGCGGTGATTCTGGCTCGCAAGCACGGGATCGGGCTCAACGGCGACAGTTGGCTGTACCTGCCGCCCGGACCTTCGGTCACGGACAGCGGCACTCATGACGACAAGCCGCCCGGTGTGATCGGCAACGGCAGCGGGTTCGTGATCTCGGCCGACGGATACATCCTGACCAACCGCCACGTTGTCAGCGGGCCGGACGGGCAGGATCTGCTGTTTCGCGTGCGGCTGGATGACGGGACGGAGAAAAATGCGCAGCTCGTCGCGGCTGATCCCGAGTATGACATCGCGCTGCTCAAGATCAGCGCGTCCTCGCCGCTGGCGTATCTGAAGCTGGCTGAGGCGGACCTGCCCAACCCCGGGGCCAGGTGTCTGGTGCTGGGGTATCCGGTGGCGGACGTGCTGGACTTCAAGATGCAGGTGACCAGCGGGGAGATCAGCTCGACCAACGAGTCGGACGAGTATCCGCTGACGCTGTCGGCGAACACGACGCACGGCAACAGCGGCGGCCCGATCGTGGATCGCGACGGGCACGTGATCGGGATGCTCAGCGCCGGTCTGCGGGCCTATGACGCCACGTACGTGAAGGCCGTGTCGGCCGGGCAGATTCGCCGGTTCCTGGAGCGGAGCCGAGACAAGCATCAGACCAGCTTCGAGCCGGGACCCGCCACCGACAGGGCGTTCGACGCTGAGCGGCTGGCCAAACAGGCGCGGCAGGCGACGCTGCTGATCTTCATCATCCGCGGGGATGGCCGGACCGACGGATGAAGTCAAGGGCTGCGGGTACAGGACACAAGGCAGAAGCGCATCGCCCGGGAATCTGTCCTGCGTTCCGCCGTCTGTGTCGTTGTCTGGATGTCGTGCTATAGTTGTGGCGTGGCGCAGGAAGCAAAAGGCAAAGACGGGAACGGTGCAGGCGCCGGGCCGCGGATCACCAACCGCCGGGCGCTGCACGAGTACTTCATCTCCGCCAAGCTCGAATGCGGCATTGCCCTGCTGGGCACGGAGGTCAAGTCGCTGCGGCAGGGTCGGGCGCATCTGACCGAAAGCTTTGCGCGGATCGAGAACGGGCGGCTGGTGCTGCGCGGCTGCCACATCGAACCGTACGACAAGGCCTCGGCGCAGGCGAATCATGATCCGCTGCGCCCACGATATCTGCTGGTGCACAAGCGTGAGCTGCGCAGGCTGGAGAGTGAACTGAAGCAGCGCGGCACCACGCTGATCCCGCTGGCCATTTACTTCAGGAACGGAATCGCCAAGGTCGAGCTGGGCGTGGCCAGGGGCAAGCAGCAGCACGACAAACGCGAGACGATCCGCCGCAAGGAGCAGGAGCGTGAAATCCGGCGGATGATGAGTCACAGACGCTAGGCAAGTGTGCACAGCCACAGGGCAACGAAATTGACACGAATGATCTGCCGTGATTTGCGTGCCGGTCTGCTTCGTGTATTTGTTCATGCCCTGGTGGCTTTGCGTGTATCGAGGTAGCGAATGGCTGAGACCCCCAAGAGTGAGCCGACGACATCGAGCCTGGACTTCATACGCGAGCGGATCATCGAGGACATCCGCACGGGCAAGTACGGCGGGCAGGTGGTGACGCGCTTCCCGCCGGAGCCTAACGGGTATCTGCACATCGGTCATGCCAAGGCGATCTGCCTGAATTTCGGGATCGCGCAGGAGTTTGGCGGGCGGTGTCATCTGCGGATGGACGACACCAACCCGGTGAAGGAAGACCGCGAGTACATCGAGGCGATCAAGCGCGACGTGAAATGGCTGGGTTTCGACTGGGGCCCGCACCTGTACTACGCGTCGGACTATTTCGATCAACTGCTGGAGTGGGCGATCGTGCTGATCAAGGCGGGCAAGGCGTACGTGGACGACCTCTCGCCTGAGGAAGTCTCGCGGACGCGAGGCGGGCTGAGTTCCGCCGGACGCGACAGCCCGTATCGCAACCGCTCTGTCGAGGAGAACCTGGATCTGTTCCAGCGGATGGTCAAAGGCGAGTTCCCCGACGGCTCGCGCACGCTGCGGGCCAGGATCGACATGACCTCGGGGAACATCAACCTTCGCGACCCGGTGATGTATCGGATTCTGCACGTGCCGCATCCGCACGCGGGCGACCGCTGGTGCGTGTATCCCACCTACGACTGGGCGCACGGACAAAGCGACTGGATCGAAGGAATCACCCATTCGATCTGCACGCTGGAGTTCGAGAACCATCGCCCGCTGTACGACTGGTTCCTGGACACGCTGCGCGAGCTGGGGGTCGTGCCCCGGGGCAGCGCCAATGGCGGGCAACCGGTGACCTACCGCCCGCAGCAGATCGAGTTCGCCAGGCTCAACCTGACCTACACCGTGCTGAGCAAGCGAAAGCTGCTGGAGCTGGTCAAGGGCGGGTATGTGCAGGGATGGGACGATCCGCGGATGCCGACGATCAGCGGTTTTCGCCGCCGCGGATACACGCCCGAGGCGATCCGCAATTTCGCCCGGGAGGTGGGGGTGACCAGGTTCGACAGCATCATCGACATACAGCGCCTGGAGAACGCGCTGCGCGAGGACCTGAACAAGCGGGCGCCCCGCCGCATGGCCGTGCTCAATCCGCTCAAGCTGGTGATCGACAACTGGCCCGAGGGCAGGACCGAGCAGCTCGATGCGGTGAATAACCCGGAGGATCCGTCCGCCGGCACGCGAAAAGTGCCCTTCGGGAAGGTCGTGTACATCGAGCAGGACGACTTCCGCGAGGTTCCTCCGCCCAAGTACTTCCGGCTGGCGCCCGGGCAGGAGGTGCGTCTGCGCTGGGCGTACATCGTGAAGTGCACGCACGTAATCAAGGACCCGGACGGGCGAATTACGGAGGTGCACTGCACGTACGACCCGGCGACGCGGGGCGGCGACACGCCCGATGGCCGAAAGGTCAAGGGAACGATCCACTGGGTTTCGGCCGAGCACGCGCTGGACGCGGAGGTTCGGCTGTACGATCACCTGTTCCGGGTTCCCGAGCCGGAAGCCGTACCCGAGGGCAAGTCCTACCTGGAGAACCTCAACCCCAACTCACTGGTGGTGGTGCGTGCCAAGCTGGAGCCGAGCCTGAAAGATGCCCGCCCGGATGAGAAGTTCCAGTTCGAGCGGCACGGATACTTTGTGGCGGATGTGGTGGATTCCCGGCCCGGGGCGCCGGTGTTCAATCGGTCGGTGGCGCTTCGCGACTCGTGGGCGAAGCTGGAGAGGCGAGGCTCGCCGGCGGCGAAGGGCTGAGCCGTGCCGCCACACTGGCCGGATTCTGCCCCAGCCGCGGCTTGAGCCGTCCCAGGATCACCACCAGAATCGAGCCGAGCAGCGCAAACGCCAGCCCCCAGGCCAGGCGGCTGGCGGCCAGGGCGCTGGCGGCCTGCTGGTCGGTGTGCCGAAGGATCAGGAACTGCCAGCGGCAGAAGAAGTGCGAGGTGGGGATCACGATCGCCAGCAGGATCATCTTGGTCTGCCACCAGCGGATCAGCGGAAAGTGCCGGGGATACTGAAAGAACAGCCCCACGCCCAGCAGCAAGGCCAGCACCAGGGCGGGAATGACCAGCCGGACCATCAGGCCGCCGACCAGATCGATGATGAACTGTCGGCGGGGGTCGGCCAGGGACAGGGCGGCAACGTCGCTGAAGATCCAGATGGCCAGCACGCTGGCCAACCCCCCGAGGTAAATGGCGATGGCGATGATCTTGGGCAGCAGCAGCCAGGGGCGGATGCCGCGTCCGGGTTTTCGACCGAACTTGTTGACGTAGCTCTGGGTCATGTCGCATCTTGCCGGCGGCGCCGCGGATCCCCGCCGCCGCCGGATCACAGCAGAAACGGCTCGATCGTCAGGTGAATAATGATATAGGCGATCGCGGCCATGAAGGCACTGCATGGCAGCGTGAAGATCCACGCCAGGACGATATTTTTCCCGGAGTTCCATCGCACGGCGCGCAGACCGCGGGTGATGCCCACGCCCATGATCGAGCCGGTGATGCAGTGGGTGGTGGAGACGGGGATGCCGGCGATGCTGGCGCCGATGACGGTGGCGGCGCCGGCGGTCTCGGCACAGAACCCGCCCACCGGCGCCAGGCGGGTGATGTTGTGCCCCATCGTGCGCACCACGCGCCATCCGCCCATCAGCGTGCCCATCGCGATCACAAAGTGGCACAGCAGGATGATCCACCAGGGGATGTTGTGCCCCATGCCCATCCATTCGATCCACCAGGGCGTCCAGCCCGGCTGAAGCCAGTACCCCAGATGCTGGTAGCCTTCGGTGGAGACCAGCACGCTCAGGGCCACGAAGATGATGCCCATGGTCTTCTGCGCGTCGTTGGTGCCATGAGAGAGGCTGAAGGCAGCGGCAGAGAGAAGCTGGAGGCGTCGGAACCAGCTATCGACGCGGGTGGGGGTGCAGTGGCGAAAGCTCCAGGCGATGGCCACCATCAGCGCTGCGCCGCCAATCATGCCCAGAAGCGGTGAGACAAAGATGAAGGCGATGGTGATCGGCCACTTGCCCGGGATCAACAGCCCCGCCAGCCCGGCTTTGGCGATGGCGGCGCCGGCGTAGCCGCTGACCAGCGAGTGCGAAACGCTGATCGGCAGCCCCATTGCCGAACAGATGTACGTCCAGACCGTCGCGCCGCACAGCCCGGCCAGAATCACGAAAAGCTGCTGGACCGGCGTGCCCAGCAGCTCGATGTTGACAAAGCCGCTGGAGATGGCCTTGGCGACGGCGGTTCCGAACGCAAAGGCGGCCACGAAGTTCCAGAACGCCGCCCACACGACGGCCTGCATTGGCGTCAGAACCCGCGTGGAAACAATCGTGGCGATCGAGTTGGCCGCGTCGTTCACCCCATTGTAGAAGTCGAACAGCAGCGCGACGGCGATGATGATAAGCACGAGGGTAAGCATGCCTGATCTGCGATTTTTGATTCGCGACTCTGGGTGGAGCGAGCGTACCGTGTGGACGCATCCTCACATCGCAAATCGAAAATCAAAAAATCAAAAATCGACGCTATCCATTCTTGAGAATGATCCGTTCCAGCGTGTTGCCGACGTCCTCGCAGCCATCGATCGCCGATTCGATCAGGTCGTAAAACTCCTTCCACTTCATCACATACAGGGCGTCGTTGCCCTGAAAGAGCCTGGAGACGGCGGCGTGATTGTTGTCGTCGCCTTCGTTCTCCAGGCGGTGGATCTCGATAAGCTTGTCGCTCAATTCCGAGAGCTTGCGCGATTTTCGCAGTCGGTGGACCGCCTCACTGACCGCCACCGCGGCATGCACCAGCGTGTCCGCCTGTCTCTGGAAGGCCGGCTCGATCGCCTGCACGTGATACAGCGGGAATCGTTTGGCCAGCGCATCGATCGTGTCCACGATGTCATCCAGCCCACCGACCAGCATATGAATGTCCTCGCGATCGAATGGGGTGATGAAGGTTCGATCCAGGCGATCCAGCGCGGTGTGGGCCAGTTCGTCGGCGTCGTGTTCTTCCTGACGTATCAGGGCGATGTGCTCGGCGGCGCTATCGGGATAGGTGCGTGCCAGCCGGCGCAGGTGCTCGGACGTGGAAACCACGTGCGCCGCAAGTTTTTCAAACAGATCGTAAAAGACGGTGTCTTTCGGAAGTAAGTTGATCATCGCGGAGGCTTCGGCCCTTTCGGCCGGGTCTTGGCCCTGTGTCGGTTCAACAGTTCGTTGGCCCGCGGTGAAGCTTCCATCAAGAGCGGCTTGAGGTCAAGGGCGGGGCTTACTCTTCCGGCAGCCTGTAAAGCTGGCCATATTCCCTGAACCAGGCGACGAAGCGGCGGATGCCCTCCTCCAGACTGACTTTCGGCTCGTAATCCAGTTCTGCGCGTGCGCGGGTGAGGTCGGCGTAGGTGCGTTCGACGTCGCCGGGCTGAGCGGGCTTGCGATCGATGATTGCCGGTTTGCCGACGGCCCGCTCGATGGTTTGGACCAGTTGTTTGAGCGACACCGGATGCGCGCCGCCAAGGTTGTAAATCCGATAGCGATCGCAGCGATCCAGCGCCGCCAGGATCCCATCAACGATGTCATCCACATAGGTGTAGTCCCGGCTGGTCGATCCGTCGCCGAAGAAGGGGATCGGCTTGCCGCGGGAGATCAGCCGGGTGAACTTGTGGATGGCCAGGTCGGGCCTCTGTCGTGGCCCGTAGACCGTGAAAAACCTCAGGCAGAACACGGGCAACCGGTACAGATGCCAGTAGGTGTAGCAAATGAGCTCGCCGGCGCGTTTGGTGGCGGCGTAGGGGCTGATGGGCTCGGCCACCGGATCGTCCTCGCGGAAGGGCACGCGCCCCAGGTTGCCGTAGACACTGGAGCTGGAGGCGAAGATGAATTTGGCGACGTTGTTTTTGACAGCGGCCTGGAGAAGATGCGTCGTGCCTTCGACATTGACGCGGGCGTAGTAGGCGGGCTGCTCGATCGAAGGCCGAACCCCCGCCATCGCCGCCAGGTGCAGGATCGCCTGGGGCCTGGCTGTGGCCACCAGCCGCTCGATTCGGGCCCCGTCGGTGATGTCCACTTCTTCCACGTCGATGCCTCCGCCGATGCTCTTGACGTTGGCTTCCTTCCAGTTGCGATCGTAGAAGTCGCAGAAGTTGTCCACCCCGATCACGCGAAAGCCGCGAGAGATCAACGCCTCGGCGGCGTGCGAGCCGATGAAGCCGGCGGCGCCGGTGACAACGATCGTGGGTTTGCTCATCCGTGTCTGCTCCAGCTTGACCTGCGGAGTTTGTCTTGGCCCTGGATCGTACGGATTGCACAACCCAGCGCCAAATCCCCGACACCGTGTGCGCCGCAGCGGTTCAGTCGGGCTTATGACGGTAGAAGAGCTTGGCGACCTGATCCGCCGCCGCCAGATACAGATCCCGCTGCACGGAGGCGGTGTTGATGTGGTCGGCGGCGCGGAGCATGGGGGTCTGGCAGGTGACCTCGGCGCCGTCCGGCGAGTCGTCAGGCCAGAGCTGTCGGCCGTCGGTGGCGTCCAGCACGCGCACTTCGAGGCTGATCTGTCCCCTGAACACGCCGCTGCCGGGGGCGGGGGAAAATGAACATTCCAGCACGTTGACCCAAAGCAGTTGCTGGGCGCCTACGGCGCGGGCGATGGCATCGGGACGCATCTGCACGAACTGCTGTGGGCGATTGGATCGCAACTCGGCGATGCTCAACGATGGAACGATCGGGGCCACGTTGTTGGCCTGAAGCTGCGATTCGATGGCACGCGCCAGCGCGTCGGTCTGCCCGGTATCGTGTCCGCTGGGATCGGGCAAAGCCTGCACGTATACGACCATCGGACGTTTCTGGGGGATATAGCGCGGCTTGACCGGCGGCGGGCCATACACGTGTGCTGCCACGCCGAACAACTGGCATCCTCCCGCCAGCAGCGGCAGGCACAGCGTCGCAACGCGCACAGCCAAAAGCAGTCCACCGCGACTAATCACGTTCGACTTCCGTGGTGACAAACCGCCAGACGATCTCTTCGGCCAGACGCGCCAGCGTCCCGCGATACATCAGCACGTCGTTGGCGTTGAGCACGCTTTCCGGGGGAGATTTGGGCGGAAAAACCACGCTGACATTGTTCTCGGTGTAAACTTCTTTTCCCTGGCCGTTGGCGACTTCGATCACTCGCAGCGTGGCGGTGGCGCTGCCGCGGAACAACTGTAACGAGGACTCGGATCGGGTCGAGAACTTTTCGATTTCGACGTAGATCAGTCGCGACACGCCCAGCTTGGGGGCCACCTCGGTGATCGGAATGGTCTCGATTTCGGGGTGATCCCGCTGGTAGCGGGCGATGGACGCCGCGGCCACGGGGAAGGTTGTGCCCTTCAGTTCATCGGCCTTGTTCTGTTGTGCCTTCTGGAGCTGTGCCTGGATGAGCGTTGCCAGATCGACGGGAAGTCGATCCCAGTCCATTCGCAGGGCGCGGTCGGCCCAGACCATCACGCCGACGGATTGCCCCGCAAGCCCCTTGTAAACAGCGGGGCGTCGCTGGGGCACGGCCCGCGCGGCCACCGCCAGCGCCGCGCATCCCCCGGCCAGCAGGAGCAGTCCCAGCACAATCGATAGACGAAGGGTCGAACGAGTGGTCAAGCTCATGGTGCCAGACTCCCACCTGCGATACGGCGATCTCCGCGGCCAGCCCGCAGCCGCAGTTGTAACCGCTCCGGAGCGGAGTTTCACGTGTGCGTTGGCGACATCATGCCCTCACGTCTACGGATCATGCCGTCACGTACGCGGCGTAGAGGATCGGATCTTCGAAACGAACGCCGCCCCATTGGATGCGCAGCCGGATCGGACCGGCGGCGGCGCGAATCCGATCGCCGCCTCTCCAGCGCACCGGCACGCGCAGGCCGGGCGTCTGCACCGGCTGACAGTCCGCAAGCTCATACCCGGGCACCGGCCTGAAGGCGCGATCCAGAACCGCGACCGTGAGGTTGGCCACATCCGACACGCCCGAGCAGTTCAGGAAGACCTGTCCGCCGCCCTCGGGCAGGATGATCGGGCAGGTGATGCAGCACGGCAGCAGCCTTTGGGGCGAGGCATCGGCGACGAGCTTCTCATAGGGCGGGGCGATCTGCCCCTCGATAAGGTCTCGCTTCGGCGAAAACTGCCCGAGGCGATCGCGCCTCCACTTGGCCAGGCGAATCTGCTTGTTGCCGGTCTTTCCCCACTGGCCGTAGTAGGTCATCGTCTGCTCGCCATGGTTGATGAATCCCTGTCCCTGCGTGATGTGCGGCGGCGCGCCGAAGGAATCCAGCGACCAGTCCTCCTCCTCCGATCGGATCATTTTGAAGTCGGGGATCGGCTCGATGTAGTGCAGCCCGTCGTGCGTGATGACCAGGCCAAGGTTCATCTTGAGCAAGCGGCGGTCTTCGTCATGGGGCGGGCCGTTCCATTGGCCGTACAGTCCGACCACGACGTTGCCGCGATCCCACAGGCCGGCACCTAAGTGTACCTGTGGACCACCGGCCTTGGCCCAGTCGTAATCGCGTGGGGGGATCGGGTCGCGACGAAAGCCGATCGCCGCCGCATCGGTCCAGTGCTCGAAATCCGGCGACATCAGCACGCCCAGCACGCGATGGTGACAGCCTGCCGGTCGGCCCATCTGCCCGACCACGTAATACATGCCCTCTCGAGCCAGCAGGCCGGTCTGCTCGACCATGAACCGCGTGACCGGATTGTGTTTGGACGCTCGCCAGACCAATCCGTCGGCGCTGAACGCGACATAACCGAAGTTCTCATTGCCTTCCCAGAAGAGCTTGAAGCGTCGCGCCGGGTCCGGATCGTGCGGCTCGTACAGCACGGTGCAACTGCGGTAAATGTTGCCCGGCTCGATCTGAACCAGGTTGTTATTGCGGTTGCCCGCGTATTCGACCAACCCAAGCGATGGCCTGGTCCAATGCACGCCGTCGTCTGATACGGCGTAACAGATGTGCCGATAGGGGGTGGACTTTTCCTGATCCACCTGGTCCTGATCGCCATCGGCGATGTACCACATGTGATATTGCCCGTCGATCTGCATGACCGTTCCGTAATACCCGATGCGAAAGCTGTCGGGCGTGCCGGGTTGGCCACGTACAAGCACCGGGTTGTATTCGGCGCGGGTGGGCTGAGAAGCGATCAGGTCCAGCGTCAGCCCCTTGCGCAACGGGATGGAAAAGCTGTCGAACGGAAACAAGACGGCCTCGCGCGGCGTGCCGGGCGCGGGGCGGGACAGGTCGATGGTGAATTCGGTGGCGGTCATGGTGCTCGTTTGTGAGTTGCGACCAGGGCTGACTCCAGCGTTGGCCTACCGCCACCCGTCCAATCCGTGGGTATGGATGAAGATCTTCCACCCCCAGGCGGCGAGGGCGAGTGCGAGCAGCGGAACCAGGTAATAGGCCGGGCGAATGAGTCGCAGCAGGCGCAGGGCCGGTTTGCCGGTGATGGCGATGTATAGCCACACCCAGACCGCCGCGGCGGTCAGAATCGCCAGCACCGTTCCCAGGGGCTGCACCCACGCACTTGCAAGCACTTGTCCGTGAGCCAGATACGAGAAGCTGGTCGTCAGCCCACAACTGGGACAAGGAACTCCTGTTTGGTAGAGGAACTGGCATCGCTGCAAGCCCAGCGCGGTGTGGGTTCCGACGCCGCGTGGATCAGGCTCTAGCACTGCCGCCAGAGTGAGCACTGTCATGCATCCCCCCGCCAGCAGCAGGGCAAAGGATCGCCACAGCCAACTGATTCGCTGGGATCTGGCAGGCGGCGCATAAATGGCTGGAGGCGGCGAAGTCACGAAAACAGGTTATAAAGCGAAGCATCAGGAGGCAACAAAGACGTTTATGGTGCCGAGCGGGCAACGGCGTCGGTTCTGCGGCGGTAGTTCATACGGCCTGGCAGACCATCCGCTTTGACCAGAAAATGGTCAGGGCGAAAAATCGGAGAAGAAATGTCTGGCATATTGACAAGGTAGACTGGGGAAACTTAAGTTGTAACAAAGTTTTGAGTCGTAAACAGGACATGGATGTCCGGTGGGCAACGGGTAGGCAGCGTCGGCCGGACAGGGAAAGGCTGCGGGAACGGAGGACTGCGCACTCCTTGATCTGGAACTGATGTCGGCGTGCTCCCGGCGCGAATCCCAGCGCGCGGATTCGGGACCGCCCAAGGTGACTTGGATCTGACAGGATTTTGCCCGCTGACGGAGCGCGGTGCCCCGGATCGGCAAAGCCTTGCGGTCGCGAGTCGCCCGCGGCGGCAATATCGCCCGCCGACATCAGCAGCCGGCATGTTTCTCTCCGTGACCTCGATTCAGAAAGTGCAGCGGCTCCTATGCGCGTCTTCATGCTTGGGTGGGAATTTCCGCCGTTCATCAGCGGCGGGCTGGGCACCGCATGCTACGGCCTGACCAAGGCGATGAGCGCGATCGGCACGGACGTGATCTTCGTGCTGCCACGCCCTGTGACCACGCCCTTTTCCACACACGTGCGACTGGTCAGCCCGCGCCCCGGTTCTCCGCTGGCCTCGCCCAGCGCCGAATTCCGCCTGGATGAATTCGAGCACGTCACGTTCCGCACCGTCGCGGCCCAGCTCTCGCCTTACAGCAATCCCGCGGACTACAGGCAGCAGATGGAAGAGCTGGCCAACAAGGCACGCGCGGGAGACCCGGACGCACTGGCGGCGCTGAAGGCCGCTGGCGCCGCGGCGCCGGTCCCCGAACCCAGCGGTCCGCCTCTGGGACAATACGCCGGCGATTTGCTGGCCGAAGTCCAGCGCTACGCCATGCTCGCCGCCGAGATCGCCCGATCCGAAACCTTCGATGTTGTTCACGCCCACGACTGGATGACATTCCCCGCCGGTCTGGCGGTGGCGGGCATCAAGGGCGTGCCACTGGTCGTGCACGTGCACTCCACGGAGTTTGACCGCAGCGGCATGCACGTCGATTCCAGAATCTACGATATCGAGCGACGCGGCATGCACGGCGCCATGAAGATCATCGCCGTCAGCTACCTGACCAAGAACCTGATCACGCACCATTACGGCATCGATCCGTCCAAGGTCGAAGTCGTCTACAACGCCATCGAAACACCCAACGGCAACGGCTTCGACGAGGAAAAATACAAAATCCACAAGGACGAAAAGATCGTTCTGTTCCTCGGACGCATCACGATGCAGAAAGGCCCGGAGTATTTCCTGGCGGCGGCCAAGAAGGTCCTGGAGGTCATGGACAACGTGAAGTTCGTGATGGCCGGGTCAGGCGACATGATCCGCCGGACGATCGAAATGGCCGCCAGCATGGGCATCGGGCACAAGGTGCTTTTCACCGGCTTCCTGCGCGGCGCGGATGTGGAGCGGGTGTTCAAAATGGCCGACCTGTACGTGATGCCCTCGGTCTCCGAGCCATTCGGGATCGCGCCGCTGGAGGCGATGAGTCACGACGTGCCGGTGATCATCTCCAAGCAGTCCGGCGTCAGCGAGGTCATTCAGCATGCGCTGAAGGTTGACTTCTGGGACATCAACGAAATGGCCAACAAGATCATCGCGGTGCTGAAGCACCCGCCACTGGCCAGCACCCTCCGCCAGCACGGCAGCTTCGAGATCCGGCGAATGAGCTGGATCGACGCGGCGCGGGCATGTACGCAGGTCTACGAACAGGCCCTGGCCGCCATGAACGGGCGAAGGTGACGCTGCTCTGCCCGGCCCGAGTCCGCACAGAGTGCCGGCAGGGAACTCGCGTGTCACGGGCGTCCCGCCCGTACGGGCGGCCATCGCAGGCGCGAGACGCCCGTGGCACAGGCGGGTTCAAATCCTCGTGCTACACGCCGTTGTGCCGCGATCGCCTTTGCTTCGGCGGGACGACGGCGGGTGCAATTCAGACCGGTTCCGGGGATCTGGTGAGTGTAATCACGCCAGGACCCGATCGTGCGGCTATTCACACGGAGTTGCGCGCAACTGCTCGGCCAGCCACGCGGCGCGGTTGGTGGTGATGGCATCGACGCCCGCCCGTATCATCCGCCGCGCCTGCTCGACGGTATCGACGGTCCAGACGGTGCAGGCCAGGTCGGCCTGCTTGAAGGCGGCGACGAATTCGGGCGTGATCGCGTCGCAGACGCTTACGCCCACGCCGTCGGCACGCGCGGCGTGCGCCATCGCGATCAGCTCCGCCGCCGTCGGAGACCAGCGCCCCGTCTGCTTGTCCTGGCGGATGAACGAGAGGTAAAGCGTACGGATCTGCGGCAGTCGCTGCCGCGCGGCGCGCAGTGAATCGGCATTGAAGCTGATCAGAACGAAACGGTCGATGGTCCGCCCGGACGATTCGATCGCCTCGGCCACAGGACCCACCGTTTCCGGCCCGGGCTTGATCTCGATGATCAGTCGTCGGTGATCTTCGGGCGGGATGGTGGCGATCACCTCCTGAAGCAGCGGAATCTTCTGCCCGGCAAACGGCTGGCCCTTCCATACGCCGACGTCCAGACTGCGCAGTTGGCTGAAGGTGGACTCGGCGACAACGAGTCTGGCGGCGTTTGCGGTGACACGAGCGGTGTCCGGGTCGTGAATGACGGCGAGCTTGGCGTCGCGGGTGAGGTGCACATCGATCTCGACCGCCATGGCGCCGCGTCGCCACGCCAGATTGATCGCCGCCAGCGTGTTCTCCGGCGCATCGTGCGATTCGCCGCGGTGAGCGATCAGCTCACATGCCTGCCGCGGCGCATGCGTCGACGCCACCGACGGCGCCGCTGCCGCCGAACCGGTGTTTGCAGAAGCATCAACAGGGCCGGTCATCGTCCTTCCGTTCGTGCAGCCGCGGGTGATTTCCATTGGCCGGTTCAACATCAGCAAGCGGGTCCGCCGGGACATCGTCGGCCAGCGGCGCGGTTTCCTGATCGAACTGATCTTCGGACCACTCCTGGGCGATGCCGATCGCCGCCGCGTCGGTGTCTGACAGACGTTCGTGGTCCTCAAGAAGCGGATCGCTCGCGTCGTCGTCTTCGGATTCATCATCCGCAAACACGACTCCGGCGGTCTGCTCAGCCCATTGCGAGTCTGCCGGCCAGATGTCGAATGTGAACCCCTTGCCGTCGCAGCCTTCGGTGGGGCAGGCCCAGTATCCGCCACTGGGATAGTCGCGATCGGCGACCCAGTGCATCAGCGAGCTGTCGTAGCTGCGTCGGCAGTGCAGACAGAAGACCTGGATGGGGACATCCGGTGGTCGAAAGCTGTCGCTGGCGCCTGGCGGGCGATCGCGCATGACGCCGGATATTCAACCAGTCCCCGCCGACAAAGCCAAACAAAAACCGGTGAAGTGCCGTGTGATCTTCCAAAACGTGTTGGTCGGCTGCTCGATGGTTACCGGACGTGGTGGTCGCGACGGGCGGGCTGGGGCGCAGTTGAAGCGATCAGCAGATTGGGCGGTCCAGTTTGCCCTTTGGCGAGCCGATACAACGTTTGTGCTGACGGAGTCGCGTGGTTCTCAGTGCCAGACAGCCATGACTCCCGATTTGCCGATCCTGAAGGGCACCGCTGCCGCCACGTTGGCCGCGATCCTCGATGCGGTCAGCGACGGCGTCTACATCACCGACCGCGACCGGGTGATTCGCTACTGGAACGCCGGCGCCGCGCGAGCTTCGGGCTTTGCTCCTGACCAGATTATCGGGCGGCGATGCCAGGACAACATCCTGACGCATGTCGATCAACACGGGCGGTGCCTGTGTGCGTCGGATTGTCCTCTGCTGGCGGTGATGGCGGATGGTCGCGTCCGCGAGGCGGATGTGTTCATGCATCACAAGGATGGCCACCGCGTGCCGGTCCGCATCCGCGCGATCCCCATCCGCAACGAGCGAGGCGACATCGTCGCTGTCGCGGAAGTCTTCTCCAACACCTCCGAACTCATCGCCGCCAGGCAGACCATCCGCGCCCTGGAAGACCTGGCAATGACCGATCCGCTGACCGGCCTGCCCAATCGCCGCGCCCTGGAGCTGCGACTGCGCCAGCGACTGGACGAATGGAGGCGTTACGGCTGGCCGGTGGCAGTTTTCCTGGCCGACATCGATCACTTCAAGCGTTTCAACGACGTCTACGGACACGCGGTGGGGGATCGGGCATTGAAGATGGTGGGTTCGGCGATGGCCTGCGCGCTGCGAAGCAGCGATGTGGCGGGTCGCTGGGGCGGCGAGGAATTCTTGGCGATTATCGCCAACGCGCCGTCGGGACCGGAGCTGCGCGCCCTGGCCGAGCGGATGCGACTGCTCGTGGAAAAATCCTACCTGCTGGTCAACGGCCAGCCGCTTGTCGCGACCGTCTCGATTGGCGTGGCCCAACCCAACGATCACGCGGGCGACGTTTCGTCGCTGCTTCGCCTGGCGGACCAGTGCCTGTATCAGAGCAAATCGGCCGGGCGAAACCGCGTGACCGTCGCGGGCGAAGCCGAGCCGATCAGCCCGGCTCAGGATCCCATTTCCGCCGCCAGTCGTGCCGCGCCCAGAGCGGCGTGAAAGTCGTGCTCCCCGCAGCTTAGCGTCCAGTCACGGCGCGCCACGCTGGTCAGGTTCGTGTCGATCAACTGCTTGAGCTGGGGCAGCAGGTGTCGCAGCCGGATTCCCACTCCGCCCACCAGCACCACATGATGCGGGCGATAGATCGCGTGGCAGATGCGGATGGCGCGCGCCAGCGCCCGCAGTGGCGGATCGGTCACTTTCGCGTTCTGATAAAATGCTTCGGTGCTGCCGTAGCGCCGGATGATCGCCGGCACGCCGATGTAGCCTTCCAGCGAGCCGGCCCCGCCGTCCGGACCCAGCGGCACATCATTTTCGATCGAGACATCGACCTGCCCGATGTGTCCCGGAGAAGCGCCCTCGATGAACAGCGGCACGCCGTCGTCCAGCACGCCCATCCCCACGCCCGTCCCCAGCGCCAGCGAAACCACGCGTCCGCGCAGGCCGCGGGTGCGGATCACATCGGTGGCGGTGGCGACAGCGTCGTTGACGATCTCCAGCCGTCTGACGATCGGCCCCAGCGCACGTGCGACAAGCTCGTCAAGCACGACGCCCATGAGACCGGGCACGTTGACCGAGAGCGTGATTGTGCGCCGCTCACGATCGAGCAACCCTGGAACGCAGATGCCGGCGACGTCGATCCTCCCGCCGGCGCGTTCCCCCGCCGCCTGCTGGATCGCCGCGATGAGCTGCGTCGTCGTCGGGCGGGTGTAGAACGGGCTTTGTCCGGTCCAGAGTGTCTGCCCGCCCTGTACCGCCGCGAGTTTCACCGAGCTTCCACCAATGTCGATGCCCAGAGCGATCATGTGGATATCCTAATGTCGATTCCTCGGGTGTGGCGCATGGCCGTTGGTCTTCACGTCGTAGAGTCGGGCGATTGTATCGGCGTGCACCTCGAGCACGCCGCGGCTGAACCACCAGCAGTGTCCGCCGCCGCCGGTCTTGCGCACCAGTTGCACACATTTGATCAGATCCTCGGCGGGAAGGTCCGGGCCGTCGCCGACCAGGCGAATGCCGGCGATCAGGTCCTTTCGCCGCGTTGATGGCATCGCTTCGACCTGCTCCTGCCAGCTTTTGCGGAAACTGTCGTAGTCCAGACGATAGCACTGCGGGACATATTCATCCCAGGTCGGGTTGTCGCGCCAGCGACTCCAGGCCGGCCAGTCGATCAGGTAGTTGTGCATCGCCCACGGATGCGGGCCGGGACTCAGCGAGATGATCAGATCGGGATTGCCGGCCTGCACGGCCGCGGCGCGGACTTCGCGGACGAACCTGCGGGCAAAAGCCTCGACCCTGGCGGCTCGCCAGGCGCACCACTGTGGGTCGGAGATGTCGCGGGGGGGCCGCCTTCCCTGGTGTTCATCGGCGTACAGCTTCTGCGTGAACAGGTCGTATCCCATTTCCAGCCCCGGCCAGACGATTCGGTCATCGAGCTGGATTCCGTCCAGGTCGGGGTACTTGCGGATCGCTTCGACGACGATCCCAATCAGCAGCGACTGGGCGTCGGGATGCAGCGGGTTGAGCCAGACGAACCCATTTTTCGCCACGTCGCTGCCCTGTTGATCGAGGCTGAGCCAGTCGCGGCGAGCGCGAAGCTCGTTGTGGGTCGATTGATGCGCCGCCATGAAGCCGTACTCGAACCACGCGATGCAGACCAGGTCATTGCGGTGTGCTTCGCGGAGGCACTCGGCCAGCAGGTCGCGCTGAACCGCGGGCGTGTCGCTGCTGGAGGGGTTGATCTTCATCGCCACGCCGATCGTCCGGCGCATCACGTCGGAGGGGAACTCGGTGTAGCCGTTTTTCCAGCATTCGACGTAGACGGTGTTCAGTCCGATCTGGCGCAGGCGGCGCATGGTTCGGGCGGTGTTGTCGGGGTTGGCGATGTGGTCGTTGGCGGTGGTGGTGAGCCAGGTTCCGCGGACTTCGGGTTCAGCGGCGTGAGCGGCGGGGCTGAACAGTCCGAGCAACAGCAGGATGCACGTGCAGGCGCGACCGATTGTCTGTATGATGCGCGATACCAGATGAAGACTTTTCACGTGGGGCTGATTGGCGGCGGGGTGATTTCCAGGGCGCATATTGCCGCGGTGCAGGCCAGCGGCGGGCGGGTGCGGATCACGGCGATCGCGGACCCGGCCGAGCCGGCACGCCGCGCCATTGCCGACGCCACCGGCGCCGCGCCGTTCGCCTCGGCCGAGCAGATGTTCGCCGCCGCCGCTGAGGCCAGCCTGCCTCTGGATGGTGTGCTGGTCTGCACGCCGCCTTCGGTGCGCGTGCCCGTCGTGAAGATGGCGCTGGAGCGCGGAATCGCCGTCCTGGTCGAAAAACCCCTGGCGCATCACGTCTCCGATGCAAAGACTCTTGTGGAGCTGGCCGAAGCTTACCCGAAGGTGACCACGGCCGTCGGATACTGCCACCGGTTCGTGCCGGCGATCCTGGAGATGCAGCGGATGCTCCGGGCCGGAGAGTTGGGAACGGTGGTGCGGTTTGAGAACACCTTTGCCTGCTGGTTTCCCCAGATGGCGCAGCGGTGGATGAGCGACGTGCGAGTAAGCGGCGGAGGGTCGCTGATCGACACGGGATCTCATAGCCTGGACCTGTTCCGCTTTCTGCTCGGGCAAGGCAAGGTTGTCGGCGCCAGCTTCCGGCATGAATGGGAAGGACGAGGCGAGTCGAATGCAACAGTGCTGGTGCAAGGCGGCAGCAGCGCCGGGGTGATCGCCAGCGGCTGGGCCGAGCCGGCGCGGTTCATCGTGAGCCTGGTAGGCACACGGGCGATGGCCAGCTACGACTACGACCGGCCGCAGGAACTGCACATCAAGCCGTCGCAAGGGGAGGCGCAGATCGTGGCGGTTGAGACACACGAGGTGCGTTTCGAGCGGCAACTGCTGGCGTTTGCGGAAGTTGCATCCGGCCGCGCCGATCGCGGGGGTTTGGCGAGCTTCGAGGATGGACTGGCGGTAGCACAAATGGTTGCAGAAGCGCAGCAGCTCGCTAGTATTATATAATCTTCCTCGCTGTCTTGCACGCGGGGGAGCACAAAAGTGTCCCGTGCGGCCTTGCCGCTTGCCGCCAGCGCAACGTCGCTGAACGAAACTGGACGCAGCGCGAACGGATGACCGTCGTCTACTAGTGAGGTTTCGGCAGCTATGTCCTCTAACGTCGTCCACAATCCGGCGAACAACGCCAGTCTCAGCGAGGGCGTCGGCTCGATGCTCGCCGCCGCGGAAAAGATCCCCGTCACCGTCTATGCCTCCGCCGCCGCCGCCTCCGCCGCCGTGGCACAGGAGATCGCCGAACTGATCCGTCAGAAGGCCTCGCGTGGGGAAATGGCAGTGCTTGGGCTGGCGACCGGCTCCACTCCCACCGGGGTGTACGATGAGCTTGTCCGGCTGCACCGGCAGGAAGGGCTTTCGTTCAAGAACGTCATCACGTTCAACCTGGACGAGTACTACCCGATGCGCCCGGAGGAGCTTCAGAGCTACCACCGGTTCATGTGGGAGCACCTGTTCGACCACATCGACATCGATCCGAAGAACGTGCACATCCCCGACGGCACGATCCCGCGAGAACAGGTCAATGCCTACTGCCAGCAGTACGAACGGATGATCCGCGAGGTCGGCGGGATCGACTATCAGATCCTGGGGATCGGGCGTACCGGACACGTCGGCTTCAACGAACCCGGCTCGCCGCGCGACTCTCGCACCCGACTGATCACGCTGGACAAGATCACGCGCATGGACGCGGCCAGCGACTTCTTCGGCGAATGGAACGTGCCGCGCAAGGCGATCACCATGGGCGTGGACACCATCCTCAGCGCCAAGAAGGTGGTGCTGCTGGCCTGGGGAGAGCACAAGGCGCCGGTGATCCGCAAGGCCGTCGAGGGCGAGGTTACCCCGCAGATCGCGGCCTCGTTCCTTCAGCAGCATCCCAATGCGCGGATCGTGCTGGACACGGCGGCGGCGGCGGAGCTGACGCGATTCAAGAGCCCCTGGCTGCTGGGGCCGATCGAAGAGTTTGGCATGAGCTGGGACGCCGCCATGGTCCGCAAGGCGGCGATCTGGCTGGCTCAACTCGTCAAAAAGCCGCTGCTGAAGCTGACCGACGAAGACTACAACGAACACGGATTGCAGGAGCTGATCGCCTCGCGCGGCGGGGCGTACGACATCAACATCGAGGTCTTCAGATCGCTTCAGGCGACGATCACCGGCTGGCCGGGTGGCAAACCCAGCCGCGAGCCGGAGCCTGGCCATGCCCCGGCGTTTCATCATGCCAAT
Source organism: Fontivita pretiosa (assembly GCF_050410795.1). Classification (GTDB taxonomy): domain Bacteria; phylum Planctomycetota; class Phycisphaerae; order Tepidisphaerales; family Tepidisphaeraceae; genus Fontivita; species Fontivita pretiosa. Next base: position 1,281,176 of record NZ_CP191258.1, on the reverse strand, counting down.
CCCGAGATCTTCCCCAAGCGGGTGGTGGTCTTCTCGCCGCATCCGGACGATGACGTGATCTCGATGGGTGGCACGCTGATGAGGCTGTGCGAGCAGGGACACGAGGTTCACGTGGCCTATCAGACCAGCGGCAACATCGCGGTCTTCGACGACGCGGCGGTTCGTCATGCCGAGTTCGTCCGCGAATACGCGCAGGCGTTCGGGCTGGGCGAGAGGCAGGCCAAGCAGATCGAAGAACAGATCGAAACTTTCGTTCGTCGCAAGCGTCCGGGCGAGGTGGACAGTCCCGAGCTTCAGAAGATCAAGGCGATCATCCGGCGGACCGAAGCCCGCGCCGCGGCGCGGTTCAGCGGCGTGAAGGAAGAAAACACGCATTTCCTGGACATGCCGTTCTACGAGACCGGACGCGTGCGCAAAAAACCCCTCAGTGAGCAGGACATCCGCATCGTGATGAATCTGCTGGACAAGGTTCAGCCCCATCAGATCTATGCCGCCGGCGACCTGTCCGATCCGCACGGCACGCACCGCGTGTGTCTGTCGGCGGTGTTCCAGGCGATCGAGCGGCTGAAGGATCGGGACTGGGTCAGGACCTGCGAGGTGTGGCTGTATCGCGGCGCCTGGCAGGAATGGGGCATCGACGAGATCGAGATGGCCGTCCCGCTTTCGCCCGACGAGGTGATCAAGAAGCGTTACGCGATCTTCAAGCACGAGAGCCAGAAGGACAAGGCGCTGTTCCCCGGGCTGGACGACCGCGAGTTCTGGCAGCGTGCCGAAGACCGCAACCGCGAGACCGCCAGAATGTATGACAAGCTCGGTCTGGCCGAGTACGAGGCGATCGAGGGGTTTGTTCGCTGGAAGCCGGGCTGGCGATAGTTCTGTGTAGCCTCTTGTGGTGCCCATGCTTTCGGTGGGGTGATTGCCGTTGTGCGTGAAATGGAGCTGATATGCGTCTTGGCGCGATCGGGGTGGACTCCAGCCATCTGCCGGAGTTCACGAAGCGGATCAACGCGTTGAACCAGGCAGGACAGACGCGCTGCCGCGTTACGGCGCTGTGGGATCCGGGGGAGCACGAGCTGGACAAGGCGCGGCTGTGGAAGCAGCAGGCCGCGGAAATGGGCGTTGCCGAGGTTGCAAGCTGTGATGAGCTGCTGGACCAGGTTGACGGCGTGCTGGTCCTGGCGGTCAACGGATGCAGACACCTGAAGCTGGCCCTGCCGGCACTGGAGCGGGGTCTGCCCACCTACATCGACAAGCCCCTGACGTGCAGTCTGCCGGAGGCCAGACAGCTTCTGGACGTGGCGCGTCGCCGGCAGGCCAGGTGCTACTCGGCCTCGAGCCTGCGTTTCGCCGCCGAAGTCACCGAGCTCGATCGCGCCGCTGTTGGTCGGATGGTGGCGATCGATGCGTTCGGTCCCGGAGAGATCCACCCGTCGATGCCCGGGCTGTTCTTCTACGGGGTGCACACGATCGAGATGGTCGATGCGATCTGGGGTCCGGGCGTCAAGCGTGTCTCAGCGATTCATCAGGCGGATCGCGACCTGGTGGATCTGGACTACGGCGACGGTCGTTACGCGCGGCTGCGAATGCAGCGTGGCGGGGCGTATGCCTTCGGCGCCACAGTGCATGGCACGCAGGCGGTGCGGCAGTTCGTCGTCGATTTCGCCGACGTGTACAACCGCCTGATCAAGGGAATGGTGCGTTTCTTCGAGGGCGGACCCGCGCCGGTGCCGCTGCGCGACCTGGTGGAGAACGTGGCGGTGATGGAAGCGGGCAACGCGTCGATGAACCGGGACGGCGCGTGGGTGCAGGTAGAGCAGGTAGAGTAGGCGGTCTGGTCGGCCCGATTTACCTGTGCAGAGGGTGATGCGCTGCCACATCAGAGCCGACTCGTCTGAGCGGTCTGCGACGGCTGTTTTCATTGACTCGAACAGATGTAATTATAGAATAACTTCGGGTCGGTACTGCCCCGCGCCTGACGCCCTCGCTTGCTTTTTTGTTGTCCGGCGAACAGTCTAACGGCAATTCACCATGGCATCGCTCAAGGAACTCAAGGCGGTAAAGTCGCAGCCCGGGCGGCCACTCTACATGGTCGTCCGCGACGCTGTTCGCCAGGCCATCGATGCCGGTGTCTTCCAGCCCGGCGAGCAGATGCCCTCGACCAAGGAATTGTCCGAGCAGCTCGAAGTTTCCCTGGTCACCACCCATCGCGCGCTTCAGGAACTGGTCGCCAGCGGTGTGCTGCAACGTTCCCAGGGGCGCGGAACCTTTGTCCATGAACGCTATCGCGACCGCAAGCGCACCCTCAGCGACGCCCGGCTGGGGCTGGTCTTCCATCAGGATTGTTCGCTGGCCGACTACTATCACAGCCAGATTCTGGAAGGCGTTCGCCAGGCGGCGCAGCAGCTTGCGGTAGACCTGATCCTGTTGCGCTTCGGGGAAGACGTGCGCAACGAGTGCAACGGGTTCCTGTTCGTCAACCCGCTGCCGGAAGAGATCGACGCGTTCGTGGCGCAGGCGCGGCGAAAGCCCACGCTGGTCGTCGGGGCACGCAGCCACTCCAAACTCATCCAGTGGATCGATGTCGATAACGTCGATCTGGCTCGCCAGGCGGTCAATCACCTCACCGAGCTCGGGCATACCAGCATCGGTTACGTCGGCGGTGATGAACGCATCAGCAACAGCCGCGACCGCTGGCAGGGATTCGTGGCCACCTGTCAGGAACATCATCTGGCGCCGCGCGAGCATCACGTGATCCGCAGCCAGAGTTGGCGGCTGGACGAACGCGAACGCATGGCGCTGATCCGCACGCTCAGCAGCCCGACGCGCCCGACGGCGATCTTCGCGGCCGGGTATTACTTCGCGCTGGACGTGTACAGCGCCTCGGCGACGGTGGGGCTTCGCGTGCCCGATGACCTTTCGGTCGTCGGTGTGGATGATCCGCCCAGCGCCGCTCACCTCTCGCCGCCCATGACGACCTTCCGCCAGCCCCTGGTCCAGCTCGGCCATGCCGCCGTCACCACCCTCTTCGAGCAGATCCAGTCGGATCAGATGGATCAGACCAATCGGCTGCTTTCGGCGGAGCTGGTCATCCGCCGCTCCACCGGCCCGGCGCCGATCATCACGAACCACGGCGCGGCCAGACAGAGCGGATAGCGGCCAGCGCATCCAGACAGGTCATTGAGAGAGAATCCGACTTGCTGCTTGTGTGATTCGTACCTTTCAAGCCCGTGCCGACGTCACCCGATCCTTCCATGCAATCCGAAGCAACAACACAGGTACTGATTGTCGGTGGCGGGACGGGGGGCGTGGCAGCGGCACTGGCGGCGGCGCGGCGAGGCGGCAGGTGCATCATCACCGAGCCGACCGACTGGATTGGCGGGCAGCTTACCTCGCAGGCCGTGCCACCCGATGAAAACCGCTGGATCGAAGGCGCGCAGGGCGTGCAAAGCGCCACCCGATCGTATCTGGAGTTTCGCCGGCGCGTCAGGCAGTGGTATCGTCAGCATCGCGCCCTGAACGACGCGGCGCGAAACGATCCGCATCTGAACCCCGGCAACGGATGGGTCAGTCGCCTCTGCTGCGAGCCCAGAATTGCACACGCCGTGCTTCAGGAGATGCTCGCCCCGTTCCTGGCCGAGGGGCGGATCACGATCCTGCTTCACCACCAGCCCATCGCCGCCGATGTCACGGGCGATCGCGTACGCTCGGTCACGTTCCGCAACACCCAGTCTGCACAGACCGTCACGATCCGCGCGGATTACTTCCTGGACGCCAGCGAGCTGGGCGATCTGTATCCGCTGGCGGGCGTCGAATACATGGCCGGCGCCGAAGGCCGCGACGACTTCGGCGAAATGCACGCCACGACGCGCGATCCCCGCGACTTCCAGGCCATCAGTTGGTGCTTCGCGATCGAGCATCGACCCGGTGAAAATCACGTCATCGATCGCCCCGCGCGCTACGAGTTCTGGCGAAACTACATTCCGCCGCTGGATCATCCCTGGCCGGGCAGACTCTTCAGTTGGACCGTCTGCGGCACGGAGGATCATCAGCCCCGAACGTTTCGTTTCATCCCCTGGCCGGACGAGCCTTCGCCCGGCGAGTGGGAGATGTGGCGATATCGTCGCATCGTCGATCGCAGCATCTACCGCCCCGAGGCGCAGCCGCTGCATCCGGACGTGTGCCTGGTCAACATGGTGCAGATGGACTACTTCCAGCGGCCGATCATCGATGTGCCCGAGGAACAGAAGCAGTTGGCGCTGGCCGAAGCACGCGAGCAAAGCCTGTGTCTGCTGTACTGGATGCAGACGGAGGATCCGGGTTTGCGCGGATTGAAGCTGCGTGGCGAGGAGCTGGGCACAAGCGACGGTTTTGCCAAGGCGCCGTACATCCGCGAGGCGCGGCGGCTGCGGGCGCGGACGATCATCACCGAAGCACACGTGGGCCTGGAGCAACGCGCGCCGCTGGACTCTGCCGAGCCATTCGCTGATTCGGTTGGCATCGGGCATTACCGCCTGGATCTACACCCCTCGACGGGGATGCGGATCGGCTTTTACGTCCGCACCGCGCCGTTCCGCATCCCGATGGGCGCGCTGATCCCGCAACGCGTGCGCAATGTGCTGGCCGCGGGAAAGGCGCTGGGCGTCACGCATATCACCAACGGCTGTTACCGGCTGCATCCGATCGAGTGGAACATCGGTGAGTCGGCCGGCGCGCTGGCGGTCCACTGCCTCGAGCATCACACCGAGCCGCATGCGGTTCACGACAACATCGATCGCATCCGCCAATTCCAGAAGTCGCTAATCGCCGAAGGGTTCCCTCTGGCCTGGCCTTGGGAACACGGCGCGGGGCTGTGCAGCGCCTGATTGGCGCCGGCGGCGGGAAATATCCACAGCATCCTTTCGTACACCTGCCTGTGAACCGGGCGATGGTTCCCGGTGCAAGATCAGTTCTGGGCCGCTTGCAGCCCGCCCACAAGGAGCAAGTCATGATCCTCAAGCCAGTTAAATTCGTCGTGCTGACGGCCGCCGGAACGATGATCGTCGGCGGGATCCTGTTTGGCCGCGATGCGTTCAGCTACATCTCCAGTTCGGCGCGGTCGGTTCGAATGGCGGTGGAGGAATCGGTGCCGGTGGAGTTCCAGCTCCGCCGCGCCAGAGATCTGGTCAACGACATCGTGCCGGAGATGCACGCCAACGTACGGCTGATCGCGGCGCAGGAAGTCGAGATCGCGGCGCTCAAGGCCGACATCGAACAGAGCCGCAAGCAGCTTGCCGACGAACGCGTCCGAGTGGCCAGACTCCGCGATTCGCTGGCCACCGATCAGACCAGTTTCACCTTCGGGGACCTGAGCTACACCCGCGATCAGGTCAAGCAGGATCTGGCCCGACGATTCGAGATGATGAAGGAAGCGGAGATCGTGCTGGCGGGCAAGCAGCGGCTGCTGGAGAACCGCACCAGGTCCCTGGGCGCCGCCATGCAGGCGCTGGAGCGCACCCGCAGCCAGAAGGCTCTGCTGGAAAGCCAGATCGCGGCGCTGGAGGGGCAGAACCAGCTCGTCAAGGCCGCGTCGATGGGCGCGGGCGGAACCTTCGCCATCGACAACAGCAAGCTGGCGCAGTCGGAAAAGCTGATCGCGGACATCAAAAAGCAACTGGACGTGGCCGAGCGCGTGCTGGCGCACCAGAGCAAGTTTGTCCAGCCGATTGAGGTGGATGTTGTCAGCGAGAAGGACCTGCTGAAGGAAGTGAACGAGCACCTGGCGAGCTCGCCGCTTCAGACGGCGCGGCGGTAGGGATGAGCGCAGAGACGCACAGACGCGGTGTTGCTTGTGCAGCCTGGTCCGTACGTCTCTGCATTCATTCGAACCCGTACTGGCAAGGAGCACCAACCGATGTTGAACGACGACCCCCATCCCCATGACGCAAACCGGCAACACGAGCTGGATTCGCTTCGCCGGCGGATGCTGCGGGACCTGGAAAACTTCCTGAGCCAGGCGATGCATCAGCCGTCGCGACGACTCCAGGCAAAGGTCCCGAGCAAGCCATTGCCACAGCCGCCGCAGCCGCATTGGCCGAAACGGTATACTCTGCTGTCGCTGAACTAGCGTTTTCCAAATGGGGGCATGAACAAAGACGGGTGCTGCCGTGTTGTTCCTGACGATCCGACAAGCCGAAGTTGCCCTGGCCGACGGGAGGCTGGACGAGGCGTATCAGCTCGTGCAGTCGGACCGGCTGCGGGCTCACCGCCGCGGGCAGACGCTGGTGACTCGGTTGATCCATAAGCTGCTGGAGCGGGGCAGGGCGCATCTGAGCGCGGGCCGCGCCGCTCAGGCGCTGATTGACTGCGAGAAGGCGCAGCTTCTGGGCGGAAACCTTGATGAGGTTGTCGCGCTGAGGAGCCAGATCGAGCAGACGCTGCTGACCGCGGACCGCGCGCGGCGAGTCGAGGCCAGGGCCGGCGCCGTGGAAACCGCGGCGCAGCTTGTGGATTCGGCCCTTGGCCGCCAGGATTTGGACCGCGCCGTCGCGGAACTGATCCGCGCCCACGGCAACGGCTGCACCGACCATCGCATCCGCGAGCTTGACGCCAGCGTCCGAAACACGCTTCGCTCGCAGATCGAAGACGCGCTGAATGAGGGAAGGCTCGATCAGGTCGGACCGCTGATCGAGCGCCTGGCGCGGCTGGATCCCAACGGACTTACCACCCGGCAGCTTCGGCGGACACTGGAGCAGGCGGAGGATGCCTGGCGCGCGGTGCTCGATGGCAAAATTGACGACGCGCGCGATGCGCTCAGCCGCATCAAGGTACAATGGCCGCAGGCCAAATGGATCGCCGAGGCGCTGTCGCACCTGGCGGCGGTGGAGGAATCGCTGGCGGCGGTGCGTGGCGGGCCACTGGGATTGCTGGATATGGACGACGAGCAACCGACCCGCGCCGCCGGCCCGACGCCCGCGCCGCCGCGCATTCTGCACGGGCCGCACGCCCGTGAGACCGGGGATCAACTGCCCTCAAAGTTCATCATCCAGGTCGATGGGGCGGGCAGCTTTCTGGTGCTGACGACGCCGCGAGTGACCATCGGGCCGATCAGCTCATCGCAGCGCCCCGATGTCGGGCTGCTCGCCGACGCCTCCGCCGCCATCGTCACGATCGAACGAGTCGAAGACGATTACTTTGAGCGAATTGCCGGCCAGCCGACCAGGCTTCTGGCGAGCGGCGATCGGGTGACGCTCTCGCCCAGATGCAGGCTCCAGTTCCAACTGCCCAACCCATCCAGCACGACGGCGGTGCTGGATCTGACGGCCGGCCGATTCCCCCGCGCCGACGTTCGCCGCATCATCCTGCTGGATCGCGATCTGGTGATCGGCCCGGGGGCCAGCTCCCACATTCGCGCTGACGGACTGAGCGAACCGGTAGTTCTGCACGTTCGCGATGGCCGGCTGTGGCGTCGGAGCGAGCCCGTCTCTATCGGTACCGCGACGAGCATGGGCGGTGCCAACTTCGTCATCACGACGTCATGACCGGAGTAAGGCCGCGCCTGCGGATCTGGCATCAGGCAGATCGGCGTGTAGATCTCGCGCTGGCGTCGCTGCCCATCAGCGCCTCGATTGCCAGATCCCCTTTACGCATGGCCTCGGCGATCGCCGCATGCAGGCCGGTTGGATCGGGTGTGCCAGGTGGTGGCGGATCGACCGCGAGCAAAAAGGCTCCAGCGGCACGGACAGCGCCTGGATAATTCGCTCCAGATGATCGAGAGTCAGGGCCCGTTCCCGCGACTTCACCAAACTGACGAAGCCCGGCATGACGCCCAGAATCCGGGCGATGTCTGCCTGCGTGTGCCCGCGTTGCGTCAGGCAGGCGATGATCTTGGCTGACAGGGAAGTTGATGCGCTACGCCGGTCACGCATGGTGCTTCAGCCTTTCATCTTGTCGTCCAGATCGCGGTGCCGCCCCCGCTTCGATTCATGGTCTACGATTATAGTTGACCCTTGGCTGAAGTTAGCGAACATCTGCGCGGTGTCGTGGGATTCGGTCCGTCAATCATGCGGTGTTGATGACTGAAATAAATGGCGAGCACGTACGAATTCCGTCGCAGCACGTGCGATGTCGGCGACACCGGCCATGGCCGGCAATGTCAGCGCGGAGACTCTCGTGCCAGCCGCGCCCGCAGGCTCATTTGCGTTGCACGTCTGTCGCCCAGTCGGTCCGCTATCAGCAGGGAGCGCGTCAGCAATGTACGCATTCCAATACAAGCACGGCGATCGGCCGCTTGAAGGCTACACCATCCAGCGCGCCGCCGGGCGGGGTGGGTTTGGCGAGGTGTACTACGCCGTCTCCGACTCCGGACGCGAAGTGGCCCTGAAGTGCATCACCGGCTACCAGGAGATCGAGCTGCGCGGCATCAGCCAGTGCATGAATCTCAAAAGCCCGCACCTGGTGACCATCTTCGACGTCAAGTACAACGCCGAAGGCCGGCCGTTTGTCATCATGGAATACGTCTCGGGGCCGAGCCTGCGGCAGTTGCTCGACGAGCACCCCTCCGGCCTGGGCGAACAGAAGGCGGCTTTCTTCCTGCGCGAGATCGCCAAGGGGCTGACGTTCCTTCACGACTGCGGCATCGTTCACCGCGATCTGAAGCCCGGAAACATCTTCTATGAAAACGGCTACGTGAAGATCGGGGATTACGGTCTGTCCAAGGCGATCACGACCTCGCAGCACAGCGGGCAGACGGTTACCGTGGGGACGGTTCATTACATGGCCCCGGAGGTCGGGGCGGGCAAGTATGACCGCAGTATCGACATCTACGCGCTGGGCGCGGTGCTGTACGAGATGCTCACCGGCGTGCCGCCTTTTGTCGGCGCCTCGCCCAGCGAGGTGCTGCTGAAGCATTTGTCGGCCATGCCCGACTGTAGCGGCATCTCCGAGCCGTTCGCCACCGTGATCAAACGGGCGATGTCCAAGGATCCGGCCCAGCGGTACCAGAGCGTGCAGGAGATGGTCGAGGCGGTTTTCGGCGCGGCGCACGTGCAGCAGAGCATGTCGGTGTTTTCGGCGGATGAGCTGTCGATGGTGGCCGGGCGCGTGGCCCGCAAGTTTGCCGCCTCGGGCGGGGCGGGATCCGGCAGCGGCGCGGGGCGAGCCGGCGCTGCGCTCGGCACAGGCTCGGCTCCGGGTGCGCGGATGTCCGGCGATCGCTGGGGACAACTGGCCAGCCGGCTCGATCAGATCGGGCAACGGATCGTGCATCGCGGCGTGGGACTGAGCATCGCATTGAAACACGGCGCCGAGTCGCGCGACCTTACGGTTCCAATCGAAGACCCGCTGCCCCAACGCGCGCGAATCATGCTGGCGATCGTCAGCATCCTGGTCGTCTCCGCGGCGGCCGCGATCTTCTCGCCGCACCCCTCTCGGTTGACGGCCGGCATCTTTGTGGCGCTGGCAATCGGTGGGGCGGTGGTCGGCCTGGAGATCTTCCGCAGCCGCATCTGGCCGCATCTTCAGCACGATTCCCCTCGCACCCGCCGACTGATCACCGGCGCCGCCGCGGCGATGGGGATCGTGGCGTTTTCGCTGATCGCCTGGCTGGCCAGCGAGCACCCCAGCGGCACCACCTGGATCGGCATCCTTGCGCCGTTTTTCCTTTGCGATGTGGGACATCGCTGGCTGCGCGCCGATCGCCCGGATCGCGTGCGTCTGGGACCTGCGCTGGGCGCAGGATTCGTCGCGTTCATGGTCTGCGCCGTCTTTGGGGGCTGGCCGCACGTGGCGGTGGCGGTAGTCGCCGGCGCGGCGCTGGCCTCGCAGGCGATCTCGCCCTGGAGCCCGCGATTTGCCAAAAGTTCCGAAGAATTCGACCAGAGCGAGGACGCTGATGAGATCGACGATGAAGATGAGCAGCCAACGGCGCAGGCTTCGCCCGCGGCGACGCAGAATCCCGCGGTGCACCCCGTAAGCCTCAATCCCGAGTCGCTGATGGCTACGGACGTGCCCCCGCCGCAGGCGCCGGCGGAGGTCTACTGGTCGCGGGCCGTGCCACTGCCAGTGCGGCTGCTGTGGCTGGCGGTGTTCGCCCTGACGCTTTCGCTCTCGGTGGCGTTTTTCGTGGCGGCGGGCGTGGGATCCAGAGGCGATTTCGGCCCGTTCATCGCCGCCGCCGGCACCTGCGTGCTGCTGTCGGTCTTGTTTTTCTACCGCGCGATGTCGCGCACCTACTACGGAATCTGGAACTATCTGTTGCGGCCACTGCTGATCACCGCCTGTGCGATCGCTGTCTTCTGCTGTGCAGTGCTGATGGGCACGCAGCGGATGTCCGGCGAGCAGATCGCCGTCGCGACGTTTTTCATTGTCTTCCCAACAATTGTGGCAAGCGTTGCGGTCTTTGTCCCCGGTCGCACGAAGCTGGCGTCGCCGCTGCGTGCGGGCGCGGCAGGCGCTTCGGGATCGACGGCGGGCGGGGCGGCTGCGTCGCCCGTCGATCGCGCCGCGCCACGCGGCGCCATGCCAGAGATGAACCGCCGGCACAAGACTGCCCGGCGCCAACGGCAGCGCGCGTTTGCCGCCAGGGTCGATCTGGGCAGATCGCCGGGCATGGGAGGGGGTCTGCTCTCTTTTCTCGCTGGACTGCTGCTGTTCATCGGGACGCTGGCGGGGCTGGGGTTGGCGCTGCACCTGCCGCACGCGATCGCGGCCGGCGTGTTTGACCCGGCGCTGTCCCAGGAGATCCAACGCAATGTCTTCAACGGCTACTCCGGTTGGCCAGTGCTTACCGAGCGGATCGCGGTCATTGCGGTGTCGATCGTGATGCTGCTGGCGGTGGTGCTTCAGATCTTCGCGCGTCGTCGTGGCGGGGTGATGCACATGCTCCGCGGCATCATCGGAACTGCGGGGTTGATCGTGTCGCTGCTGATCCTGGCGTCGGCGTTTCGGTGGATGAGCGCCTGGCCGGCGATTCAGCCGCTCGTGCAGATTCAGCAGTTCGCCGCCGCGATGGACGTGTTCCTGAATCACTGGAGTGCTCAGGCGGCGATCACGGCTGGGGTGGTGTTCGTGCTGGCGTCGGTGGTGCTGGCGTGGGCGCCGCGGCGGGCGACGGCATCGGCGCGCGCGATTCGCGCGGCGACGGCCTCGCCGCCCGCGCCGCCTGCGGCCCCGGCGGCGCCTGCGCCGCCGCTTGCTCCCACGCCTCCGGCGCCGCCAGCACCCGCCGCGCCGCAGCCGGCGGCTTCTCACGCATGAGCCGTTGATCAGCCATTGCCGGAAAGGCAGGTCGATTCGTCATGACCAGTATCACGTACACGTTGGGAGGCGGGGCACTGATCCTGCTGCTGATCGGGCTGGGGATTCTGGCGTCGCTGATCGTGTGGATCGTCAGATGTCCCAGGTCCGGGCTGGGGATGCTGGCGGTGCTGATCGTGCTGGCGGCGGCGGGGGTGTTCTCGATCCGAGCTGTGGTATCCACAGACCGCCATAAACCCGCGATTGTGTTCGCACCGATGACCGCACCGATACCACCGACGCCAGTCCCCAGCGCGCCGTTGATCGATCTGCCGCTGCCGGCGGCAACCGTGCCCGCCGGCGCGACAAGCCAACCCGCCGGCATCTCCGGCAAGGCGTGGGTGGATGATTGGGTCGGGTTCGTCAACGCCTCGGGCGATTCGGGCAAAACCTGGATTCGTGTCGAATCGCCCGGATACTGCGCCACGGAACACGAAGCGCATCTGGCAGCGCAGCGTGCGGCAGTGGACTCGCTCAAACCGTTCATCGAGGCGCGGTTGACGTCGCGTTTGTCGGGCACGCCGCTGAAGATCGCCATCGACGACCGCTGGCTCGAGCAGCAGCTTGCCGCGTCGCTGTCGGGCGAGAGGGTGGTGCGGGACCGCTTCGTGCATCGCGTGCAGCGCCCCTACGGGGACGTGTGGCGCGAGATGGTGCTGATCGATGCTTCGCCGCAGACGATTGACATGCTCGCCGCCCAGTGCGCCGCCGCCGCCCGGCAAGAGGCGATGCGCACAGTCAGCGGCTGGGGCGCCGTGGCGGCGGTGGTAGTGGTGATCATGCTGGCCTACGCATTTCTCAATGCCGCGACGCGAGGGTATCTTGTCTGGCGGCTGCGCGCCATCGCGGTGTTGGCGATCATCGTGGCGTTGCTGGCGGCGATGGCGATGGCGTAGCACGGGCTTGCCGCCCATCTCAACCTCCAGGCACGGGTTGCAGACCCGTGGTACGATGGGACAGATCACCGAAGCCGACAAGTACCTTCTCGACCAGATCCGCCGCGGCAACAGCGACGGATGGGCGCAGCTCGTGGCGCGCTATCAGGGGCGACTGCTGGCGTTTGCGCGCGCGCAGCTTTCCCGCAAGTCCGAGGCCGAAGACATCGTTCAGGAAACCTTCCTGATGTTTCTCCAGAGCCTGCGCGGCTTCCGCGATGATTACAGTCTGGAGACCTATCTGTTCACGATTCTGCGCCGCAAGATCATCGACCTGTATCGCGGACGTCAGTTGCGGATGTGCTTTGTTCAGGATGCGCTGGGAACGGGCAGTGTCGATTCATCGACCCAGAACGAGCCGGTGCAGCTTTGCTCGCCCGAGCCGACCGCGAGCTGGTACATTCGTCGCGACGAGCAGGCCGAGCGCGCCCGCGCCGCGCTGGCCGCCGCATTGGGCGGACTGATCGACCGCCTCAAGCACAACCAGAACTTCCGCGACCTGAAAATCATCGAGATGCTCTTCTACGCGCAGATGCGCAACCAGGCCGTGGCGCGGGTTCTGGGCATGGATGAAAAGCAGATCGCCCTGATCAAGCACCGGATGATCAAGGAGCTTCGCGAGCGGCTGGCGCAGGGCTCGCAGTCCGGCGACGCGTCGCCGCCGGAGCCGACCGATTCGATGCTCACGGAGGTGTGGGAGGAGAATCGCTTCACGTGTCCGAAGCGCAGCACGATCGGGCGCTTCCTGCTGGGGACGCTCGAGGATCCGTGGAACGAGTACGTGGACTTTCACGTGAACAAACTGAACTGCCGCTTCTGCCGCGCCAATGTCGAGGACCTGCAAAAGAAGACCGCGGACCAGGAGCTGATCCAGCAGCGGCAGCGTATTTTCGAATCGACGATCGGCTTTTTCCGCCCCGGCTCAGCGGGGTGATCTTCGCCCGCCAGAAGAGCTGAACTTGCAGCGCCTGAGTCTCAGTCCAATCCCGATAGAGCGATCAGTTTACCAGCTTTATCATTGACACCCCTTCTCTGGCCCGCTACGGCTTTGATTGACAACTCTGAACGGTTCTTATGGGCGTCGCGTTTTCCCCGAGGTCCCCGGGGAAGGAGAACGACATGAACGCTCGATTCAGGCACGGTTCCCGGCCTTCCCCCCCCTTTGGGCTCGCGTCGTTTCGAGAGAGCCCCTCCGTCGTGCCGTCTGTGAGACCCTCGAACAACGCTGCCTGCTGAGCGCCGGGCCGCAGGTGGTGCAGGCAGGCTTCGACTGGCTCCATGCGCCCCACAGCGTCAGCTTTCAGTTTGATCGGCACGTGCTCGGCGTGGCGGCAGAGGATTTCGTCGCGGAGAACATCGATACGGATTCGACCGTGCCTCTGGTGCTTGACGGTTACGATCCACTAACATATACTGCCACCCTCAGCTTTCCGCAGGCTCAGTTCAACACCGGCATCCTCGAGAACGGGAACTGACAGGTGCGACTGCTGGCCAACAGCGTGACGAGCGCATCCGACGGCGAACCCTTGGCCGAGGAGTACACCCTTGCCTTCTGGTTCCTCAACGGCGACGCCGACCGCAGCCGAGGCGTCAACGCCGCCGACTACGCCATCATCGACGCCAGCTACTCATATCAGCAGCAGCACGGCGTGCCGCCGGAAGGTTGGAGCTGGGACGATGGCGACTTCGACTACTCCGGCTCGATCGACGCCACCGACTACGCCATCATCGACAACGGCTACTTCGTTCACCTCTACGAGCCGACGGACTTTTACGTCACCGCCCTGTCGTCCAGCAGCATTCGCCTGGCGTGGGACGATGTGGAGGGCGAGAACACCTGGCGGATCCAGCGCTCCACCGACGGCGCCAACTTCGTGTGGTACCAGGACCTGCCCGCCAACACCACCACGTTTGACGACACGAACCTGAGTCAGGGCACGCGTTACTGGTATCGTGTGCGAGGAGTCGGCCCGGGCGGCTTTGACACCGGGGCCAGCGCCAAGAAGGCCGCCACCACCGTGCTGCCGGCGCCCAATCACGTGACGGCGATCGCTCAATCGCTGCCTGGCTCGGCCACGATCGAGTGGCGCGACAACGCGACGGCCGAGAGCGGCTTTGCCATCTACCGCAGTCTCAATGGCGGCGCCTTCGAGCAGATCGGCACGTCGGCGGCGGATGCGACCAGCTTCACCGCCGAGGGACTGCTGGACACGGTGCAGTACACCTTCCGCGTGCGGGCGTTCAGCCAGGACACCAACTCCGGGTACACGCCGATCACGCCGCTCTCGCCACCGCCGCCGCCGGGGTTCAACATCTCCGCCTTGTTCGAATACGATCCGCCGTCGGGCCAGGATCAGCGGCTGACGCTCACGTTCACGCCGGGCGTGGAAGGGCTGGCAAAGCAGGACATTCTCATCGAGAACCACGAGACCGACGAAGTCATTGATTTCGACTTCCTGTTCACCGACGGTGCCGAGGCCGACGTTGCCACGCTCACGTTCCCCTACTCTGGTCACCCCGAGGGCGCGATCCTTCAGAACGGCAACTATCAGCTTCGCATCCTGGGCAACACGATCGCAACGCCGGGCCCGGACAGCGTTGTGTACCTCGAGGAATTCAGTTACGAGTTCTTCTTCCTCAACGCCGACGGCAACCACGACCGGGTGGTGAACACCAGCGACCTGAACCTGATCTCCGCCAACTGGCAGCAGCCCGGGCGATCCTTCAGCCAGGGCGACTTCAATTACGATGGTTTCGTGGACTCGCGGGACCTGTACCTGCTCGGCATCCACTGGGACCTCAGCCTCTTCGCGCCGTTCATGTTCAACGCCTGGGGCGACTCGACGAGTTCGGTCAGCCTTTCGTGGGATCCCAACGAAGTCGAGGGCGAGACGGAGTGGGAGGTCTGGTTCGCCGACAGCGGCACCGGCGCCTTTACGAAGGTGGAGCCGTCGCTGCCGGCCAACAGCAGCGGCACCCGGTACGACGGCCTGCCTGACGGCACGCCGTACTCGTTCAAGATCCGCGCCAAGCTGAGTGGGGACACGTACACGCCTTTCTCGTTTCTCGCCGAAGCGCCGGGCGGTCACGCGCCTGCAATCGCCAGTCATTCTTTCAGCGAACGCAATAGCACCCGACCTGATCGAAGTGACGTGGCAGGATCTGTCTAGCAACGAAGAGGAATTTACAATCGAACGGTCGGTGGTGGGCGCTTTGGACGAACAGTGGGTGCGTGCGGGTCAGGTTGGTCAGAATGAAACTGTCTTTGTTGACGATGATCCAATCCTAACACCCGGTGGGACGTATGCTTACCGTGTGTTCGCGATGAACGCCACGACAGGAGCCACGTCCACGACGTCACCCATCTCGGCACCCACGACAACTCCAGTAGAGCCCTCGACCGAGGCGCCCCCGACGAACCTCGCAGCGACATTTGAGGGGCAGCAGTTGGTCCTCCGTTGGAGCCACCGGTACAGCGCTGATGGATACCAGATCGAGCGACTCCGGTATCGATCTGGGACGACAGATCCACGTTGGGAGTTCGTTGATACAACGTCTCGCCGCAAGTATGTGATCCCATCTGTTGGGAACCAAGTTCTTTCGTTCAGGGTCGTCGCGTTGACTGGCTACCACGAGTCGGTTCCGATCAGAGTCGTGAACGCGCCGGGGACCGACAAGGCACGAGCGCTGGCGCTGATCAATCAAGAGGAAGCGAGGCACAGTACTCAGCCCTACTACACGTATAATATGGGCGGATTCGCGGCGTCCGGCGTCAGGGGTCTCTTTGATCACCTCGCGTTGGCACTCAGCAACGTGACCGTCACGACAGATAATAGCCTGCCGTCGTCGGCGCGGTACTATCCAGCTGCGAATGCGCTGGCGTTGCGTACCGTTGCGAGCCCGTACGACGTCGTCCACGAGCTGGTTCACGCCGTTGATGATTTCAATGATTGGTACGTCAACCAAGGTGGATTCTCGACCGAGTTGCCGGAGGCGCTAGGGTATACAACTGAGTACATGCTGCTCGAATTGGCGGACGC
Source organism: Fontivita pretiosa (assembly GCF_050410795.1). Lineage (GTDB taxonomy): Bacteria > Planctomycetota > Phycisphaerae > Tepidisphaerales > Tepidisphaeraceae > Fontivita > Fontivita pretiosa. The sequence goes on along the minus strand of NZ_CP191258.1, from coordinate 1,264,930 downwards.
TACCAATCCGAACACTCTTGCTTGGTTCACTACGAGGGGCTACGCTGACGCCGCAGCGGCCCAGACGGCATGGGACAAAGCTTGGGATCGGATCAACAAGGTCATCAATAACCCTGCTCACAAGATCTACTATTCGGTGATCTTTGCGCAGGAGCGTACGGTAACCCCGGCCGACGTTACAGATGTCGTTTCCAAGCTTGGGTTTGGGATCTCTGCTTCAGCACCCTTGGCTGTCTACAACTCCTATCTGGAGGCGCAGGGAATGCCGGCTGGCACCTTGACGAACACCTTCACGTTCCCGTTGAACGCAGTCTTCCTGTAGAGGGAGAGGAGCCGGCTTAGAAATGCGCGTATGAGAGAAACCGATAGCCAAGTCGGTCTGGACCCGCATCGCCTGGACTACGTCTCTCTCGGCTGCCGGGTGAGGCCATCGATCGTTCTCCCGGTACTTGCTCTCAGCTGCGGTGCCTGCTGCGCCTTACTTTTCGTGGCAGCCGGTCTTTTCGGTGGAACGTTGGGGTTGGTGCTGGTCGCGCTCGCCCTTGTGGCAGGGCTGGTTGCAATTCTGGGCGGGCTTACCGGATACCGACGGGGTCGGGGCTGGGATGCCGGAGGGGGAGGCCCGGCGCGTCTCGGGTTATGGATCGCGATACTCGCCATTTCAACCGCTGGGCTGGTCGCGGTCGTTTCTCCGGCGGTTTCGCCTCACCGCGACCACTCGGCGCGACGACGGTGCGCGGCCAATCTCTACGCATTGGGACAGTCACTCCGAAACTACGCACGCCAGAACGATGGGCAGTTCCCCCCATCGCTGGTCGAGCTTCTGCAGGCCGATTCGCTGGTTGACATGAATTGGCTCGTGTGCCCAGGCACAACCGACACCGCGCCTCGCAGGATAGGTTCTCCGCCGAGCATAGTCGCGGATATTCGTGCAGGCGGGCATCTGTCATACTGGTACATTGGCCGAGGGCTCCGCCTACACGATAGCGCGGATTCCGTCATCCTCTTTGAGCCTCTCGAAAACCACCGAAATGAGGGCATCAATGTGCTCTATCTCGATGGACACGTCGAGTTTCGAGCTGCTGGCGAAGCTGAGCCCATACTCAATCAGCTTCGTGCAGGCATGTCCAAACCAGAATAGGGCGCGGAAACCGCGACGGCTCAAAGCAGAAACGGGGACACTGCTACTTATCTACGATCGTAGCATACCGGTGCAGCCCGCGCGAATTAGAGGGGACGCGATGACGCGAACCTTTAAGCGGGGCAGGGCATGCGGCCCGGGCGGGGTTCTGACGGATTGAGGCCTTAAGCGATGTCATCGGCCATCCGATCTCGATGCTCCGCGCCGGCGGAAGCTGCGCAGCGGCGATGGAGGCTCAACATGAGATGCCCGAAAACCTGCGTCTTGCCCGCTTTCCTTATGCTCGTGCCCTTTGCCCACGGCGCAATCCGATATGATTTCCCCGTCGGCAGTCAGGCGATCTTTGAGGGAACGATTACCGTCTCGGGGCCTGCGGCAACCATTCGCGAGGTCCGTCAAGCCAAAGCCTGGGTGCTCGCGGAGAACCGGGATCACTCCCGACGAGTCCTGCTGCTCGAGAGACGAAGGATTCGCTTTGGTCAAAACATCAGCGAACACTGCGTTGGGGCGCTGTTGATCTGGATGCGGATGGCACCTGCCGAATCCTCGGACGAATTGGCCAGGCCGAGCCGGCGTTTTACTTCCCGTCCCTTGGCGCCGCCCAACCGCCGGTGTCGTCCGCCTCATCCACACAACCCGCCGAAACCGTGCTGGTCGTTTCTGCGGACACACCGATTTTGCGGGCGCAGACCATCCATCGAACCATCCGCTATCGTCTCGATCCGACCGCAGCCCTGCCGATGTCAATCACGCTGGACGAATCGCGCACCTGGCCGGCGCGCACGACGACGAGTGGAGCGGTAAAGACGATCACGACATGTCGGATCGAAGCGCCCGACCTGCGCGGCAAGGTCATCGTGCAGAGCGCCCGGCTGGTCAGCGATCAGTTGCACATCCCCTTCCCGACCCTGGATGCGTCAGAATTGTGGCAGCGATATCACGCCGATACCTGGCCGACGCTGATGGTCGTCGATCGAGAGGGAATCCTGCGACATGTACAGATCGGAGAGGGCGAAGATCTGGACTCGACGCTTACCAGCATTCTTGAGGGTGTGATCAAGTCGCCCTGAATCCTTGCCCCTTGCTGACATCTCCCTTCAAACAGGGGCAGTCGCCTGTTCCCTGAACAGTCAATTCCGTGTGCGTGATGCCTGGCTTGTGGCTCGGTTCGACCGGGTTGTCGTGCCAAACGTTTATGGCGCGCCTACGATGTTCGGCGTGTGTTCGGTTGGAGGTTGAGCTTGTGATGATGGCGTCGATCGCTAAAACAGTCGTCATGCCACGCGAGCGCATCGTATCGGGACAATCCCAGGGCGAGGAGGAGAATCGCTTCAACTACGCGCTGCGCCCGCAGAAGTTCTCGCAGTACATCGGACAGGAAGCGCTGATCCGCAAGCTGCGGATCGCGGTGCAGGCGGCCAGGCAACGCGGCGAGCCGGTGGAGCACACGCTGCTGCACGGTCCGCCGGGGCTGGGCAAGACGACCCTGGCTCACGTGATCGCCAATGAAGTCGGCGCTCAGTTGTACGTCACCAACGGCCCGGCGCTGACTCGCGCGGTGGATCTGGCGGGCATTCTCAGCAAGCTCAAGCAGGGCGATGTGCTGTTCATCGACGAGATCCATCGCCTGCCGCCGGTCGTGGAGGAGTGTCTGTACCCGGCGATGGAGGATTTCAAGATCGACATCACGCTGGATCAGGGTCCGCACGCGCGGACGATGTCGATCCCGATCCCGCCTTTCACGCTGATCGGCGCCACGACGCGCCTGGGGTTGCTGACCGCGCCGATGCGCGGGCGGTTTGGGATCAATTCGCATATCGAGTTTTACGAGCCGGAGGCGCTGTATCAGATTCTGTCGGCCAACGCGAAGCTGCTGAAGCTGGAGGTGGAGGCCGCGGCGTTGCGTGAGCTGAGCCAGCGGAGCCGCGGCACGCCGCGGATCGCCAACCGGCTGTTGCGTCGCGTTCGCGACTTTGCGGCCGTCGAAGGCAGCGGCAAGCTCACGCTGCCGATCACGCGTGCGGCGCTTCAGCTCGAGGGCATCGACCAGAAGGGTCTGGATGAGCAGGACCGGCAGTTTCTGCGGACGATCATCGAAGTCTACGATGGTGGCCCGGTGGGGGTCGAAGCCATCGCCGCCACCATGGGCGAGGAGATCGACACGCTGGTGGATGTGATCGAGCCGTACCTGCTTCAGATCGGCCTGGTGACCCGTACCCGCCAGGGCCGCCGCGCCACGAAGCTGGCCTATGAGCACCTTGGGTTGCCGTGGCGTCCGCCGGCGCAGAACGAGATCGGCGATGAGGATCAAACCTTGTTTGAGGAAGGTCCTTCGCACGAGTGAGCAGGTTGTTCACCGCGGGAGCCGTCCTGCTGGCGGCGCCTGATCGGCCATCTCCATTGCACAATGTCTGCGATGTCTTGACCTGCGTGGCGGGGTGATCTAGCTTGCCCGTTCATGAGATTCGCGTTCAGCACCGTGGCATGTCCGAAGTGGGACTTTGAAACCATTGCCGCGCGGGCCAGGGAATATGGCTACGACGGCGTGGAGATTCGCGGGTTTCTCAACGAGACGGTTCTGACGGTATCCAACGTGTTTCTGACCGATCCGGCCAAGGTCAGGAGCATCTTCGCCGAGCAGGGGGTGCAGATCGCCTGCCTGGCCAGCTCGATCGCGATGACCGGCCAGCGCAAGCGTGACCAGATTCTGGCGGAGGACTGCAGGCGTTACATCGACACGGCGGCGGCCATCGGGTGTGAGTTCGTGCGGGTGTTGGACACTCAGGTCAAGCCCGGACAAAGCCGCGCGGCGGTGGCCGCGGCGCTGGCTGAGTGGCTGGTTCCGCTGGGGGATTATGCCGCCGACCGACACGTCTGCCTGCTGATCGAAAACGCCCTGTCGTTTCGATCGGCCAAGGAGATGTGGATGATCCTGGAGCAGATCTGTCATCCGGCGATCGGGTGCTGCTGGGACGTTGCCAACGCGGCGATGATCGGCGAGTCGCCGGCGATCAGCGTACCGGTGCTCAACAGTCGGATCGATTATGTGCATGTAAAGGATGCCAAGCTGGGCCCGCTGGGCGTCAGTTTCTGCAAGCTTGGAGAGGGCGACATTCCCGTTCAAAAGCTGCTGATCCGATTGATGGGAATTGGCTACCAGGGATGGGTGACGGTGGAGTGGGAGAAGGCGTGGCTGCCGGGGCTGGCCGAGCCGGAAGAGATCCTGCCCGATGCGGTGGCGAAGCTGAAGCAGTGGACCAAGCCGCAGGTACAGGAGAAGCCGGCGAAGAAGGAGGCACACGCCAAGCCTGCGGCGGCAGGGGCTGCGGCGGGCAAGGCGCCCGCGAAGGCGGCGGCGCCAACCGCGGCGGCGTCTACACCGTCACCATGAATCGCGCCGCCTCAGGCGGTGCAGTTCCATCAAACGCCAAGAGGCTCGTCCTCCGCGAACGAGCCTCCGGCTGGATATTCGACTTGTGACGGACCGCCGTCGCGCGAATCCGCGCGAAGCACAGCGGGCAAGCCGCGCTGACGGATCGCGCTCAGGTGTTGGCGGTCGTGAGGCGGCGAACCCGCGTTGCCTTGGTTCCCTTGGGGCCTTCCTCGGCCTCGTATTCGACCAGCTCGCCATCCTGAAGCGTCTTGAATCCCGTGCCCTCGATGACCGAATGATGCACGAAGATGTCCTTCCCGCCCTTGTCGGAAGCGATAAACCCGAACCCCTTCTGATCGTTGAACCACTTGACCTTGCCCGTGGCCATACAAGCCACTCCTTTCCAATCGAGCGATGTGATCGAACGCGGGAGAGACAGGCCGAGATGCGGTCCCTCCGCGAGCTGGGCACTTTTCGAGCCGGCATCGAAAACCAACTTTCGCGCGGCTCGTTCCCTCGTGCCATCGGGAACGACCAAACCGCGGCAAAATTACCACGAGGCATCGCGGAAACGCAAAATATTCTGAAACTGTCAAGAGCCAAAATGACGGACAGACGCGAGTTATCCACAAAGCTGCCGAAGGCCTTGCAAACCCCTGCTGCTGCCGGCCCGCGTCGGGTGCAGCATTTGGAAACTGTAAAGCCCTATCGATTCAGGACTAATCGGAAATGACGCTCTGCTGCGCCTAAGCTCAGGCGGCTACGTTAGTTTACACCAGGGTCGCCGGCGCCGCCGCGGGGCTGAAGCGGAGCCTGGTGGTGTTGGTATTCGGTAAATGCCGAATACCCCAAATTGTCAGATCCTGTCCCAGTCAATGAACTTGTGGCATTATCCACGAGTTGTCCACAAGGCCGGATCTTGATTTTCCGCACAGCTTGCTCATGCTAACGCCCGCGGCTGTGCAAATTCGATCGGCCGGGCACGGAAGTACTCAACAGACCCTGCATGAACCTGCTGGAGACCACGAAACTCGTCAAGAGCTACAACGGCCGGCGAGTCGTGGATGAGGTCAGCTTCGTGCTGGCGCAGCGAGAAATTGTCGGCCTGCTGGGACGCAACGGCGCCGGCAAGACCACGACGTTTCGCATCATCCTGGGGATGGTCAGGCCCGACAGCGGTGCGGTGGCGTTTGACGCCAGCGACATCACGCACCTTCCCATGTACAAGCGCGCCCGCCGGGGGATCGGGTATCTGTCGCAGGAGCGAAGCGATTTTCGCCGGCTGACGGTCTGGCAGAACCTGATGGCGATTCTGGAGACGCTGAACCTGACGCGCGCCGAGCGCCGCCGCCGTGCCGAACAGCTTTTGGCCCAATACGGCCTGACCCGCCAGCGAGACCAGCGCGCCGAGACGCTCAGTGGCGGCGAGCGACGCAAACTTGAAATCGCCCGCGCCCTGGTGACCCAGCCGAAACTGATTCTGCTGGATGAGCCATTCAGCGGCGTCGATCCCATCGCCGTCGAGGATCTCCAGCGTGAGGTTCGGCGACTGAAAGAGGAATTTGGCAAGAGCGTGCTGATTACCGATCACAACGTCGCCCAGACGCTGCGAGTCTGCGATCGCGCGCTGATCATCAATGACGGGCGGGTTTTCGCCGAGGGCACGCCCAGACAGATCATTAACGATCCGGCGGTCCGCAGTGCCTATCTGGGCAACACGTTTCGTGGTGACGAGTTCGACTGATCATCGCTCGAAAAGCTGCGGGCCGACCTGCGGCAGCGGTTCGATGCACTTCGGCGAGTCGTTCTTCGGATTGTTGACCATCCGGCTGACCGGATATGCCTGCATCTGCTCGGGCGGATAGGGTTTGAGCATCGACATCAGTTCTTCGGCGGGTCGCTCGTTGGGGTCCAGCCAGTCCCGATAGTGCTGCGGCAACAGAATGACGGGCATGCGGTCGTGGATGGGCTTGACCAGCTCATTCGGTTCGCCGGTGATGATGGCGCAGCTTTTGATCTGCGAGCCGTCCTCGCCGTGCCAGACTTCCCACAACCCGGCAAAAGCAAAAGGCCGGCCATCCTTCATACGGATGTACATCGGCGTCTTGGTCTTGCCGTCGGGGTTCTTTTTCCACTCGTAGAACCCGCTGGCGGGGATCAGACAACGGCGGCGCTTGAACGCAGCGCGGAAGGCGGGCTTCTGGGCAAGCGACTCGGCCCGCGCATTGATCATCCGCCCGCCGATCGAAGGATCCTTCGCCCAGGACGGAATCAATCCCCAGTGAACCAGCTCAAGCTGGGCCTTGCCTTCCTGCCATTCGTTGAGCACGGCCGGCACCGGCTGGGTCGGTGCGATGTTGTACCTGGGCGGGGGTTGGGTTTGCGGGCCTCGAATCCACGGAAACATGTCCGTGAAGTCCGCCAGCCGAATCAGTGTATATCGCCCGCACATTTGGTTGTTCAGAAGCAGCCGAGCGCCGCACCGGCACGGCGCAGCGGGTATAATCCTACGCCGTGACCGGCCCGTTTCCCACGACCCCCGATCATCCTCACGCTGGCATCCCGCCGGGCGATGAGTCGGCCGGGCCGACGCCCAGCCGCATGACCGTCATGCTGGCGGTGCTGCTGACGATCGCCTTGGCCGGCGGGGGGCTGGCGCTGCTGCTGTATCGTGCCCTGGCTGCGGCCGAACCCGACGCCGTCTTTGTCGTTCGCGCCAATCGCGATTGGCAGGGGGCCGAGCTGATCGTCGAGGGCGGGCCGCTGTCCCAACCACGCGTCACGCAGATCGAACGCCTGGGCAACTACACCGTGCCGTTTTTCCTCTGGCCCGGACAGTACACGCTGCGCGTCAGGAGCCAGGGCGTGGAAGTGTGGACGGAACATTTCACGCTCGGCCGGCGGGATCGGATCGAGTTTGACCTGACGCGGAGCGGCGCCACCACTCTGCCGGCCACAGCGCCGGCCACCACACCATCCACGACAGAGTGAGGTCAATGCGCCGGCGTACGCGATGGTTGCTGATCGGCTCGCTCTCGACGGTCGCCGCCTTCGCCGCCGCGGCCTGGATCGGGCTTGGGGTGGTGTTGCCGCGCGTCGTCCGCAGCCAGGTGCGCCAGGTCCTGTCCGATCTGGGCCTGCGCGATGCCAACTTTGAGCTGCACCGATCAACGCTTTGGCATACCCAGGTCGCGCAGCTCACCGCCGGACCTGATGCGCAGCTCAGCATCGGCTCGATGATGATCACGCACTCGCCGCTGGAGGCGATCGACCGGCAGATCGATTCAATCCTGATCCGCAACGCCCGGCTGCGAGTCCCGACAACGATGCCCGCCGATGCCTCGCACGGGTCGTCGGCATCGAGCGCTCGAAACGAGCCATTGCCGATCCGCAGCATCGAGCTGCGTGACTGCCTGCTGGTGATCCCCTATGCACAGCAGACGATCGAGATGCCGCTGGAAGGCACGCTGCTCCGCACGCCCAGTGGTCCATCGCAGTTGAATGTGCGCGCTCGCCTCGATGCCGCCAGGCTCAACGCTGCCGGGACTATCGAGACCGCATCCGGCGATGCGCGGATTTCGGTAAGTGTCGAAGAGCTCGACCTGTCGCATTTCGGGCCGCTGCTTGAAACGGAAATCACCGGCAAGGTGAATGTGCAGGGTGAAGTTCATCGCGAGGGCGCGGCGACTCGCGCTGGCGGACAGTTTGCTGCCTCGAGGGTCGATCTGTTCGGCCAGACGTTCACCGACGTCTCGTTGCGTGGCGGCTTCACCGCGCCCGCGGCGGTGCGGATTGAGAGCCTGGCCCTGGACTGGGCCGGCGGGCACCTCTCGGCCGAGCCGTTTGACCTGCAATGGCCTTCGACGGACGTGGCGCTGGCGGTGTCGATCGCACATGTCGATCTTCAGAAGATTCTGGACGTGATCTCACAGGGCCGCGCCAGAGGCAGTGGATCGCTGTCGGGGCGACTGGCTGTCGCGATCGATTGGCCACGGCTCCGCTTTGGTGACGGAGTGATCCAGTCCGATGGCCCCGGCACGCTGCGGCTCGGCGACTCGGTCACACAGTTTGGGCAGCTCCTGGATCAGTCCGACCCGCGCTTCGCCCGTGATGCCCAGATGCGCCAGGCCAAGCAGCAGATTCTGGAAGCGCTGACGGACTTCGCCTACGATCAGATCCGCGCGCAGTTGTCGCGCGAGGCCGACGGGTTGCTGCTGGTGTCGATCACGATCCGCGGCCGCGGGCGAACCGGCGCCCGCCAGCCACTGGACATCACCTTGAACTACCGTGGCCTGGAGGAGGGGCTGAACTCCTATCTTGCGGCTCATTCGCGTGTCTTATCCATCGGCGGTGGCGGGAAATGAACGAAAGGCGGCGCGTGTGACGAGGATATTGCGACGATCCGGGCTGACGCTTGCCGTGTCGCTGCTGGTGTTGGCGCCATCCTGTGCCCGCGTGAGCGTCGATCCGATCGAGGTCAAGCCGATCCACGTCGTCGTCGATGTCAATGTCCGCATCGACCGCGAGCTTGATGAGTTCTTCGCGTTCGAAGACAAGTACCGCCAGCCCGCGACTCAGCCGACCACCACACAAACCGCTTCAGCCTCGGATTCTGCTGGAAAATAGGAGACGACCGTGAAGCTGGGCATTTCGAATCTGATGACCGCAATCGTGGCCGCGCTGCTGACGGTGGGGCTGGTGAGTTCACTGGCATCGGCGGCGGACAAAAAGGAGCTCCAGGCTCGATTCGAAAGACGGTATCCACAACTGCTGGAGTACAAATCGCAGGGCAAGATCGGCGAGACCACCGAAGGCACCGTCGAGGCCGTCGAGCCGAAATACCTGGATGATCAGACGCTCAAGAACCTGATCGATGAGGAGAACGCCGACCGCCGCGAGCTTTACCAGATCATCGCCAGGGAAGAAAACACCACGCCAGCGAAGGTTGCCGAGCGCACCGCTCGGCGAAACTTCCAGAAAGCCCGCCCGGGCGAATACCTCAAGGCCGCGGATGGGACCTGGCGCAAGAAAACATGAATCACGTCTTTGCCAGCGTCTGATCGATTTCCTGTACGGCCTGATCTGAGAGGTGGTGCTCGATCCACTCTGCGGCGTCGTGAACGTGGTCGGGTGCGATGCCCACCTGTTGTTGCAGATACTGTTCCCACAACTGGTGCGCGCGGATCAGGCGTTCGGCCCGTGCGCGGCCGGCGTCGGTCAGGCGGATGGTGCCGTCGGCGCGATCGACCAGCCCCTGCCCGCGCGCCAAGGCCAGCGCCGAGGCGAACTGCCGCGGCGCCAGTCGCATCGCCGCCGCCAGCTCGCTCAACCCGATCGGCTCGGGTCTGCCCGAGCGAATCAGCTCATCCAGCATCTTGACCAGGTTTTCGGCGGCGATGGTTCGTCGCAGGCGGCGGCGCGCAATCGCCTGCATCAGCACTCCATATCGCGGCGCCAGCAGCCAGCTTCCCAGGAACAGCACGAACCCCGCCAGCGAAATCGCCCCCGCAGCCGAGGTATCGAAGATCGCCGGGTGGCTGAGCCAGTAGCCCAGGATCGTCGAAAGCACGCCATGGACCGCGGCCAGGATCAGCATGCTTGGCATGCGATCGGACCACAGCCGCGCGGTTGCGCCGGGCATGATCAGCAGCGCCACCGCCAGGATCGCGCCCACCGCCTCGAAGCTGGCCACCACCGTCAGCGACAGCGCCGCCATCAGCATGTAGTGGATCAGCACCGCGGGAATCCCCATGCTGATCGCCAGTGCCGGATCGAAGACGCTGACCAGCAGGTGGCGATAGAAGATCAGCAGCCCGAGGATGATGCCGCCAAGGATGAACGCCATTGGCCGGATGCCGTCAAAGCCATAGACGGTGAAGTACTCGATGTTGCCGTAGAGCACGCAGCCCGGGTCCAGATCCGCCTGCCCGGCGAAGAGGTTGATCATCACCACGCCCAGGGCGAACATCGTGGTGAAGATGATGCCCAGCGAAGCATCTTCCTTGACGCGGCTTTGCTTCTCGACGGTCTCGACCAGCAGCGCCGCGAGGATGCCCACCGCCGTGGCGCCTGCGAAAATCCACGGCGAGCGCAGCGATCCCTGGCCGCTGGTGTGCACGCTGATGAGAAACCCCAGCACGATGCCCGGCAGCACCGAGTGTGACAGGGCATCGCCCAGCAGCGACATCCCGCGCACCACCAGAAAACACCCGATCAATCCGAGTGCGCAGCTCACCAGCACGCCTTCGACCACGATCGGCCAATAGACGCCCAGCTCGGACGGGGAGAATGGCGCCAATTGGTGGAGGATGGCTGCCGCGATCGTGTCAAACCAGCGAGAGATAAAGTCCCAGATCTGCATGTTGTAGCACGGGCATGTGGCCCGTGTTCTCAGCGTCGTTTCCGCACTGCACGGGCGGGACGCCCGTGACACCCTGGGTTCGGCCTCAGTCAAACACCCAATGTCGCCAGTCGCTCACCGGACGATACCCCAGTCGCTGGTAGATGCGGCTGGCGGCGGGGTTGGCCAGGTCCGTGAACAGAAAGCAGAACCTGCGCCCCGAGTCCAGCAGATGCTGGCTGACGGCGGCGACGAGGCTCGAGGCACAGCCCCGCCCGCGATATTCCGGCGGCGTGTAGACGTAATTGATCCGCATGCCGTTGGGGGTCGGTCCGGCGATGGCGGTCATCGACAGCACCCGATCCTGCTCGTCCTGCCAGAGAAACAGCCGCCGTTCGCGGATCATCCTCTCGGCCGAGAGTCGCGGGCGCGGGTCCGGCTCGCCAATCTCGCGCGCAAACGCGTCGCACCACTTCTCCAGCAGGTCCAGGTGCGCCTCGGTGGCGCGGACCATCAAACCCTCGCATGGCCGCTGCGGCGCGATCACCGAGCTCAGTTCAAACACGCGCAACGCCCGGCGCTGGCGCCTGGATTGGCCCGAAAGCTCGCTCCACCGCCGCGCCACGGCGTCCACCTCCGGCAGCGGGCCGAGCAACCCCGGCCCGGACCAGTTGATCCGTTTCAGTTCCCGCGCCAGCGGTTCGTGCGTACCCTCGCCATCCAGGCGGCTCAGCAGCATCGCCCGTGGCGGGGTCTGGATCGCCACGCCCTTTACCTGCCCGTCATCCGATTCGACAGTGAACAGCAGCGGCGGCGTGTCGGTGGTGGGGGCCGACGGGCTGGCCAGCCACGCGCCGGTGAGGCCCAGCAGCACACAGTTCTCGCACTCGCGCTTCAGCAGCGTGGGCTGGACGCGCCGAGCGAAGTCTGGCGGGTTGTGATGTTGAATCGCCTGCATCGCAGTATGCCTCGCTCGCGATCATCTTACCGCGCCGGGATCGGCCTGCCGTGCGGATCGGTCGTGGGGCTTTCCAGCATCCTTTCGAGCCTGGCCAGCACGTCCCGGGGCAGCACGTGCTCGATGTACTCGGCGTCGGCGTGGACGTGATCAGCCCCAAGCTTAGCCTCCTGCGTGAGAAAAAGCTCCCACAATCGGTGATTCCGCACAATCCGTTTTGCTTCGATCAATCCCTGGTCGCTCAGGATGATCGGGTCGCTGCTGCCCGGGTCGATCCATCCACGGTGTGCGGCCAGACGCGCCAGGCGTCGCACGTGTGCGGGGGTTTCCTGCCTCTGGGCGGCCACGTCGTGCACGCCGAAGCGGCGATCCTCGAAGTTGCCGCGTTTTTCCATCATCAGGTACAGCGTTCGCAGCAGGTTCTCGGCCTGGGTCTTCTGCCGCTGCTGGTACAGGCGCAGCAGCCGCGGCAGCAGGCCATGGAGCGGCGAAAACAGGAATGCCACCGCGAACAGCGTCGAAGCGCCAAGGACCATGAACGCGCCGGTGGGCAGGTTGTCGCCCAGCAGGCTGAGGAACGCGCCCAGCACTCCCGCAGCGGCGCCGAACGCCGCCGACAGGATCGCCATGCGGTGCAGGCGGTCGGTGAGCAGGTACGCCGTGGCCGCGGGGGTGACCAGCATGGCGGCGACGAGCACGACGCCAACCGCCTGGATGCTGATCACGATCGCAACCGTCAGCAGCGCCGTCAGCAGGTAATGGATCGCGCGCACCGGCAGCCCGAGGCTGAAGGCGAAGTCCTCGTCGAAGCTGCTGACCGCCAGCTTCCGCCAGAAGATGATCACCGTCGCGATCGCGATCATCGCGATCGCGGCCATGTACTTCACGTCGGTGAGGCTGGTGCCGACGATCTGGCCGAAGAGGAATTTGTCCAGCCCGGCCTTGTCGGCGCCGAATTGCTGATTCTGCTGGATGTATCGAAGCAGGACGATGCCCAGTCCGTAGAAGCCGGTGAAGACGGTGCCCATGCACTCGCCGCTCTTGAGCGTGGTCGTGCGCTGAAGGATGGCGATCAGCGCCGCGGCGAGCAGACCGGCGATCAATGCCCCCAGCAGAAGCGCCGGCATCGATCGCGTCTGTGCGGCGATGAAACCGAGACAAACGCCCGGCAGCACGGCGTGGCCGATCGCGTCGCCGAGCAGGCTCTGGCGGCGAAGGACGATGAAGCAGCCCAGCAGCCCGCAGGTTACGCCCAGCAGGATCGCCGCCCACACCACGCAGTCGGTGGCTTCGATGCGCTTGTCGAACAGCGCCGCGAAGAAGCGCGCGATCGTCTGCCACGACGTGACATCACTGGTGAAGCCGGCGGCGAGGATGGATTGCAGTGCGTCCATTGTAGCAACGGCCCGAGGTCAATCTCATTGAACCACGAAGACACGAAGGCACGAAAGGGAGACGGCACAAAGGGGAGAAGGGCAGATGGTGTACGTGCATCTCACTCCTTCTCCGTTTCTCACCATCTCCTGTTCTTTGCTTCGTTTCTTCGTGTCTTCGTGGCTCATCTGCCAGACCGATGCGTCATAACCCAGTCGGCGGATCGAAGGCGGGGGTGGCGGGTTTCTGTGCCGGTTTGGCGACGCCGAGCTCGGCGTCGGCCACCGCATCCGCAACATCCGCCAGAATCGTCAGCCGCCCGCCGTACGTCTTCTGCAACAGCTCCGGCGTGAACACCTGCTCGGTCGGGCCGAACGCCACCAGCCGCATGTTCAGCAGGATCAGCATGTCGAAGTACTCCTTGGCCGTCTGAAGGTCGTGATTGACCACCAGCACGGTCTTTCCGCCGGCACGCAGCTCCTGAAGCAGCTTGATGATGGCGGCCTCGGTGGCGGCATCGACGCCGGCAAACGGCTCGTCCATCAGATAGATCTCACTGTCCTGCGCCAGCGCACGGGCAAGGAAGACCCGCTGCTGCTGTCCGCCGGACAGATTGCTGATCTGTCGATGCGCATACGGGAGCATGCCCACTTTTTCCAGGCACTGGCGGGCGCGCTCGCGGTCGCGCCGCCCGATCCGCCTGTACCACGGCACGCTGCCGTATCGGCCCATCAGCACCACGTCCATCGCCGTCACCGGAAACGTCCAGTCCACGCTTTCGCGCTGCGGGACGTAGGCGATTTTCTGTCGTTGCTCCTCGATGGGCCGGCCAAACACCTGCACCCAGCCGCTGGAAAGCGGCAGCAGTCCCATGATTGCCTTAATCAGAGTGCTCTTTCCCGCGCCGTTGGGCCCGATGATGCCGACAAGCCTGCCGGGCGGAATCGCCAGGTCCACGTTCCACAGCACCGGCTTGCGGTGATAGCTGACGGTGAGGTCATGGACCTCCAAGGCGGGGACGAAGTGGCCCGCCTGGCCTTCGGAACGCCGAGTGGCGGTCTGCTCATTGGGCGTTTGGCCTTCGCCGCTGTGGATTTGCGACGTCGCCGCGGCTTGAGTCGTGTTCATTTCAGCGCCTTGACGATCGTATCGACGTTGTAGCGGACCATGCCGGCGTAGGTTTCCACGGCGTAGCCGGGGCGTTCGCCGGGGCTGCCCATGGCATCCGAATACAGCTCGCCGCCGATCTTCACGTCGAATCCGCGAGACTTGCAGTCAGCCTGCACGCGCTCGATCGTCTTGGGGCTGACCGAGCTTTCTACAAAGATCGCGGGGATCTTCCGCTGGAGGATGAAGTCGACGGCGTTGTTGATGTTGGTCAGACCGGCCTCGGTCTCGGTGCTGATTCCCTGAAGCCCGAAGACCTCGATGTCGTAGGCGCGGCCGAAGTAGTTGTAGGCATCGTGGCTGGTGATCAGCACGCGCCGCTGTTTGGGGATCTCGGCCAGCTTCTGGCTGATTTCCACGTGCAGGGCGTCAAGCTCGGCTCTGAGCTGTTCGTAGTTTTTGGTGTACACGTCGGCGCCTTCGGGATCGAGGCGGACCAGCGCATCGCAGACGGTCTTGGCGGCGCGTGCCCAGAGCGAGGCGTCGAACCAGACGTGCGGGTCGTGCGCGCCGCCGCCACCGGCCGCGCCGGTCGTCTGTTTCCACGGCAGCAGCAGTTCCGGCGGGATATCGCGTGTCACCGCCACCGCCCGATCGCCCAGCTCGTGCTCGAGCAGGTCGACCATCTTGCCTTCCAGGTGCAGGCCATTGTACAGCACCAGGTTGGCGCGCTGGATGTTTCCGAGGTCGGCGGTGGAGGGCTTGAAGGTGTGCGGATCCACGCCCGGAGGCATGATGACTTTCAACTCCACACGGTCCTGGGCGATGCGCCGCACCAGGTCGCCGATCATCGTGGTGGTGGCGACGACTCGCGGCTTGCCCGAAGTAGCGGCGGGGCTGCTGCCGCAGGCGCTGAGCAGAGCGACCCCGAGCACAATCGCGACGACGCTGAGCAGCAGAACGAAAGTCGGTTGCGCGTATTTCATATTTTGATTAATCAAAGTCAATGGAAACACTACCCGTTTGCCTGGGTTCGGTCAAGGGCCGCTTTGGCCCGACGCTGATGGATCAGGCGATTGACGCTGGCTGGCGGGATGGCACGGCCACGACCGGAATCGCCAGGCTGTGGCGCACGCCGTCGATGGTCGTACCGCGAAGGATGTCGTCCAGGCCGCGGTGACCGTGCCCGCCGACGATCAGCAGGTCCAGTTGCGCTTCGCGGGCGAGCCGGACCAGCTCGCGGCGAACGTTGCCATAGCCCAGCATGAGGCGCACTCCGTCCACCTGGCCATCGAGCTGGGATTGCAGAATCGCAGCCAGTTCGGACAGATAGGTTTCGTCCTGGCGGCGTTCGACGTCGTCGGCACCCGCGCCGTGATACTGACCGCCGACGCCTTCGACCACGTGCATCAGGATAAGCTGCGCGTGATGGGTTCGCGCAACGGCGATGGCTTCGGCGAGCATCGGCGCGTCGTTGCCGTCGGCGCCCAGGGCCACGCCGATCCGGCGGATCGTGCGCGACATCGTCAGGGCGCGATCGACGACCTCGCGCGCATTCGCCACGCCGACGGATTCGACCAGATCTTCGCGGCGGAAAATCATCCACAGCAGCAGCAGACCCAGCCCCGCGGCCAGCGGCGAGGTCGTGCCCAGCACCAGCCAGCCATACCTGCCCGCCGACACCGCCCAGGCGGCGATCTGTTCCCACACGAGCTTGGCGTTCAACGAGATGATGATCGCGGCGACGAGCCAGGCGAGCAGGGTGATCAGCCGAGATGAGGCAAACGCTCCCATTCGTCTACGGCTGGAGGTGAACTTCACCAGGGGCACCACCGCGAACGGCAGTTGCAGGCTCAGGATCACCTGGCTGAGGATCAGCAGTCTGTAGGTCCCCTGGTCGCCGGTCGCGTTGATCACCACAACCGCGGGAACGATTGCGAGGCTGCGCGTGATCAGCCGGCGAAGCCATGGACGCAGCCGGAAACGGATGAAGCCTTCCATGGTGACCTGGCCGGCGAGCGTGCCGGTGATCGTGGAGCTTTGCCCGGCGCAGATCAATGCGACGGCGAAGGCGATCGGTGCAATCCGGGTTCCCAGCAGACGCTCGAGCATCGTGTGGGCCTGTTGGATCTCGGTGACCGCGATGCCGCGCGTCCAGAAGGTGGCGGCCGCGACAATCAGGATGGCACAGTTGACAAAGAATGCCGCGTTCAATGCCACGGCTGAATCAAGCAGGTTGTACCTGCAAGCCTGCCTGATACCTTCCTCGGTTCGCACGACGTCACGGCTTTGCACCAGCGCCGAGTGCAGGTACAGGTTGTGCGGCATCACGGTGGCGCCGAGGATGCCGATGGCAATCACCAGCATCTGGCCGGAAAGCGGCCTGGGCAGGAAACCGGAGGCAATGCCGGCGATGGACGGCTTGCTCAGGAAGATTTCCACAACGAAGCACAAGCCGATGGTGAGCACGAGCGTGACGATCAGCGCTTCGATCTTGCGGATGCCGAAGCGTTGAAAGGCCAGCAGCAGCAAAACGTCGAGCGCCGTGAGCAGCACCGCCCAGGTAAGTGGCAGCCCGGTGAGAAGGTTGATTCCGATCGCGGTGCCGAGGGCTTCGGCCAGGTCGCAGGCGGCAATGGCGATCTCGCACAGAACGAACAGGATCCAGCGGATTGCCGGGCCGTAGGACTCGCGGCAGGCCTGGGCGAGGTCTTGTCCGGTCACCAGCCCCAGCCGCGCAGCCAGCGATTGCATGAGCACGGCCATCAGGTTGCTCATCAGCAGCACAAAGATGAGCTGGTAGCCGAAGCGGGCGCCGCCTTCGATGTCCGTGGCCCAGTTGCCCGGGTCCATGTACCCGACGGAGACCAGATAGGCGGGTCCGGCGAAGGCCAGCAGCCGCCTCCAGCGCCCGTGCGGGATGGGCACGGAGCGGTGGACTTCTTCCAGCGAGACAGCGCCGCCGGTGCTGCCGGCGACCGGCGTTTGACCCGAATCGCAAGAGCTAGCGGGAACCGAGTCGCTCATGGAAGGTCCAGGTGGAGATTTTGAGCGTCCAAAAAAGAGTATATCATCCTTCGATCTTTGTCAAACGACTCATCGAAGGCTATCATCTGGCTGAAGTGTCCGTGCGGAGTCGGTCATGCCCAGCAGCACCGTCGAAAACTACCTCAAACAGCTTTACCTTCAGCAGCAGCAGTCGCCAGAGCAGCTTGTCTCGATGGGGCGGCTGGCCAGCGTCATGCGGGTTGTGCCGGGCACTGCCACCAGCATGATCAAGGCGTTGGCCGATTCGGGGCTGGTCAGCTACGAGCCGCGGACGGGAGTTCGCCTGACCAGTGGCGGGGAGCAGCTTGCGCTGCATGTGCTTCGCCGCCATCGCCTGGTCGAGTTGTTTCTGGTCAAGGTGCTGGGGTTGGACTGGTCGGAAGTTCACGAAGAGGCCGAGGAGCTGGAGCACGCGATTTCGGAGAAGGTGCTGGATCGGATCGACGCGCTGCTTGGCCACCCCAGGGTGGATCCTCATGGCGATCCGATCCCCACGGCGCGGGGAGACGTGGATCAGTCGCCTACGCGAAGCCTGGCCGACTGCGAGCCGCATCGCCCCATGCGGGTGGCGCGGATCATCGACCAGGAGCCGGCGTTCTTGCAGTTCATCGATCGTTGCGGTCTGACGCCGGGCGTGACCGTAACCGTCGAGTCGCGCGACGAGATCGCGCAGGCGGTTCGCGTGCTACCGCAAGGGCGGCAGCAGACCATACTGGGCACGGCGGTTGCCAGAAAAATCCTGGTGGAAACCGGGCAATGAACGGAGGGACTGGTCCTGCCAATGATCCGCTTATGGCCAGGACCGGACACTGGCCAATGCGCGTTGATCGGCGTTCGGCCGGATTGTCTGGTGGCTACGTGTTGGCCGCACGCCAACTGTGCAGCGTGCGCATGTAATTGGCGCGCTCGAACGCCTGCGGATCCGGACAGCGATTCAGCGCCATGCTGCCGCGCATCTGCCGCAGACTCGAATAGCTGTTTTCCTCCATCCACTTGACCATGTCGTCGCGGATCACCTTCAGATGCTCCGGCCCATGCCGCAGCAGGGCCGAGACCACCTGCACCGCGTCGGCGCCGGCCATCACCGCCTTGATCGCGTCCTGCGCCGTGTGCACGCCTCCGGAGCAGGCCAGGCTCGCGCTGATCTGCCGCGAGAGGATCGCCAGCCACCTGAGCCTCAGCAGCAGCTCGCTGGAGTCGCTGAGCTTGAGCGTCGGCACGGCCTCCAGCAGATCGATGTCAATGTCGGGCTGATAGAAGCGGTTGAACAGGACAAGTCCCTCGACGCCGGCCTCGTCAAGGCGATACACGAAGTTGGCCAGGGAAGAAAAGTAGGGCGAGAGCTTGACGGCAACGGGGATCGTCACCGATTCGCACACGGCGCGGACGACCTCCAGGATTCGCAGCTCGACGGCCCAGCCGGTCTCCTGCGGATCGGTCGCCACGAAATACGTGTTCAGCTCCAGTGCGTCGGCCCCGGCCTGCTCGATCTGCTTGGCGTACTCGATCCATCCGCCGGGGGTCGTGCCGTTGAGCGACCCGATCACCGGCACGTTCACCGCCTGCTTGATCCGCTGGATCTGCTCCAGGTACTGATCCGGTCCCAGGGCAAAGTCATCGCTTCGCGGGAAGTAGCTCAGGGCTTCGGAATAGCTGTCGGCGTACAGCTCCATGTGGTAGATGGTCGCCAGCTTCTCGCCGGTGATCTGTTCCTCGAACAGCGAGTGCATGACGATGGCGCTGGCGCCGGCATCTTCCAGGCGTCGCACGGTGTCGAGGTCATCAACCATCGGCGAGGCGCCGGGCATCAGCGGACTGCTCAGCCGCAGACCCAGGTAAGTAGTGGACAGGTCCATGGACGGACTCCCGTATGTGATTCTCGATTCCTGACCGATTCGAGCCTTCAGATCCGCAACTCGTGCATCGCGCAGTGTCAGATCCGAAGTCAGGAATCGAAAGTCAAAAGCCGAGATTCGAATTCACTCTTGTGTTTTCTCCCCGTTCCCGCTGGCACCACCCAGACCTTTGGCCAGTTCCTGATACAGCGCCAGTTGCCTTGCGGCGTACTGCTGGCTGGCGGCGATCAGCTCGCGGAACCGGGCCGGATCCTGCCGCTCGACCATCCGGAAACGAGTCTCGTTCTTGACGAATTCCGTGAGCGGCGCCTTGGGCGGCGTCGAGTCGAGCTGAAGCGGGCTTTGTCCGCTGGCCAGACGACGCGGATCGTAGCGGTACAGCGGCCAGTAGCCGCTTTCCACCGCCAGCTTCTGCTGATCGGCTCCGAACGCCAGGTCGTAACCGTGCGCGATGCAGTGGCAGTAGGCGATGATCAGCGAAGGCCCGCGATAGCTTTCGGCCTCGAGGAACGCCTTGACCGTCTGCACGTCCTTGGCGCCGAAGGCGACGCGCGCCACGTAGACGTTTCCGTACGCCATCGCCATCAGGCCCAGGTCTTTTTTGGGCGTGGCTTTTCCGGCGGCGGCGAACTTGGCGGCGGCGCCCATCGGAGTCGCCTTGGACGCCTGCCCGCCCGTGTTGCTGTACACCTCCGTATCCAGCACCAGCACGTTCACGTCGTGCCCCGACGCCAGCACGTGGTCCAGTCCGCCATACCCGATGTCGTAGGCCCATCCGTCGCCTCCGACGATCCACACGCTCTTGCGGACCAGGTAGTCAGCGAGCTGTTGCAGCGCCCGCGCTTCGGCGGTCGGGATCTCCGCCAGCTTCTTTTTCAGCTCCGCCACCCGGGCACGCTGCGCCGCGATCCCCGCCTCGTCATCCTGCTGTGCCTGGAGGATCTGGCTGACCAGGTTCTCACCCACCCGGCTGGAAAGCTGCTTGAGCAGCATCGTGGCGATCTGGCGGTTGCTGTTGATGCCCAGACGGAAGCCCAGGCCAAATTCGGCGTTGTCCTCGAACAGCGAGTTGGACCATGCCGGCCCGCGTCCCTCGCGGTTCGTGCAATACGGCGTGGTCGGCAGATTGCCGCCGTAGATCGACGAGCAGCCGGTGGCGTTGGCGATCAGCGTCCGGTCGCCGAAGAGCTGCGTGAGCAGCTTGATGTAAGGCGTCTCGCCACACCCGGCACAGGCGCCGCTGTACTCGAACAGCGGCAGCATGAACTGGCTGCCCTTGACGTCGATGCGGATTCGCGTGCGATCCGGCTCCGGCAGGCTCAGGAAGAACCGGTAGTTCTCCCGCTCGCTCTGACGCAGCGGCATCTGCTCGGCCATGTTGATCGCCTTGTGTTTCGGATTGGACTTGTCCTTGGCGGGGCAGACCGAGACGCACAGCCTGCATCCGGTGCAGTCCTCCGGCGCCACCTGGATGGTGTACTTGAAGCCCTTGAAGTCGGCGGCCTTGTAGTCGGTGGACTTGAACGTCGCCGGCGCGTTGGCCAGATATTCTGGAGGATAGACGTTTGCCCGGATGGCCGCGTGCGGGCAGACCATCGCGCACTTGTTGCACTGGATGCAGATCGCCGGATCCCACACCGGAATCTCCGTGGCGATGTTGCGTTTCTCCCATCGGGTCGTGCCCGGCGGCCAGGTGCCATCCACCGGAAACGCGCTGACCGGCAGCAGATCCCCCTTGTTGGCCATCATCACCGCAGTGACGCGCTTGACGAAATCGGGCGCTTCCTCGCTGACGATCGGCGGCATCCTGATCGTGGAGGTGACCTGCCCGGGAACCTTAACCTCGTGCAGATGAGCCAGTGTGTGATCCACCGCCGCGAAGTTCTTCTCGACGATCTCCCTGCCCTTTCGGCCGTAGGTCTTCTCGATCGCCTTTTTGATCTGCGCGATCGCCTGCTCGCGCGGCAGCACGCCGGAAATCGCGAAGAAGCACGTCTGCATGATCGTGTTGATCCGCACGCCCATGCCGGTCTCGCGGGCGACCTTGTACGCGTCGATCACGTAGAACTTCAGCTTCTTGTCGATGATCTGCTGCTGGACTTCGCGCGGCAGATGGTCCCAGACTTCCTGCGGCCCCCACGGGGCGTTGAGCAGGAACGTGGCGCCCGGCGCGGCGTACTCCAGCACGTCGTACTTCTCCATGAACGTGAACTGGTGCGCCGCCACGAAGTTCGCCTGGCGGATCAGATACGCCGAGCGGATCGGCCTGGGACCGAATCGCAGATGGCTGATCGTGATCGCTCCACTCTTCTTGGAGTCGTACACGAAATATCCCTGGGCGAAGTTGTCGGTTTCCTCGCCGATGATCTTGATCGAGTTCTTGTTGGCCCCGACGGTTCCGTCGGCGCCCAGCCCGAAGAACACCGCCTTGACGATGTCGGCGCCTTCGATGTTGAACTCCGGGTCGTAATCCAGCGACGTGTGCGTCACGTCATCGACGATGCCGATCGTGAAGTGGTTCTTGGGCTTGTCTTTTTTCAGCTCGTCGAAGATTGCCTTGACCATTGCGGGGGTGAATTCCTTGCTGCTCAGCCCGTATCGCCCGCCGATGACGGTCGGTTCAGTGCTGATCAGGCCCTGGTCCCTGGCCTCGCGCAGGGCGGTGACCACATCCTGATACAGCGGCTCGCCGATCGCGCCCGGCTCCTTGGTGCGATCCAGCACCGCGATCTTCCTGACCGTCTTGGGAAGCGCGGCGATGAAATCGGGCACGCTCCAGGGGCGGAACAGCCGTACCTTCACCACGCCCAGCTTTTCCCCGAAACGTTCGCCCAGCCGCTGCACGGTCTGGTCGACCGTCTGCGTGCCCGAGCCCATGATGACGATGACCCGATCGGCATCGGGCGCGCCCACGTAATCGAACAGCGAGTACTTCCTGCCGGTGAGCTTGCCGAATTTCTCCATCGCGGCCTTCACTACGCCCGGGCAGGCGTCGTAGAAGCGGTTGCACGCCTCACGCGCCTGGAAAAACGTGTCCGGGTTCTGCGCCGTGCCGCGAATCTTGGGCGCGTCGGGCGTCAGCGCCCGCTGGCGATGCGCCTCGATCGCCTGCGGGTTGATCATTTTCTCGAGCACTTCGTCGTCGAGCACCTGAATCTTGGCCACTTCGTGGCTGGTGCGGAACCCATCGAAAAAGTGCAGGAAGGGCACGCGACTGTCGAGCGTGGCGGCGTGCGCGATCAGCGCCAGATCGTGCGCCTCCTGAACGCTGCCGGAACAGAGCAGGGCAAATCCGGTCTGGCGGCAGGCCATCACGTCGGAATGATCCCCGAAGATCGACAGCGCATGCGTCGCCAGCGTGCGGGCCGTCACGTGCATCACGAACGGCGTGAGTTCCCCGGCGATCTTGTACATGTTGGGGATCATCAGCAAAAGGCCCTGGCTGGCGGTGAACGTGGTCGCCAGCGCCCCGGCCTGAGCCGCCCCGTGCACGGCGCCGGCGGCGCCGCCTTCGGACTGCATTTCCGTCACGCTGGGAACGGTGCCCCACAGGTTCTTCATTCCCTGCGCGGCCCATTCATCACAAAGCTCGCCCATGGGCGAGCTTGGTGTGATCGGATAGATGGCAATCACTTCACTGAGCCGGTAAGCCACCGACGCGGCGGCCTCATTGCCGTCCAGCGTCTTCCATTGCGCAGGCGGTACCTGTTTGCGGGTCGTGTCCTTAACGATGGGTTCTACAGCGAGAGTCATCGGGCATGCCTTTCAGAATTCACTGCCACGGAAAGTCAGCGGATCATAGGACACGGATATCCCGTGATCAAGGACTCGGCCACACCCTTCGCCGGTTTTTCACTTGGAGCAGCTTGAATTTATCGCGACATCTTGATCAGTAATGATTTGTGCCCGCGCAAAGCGCGTGGTGCAGCTCCGAATCGACGTGCGCCCAGCAACAGTCTGTACTCACTACTCCCATTCAATTGTTGCCGGCGGTTTGCTGGATATGTCGTAAACGACCCGGTTGACGCCCCGCACTTCGTTGATGATCCGATTGCTCATCTCCGCCAGAACGTTGAACGGAATCCTCGCCCAGTCGGCGGTCATGAAGTCCTGAGTCTCCACGGCGCGAATCGCGATCACGCCCTCGTAGCTGCGGGCGTCGCCCATCACGCCCACCGTTCCGATCGGCACCAGCACGGCGAACACCTGCGCGGTCTTGCGGTAGAGATTGGCGGCCATCAACTCTTCAAGCACGATCTCGTCGGCATCGCGAAGGATGGCCAGCCGCTCGGGGGTCACTTCCCCGATGATTCGCACCGCCAGCCCCGGTCCGGGAAATGGATGCCGCCAGACAATTTCCTCGGGCAGGCCCAGCACCTCGCCGACCTTTCGCACCTCGTCCTTGAACAGCTCGCGCAGCGGCTCGACCAGCTCGAAATCCAGGTCTTCGGGCAGACCTCCGACGTTGTGGTGCAGCTTGATGCTCGCCGCCATGCCCGCATGCCCGCGCCCCGATTCGATCACGTCCGGATACAGCGTCCCCTGGGCCAGATAGCGCGCGCCCTCGATGGCGTTGGCCTCGCGCTCGAAGGCGGCGATGAATTCACGCCCGATGATCTTGCGTTTCTGCTGCGGGTCGGTGACGCCCTTGAGCTCGCGGAGGAAATGCTCGCTGGCGTCGCTGACGACCAGGTTGATTTTGAAATGGTCGCGAAACGTCGCTTCCACGCGTTGCCGCTCATTTTTCCGCAGCAGCCCGTTGTCCACAAAAATGCACACAAGCTGATCGCCGATCGCCTTGTGCAAGAGCGCCGCGGTGACGCTGGAATCCACTCCGCCGCTCAGACCGCAGATCACCTTTCCGGTGCCGACCTGCTCGCGGATGCGGCGCACCGCCTGCTCCACGAAGTTCCCCATCGTCCAGGTGCCGGAGCATTTGCAGATCTCGTACAGGAAGTTGTGGAAGATCTGCTCGCCGCGGGGCGTGTGCGTCACTTCAGGATGGAACTGCACGCCGTAGAACGGCCGTGAGACGTGCTTTGCCGCGGCGAAGGGACACGTCGGCGTGGTCGCCAGCGCCACGAACTCCGCCGGCAGCTCGTGCACCTGATCGCCGTGGCTCATCCACACCGTGGTTTCGCGTGGCAGTCCCTTGAGAAACGGATCGTCGCGGATGATGCGAAGCTTGGTTCGCCCGTACTCTCTGGCCGCCGCCGGCTTCACCTGCCCGCCAAGAAGCTGTGCCCCAAGCTGCATCCCGTAGCAGATCCCCAGCACCGGCACGCCCAGCTCGAAAATCCGCGGATCGCATCGCGGAGCATTCGGCTCATAGACGCTGCTCGGCCCGCCGGACAGGATCAGTCCCCGCGGGTTCCTGGCACGCAGCTCTTCCAGGGAAATGTCGGGCCGAACCAGCTCGCTGTACACTCCCGCTTCGCGAACGCGACGCGCGATGAGCTGCGAATACTGCGACCCGAAATCCAGGATCAGAATCACTTCGTCGTGAAGCATCTGAATCAAATACCGCAAGCCGCGGCACAATGCAAAGGTTCGCCGCCGCCGCAGGCGCCGGCCCCTGGGGCACTCCAGCGATTCAACCATGCATCCATCGCGGCTGCCGCGCCGCGCTTGACAGCGCGACATCTTGCCCGCACAACGTTCGCACTTTCGTGCCCTGCGGCACGTGAAACATCAGATACGGAATTCTCATGCGCATTGACCCGAAACTCAAACCGTCGGACCTCACAAAGCCTCTGCAGCGGCTGTTCGATCTGGCCGGGCGCAAAGTACGCGACATCGACCGCACCTGGGATGTCTCACGCGGCACACCGGTGTTCACCGTCGAAGGCAAGTATACCACTCGCGGATGGACCGAATGGACGCAGGGGTTCGTTTACGGTTGCGCCATCCTGACCTTCGACGTGACCGGCGACAGGGCGCTGCTGAAGCTGGGGCGAGACCGCACCCGCCGGCACATGCCTCCGCACATCACGCACGTGGGCGTGCACGATCACGGCTTCAACAATCTCTCGACCTTCGGCAACCTCCGCCGCCTCATGCGCGAGGGAAAGTTCCCCCACAACGAATGGGAAAACGAATACTACGAGCTGGCGCTCAAATCCAGCGGGGCGGTGCAGGCGGCACGCTGGCAGGGCATCCGCGTGGAGAAGCCCTCGCCCCTGTCGGCCAACGCCACCCAGCTTGGCTACATCTATTCATTCAACGGCCCGCATTCGCTGTTCGTCGATACGATGCGGACGATCCGCATTCTCGGCGTGGCCTGGCAACTGGGGCATCGGCTCATGCACGAGAATGACCGCGCCGCCGACCTGCTCAAGCGCGCGGTGCTGCACGGCCTGGCGACCAATCAGTACATCATCTTCCACGGCCAGTCACAGCACACCTACGACGTTCGCGGACGAACCGCCCACGAGGCGATCTTCAACCGCAACGACGGGCTGTTCCGCTGCCGATCCACCCAGCAGGGATATTCACCGTTCAGTACCTGGACGCGCGGACTGGCCTGGGCGATGCTCGGCTACGCCGAACAGCTCGAGTTCTTCGCAACCATTCCTGAGGGCAAGTTCAAGCAGTCGGTTGGCCTGCCCAGACGCGACGTGATGCGCGTCTTTACGCAGGCGGCGGTAGAGACCAGCGAGCATTACATCGAGGATTGCTCGGCGCTGGACGGCATCACCTACTGGGATGACGGCGCGCCGGGACTGGCGCAGCTCCAGGGCTGGCGCGACAGGCCCGCCGACCCGTTCAATGACTATGAGCCGGTGGACGCCTCCGCATCCGCCATCGCCGCACAGGCGCTGCTGCGACTGGGAAGACACCTGAACAAACCTCGATACACCCAGGCAGGGCTGAGCATCGCCCGGACGCTGCTGAGCGACACTTATCTGGCCACCAGCCCCAAACACCAGGGGCTGCTGCTGCACTCGATCTACCATCGTCCCAATGGCTGGGACCACGTGCCGAAGGGCCGCAAGATTCCCTGCGGCGAATCCTCGATGTGGGGCGACTATCACCTGCTGGAGCTGGGCGTGCTGCTGCACCGCCTCAGCAGCGGCGGCAGGTATCTGACCTTCTTCGACTGAAAAAGGGGTCGGACTGAAAAAGGGGTCGGGAGTGTTTTTGATGCGCCGGGAAAAGACTCCCGACCCCTTATTTTAAGGGGTCGGGAGTCTTTTCGGAAGCTGCTTCCGCCCGGAACTGCGCCGCGGGCTTGTGCCTGCGGCGATCAACAGGGGTGCGATGCATGCCCAGATGCTCGCCGGCTCGGGGATGACGCCTGCGCGCACGGCGCTCAGCGCCGCCAGGTACTCGCCGCTGAACAGCTTGGCGTGCCGGGCGATCATCGCCTCGGCAAGCACGCCGCTCTGGTTGACGAAGGCGTTGTCGATCAGCGCATAGTCGGTGGCGTCGATGACGCCGCTGTAGTCGAAGTCGCCGTTGATCCATCCGCTCAGTCCGTTCACATAGCCATTGTCGATCAGCGAGTAATCGGTGGCGTCAATCGCGCCGCTCAGGTCCGCATCTCCGAAGTATGTGAACTTCACGAGCACATCGGTGATGCCGCTGGTGGCCTGGCCGGAGAAACTGGCGTAGATCGGCCCCACGCCGCCGACCTGCGCCAGGTCGTTGAGGATGACGCCCAGCCCGTACAGGAAGCTTCCCGCCGCCGTGTTGCGGACGTTGGCTTCAGTGCTGCGGATACCCGGACCCAGCCAGTCGAACGCGCCGCCGTTCTCCAGACCGGTTTTGATCTGCCCGGTGATCGTTGCCAGCGTTCCGCCGGTCACGATCAGGTCGTTGTCGTTCAGGTCCAGCGCGCCGCCGGCCGGGTCGATGTTGAGCGTGCGGATTCGGCTGGTGCCGCCGGGGCCGCCGTTGACGTACGTCATGGCGACAGCGCCAGCGTTGATGTCCAGGCGGTTCTGGCGGATGTGATTCGCCTCGAGCCGCGCGCCGGGATACACGGAAGTTGCGCTGACGCCCAACGCAGGCGCCGCGGGATTGAAGCCACTGACGGTCAGATCGCCCACGCGCTTGGTGCCCTGGGTGATGTTGAAGGCTCGCGCCGGCGGCACGCCCACGCCCGGGCCGGAGGCGTTGTTTTCGACGTTCACGTGGTTGCCCGTGGTCGCCAGGCCGCTGTTGTCGGTGAACGGATCCGCGGTATTTCCCGCATTGACGACACCGAACTCGATGCGCAGCGTCGCTCCCGGCTGCACGATGACCGGCGCGCCTTCGCAGCGATTGAAGTTGACGCTGCCGGAGACGAACGGCCCGCCGGCGCCGGGGATCCCTTCGGTCTGCCATTTGATGACGGTTCCGTTCCAGCTCGTCAATCCTGTGCCGCCAATGGTCCAGGTCGATGCCGCGACGGGCGGCGGGGCGGCGACGCCCACGACCGCGCCGTCGATGAAGACCACGCCCCCGGCGCCGCCGGAACTGTTGAACAGCAGGTTGCCATTGATGTCGGCCTCTCGGGTGCCGCTGAACAGCACGCCGTTATCCAGCGCGGTGGTGAATCCGCCGTCGCGCGGATAGAGGATCTGCCCGCCGCCGGGGAAGGGGGTGAACTGCACGGCGCCTCGCCCGTCGAAGGTGATCTCGCCGGTGCCGCGGGTGTCCAGCGGCGCGCCGAACACGTTGGCCGCCAGCTTGAAGATCGAGTTGGCCCCCATCGACACGTGGAGCCTGCCCATCCAGTCGCCGCGCTGCGCGCCGGTCGTGTGGAACAACGCCTGGTCACCCAGACGAAGCTCGCTCTTGGTCCCGGCGTAGGAGCTGAGCGCGGCAAAGCCGTAGTTGGGATCGAACAGGACGGGCGGAGGAACGATGATCCCTCCCGGCCCCGTCGGCGAGACGATCTGCATAACCCCGCCGTTGAAGACGGCCTGGCCGTTGAACGGCGAGGCGTTGCCGGGCAGATGGTTGAGAGAGACGATCCCGTCGCTGGCCTTGATTCCCCAGGAGTTCGTTGGCGAGCCGTAGTTGGCGGCGTTGAAGGCGGTCATGTAGAGGTTGAGCTGTCCGGGACCCTGCTTCTCCAGCAACGATCCGGGCGCGGAAGGATCGGCCTCGAGGGGCGCGCCGATGGGAGAAGTGGCCCCGACAAAGCTGGCGATCTGCCCCATCGCGACACGCACGACACTGGATCTTCGCTCCACGCCGTTGGCCACACGCAGCATCTGCGGGAACGTAAGCCCTCCGCCCGGCGGCGGGGCGACGATCGACAGCTCGCCGCCGTCGTCGATGGTCACCGTGTTTCGTCCGAGCTGTTCAGGGAAGTTGGTGATGACCACGCCTCCCATGATGCCCAGCCCGCCGCTGAACGGGTGCACCGGCAGCGGGGTGAGATCGAGCGTGCTGTTGACTCCGCTCTTGAGCAAAGCGACCGGCGTGTTGAAGTTGTCGCTGATCGGGAAGTTGGCGATCATGGTTCCGGCGCTGTGCTCGCCTCCCAGATGCAGCACGGCGGTCAGCAGCGGCGCCGATGGGGCGGCGGCGGACTGGTAAAGCGTCGAGGAGAGCGGCATGTTGTAGGTGCCGGGCAGGGCATTGAGACTGACATCGCCGGTCCACCCGATGGCGCCGCCGTCGAGCAGCAGCGGCGCCGCCCCGAATGAGCCGCCGGCGGCGTAGTTGTACAGCCCGTTGTTGTGTGCGACGTGATCGAGCAGAAGTTGCCCTGGGCCGTCGTAGGGGGTGTTGGCTGGCGCGGCGGTGTAGTAGCTGGCCGTGCTCAGCGCGGTGGAGTACGCTCCGAGCGAGGTGAAGGCCTGGTTGGCCAGGACTCCCGGTGGCAGCGCCGCCAGGGTGCCGGCGCGGATATGGGTGCGGATGGTGCCGCCGCCATTGATCGGCGCGGTGAGGCTCACACGTCCGGGCAGCAATTGCCCGGTCGTGCCCATCTCGACGACGGTTCGGTTCGCGCCCGGCGCCGGACCCAGTGGCGTGGCGATCTCCAGCTCGCCCCCGCCGCCGCCGAGGAAGTAGAAACCCTCTCCGGCCGCAAAATTCACGAAGGGCAGGATCGGCCCGGTCTGCACGCCGCGGCCGCTGGAGCCGATGCGCAGCGCCGTGTTCGTGCCGGCCGTGTTGACGATCGGCAGCGCGATGGCCGCCGGGTTCGCTGTGACATCGATGTCGATCGCGCCGCTTTGTCCGGGGATCGAGCCGGTGGTGAGCAGATTGGGCGGCACGGCAGTGGCGTAGCCGACACCCATGCCCGCCGAAACCGGCGCCGGTCCGCCGCGAAGCAGCACCGACACCGCCGGTCCGCCGGCGAGGCCGTTGGTCGTGCCATAGCTGAGCGGCGTGGAAAAGCTGATCACGCCCTCGTCGATGATTTTTCGCCCCATCGAGGTGGTCTGGTTGTCGCCGTCGATGACAAGCACGCCGGTGCCGCGTTTGAACAGGGTGTGCCCGCCTTGAATGATCGGATCGATGTCGAAGAACGAGGGGTTGCCCGCTCCGGAGGACACAGTTGTGGTGACGAGCGTTTCGCCCAGACGGTTGGGGCCGGTGAGCCTTCGCGAGCCTGCGGTTCCGTCATAGTGGCTGCCGTTGTTGACGATGACGGTGCGCGACCCCGGCGCCGCCACGCCGGCGTTGCCCAGCACCATCCGCCGCGTGGTGAAGCTGTATCCGCTGTCGGCGGCGAACTCGATGTAGGCGTCGTTGCTGCCGCCGAGCATCGCGGGGTTGTCGATGGTGATGTCGCGGATGACGTGGGTGGCCAGCGTCGGAGGCGTCGGGGGCATGGGGTTGAGCGTGTAGTTGCGCTCGGCGCGGATACGTCCCATGGCCGAGAAGACGGAATTGGTCAGGACCTCGCCGCCGGGCACTTCGGAGAGGATGTCCAGATCGCCGCCGTCGAGGTTGATGATGCCGGTGCCGGTTCGCCCGGTCTCGAGGAGGCGGACTGCGGTTCCGGTGGTGATCGAGACGTTGCCGGCATAAGCGGCGTTGTCCTGCTCGATGTAGAGCGATCGCACGTTTGCGCCGGCGGGCGCGCGGACGACGATGAGGTTGGCATTGCCGCTGAGGCGCCCCGAAAGCCGCAACGCGCCGCTGTTGACGTGATGGAAGTTGATGGTGAGCGAGCTGGTCAGCGACAGGTCCGCTCCGATCGTGTTTCCATCGGCGAAATAGGCCGAGCCGTAGGTCGTATCGACGGTGGCGCCGACGTTTATGGCGGCCGTGGCGCCGTTGATCTCCAGCGCCCCGTTGAACCAGTCGTAGGTGACCCAGTCGGCGATTTTCATTTCCGGATGCGTGTGAAGCATGCCCATCAGATCGACGCGCCCGTCGCCACATTCGGCGAACGCCAGGGCGTCGGCCGGCAGCGGCAATGTGTCCAGGTTCCAGTTGATGCCCGGAACAGGTCCGGGCGCGATCCACTGCCGCGTCTGCGTCAGCGAGACCTGTCCGCCGTCAAAGTTCCCATCGCCTTTGGCGACGCCCGCAACCGCGGCAACGGCCGCTGCGACGGCGCCGGCCATCAGCCGCCGCGTGCGGCGCCTGTGGCGCTGATCGGTTGTGCCGACGTGGTGACTGCGCGATGCGGAAACAGAATTGCGATGCGAGCGGGAATTGGTCATGGCTCGTCTCCCAAGACGGTTCGGTTGTTCGCACGCCAGTTGCGACGAGCCATGCTAATGGTTGCGGCGTGGTCGAATAGTGACCTGATCAGGTCTACCATGCAGTCCATGCAACGACGCGCGCCCGTTCCCGCCGTGATCGCCAGCCTGCTGATTCTGGTGCTTGCGCGATCGGTGGCGATATCGCAATCGGCCGGCCTGAGCGATGAGTTGATCGCGGACTTCGAGGCTGGGGCCGTCCAGGAGCTTGCGACCTCACGGAACGCCAAAGCGCGCATCGTTACCGATCCCTCGGCTGCGGGTGGGCGATCGTTCCTTCGGATGGATCTGGATGGAGATTCTGCTGAACGGGGGGCATACGTGCGGCTCGACCTGAAGCTGAACAGGGGATTTGCGGATCGCGACTCGCTTGTCGCGATGCTGCGCGCGCCCGATGCGACTCAGCGGGTTCGGCTCCGCTGGCTGGCGCTGGATGCGCGCGGCCGACCGATCTTCCAGCGACGGTTCCAGCTCGATCCGGGCCAGCAGTGGATCGAAGTGGATGCGCCGTTGCGGACGTGGCGGTGGGACAACGCGCGCGTGGGGGACTGGGACGAGGTTCGCGGGCTGGCCTTGCGCGTCGAATCGCCCGCCAAACGCATTGATTTGGATGAACTTCGCTTGAGCGGCGCCCAGACCGACGAGCAGCGCGCCCAGTGGCTGATGGATCTGGCGTTCGGGTCGCGCCTGCGGGAGTGTGTGTTGCAAGACGGTCTTCTGGTGGCCAGCGACGCGCAGCCGGCGATAGGAAAGCCGGAGCTGTCCCGGCTGCTGCACGACATGCGCAACGCCCGCGCGTTTGTGCGGCGCGTCTTTGGCGAGGCGGTGCGACCGACCGATGAGCTTGGGCCGGTGGCGCTGCTGATCTTTGCAGGAGCCGAGGATGAGAAGGCGTTCTACGAGCGGCTCGGCGAGCAGTGGCAGGCTGAGATCCGCCCGCCAACCCAGGGTGGATACAGCGTGCAGGACGTCGCAACCTCGACCTATCGCGCCGAGCTTGGCCCGCGGCGGCCGGTTTATCTGCACGAGTCGGCCCACGCGATTGTCGCGCGCGACCTGCGGCTGCTCAGCGGGCATCCACCACACACGCCGCTTCAGGAGGGCATCGCCAGCTATGTGCAGGCGTGCGTGCATCCGCAGTCGCTGTCGCGGCGGGAACTGGCGGCGCAGTTCGCCAAGCCGATCGACCCCGCCGGCAAGGGCTTGTTCAAGCCGCTGGCGATCCTGTTTGACTCGCCGATCACGGCCCAGCACTACGCGCAGCTCGCATCCGTCGTCGCGTATCTGGTCGAAAACGATGTCGAGCTGTTGCGCTCGCTGGCTCGTGATCTGGCCGACGGGCAAAACGCGACCCGGGTTCTGGAGGCACGCGGCATGAACTGGCAGAAACTTCAAGAGGAGTGGCTGACCTGGGGACGGCGGCGGTTTGCCGACACTTCAGACGACTCGGCCGCTGCTTTCCAGATGCCCGAAGAGTTTCGTTGAAGACCGATCGCGCGACATCGACCAAAGACAAACGAGTCACGCATGCGCAGGTTGCACTGCGGGCGCGATCGATTGAGCCTCATCCGTCGCGCGCGGTGAACCGGGCACCAGTCCCAGGTCTTCGTAGATCGCCTGGTTGATCTGGCGCTGGCGATGGTTGTGTCTCGCCTCGCCGGGCATGCCGTTGCAGAACCAGGCCACCACCAACGCATTGTCCGGATCACAGAACGCGCAGGAAGACTGATGCCCGCTATGGCCGAAGGTGCGTGGGGAGGCGTGAGGACCATAGCCGTAGGGCAGGGTCTGCGGGCCGTACTGGTTGGAGTCGATGATGAATCCCAGTCCCCAGTCGATCACGTGCTTGAAGGTCAGGTCAAACATGCCCGCGCGATGCCGGGCCACCATGGCCTCGATCGTCTGCGGCATCAGCAGGAGCCTGGTTTTGTCCTTGTGGAGCAGCGCTTCGTAGAAGCGAGCGAGCTCGCGGATCGGCCCGCGGCCATTGGCGCCGGGGCGGATAACGGCGGCATCGTCTTCGGTGTTGCCGTATTTGGGACTCCGCACCTCGCCAGTGCTGGTATCGTAGACGTACCCGATCCGTCGGCCATAGGCGCGATACACCTCTGGCCTGATCCCCAGCCACGAGTGATGCATCCCCAGCGGCAGGAAAATCGCCTCGCGGACGTACTCATCGATCGGGCGGCCGTCGAGCCGGCGCAGCAGCTCGGCCAGGATGTACCACGCGCCGTTGGGGTTGTAGCCGGCTGTGCGTCCCGGGACCCATCGCGGTTCCTGGGGTGTCTCACACACTTTGGCGACTGCGTCCTGAAACGGGTCATTCCACTGAAGTCCGATGACGGCGCGAAATCCGCCAGTATGCGTGAGCAGATGCCGGATGGTAATCGGCTCCTTGCCGCGGACGCCGAATTCGGGGATGTGTCGGGCGACGCGATCGTCCAGGTCCAGCAATCCGTGCTGCCAGAGCTGTGCCACCGCCACCGCGACGATCGGCTTGACGCTGCTCATCCAGGGGTTGATCGTCTCGGGCGACATCGGCACATCGGCGCGTGATTCGCCAATCGCCACGTCGGCCAGCACCGTGCCGCGATGTGACACGTAAAGTTGTGCGCCGATGTGCAGTTGCTGCTCGATTCCGCGCTGGAGGATGCTCAAAGTCCGTCGAAGCGGCGATCCGTCTGCGTTCATGACCAGTAGTATGCACGAAATGGCTCGTGTGTGTTAGAGCCAAAGTGCTCGGCGATTTGCAGCAGATGTCGGATTCCCTGGGCGACGCATTGCGATTCCGAAGGTATTACCGCCGAAACTGGCCGCGCCAGATGCCGCCGGGGGAGCGGTGCGTGTGGAAGCGATGATCGTGGTAATCGCGGATGGGAACCAGGCCAATGCGTGGCGCCGCCGGGAAGCGTGAGACGAAAGGCCCAGCGGCGGCGGCTGCGGCGATGCGGGCGGCGGGGGAGTGCCGCAGCGCCCAGGAACTGATGTAGACGCTTTCGTATCCGTAAAATCCGCGACCGAGATGCCCGCCGAAGCCGCCGCGATGCCGCGCGAAGTAGGCCGCGCCAGGATCCAAGTACGTGATGATCGGTCCGAATCCAAAGTCATACATCCCGTAGTCGCCGTGCGCAACAGCGGCGGGCAGGCAGAACGTCCCGGCGACGGCATCTGGCGGGGAACCGAGCAGCACCACGGGCGGCGGCGTGTGCGGCGGTTGTGTTGTGCTTGCGGCGGTTTGGGCGGCCTGGATGGCCCGGGCTGCTTCGTCGTACGCATGAACAAACGTCGCTCGCGAGCCCAGGCTGCTGCGGATGTCGGCGACTTGATGAGCTGCATCAGCTATCGGGCGTTTGTGCTCATCGTTTAGCGCATCGTACCAGGCG